>CAJTOJ010000007.1 GCA_910577665.1 uncultured Acetatifactor sp.
AAGCTGCCCCATAAAAAAGGATTTTCCCACCTTTGGCGCACCTACGAAAAGATATGTGCCGCCATACAGAAAACCATCAACAACCGGCGTCCTCGGCGGGTAAAGCGTATCATATAATTCTGTCATGGAAACCGTCTGCAAACTGCACCCGGATTTCTCCGGGCTTTTGCAGTTATTTGTGGCTTGCAGATTGATTTGTGCTGTTTCATTTGCTATAATTTCAGTGTCGTTTTTAAGATTCGGCTGTTTCCCATCTGCGCCAACAGATGATACGGAAGCAGTCGTTTTTCTTTTTCCTGTCATTCATCTTCTCCTTTCAGACCGTCCAACGTGATTGCGATTACCTGCAACGTATAGAGCAGTTCGTCATTGTCCGGGCTTATGCTCTCCATACGCTTTAATTCCTCATGGATTGCCGCCATCTGGTTTTTCAGAGCCTTATACACCCTCGGATTGCCCTGTACCACCACATCCCGACACAAGAGCCGCCTGGTGATATAGTCCTGCTTAGTCAGCCCCGACAATGCTACTAAATCATTTAACAGTTTTGCTTCTTCGTCTGATACCCGAAACGCCACCGTATGATTGCGCCATCTTCCTTTATAATCAAGTGCTTTATCCATTTTTTAGTCCTCCTTTGTCATTCGCTCCATTTCCAATCTTTCTGCCATTTCTGTCTGAATCGTAGGAAACAAGTGGGCATACCGGTATGTAATCTTCTCCGCTTCATGTCCCATGCGCTCCCCAATCGCCAGTACCGAAAATCCCATGTTGATTAAGAGCGAAACCGCACTGTGACGAATATCGTGGATACGTATTTTCTTAACTCCTGCCTGTTTTGCCCCACGCTCCATTTCGTGATTGAGATAGGATTTTGTGACGGTAAATAACCTTTCGTCCGGCTTAATGTCATAAAGCATTTTGATGTACTCCTGCATTTCCTCACAGAGAAAAGGCGGCATTTTGATGGTGCGGTTACTTTTCTTCGTCTTTGGGCTTGTGATAATATCCCGCCCTTTGGAGCGGTGAAACGTCTTG
Organism: uncultured Acetatifactor sp.; assembly: GCA_910577665.1. Classification (GTDB taxonomy): domain Bacteria; phylum Bacillota; class Clostridia; order Lachnospirales; family Lachnospiraceae; genus Acetatifactor. Next base: position 1,039 of record CAJTOJ010000007.1, read on the forward strand.
CTGATTGTGACCGTCTGCTTCTCAAAATTGAAATCTGCCGGAGTGAGGGCAAGCAGTTCGCCAGAGCGCATACCGCACCAGTAAAGCATTTCAAACGCATAATAGGAACGGGGCTTATCCATCATGGCTTCGGAGAATTTCAGATATTCTTCCTTCGTCCAGAAGTCCATTTCCTTTACGGCTTCGCTCCCAATCGTTCCCGCCCTCCTTGCCGGATTGTAGGGAAGATTGTAAAAGTTTACTGCATGATTGAATATCGCTGTAAGCTGTGCGTGTATCGTCCTCAAATAATCTGCGGAATAGGGCTTGCCTTTCTCGTCCTTGTATGCCATCAGTTCATTTTGCCACGCTATCACGTCTTTTGCTTCAATCTCTGCAATTTTGCGGTTTTCAAAGTGTGGCAAAATCTTTGTCCGTATTACATGGCTTTTGGATTCCCATGTGCTTTCCTTGACACGCTGTTTCTTATCCGCTTCGTACACTTCAAAGAAACTGCCGAACGTCATATCCAGTTTTGCCCCCTGTTTAAGCATGGCTTCATGTTCCCAGACTAACGCTTCCCTTTTCGTTGCAAAGCCCCTTTTTTGTGTCTGCTTCCTCTCCCCCTTCCAGTTGGTGAAACGGTAAATTACCCTCCACGTTCCAGTTGCATTGTCTTTGTATACAGCCATCTTCTAATCACTCTCCTTCCTTATTCGCTGTAACAGACCTTTTTATGAAAAAATGTAGCGTTCACACGTCCTGTCACGGTCAGATAGCCCTGTTTCTGTAACTCTGTATTCAGTTTCCTTACAATCTGGTAGGCTTTTGACTTCGACACACGCAATTCCGCTGCCACTTCCTCCACTGTCATAAATGATTTTCCTGTCATGCAGTTGTTTTCTCCTTTCTAACTGTTTTTGTTTAATGTCTGTATATAGAATACTAAATAAATTCCGTTAAGTCAAGTGGTTTTCAAAAGAATCTTAACTTTTTTTATTTAAGTTATTCTTGCTATTTTTATTTCCTCATGCTATACTAAATTCAACAAATTTGTTTAAGTACAGCCATGTACGGCGGGCAGAAAACAGGACGGCGGGTGCTTGCACACGCTGGACTGGTTTATGACAGGCGTATATGGCGCACCGCCACAGCGAGATGAAGCACAGCGGAATCGAGCTGGCATGGCTGTGCTTAACCACTACAACGGAGGTTTGATTATGGCAATCGGCAAACGCATCAAATTTTTTCGCAATAGAAAAGGCATGACGCAAAAGCAACTGGGCGAAATCCTCGGCTTCCTCGGAAAGACCTCGGACGTCCGTATGGCACAGTATGAATCCGAAGCCAGAGTGCCGAAGCATGACCTTGTAAAAGAAATGGCTAACCTTTTCGGTATCAGCACCCACGCCCTCACCGTGCCGGATATTGATACAAATATCGGGCTTATGCACACCCTCTTTGCGCTGGAAGATATGTATGGGCTGAAAATCGGTGAGATTGACGGGGAAATCTGCCTGCGTCTGGATAAGTCCGATTACTCCACCTATTCTTCCATGTTCAAAATGTTCCACGCATGGCAGTCAGAAGCCGCCAGACTGGAAAAGGGCGAAATCACCAAAGAAGAATATGACGAGTGGCGGTACAAATATCCAGAACTTGACACGCACCAAATCTGGGCAAAGGTTCCTACGCAAGAATTGTTTGACTTTATCAATGAAGCCGCCAAAGAAGCAGAAAGCACAGACAAAAAAGAAGCAAAGCGCAAGAAGAAAAAATGAACGCAAAAAACCTTACCAATTTTCAGTTGTCATATCTGAAAATCAGTAAGGTTTTTCTGTTATTGAAGTATTCTTTTATCTAACGAGTGATACCCGAAATGTTGCCAAATCGTTGCCAGCGCCTAAACAAATTTGCTTGCAATCCGCATAAACACTAGGTTCTTGAAACCCATTTCATCACTCGAACTCTATCGTCCCAGGCGGCTTACTTGTCAAATCATACAGCACCCTATTAACCCCTGTGACCTCATTGATAATCCTGCTCATCACCTTGCCTAGCACCGCAAAGGGCACCTCTGCCGCCTCTGCTGTCATGAAGTCAATGGTATTTACAGCCCTCAATACTACCGCATAATCGTATGTCCGCTCATCTCCCATGACTCCCACACTCTGCATGTTGGTGAGGGCGGCAAAATACTGGCCAATCTTCCCCGCTAGTCCTGCTTTTTCCACCTCTTCCCGGTAAATAGCATCCGCATCCTGGACGATCTTTACCTTCTCAGCAGTTACTTCCCCAATGATACGGACCCCCAGGCCAGGGCCAGGGAAAGGCTGGCGGTATACCAGTTGTTCGGGAATTCCCAGTTCCAGACCTGCCTTGCGGACTTCGTCCTTAAAGAGGCATCGCAGGGGTTCGATGATTTCCTTGAAATCTACATAGTCTGGCAGACCACCCACATTATGGTGGGATTTGATCACAGCAGATTCTCCACCCAGGCCGCTTTCCACCACGTCAGGATAGATGGTTCCCTGCACCAGGAAATCCACGGTGCCAATCTTTTTGGCTTCTTCCTCGAATACACGGATGAATTCCTCGCCGATGATCTTGCGTTTCTGTTCCGGTTCAGAGACGCCGGCCAGTCTCTGGTAGAAGCGTTCCTGTGCATTTACCCGGATAAAGTTCAGTTTATAGTTGCCAGAAGGGCCGAACACTGCTTCCACCTGGTCTCCTTCGTCTTTGCGGAGCAAGCCATGATCCACGAACACACAGGTCAGTTGTTCCCCCACGGCCTTGGAGAGCAGGACTGCTGCCACAGAAGAATCCACACCACCTGAGAGGGCACAGAGAACCCTGCCCTGTCCCACCTTCTGCCGGATAGCCCGGATGTTTTCTTCCACAAAAGAGTCCATGCGCCAGTCTCCCCTGCATCCACAGACGGTGCGCACAAAATTGTAGAGCATTTTGGTGCCTTCTGCTGTGTGGAGTACTTCCGGATGGAACTGGATGGCATACAGCCTCTTCTGTGCATATTCTGCTGCAGCCACCGGGCAGTTGGCAGTGGTGGCAACCGCTCTGAATCCCGGCGCCATCTGTGCGATATAGTCAAAATGGCTCATCCAGCAGATGGTATGTGCGGAGACGCCTGCAAACAAGGAAGATGTAGTGTCCACATCCACTTCTGTCTTGCCGTATTCCCGCACAGCCGCTCTTTCCACCCTGCCTCCCAGAACCAGGCTCATGAGCTGGGCACCATAACATAATCCCAGTACAGGAATCCCCAGTCCGAACAGTTCCGGAGAACAGGTGGCTGCCCCTTCTTCATAACAACTGCTGGGGCCTCCTGTAAGGATGATTCCTTTGGGTTTCATCGCTTTGATCTTGTCCAGATCCGTTTTATAGGAATAGATTTCACAGTACACATTGCATTCCCTGACCCGCCTTGCAATCAGCTGGTTATATTGGCCACCGAAGTCAATTACAATTATCAGTTCCTTTTCCATCCTTGTTTCCATCTTCCTCGCCTCAATCTAAAAATGTTTACATATTCGCACGGCTTCCCCTTGTACCACAGACATTTTACCTATAGAGACGCTGGAATCCGAAACTGTCTGCATCTGCTCCTACAGACAGTTTCCATCACTATCGTCACAGTTCTGCCTTCGCCTCACATTGTAACACACATGTGCATAAATGTAAAATGGCGAAAACAGATTATGTGCCTCTTTCAAAATTCCGGCTTTCGTTTATAGTGGAGCATTGGGATGTATGGGAGTTCAGGAAGCAGGCGCATCTCCCATGGGATTCTGTTCATCCTGCAGGATCCGGCCGGCTGTGGTGCTGCCATCATCTGCCCCGTCCACGAAATCCGACAGGGGCCGGAAGGTATACCCCATCTCCTCCCACTTGGACAGCAGTTCATCCAGAATCTCCCCGTTTGTCTGGGAAGTGCTGTGGAGCAGTACAATGGCCCCGGGGTGGATGCGTCCGCATAGTTTCTCAAAGGCCTCTTCATGGCTGGGCTGGGCATCCTTGTTCCAGTCCACATAGGCCAGGCTCCAGAAAAAGGTAGCATACCCCATGTCCCTGGCCATCTGTAGGTTGGCAGTACTGTATTTACCTTGAGGCGGTCTGTAGTACATGGACAGCTCTACTCCTGTAACTTCCCGGAATTTATCCTGCACAGCGTCCATCTCTTTCTGAAAAGACACTTGATCAGCAATTTGGGACATGTCCGGATGATGATATGTATGGTTGCCTACGGTATGCCCTTCTGCCACCATACGTTTCACAATATCGGGGGCGGATTCCAGGAAATGTCCTACCACGAAAAAGGTAGCCGGGGCATTATGTTTCTTCAAGGCATCCAGAATGGGTTCGGTATTGCCATTCTCAAAGCCGCAGTCAAAGGTCAGATACAGCACTTTGTCCTCGCCCTCCGCCATATAGTAGGCATTGTACTGTTTCATCTCCGCCACTGTGGCATTGCCTGTGGGTTTCTCCCCAGACTTGCCAAATCCCAGTCCCCAATTCTGGGAATCTGCAAGGACAGAAGTCTGCACTGTTTCCGGTCCTCCCTGAGAGCCTGCCGCAGACGTTGTTTCCAGGCCTCCATTCTGGAAGTCTGCCCCTGGCATTGCCTCCTGGTTCACCCCCTGTCCCATTGTCTCCCGGATCTCCATCAGCGTCCGGGCCGCCGCACGCCCCAATACAAACATAGCGCACAGGAACAGTACTGTCACCGCCACATACCTGGGGCTGATCTCCTTCCCACCGGTAAGCCTTCCCGCGGTCTTTCTGGCGATGTCTTTCACATAAATGGTTTTCATGGCACATCTCTTTTTGTTTTCTCCCTAAAATATATGTGCCCGAAATACTTGTCATACCTTGTCGGACATCCCCCTTTTCCAAAAAACAAGGAAATGGATCCTGTTCCAGACCGTTTTCCGGTCCGGGAAGAATCTGTGCCTTACTTCCCCTCCCGCCCATAATACTGGGCCTGTGCATCCCACAGCTTCTGGTACAGGCCTGGCACAGCCGCCAGTTGCTCATGGCTGCCCCGCTGCACCACCTGGCCGCCCTCAAACACCAGGATATCCTCGCAGAACCGGCAGGAGGCCAGTCTGTGGGAGATGTAGATAGCTGTCTTTTCCCCCACCATCCTGTCAAATCCTGCAAAAACTTCGCACTCTGCCTCTGGATCCAGGGCTGCAGTCGGTTCATCCATGATGACCAGAGGTGCATCCTTGTAGATGGCCCTGGCAATGGCCATCTTCTGTTTCTCCCCGCCGGAGAAATTCACCCCGTCCTCCTCATACTCCTTGCCCACATAGGTGGCAAGTCCCTCCGGCAGGGCTTCGTAGCGCTCCTTCAGCCCGGCCCGGCACAGGGCATCCACTGCCCGTTCCTGTTCCACCTCCTCAGAACCTGCAATGTTCTCCCCCAGCTGAAAGGCAAACATCCGGAAATCCTGGAACACAATGGAAAACAAATTGCAATACTCTTTATAGTCATATTTCCGGATATCAATCCCGTTCACCTTGATAACGCCTTCCGTCACATCATACAGGCGGCAGAGCAGTTTGATAAAGGTGGTCTTGCCAGAGCCGTTCCTGCCCACGATGGCCATTTTCTCCCCCACCACAAACGACAGGTTCAGATCCCGGATCACATACTGTTCCGATCCGGGATACTTGAAGGACACATGCTCGAATTCCACTGTGAATTTGTTGTCCCTCCGCTTTTCCAGAGGAAGACTTCCCTGGTATTTCTGGTTCTCCAGGCCCATATAGGTCCTGTAGTCCCTGCTGTTTTCTCCCTTTGATTTCACATATCCCACATTCCGGATCAACTCCACAATGGTATCTGTAAGCCGCAGGATACTGGCGGCATAAGTCACCACACTACCTACAGAAATGATACCGGCATAAGCCCTCCACCCGGCAAAACCATAGACCAGAAAACCCATGAGGGCAGATATGGTTCTGCTTAGCACCTCATTCACAGACTGGTATTTTGTCTCTGTTTTCCCCACTTTTCTCTCCGCCTCTATGATCCGGTCTGTCTCTGACAGGTAAAGTTCCTGCTGTCCATAGACCCGCAGATCCTTCTGGGACTCGCTGCCTGCCAGCACTGACATATAATATCTGCGCCTGTTCTCCTGGGGTGCCAGCTGCTTTCTCACCAGGCTGATTTTCTGGTTGAAGTACGTACCAGATTTATAGCCCAGCCAGATTAGGAACAGCAGTAGTCCCAGAAACAGCACCGACACATACCAGCTGCCTGCATACCCATGGACAGCACTGTTTCCCTTCAGAAACATAGGAGTTACGATTCCAAGGGAGATCAGGATACTTATCAGATTGGTCAGCATTTTGTTGGTATCGCTGAGGGAGATTCCCACCATCCCGAACCACATATGAGATGCTGCCCCATTCTGGCGCATATCATGGATACCTGCATCCTCCAGGTAGGCATAGTCCATGTCCAGGGCCTTCTCATTCATGGGACGGTTCTGGATCTCCTGCATATACTCCAGATGCTGGTTGAACACCTGTACCATTCTGGCATTGACTACAGAACACACCAGCGCCACCCCCAGTCCTCCCAGAGCAATGGCAAGCAGGCTGTCCAGGTCCCTTCCCCCATAGGCCGCATCCACCAGGACACCGGTGAGTACCATGGCTACAAAAGGTTTCACCGCCGTCACCACAGCCAGCACGACCATGCTGACGAAAACATTCTTGTAATTTTTGTGGATTCTGAAAATATCCTTAAGGAGCAGGAAAAATCCTTTCCACTCACCTGGTTTCATCAAATATCCCTCCCTCCATATCCAGTTCCACGGACACTTCATCTCCCATGACTTGCATCCGTTTCCTGATTTGTTCCTGGTCCCGGTAATACTGGCTCTGCATCTCATAAAGTCTGGCATAGCGTCCTCCCGCGGCCAGCAGCCTCTCATGGGTACCCTCCTCCACGATCCTGCCGCCCTCTAAAAGCACGATCCTGTCGCAGAACCGGGTGCTGGAGAGACGGTGGGAGATATAAATGGACGTCCTTCCCTCCATAGAAGCGGCATAGTGCTCATACAGTTCACTCTCTGCAATGGGATCCAGGGCTGCTGTCGGCTCATCCAGGATCACCAGGGGCGCTTTCTTGTATAGGGCCCTGGCAAACAGCAGCTTCTGCATCTCTCCACCCGAGAAATCCACAGCGCCCTCATTCAGCTTCTTCACCAGAAGTGTCTGTCCTTTTCCAGGCAGGCTCTCATACTTCTCCCGGAAACCGGAAAAGGCAAGAATCTGATCCAGGCGGTTCCTTTCAATATGTTTTTCCTGGCTTTCGGCTATTTTCTGCTGCCCTTTGGTTACATCCTGCTGTGTTTCTCCTGAATCCTTATTTGACCAGTTTTCCCACACCCCTGTGAGATTCTCGTCCAGGGTCACCGGCAGAAGCGTGGAGTCCTGGAACAGCACAGCGATAAGGCTGTAATATTCTTCCCTGCCATAATCCCGGACCGGAATGCCATTTAACAGAATCTTTCCCTGTGTGGGCTGGTAAAAACCACAGATCAGCTTCACCAGGGTAGTCTTGCCAGCGCCGTTTAATCCGATCAGAGCCAGTTTCTCCCCTGGCCTTATGGTAAGGTTCACATGGGACAGGATTTCCCTGCCACCGGGATAGGAAAAGGACACATCCTGTAGCGTCACCTCCACCGGGTGCTTCCCCATCTCCTCCATGCGTTCCTTCCCCTGGCGGTCCTCCGGTTTCCAGGTTTCCTCCGTGCCGAGGAAATCCCGCACGTAACCGATGGTTGTATTCACGGAATTGAAATCCATGACAACACGCAGAAGCATCTCAAAACAGATGGAAAAACGGCTCACTGCGCCGATACAGAATACGAATCCCGCCGCCGTGATCCTGCCGCCGGCCAAAAGATACACCAGCAGCCCAAAGGACAGACCATCCCTTATAAACTCCAGGAATGCGCCAGACAAATTCCGCAACAGATACCATTTGTGGATGTTCCCGTAAAGTCTCCCCATGTTTTCCAGGGCCTGGTCGTATTTCTTCAGAAACAGATCCAGCATCCTGTAGATGCGGATATCCTTTCCCGCTGCACTGTCCATACTCTGCTGGGAAATATACTCCGCCCTCCTGGCATGTCTGCTGATCTGCCCGAAATACTGTCTGTGTTTTTTCCTGGCCAGCCCCAGCAGGTACAGATTGGCACTTAAGGATACCATCACTGCCACCACCAGCAGGATATTCTGCATACCAAGCAGCACCCCATACACTGCCACAGACAACAGATTCATGGTCAGCTCCGGCAGCAGATCCATGGCATACTTGATGCCCCTGCCATGGAGACCTGCATTCCACACATTCTCCGACAGATGCCGGAACTGCTTCTCATCCAGCTTATCATAGTCCACATGCATGATCTTGGTCACATACTTTTTCATGAAATACAGGGAGAAATAATTCTGCTGGATGTAGCTGTATTCCTGCATCATCCCTGCCAGAGTGCCCAGCAGCCACAGTGCAGCCGACAGCAGGGCGACCTTGATCAGCATGCTGCCTATGGGAAGTCTCTCCTCCAGACCTTGTACCAGCACCGCTGGCAAAAACGTCTGCAACAGGGTGAACACCACCATGGGCAGTGCCACCAGAACCGTCGCGTAGAAAAGCTTCCTGTCCCATTCCTTCAAGCATTTCATATAGTAACAATAATTCCGCACAAGCCCCTGCTTCCCCTTGTTGCGGTCTCCTGCTATATAATAGGCATCATTCATGTCACCCCTCTCCTTTCCTGTCCCCTTTTCATGGGGCTGTGTGACGGTAGCATATTCCCCTGCCCCTGGCACACAGGCAACCTGTAACCATAATTTTCCTTTTGTCAGCATATTGTACCACATTTTCCTGACAAAAAAAAATTCGCGCACCAATGGTATCCCATTCTGCACGAACCGTTCGTCTTTTTCACAGCTTTACCGCAGGGGAATACAGGATATGAAGGGCCTGTAGCGCTCATTCCGATGCAGCCCCCTCATTGTTCCCCCACAAGCGGCAGTGTAACCTCTGTTGCGAACACCCCGTCCTCCGCCTGCCGGTTGAGATAGCCGTGGTATTTCTCCACAATACTGTCTATGCGAAGCAATCCCAGGCCATGGCCGGATCCCTTGCTGGAGAAGAAACCTGTACCCGTTTTCCTGGCTTTCCCTACCATGGAATTGGTCACACAGATGTAAAACTGCTTTTTCAGGATATCCACATAGATCCGGATAAACCGTTCCTCCTGTCTGGGCACTTTCTCACAGGCTTCCATAGCATTATCCAGCAGATTCCCCATCAACACAGACAGATCCACCCCCAGGATCCCTACATCCCTGGGCACAATAGCAGTGGCATCCACCCGGATCCCCCTCTCTCTCATCAGTGTAAGTTTACTATTCAGGATGGCATCCATCATCACATTACCAGTCTTCAGCACGGTATCCACCTCGGCCAGGTCTTCTTCCAGACGCTCCAGGTATTCCTCCGCTTCCGTGTACTGTCCAAGGCTCATATGGGCCTTCAGCACCTGTATATGGTTGTGATAGTCGTGACGCCATCCACGCATCCTGCGGTACATGGACTCAACCTCACCGTAATGACGGTTCACCATTTCATCCTGCAGGATACGGGTCCTGCGCAACATCAGCCTTGGCAGGAAAAATACCCACAGACCGATATTACATACCAGAACCGCTCCCACAATTATCCATATTATTGTCATCCTGCCTATTATCCTGCTTTCTATTTCCAGACTATACCGACATGCCTTTGCAGTCCTTATAGAATGCCACAAAAGCCTCATTGACCTGCCGGTATACATACCGGCTAAGGGGAATCTGCCTTCCATCGTCCAGAATCAAGTCGCTTTTCTGCACCGCCGCCACATGCTCCAGGTTCACCAGATAGGACCGGTGACATTTTACAAACTGCCTGCCATCTGCCAGACGCTTTTCCAGCGCCCCGATGCTGCATTTCAAACGATGGCTCTCCTTCTCCAGACAGAGTATACACTGGTGGCCAGTGGCTTCCGCATACCAGATCTTCCCACGGGTGAGACTGACCATGCCCTGGTCTGCATCCAGCAGCAGCTTCTCCTTAGGCTGCCTGCCCTGCCATACCCGGTCAAGTACCGTAAACAGCCTGTTCTTCTTCACAGGCTTCACCAGATAATGGAGAGCTGCCACGTCATATCCGTACGCCATATATTCTTCGTATCCTGTGACAAATACGATAGGCACTTCCTGGTCCTGCCTGCGGATCCTGGCTGCCAGGTCCATGCCATTCAGTTCTCCCATTTCAATATCCAGCATCACCAGGTCATAGGCCCTGTCATCTTCCCAGGCAAACAGGAAACTCCCTCCACTGTCAAAAAACACCACTTCTGTCCTGGCACCGGCTGCCTGTGCCCACTCCTGCACATATCTGCCCAGAAGCTCCCTCTGGACTGCCTCATCTTCACATACCGCGATCCTCATGGTCTCCTCCGCCAGCTCCTGCACTACCTCACGCCAAATATCCCCGGAAGGTTATTCCGGGGACAGCATACTGGTCTTTGTGGCTGTCCTTCTACCACCAGATTATATAGCACTCTGACTCTCCTGTCAAAGCCAATGCAAAAGATGCTGTTCATGGCTTAGCTGCTGTCACTGTTCTCGGCTACGCCGCTCTAAGCAACATGATGTATACAAAATGAGTAAAAACATACTCATTTTGGCGCCTGCGGCCCTGGGTTTGTCACTCCAAAAACGCGTGAAAACACCCGGCGGTGATAACCAGTGCAGTGCACCGAACCGTAAAACATTACTTTAACATGCAGGCCTTGCTCTGTCCGTGGAGATATCTTCTCATGGCCTGGATCCGGTTTCCCGGCTGTGTGGCGATCATCTCCCGCAGGGCACGCTCCCTGGCCTTTCGGCTGACACGCACATGTACAAAGACAGATACCAGGAAACTGATCAGCAAAAACGTGTAGAAGCTGATTCCCCTGGACACCAGCATGGCTGGTGTCACCAGCCCGCTGCCGAATACTGCCGTGAAGGCTGACACAAAACCACCTTCTGCAGGACCTACTGCACCAGGCAGGGGCAAATTGCATACTGCCAGTGTCAGCATGGCCTGGAGACCGGCCACCTGGATCCAGCCCTGTCCCGAAAGCCCGAAGGCCAGATAGACCATCCAAGGCACGGTAAAAAGCATTCCCAGCTGAACCAGGCACAGGAGAAGCACCTGGATTGCCAGACCCGGATTGGCCTTCACACAGGCAGCACCTCTGGCATACTCTGTCAGCTGGTGTTCCAGTTTCCCCTGCATGGTTTTGGGATCCCGCAGCAGACGGATTTTCCCCAGGAATTTCAAGATCCCTTCACAGAGCCGCCTGGACACACCAGGCAGGAACATGACCATAAGCATTCCTGCTGTGAGCAGTATCATCATCCCGGCCCCGTAGAACAACAGCAGATTAAAACCCTTTCCCAGATTCCTGGCCTGTGGACATAAAAGCCAGATCCCCACACCCCAGATCAGTGTGGCAGTCTGATAGCAGGCAGCGATCAGCATCATATTCAAAGCCCCATGGGCCGCCGGAATTCGGTCTTTGCTCATGTAATAAATCTGGGCCGGCTGCCCCCCGGTGGCAGAAGGCGTGATGGAACTCACGTAGAATCCCACGAAAGAATACCCCAGACACTGGCGGTAAGGGATACGGTGTCCCAGTCTGCCCAGGATCCTGTGGGTACACAGGGCCTCACAGCCCACATAGCCCAGCATCATGGCCAGGCCCACCAGCAAAAACTGTGGCTTGACATGCCTTAAACTGTCCCACAGCAGTCCCATGGACTGTCCCTTCAGCAACACACTGCCCGTCACTCCCATCATCACCACCAGGAACAATAGTCCCATCCATTTCTTCTTCCCCTGCATCATATATATCCCCCTTACCACCATTAGGACGTGTTTGAAAATTCATTCACGCATCTGCCGCGGTTGACCGCGTTCCCACATTTGCGACATCTCTGGATCAAATTCAAGCTACATTTGCGGCTCACATAGCCATGCACATGTCCAGGCCACCGCCCTGGACATGTACCACCTGTTGTCTGGATACCGCTTTCATCAGCCCTGGCAGCACTTCCATCTGCAGCTGCTGCTTCAAGTATCCCATTCTGACTCTGGCCCTGGCCAGCTGTTCCCGGTCTAACAGGATCTCCCGGATCCTGCAGGCACAGTCCGTCTCCTGGGCCACCCAGCCGATTCCTGCCTCACACATCCAGCGGGCATTGTTGCACTCCTGCTGCAAAGCAGGCGGCCAGGCCAGAATTGGTACCTGGGCAAATATAGACTCAAACAAGGTGATCCCACCAGGCTTGGTTACGATCAAGTCTGCTTTTTCCATGTAATCCCACACCTGGCTGGTGTAGCCGATCACCTGGATATTGGCGAACCGGTCCTTTAGGTGATCATACAACCTACAGTTGTGGCCTGTGATTAAGGTAGTGTGGGTATCCGGTATCCGATCCAAGGCTTCGTAGAAAGCATCGTCCCTGGGCAGTAGTCCCAGGCCGCCACCCATGATCAGCAGTTCCCGCTGTTTCTCCCCTCCATGATGGCACAGGTGGCGGAACTCTTTCCGGACCGGTATGCCCGTCACACATACCAGGGCCGGATCCACTCCCTTCTCTGCCAGTCCCAGACGGACTTCCTTGCTGGGCACCAGATAGCAGTCCGTATTCCGGTTGATCCATTCCGGGTGGGATGTCACATCGGTGACGCAGGTGATCAAGGGAAGATCCAGGGCAACGCCCTCCCGCTTCTCCAAAGGCTTCCTTTGCCTGTGATCTGTTCTCGCCAGATTTCTCTCCAGCCACCTGGCTTTCTTTTTCGATCCGGCTTTTTCCTTCAGCCTTGATACAAGCTGTGCACATAAAGGGTGGGTAGCAATGACCACATCCGGACGCTTTGCAGCCAGCAGCTCTGTCAGCCGGTCCAGCAGCAGCCCCTCAAAAGGCGGCCTGGCATCCGGATGTCCCAGGGATGTGAGCTTATAATACAGATTGAACAGATAGCTCCCGTGGGAAACCATCAGATGAAAACATTTATACCAGGCTTCTGCTATCCTAGGTGCAGCGTAGGCAGGGAAATCCACAATCTCCACCTGGGCATCGGGATATCCCTCCAGAATCTGCTGCCGCAGGGACAGGGAAGCCATCCAGTGTCCCATTCCGAATTTTCCGGTCAATATACAGACATTCATAACTATACCCCCCCGTGCAAAAATCTCATTTGTCCTGTTCAAGGTCAGTATAGCCACTTTTTCTAAAATGCAACTGAATACAAAACGAAAAGATTTATAAAGAAATCCCTATAGTTCTTTTTAGACAGCAAAGCACAAGGGGCGCCGGCCCCTTGTATATTAATCCTGCCCGTCTCCATACACGCCCAGAAAAGCCAGGGCTGGCGCTATCCTGGCATCCAGGATCCGGACCCGCACTGCCCTGGTACGCACCTCATCCAGGCATACGATCTTCTTATAGCCAACGACTGTTCCTTCATAGACTTGACAGAATGTCCCGTCTACCTGGGCATCCACTGCAAAACGTTCCACACGCTGGCCCAGAAGTAGATTTTCTTTTAAGACCAGACGTCTGATCACCACAGGCTGTTCCCACTCCAGGATAATCCCACAAGTCCGCACACCGTCCGCAGTCCGGAAACAGGCATCATATGTATCCTGTCGCACATTCTCTATGCCATGATCCTCCAGACAGGTGTCACATGTAAAGCGCGCCTGCTGTGCCAGGTTGACCCGGTAGGTCTCGCGCAGATACTCTCCCAGTTCATGGAGCCTGTCCGTGTCCGCCCGGCTCACCAGTCCCTGCCTGTCTGGCGCAAGGTTCAAAAGGAACATGGCATTGCCTCCCACGGAATGTTCATAGATGTACACCAGCTCTGCCAGGGACTTCACTTTCCCATCCTCCGAAGCATGGTAGAACCAGCCGGGCCGGATGGAAGTATTCACCTCAGCCGGATACCAGATCAGATCCTTCTCATCCTGCAGCACCTGTCTGCTCCCCAGGTCCAGGTCACTGGCCGTGATCTCCCTCTGCCTGAAGGATGTCTCATCTGCCTGCTGGCTGTTCTCGGCAATTTTCTCCGTGTCCGCAGTCCTGGCAGGGACAACACTCCACTCTGACGGCCTGGTCCGTCCTGCCTCGTTCCCGCACCAACGCACATCCGGCCCACAGACGCTGATGCATGCCATTGGCTGAAGCCGTCTCACCGTATCGTAATACCGCTTCCAGTCATAGACCTGCTTCCTGCCATCCTTTCCCTCACCACAGGCACCGTCAAACCACACGGTAAAGATATCCCCATAGTTCTCCAGAAGCTCTGTCAACTGGTTCACAAAATAATCATCGTATTCCTTCCCGCTTCCATAGGAGGGATGGTTCCTGTCCCAGGGAGACAGGTAAACCCCGAAAGCAAGTCCCGCCTCCCGGCAGGCTTCGGAAACCTCCCGCACCACATCCCCCCTGCCGTCCTGGTAAGGACTGGCTGCCACCGAATGCCGCGTATACCTGCTGGGCCACAGACAAAAACCATCATGATGCTTGCAGGTCAGGATCAGCCCCCGCATCCCGGCATCCCTGGCCACGGCTACCCACTGGCGGGCATCCAGCCCCACCGGGTTAAAGATCTCAGGGGACTCCGTACCGTCCCCCCACTCCCTGTCTGTAAAGGTGTTCACCGTAAAGTGGATAAAACCGTAGAATTCAAGTTGCTGGTGCCGTAGCTGCCGTCTGGATGGTACTACCTGCACCAGACGCCTGTCCAGATCATCCAGACTGTTTAGACTGCCTGGGGCTCCTGCGTTGGCAGCATCAGCTGATCCGAGATCCTGCTGCCTCTTTAGGGATACTACTTCTTCCATATGAATATTCATGTCACTGCCTTTCTTCTCTCTGCAAATTGTGGCCCTGGGAAATGTTTCCCAGCCACAATGTACACAGTACCTTATTTCCATGGACAACGCAAGTGAAACTTTCTAAATTCCATATCCCATTGACAAGAAATGTCACTGTTACGGCTACGCCGTAACAGCAACGTGAAACACGTGCAGTCTCGGGGTTGTCACGCAAAAACGCATGACAACATCTGGTGGCACTACCCAGTGAACAGGAACCAGGAAATACCGGAACCTCTGTTTGTTGGCATAAAATTATAGTCCGTTCAGTTGCACTCGAACAGATATTCTGGTATAATATCCCCGGTATGAGCCAAAATACCTTCTGACCCCGGCATGATCATATGTCCCTATTACAAAATAGCGGACAGGAAGGGAGAGTGCACATGGATCATGGCCATGTTTATATTGCAATTGACTTAAAATCCTTCTATGCATCCGTAGAATGCATTGAACGGCATCTGGATCCCCTTACCACAAACCTTGTGGTAGCAGACGCCGCAAGGACAGAGAAGACCATCTGTCTTGCTGTATCGCCTTCCCTTAAGGCTCTGGGCCTACCAGGAAGAGCCAGGCTGTTTGAAGTGATCCAGCGGGTCCGGGAAGTAAATATAGAACGAAGATGCAAGGCTCCTGGCGGACAGTTTACCGGCTCCTCCTGCTTTGCCCCGGAACTGGCCGGGCATCCGGAACTGGAACTTTCCTTTCTGACCGCAACGCCCAGGATGGCCTTTTATCTGGAATACAGCACCATCATATACAATATTTACATGAAATATATCGCCCCAGAGGATATGCATGTATACTCCATTGATGAAGTATTCATGGATGTGACACAGTATCTGGCGACCTATGGGATGACCCCCTGGGAACTTGCTTCCACAATAATACAGGATGTTTTCCAGCAGACCGGGATCACTGCCACCGCAGGCATCGGCACAAACCTCTACCTGTGTAAAGTTGCCATGGACATTGTGGCCAAGCATGTGGAGCCGGACCAGCATGGGGTCCGTATCGCACAGCTGGACGAGATGCGCTATCGGAAGCTATTGTGGAGCCACCGTCCTCTCACGGATTTCTGGAGAGTCGGCCACGGATACCGGAAAAAGCTGGAAGCCGCCGGGCTTTTTACCATGGGAGACATCGCGCGTTGTTCTCTGGGCGGAGACAGGGATTACCATAACGAAGCACTCCTCTACAATATGTTCGGGGTCAACGCAGAACTTCTCATTGACCACGCCTGGGGATGGGAGCCTACCACCATAGACCTGGTCAAAGCCTACAAGCCAGCTTCCAACAGCATCAGCTCTGGCCAGGTACTGCACAGCCCCTATGACGCCTGGAAAGGGAAACTCATCGTGCGGGAAATGACAGACCAGCTTGTGCTGGATCTAGTGGAAAAGAGACTGGTCACAGACCAGCTTTATCTGTCCATAGGCTATGATATCAGCAATCTCTCCCCTGATAAGGCCGGAAATCCTTACAAGGGAACGTTCACTGCTGACCGCTATGGGCGAAAAGTCCCCAGGCCGGCCCAGGGAACCGCCAGCCTGCAACGCCAGACTTCCTCCACCCAGATCATTATGGATGCCATGATGAATCTGTATGACCGAATCATTGACCCCGGGCTTCTGATACGCCGTGTGACCATTGCCGCCAATCATCTGGTAGATGAGACCCAGGTACAGGAAACAGAAAAATGCCAGCAAATGGATCTGTTCACGGACTATGCTGCCCTGGAAAGAAAGCGGAAAACAGAGGAAGAGCGGCTTTCCAGAGAACGGAAACTACAGGAAGCTGTACTGTCCGTGAAAAAAAAATTCGGGAAAAACGCCATCCTCAAGGGCATGAACCTACAGGAGGGATCCACTACCATGGAGCGGAACAACCAGATCGGAGGACATAAGGCATGAATCCACAGGATACCCATCCGTATGACGACATCATCCATCTTCCCCACCCTGTATCCAAAAAGCACCCCCGGATGTCACCCCTGAACCGTGCAGCTCAGTTCTCCCCCTTTGCCGCACTCACCGGACATGAGGACGCCATCCAGGAGACGGCACGCCTGACAGATTCTTATGTGGATCTGGAGGAAGACTGGAAGGAACTACTGGATGAGCAGCTTCAGCAGCTCAAGAAGAACCTGGCACAAAGACCAGCGTGTGAAGTTACTTATTTCCAGCCTGATAGGAAAAAGGACGGTGGCAGCTATGTGACAGTCCGCCGCAATGTGAAAAAAATAGAAGAGCATTCACGCAGGATTGTCTTCACAGACGGAACAGATCTCCCTATAGAACAGATTTTTTCCATCCGGGGAGATCTGTAGCCATTGCAAGGGCGGATAACACCATGCCTTCTCACACCCCGATCAATGCCTCAAATGTTCCAACCATGTTCAGCCTGCCATACCCCCATTCACGGTTTGGATATGTCATATCCGCATTTCTGGATGCTCCCCGGATCATATAGTTCTTGATCCCACGGCTCTCCACGGCAATATTATTCCCTTCCACCACAGCCCATTGCAGGAATTGTGCCACTGCACCGGTGGTAATGGCCGCTGCCAGGGAACTTCCCGAACCACGGCCATCCAGGGTAGGGATATCCACCCCTGGTGCAGCCAGATCCGGTTTGATGGTTCCCACCCTGGAGAACCCCCGCCCGGAATCAATATAGAAGCTATTATTGGCCGCATTGTATGTGGAAACCGTGATCACTTCAGCCGCCATGGAAGGTTCCGTCAATGTTATATACGGGGAAGCCTCCAGGAAATAGACCGGTGCACTCAGAAACTGGCTGATTGGCAGCCACATGTGGAATTCCCCGTTATAGCTCTCCCGTGCTGCACTGACCTGGAATGTCCAGATCCCCGGTGTGGGATCCATGAGACGCATCAGTACCAGTTCTTCTCCCGAAGCAGTATCTACCAGTGCTCCCGTTATGGTCACACGGGTCTTCTCGTATACAAATCCATACGTAACGCTATCCCTTATCCCCAGCCATATACGTGGCACCACCTCCCCGCCGGGAGAGCGGATAGACACCGTGTAAGCATCCGGCACCCCGCCCCACAACTCCAGAATAAATCCGTCCACTCCTTCCTCCACCCGTATCTCTACATTTCTGGAGCCTCCGTTGCCTGCTTCCTGGCGGCTTAAGTTGCCCTGGTAATGATGACGGGCATTCCCTTCGTTGCCACCAGCCACCACCACGCCCCGGTTCCGCTTTACCGCCACGGCGCTCAGATACCTGTCCAGAGGAGAACTGCCAGCGTGATCTCCGTAATTGGTGCCAAGACCCAGGCAGATTGCCACAGGCCGTTCAAATAATATTGCAAATCTGTCTACATATTGTACCGCCAGCATAATATCATTTTCCTGGTAAGCAGGCACTTGAGATGGAATCAGGTAGAACTCCCGCATATAGGATTTGCACTGCTTGAGTTTCACTACCACTATATCCGCATCCGGCGCTGCCCCCTGGTAAGTCAGCCCATTGCTTACCCGGCTGCCCGCCGCAACAGCTGCCAGGTTGCTGCCATGACCGATCTCGTCCCTGCTTGGTACTACGGACCAGGGATCCTCTGCCTGGAGGGCCTGGTTGATCTGGGCCCTGGTATACTCCGTCCCATACTGGAATCCCTCTGGCGGGTTCCCGTCCTGTATGGTCTGGTCCCATATGGCCAGAATCCGGCTGGTACCATCGGGATTCCTAAAAGCCGGACTGGTGTAGTCGATCCCGGTATCTATGATGCAGACCACTACCCCCCTCCCGGTAAGCCGCAGCGGTTCCCGCTGTATCTGGGTGATGCCGCTGGCAATCAGACTGTTCGGGTCAAACCCAACTGTTGTGATCCCTTCCTCCTGCATCAGTCCATATAGTTTCGGCACATTCCTGGATCCAAAAAAATATT
Organism: uncultured Acetatifactor sp.; assembly: GCA_910577665.1. Classification (GTDB taxonomy): domain Bacteria; phylum Bacillota; class Clostridia; order Lachnospirales; family Lachnospiraceae; genus Acetatifactor. The sequence goes on from CAJTOJ010000007.1 coordinate 19,953, forward strand.
CATTTACATTTAAGAATTTTGTCCTGTCATAATAAATAATATCATAAAAATTATCCACATCTGCATAACACAGGTCAGCTCCTGATCCTTGCATCGGATAGTCTGTTATAATGTCATAATAGTCGTTTGATATTATCCGGGAACGGCAATCCATGGCACAAAAACCTCCCACGGCGCTTTGTATATGGTACGCACTTTGTGCGATACCGGTGTCTGTACCGAACACCCGGTATTTTGCGATTTTACAACATTCTGAATCCCACACAGTTTTGCCGGTTTACAGAACCTGTTTTCCTTCACCTTATTTTCTGATATCCATTGACTTTATCCACATAATGCCTTAACATGACATATATGAGATGATTCTTTCGTAAAATGGAATCATCAGACACAATCCCATTATATAAGGAGGAGAATTTCCATGGAAACTATTTATGCAAGCAAAGGCTTGAAAAAGATGTTTATCGCCCAGATCGGTGCCGCCGTCTGTCTGGTTCTGGCATTGATTCCTATCATTAACCTGGTGGCTGCCATTGCCGCCCTGGCTTTTTCCATCCTCAACCTGATCGGTTTATATGAGGCCGGCAAGAATATTGAGGGATGCAAGACTGCATTCATGATTACCATTGCCAATATCGTACTCAATGTTGTCACCAATATTGCAGGCACAGGTATCATCCCGTTTCTCCTTTCCATTGCCGGAATGGTACTACAGTTCCTTGTGACCTATTTTGTGTGTACCTCCGTTGCAGAGACCCTGCGCAAAACAGGATCCGAAGAGATTGCCAGAAGCGGGGATCTGGTGTGGAAGATCAACCTTGTGTGCTATCTGGCAAGCATTGTGATATCTGTTCTTGTCCTGGTTCCACTGCTCAGCGTGATTGCCGTTTTAGCAAATTATGTGGTAATGATTGCCACACTGGTTGCTTCCATCCTGTTCCTTATCTTCCTCTACAAGAGTTCGGCCGTCCTGTAAAGCAGACCGATCCATACGATACCAGGTGTTTAAAAAGGGAACCAGCAAAAGCCGGTTCCCTTTTCCTGTATCATCTGGTTCAGTCCAGACCTTACCCCTCATTCTTCTTCAGATCCTTCAGCGCAGTTCCCAGCTTGATGGGATTGCCATACCGCAGGGTTCCCATCCGGTACAGCTTTGCACCCAGCATACCGGCTCCCACAATGGAGATTAACAGGATCCCTGCCGACAGGACGATCTCCCAGAGCGCCACAGTTCCCATGGCTATCCTGGCAAACATGGTGCTGTAAGAACTGACAGGCAGGAAGGACAGGATCTTGATCACAGGACCTTCCACATTGTTAAGCTGTACCAGAGAGAAGAAGTATACCACCATGATCACTACCATCAGTCCGCTGGCACTTTTGCTCACATCCTCGGTCTTGCTGACCAGGGCACCCATGGCTCCGTACAGAAAAGCATAGAAAAGGTAGCCTCCCATTCCGAACACAGCGAAAGTAACCAGTACTTCACCGGGTATATGCAGGAGCATATCCAGCATACCGCCCCACTGCTGTCTGTTCAACTGGTAAGAGAGCAGCACAGCCCCCAGGACTACCCCTGTCTGGAACAGGCCACCGATAGCCCCGGCTATGACTTTGCCGAACAACAGGCTATTGGATGAAGTGCTGGTAACCAGTACTTCTATGGCACGGTTGCTCTTCTCACTGGTGACAGACACTGCAATCATCTGGCCATACATGACAATCAGCATGAACACAATGATCACCAGGAAATAGCAGTACCAGAAATTGCTGCTGGTGTCCTTGTTCAGGATCTGCTCCTGTATGGTGATGGGTACATCGTACATAGCAGTGATTTCTGCCAGATCCAGGTTCTGTCCGTCACAATAGTCCATGCGGTAGAACTGTTTCATGGCCTGGTCGAAGATTGCAGTATTGGTATCCGTCATTGCTTTGTTATACACATAGTAATCATAGGAAGTGGACCCTGTCACTACAAATCCTGCCACAGCCTCCTGGTTTTCCACCCCCGCAATCAAGGCCGCCTTATCTGTAGCTGCCTGCCAGTCCTGCTCCGGAAACATCTGCCGCAGCACTTCTTCCCTCACCACCCCTGCCTGGTCCAGATATAAATATACATCCTTGTTCTGATCCTGTTTTCCGTTTGTATCCGTGGCAGTATCCCCGCCAGTGTCTCCCTGGTCTTTTCCCACTATCTGCACTCCGGTGATGCTGGACATATCCACGAACCGGGGCAGAAACAGCAGCACTGCCGCCCCAATGGCCAGCAAAAGGGTAAATGCCATAAAACCTTTGCTTGCAAAATATTCTCTCAGCTCATATTTTAATACGATCCCCATTTTCCTCATCGTTATACCACCTTTCTTCCAGCAAACTCCAAACCTGCCATTTCCAGCCCGCTTCACACCTTCAGACATGCAGTCTCTTCTTCTCCTACCTTTGCCACAAAGATATCATTCAGCGATGGCTGATAGCTTCCAAATCGCTCCACCTGGATCTCGGTCTGGGCCAGCCTGCCCATGACCTGGTTTCTGTGTGCATCCCTGGCCAGCTCCAGGATCAGGAAGTCTTTCCCCCTGCCGGATATATGCACCAGGTCTGACAGCTGTTTTTCCACTTGTTCCTGTAACGCCTCAGGTCCCAGGTTCTCCGCTGCCAGCATCAGCCGGTTCCTGCCATACTCCCGCTTGATCTCTTTCAGTTCCCCAGCCAGAACCACTTCCCCTTTGTCAATGATGGCAATGTTGTCACAGAATTCTTCCACATAACTCATCTGGTGGCTGGAGAAGATCACCAGTCTCTTGTCCGCAATCAGCTCATTTACCACATCTTTCAGAATCTGGGAATTCACCGGATCCAGGCCACTGAATGGTTCATCCAGGATCACGATCCCGGGATTGTTCACCAAGGTAGCTGCCAGCTGTACTTTCTGCTGGTTACCCTTGGAGAGGGTCTCCAGTTTCTTGTCCGCATACTGGTCCACTTCCAGTCTGGCCAGCCATTTTTTTGCACTTTCCCTGGCTTCCTTCACCTGCATACCCCTAAGAGTAGCCAGGAAGATCATCTGGTCTATGACTTTACGCTTAGGGTACAATCCCCTCTCCTCTGGCAGGTAGCCAATCTGGTGTCTGGCAGGCACGAACCGGCTGCCGTCCATCAGGATCTCCCCGCTGTTGGCGTGGAACACATCCATTAAGATACGGATGGTGGTAGTCTTGCCTGCGCCATTGCGGCCCAACAGTCCCAGCGCTTTCCCACTTTCTACCTGGAAGCTCACACCGTGGAGCACTTCCTTCTCTCCGAAACTTTTGCGAAGATTTCTGACTTCTAATTTCATTTCCCTTGATTCCTTTCTATAAAATAGCTTTGTACATATCAAAATTAGATTCTGTCACAGGTTGTCCTTAAGATCAACATGACATCTGTTGCCTCTGCATCTATCAGATAAAAAAGCTGGTTATAATGCCAATGACTGCACCCACAAAGACACTGCACAGCAGAATCAGGCCGTATTCACCGATCAAAGAAATACACCGGAGACTGTTGTCATATCTGGCATCGTTCAATGGCTGTGCCACGCCTGCTTCTCCCCGGTAGATCACTGCCCTGTTTTCCAGGGCACAGACAAATGTCCATCCTTTTCCCTCTGCGTCATGGACACTCTGAATCTCCCAGTCATTGTTCAAACCATTCCAGTCCTTGCCATCCTTGAATGCCTGTCCGTGCATCTCCTTCCTGCGCCTGTTGGTCATCCGCTTGCTGTCCATAGTGTAGATCTGCTTCGCCCCATGGCTTTTCTCAAAATAGTATCCCATAGGAGTCACTTCTGTAAGAATCCAGCCCTGCTCCTCTTTCCTGGCCAGAAAGCGGCTCAAGCCACGGACTGTGAGGATCAGTTTCCTCACCTTCCTGTGACGGTTGGGATCCATACTCTCCTCCCATTCCTGTCTGGTCATGCATAGCTCCCGCTCTGTCCGTTTTCCCTGCTTCCAGTAAAACAGTGCCAGCACATTGTTGATACACAGATAGACCAGGGCAAACCAGTCATACCATGCCAGGAAATGATCCCCCCTGAAATCCATTTCCACCCTGAACACCAGATCAAGGACCAGAATCAGAGTTCCCCAGAACACCAGGCGTTTCCCGTAATCAGACAGGAAATTCTTGAATTTGGCCGCCCTGTACCTGCGGGATTCCTCATCATTATGCAGCTCATTGATGCCGCCCTCCTCATATTCCTTGGCAAAATAGTATGTCATGCTCTCATCGTGGGTGACTTCCCGCCAGCCCAGTTCCCTTGCCATCTCCAGGAACATCTCCTTGTGCCGTATCTCCTCCAGGGTAGGTTTCTTTGGCAGGTCGAATCTGTCCATGTCGTACAGCAACCGCTTGGGTTCCCCTCTTGCAAAGGTATAGCATACCCCGAAATTTATATCCTCCAGGAACCACCCCTGCAAGGCCATGTCTTCCAGCCATCTTCTCTCCTTCTGGTATCCCCACAGCAAACGAAATCTCTTGCTTCTCTCCTTACCCATCCAACTCATCCTCCCCCTCCCCCTCCAGGACGCTTCTTCCATCTGCAAGCTGCTTCCCAAGTCTCACGGTCTCTGCCAGAAGCAGTTCCCGGCCTGTCCGGGTGAGACGATAGGCCTTCTTCCCCTCCTCGCTGGGCGCCACCTCTATGATCCCATCGGCTACCAGTCTGCCCACCATCGTGTAGAGGGTACCTGTTCCCAACACGATCCTGCCTTTTGTCAAGTTACTCACATACTGCATGATGGCGTAGCCATGCCGCGGCCTGGTGACAGATAGCAGCGTGTAATAGGTCGTCTCTGTCATAGGAATGTATTTTTTCTGTAAGTTTTCCTCCAATCCATTCCCTCCTGTCAGTATCCCTCTACATGTTATCCATCGACATGTCGAGTCTCGACATGTCGTCTGTAAACATAAAATATCACATGGATCATCATTTGTCAAGGGACTATTTAAAAAGACCAGGAATCTTGTTCTGAGATTCCTGGCCACCTGCCACATCAATCTTCCTTTGGAAAAACCATCAAACCCTCATCAGTCCGTCCACGCCCAGCACCACCCCTGTGATATAAGATGCTTTTTCAGAGGCCAGGAACACGAAGGCATTGGCAATGTCTTCAGGTTGTCCCAGACGCCGTAGCGGAATGCGGGCGATCATAGGATCGATCACTTCCCTGGGAACGGCCTTCATCATGTCTGTCTCTGTGATACCAGGGGCCACCGCATTCACACGGATGCCCTTAGGTCCAAGTTCCCTTGCCAGGGAGAGGGTGAAACCATTAACTGCAAACTTGGACGTGGGATACGCCACACCGCTGGGTTGTCCGGAAATGCTCACCATGGAGGATGTATTCAAGATGACACCGCTTCCCTGCTTCTCCATCACTTCTGTCACCGCCCTGGAGCAGTTGAAGGTTCCCTTTACATTCAAGTCCATCACCTTGTCAAAAGTGTCCTCTGTATAAGCGGTAAAAGGTGTGCTCTCGGAGACACCTGCATTGTTCACCAGCACATCAATCCTGCCATACTTCTCTGCCACTTTGTCAAAAGCTGCCTTCACATCTTCGTACTGGTCAAGCGCAGGCCAGATTCCTTCCACCTTTGCATCAGGATATGTCTCCTGTAGCTTCGCCACTGCCTTGTCCGCGGTCTCCTGGCGGCTGGCGCAGAGCACCACCGTGGCCCCCTCCCGTAGAAAAGCTTCCACTGTGGCGAAACCGATCCCCCGGCTTCCGCCTGTGACAATTACTACTTTGTCCATGAATTCCATCCTTACACCTCCGTGCGCTTTTGCGCGTATACCTGGTACATCCGTACATTAGTTACCCCTATATGTTATCAGTCGTGCCTCTCCCTGCTGTCAAAGGTCTCACAGAACCGTGCCGCAAAAGCAGGTTCCTCACCCCCTGCATACAGGTGGGAGAGATCCCCGAAACTACTGACCCGGAATATGGCGCTGCCCTGGCGCCTCTCCTCTGTGACCACTGTGGTGACAGAGCTTGGTGCCGCGCAGGTGTGGTGCCACAGGATCATGGGAGACACATGCATCAAGTGGCTGAGCATCACACACTCTACCCCGAAGTGGCAGAAAAATACAAGAACATCCCGGTTGGAACGCTCTGCCCGGTACAGTGTCCCTGTTCCCTCCCGCACATAGCCGTGTTCTGCCAGCAGGCCGTCCAGTCCCTGTGCCACTTCCTGATAGATCTTCCCGGCATTCCCCTCCTGCATCACAGGATGTTCCTGCCACTTATCCTGTTGATAGAAGCACGCTTCCTTCATCCAGTCCTGGGGAAGCCAGTCCCAGGCAATAGCCCTGCCCTCTGTCACATCCGGGCGCAGAATCTGTGCCGGGAATTCCCTAAGCCAGTCACATACCACGGCTGTCCTGCCCATTCTTCCCAGCGTGGCTTCTGCCGTATCCCTGGCCCGCCCCAGAGGCGATACATAGAATGCTTTCACCTCAAGGCGCGTAAGCCTCTCTGCCAGCAGCTCCACCTCCCGCCAGCCTTTTTGTGTAAGGGAATCCTTCGTGTAATCCGGATCCCCGTGTCGTACAATTATCAGACGCATCTTTATTCCTTTCTACTGTAACTGCCTTTGTTGATCCCCTTCTACCATACCACAGTCCGGGCAGATGCGCCAGATTATATATTTAACATCTTACATCACCCAAGTGCCACATCCAGCACCATCATCAGCACAAATCCCACTGCCACCCCGATGGTAGCGATATCGCTGTCCCCATGTTCTCCTGTATGGGCTTCCGGCACCAGTTCTTCCACCACCACATAGATCATGGCGCCTGCCGCAAAGGCCAGCAGATAGGGCAGGACGGGCACCACCTGTTCTGCCAGCCACACCGTAAACACCGCCCCTATGGGTTCTACCACTCCGGACAGGACACCATACCAGAAGGCTTTGGGTCTGGATGCACCTGCACTCCGGAGGGGCATGGAGATAATGGCACCCTCCGGGAAATTCTGCACCGCAATCCCTATGGACAGCACCAGGGCCCCTGCCAGGGTGATTCCTGTGTTCCGCATCAGGGCTCCTGCCAGGGTTACCCCCACTGCCATGCCTTCCGGCAGATTGTGCAATGTCACTGCCAGCAGTAACATCGTAGTCTTCTGGAGATCACTTTTCACACCCTCCGGCCTGTCCTTGTCTACATGCAGATGAGGCACTATACGATCCAGTGCCAGCAGAAAACCCATGCCCAGGAGAAAACCTGCTGCCGCAGGCAGCCAGGCATTTCCCCCTCCTTCCCCAGCCATTTCAATGGCCGGAATCAGCAGGGACCACACGGAGGCCGCTATCATGACCCCGGAGGCAAAACCCAATAGCAGCTTCTCCAGAAGGCCGTTCATCTGCTTTCTCATGAAAAATACCATGGCCGCTCCCAGTGTGGTTCCCAGCAGGGGAATCAGCACTACCCCAACCGATTCTTTCATTTCAACCCCCCATTTGCCCATTTTACTCAATTTCAACATTATAGTATGTGACAAAGGATGTTCAAAATGCATCTGGCAGATACTTTATCTGGCCGGGCTTTCTAAAGAATCTGTCAGGGGACTGCCCGGCGGCACCTGGATTACTGTGCCCCGCCATCCTCCAGCAGCCTGGGAGGCTCCGGCAACAGGTTGCTCCGGATAGCAATCACCGGCCCTCCTGTTCCCTGAATATATTCTTTTGTGATGGTCACCCTGCCGATGTTGTCATCCTTGGGGATCTCATACATGATGTCCAGCATAAAATCTTCTATAATGGATCTGAGTGCCCTGGCTCCTGTGTCCCGCTCCATGGCTTTGTCCGCAATGGCTTCCAGGGCGTCCTCCGTAAATTCCAGCTTCACCTCGTCCAGCTCCAGCAGCTTCTGGTACTGCTTCAGTATGGCATTCTTGGGCTCCTTCAAGATCTTCACCAGCATTTCCTTGGTGAGTCCTTCCAGGGTATAGATAATGGGCAGACGGCCAATGAATTCCGGTATCATGCCGAATTTCCGGATATCCTCCACAGTCACCCTGGACAGGATATTCCTGTCCTTGTCATATTTATCCCGCAGCTCAGAATTGAAACCAATGGAAGCTGATTTCGTCAGACGCTCCTTGATAATCTCCTCCAGATCCGGGAAAGCACCGCCACAGATAAAAAGGATATTCCTTGTGTTCACAGTGGCTAACGGCACCATGGCATTCTTGCTGTTGGCCCCTACTGGCACCTCCACTTCTGCGCCCTCTAAAAGCTTCAGCATCCCCTGCTGGACACTCTCCCCGCTTACATCCCTGGTGTTGGTATTCTTCTTCTTGGCAATCTTGTCAATCTCATCAATGAAAATGATACCTCGCTCCGCCTTCTCCACATCATTATCCGCTGCAGCCAGAAGCTTTGACACCACAGACTCAATGTCATCCCCGATATAACCTGCCTCGGTGAGGGAAGTGGCATCTGCAATGGCCAGGGGCACATCCAGCAGACGGGCCAGGGTCCGTACCAGATAGGTCTTACCGCTGCCGGTAGGCCCGATCATCAGCATGTTGGATTTCTCAATCTCAATGTTATCCATAGTGCCTGTTGCCACTCTCTTATAGTGGTTATACACTGCCACAGAGATCACCTTCTTGGCATGTTCCTGGCCCACCACATACTCATCCAGGCTGGCCTTGATCTTATGGGGCGCAGGAATATCCCGGATGTTCAGCACAGGCGTTTCCCCTTCTTTTTTCTTCTTCTTTTTCAGCTTCTGTTTGTTGGGAATCCCCCCATCTCCCTGCAGGTCTGCCAGATTCACAAAGCTGATATTGGGAAATCCCCCCATATTGGGGAATCCTCCCTGTTTGGACAGCTGGTCCAGCTCATTCTGGAACTGTGGGTTGTTCAGCATTCCCTGATAGTCAAACTGGCTCACAGTCTCCATGGTTTTATGCATACAATCATTGCAGATACAGATATTGTTGGGCAGCTTAAACATTTTCCCGGCCTTGCTCTCCGGCCTCCTGCAGATAAAACATACATCCTCATACTCACTATTGGCACTTTTCCCGGCATTGGCAGTGACTGAGGCATCCTTCTTGTCCTCCGTCTTCTCCTGCCCTTCCTCCCGGACCCCTTCTTCCTGTTCCAGGTCCTGTTCGTCTGGATTCCCGTTCTCGTTGTATCTATCGGACATAGTCCCCTCCATTCCTGCCGCATGCCTGCGGCCCATGATCCTGTGGATCCTACTACGAGTATACTGGAAAAAGCGCCATGGCACAAGTAATCTTTTTCTAAACTCCCCTCCATCCCATCCTCCCTTAAACGCAGAGGCTGCCCTTTGCGCCACAAACCCGGACGGGTATGTTCCGTCCGGGTCTTGCTTCCTGTATGACTCCGCTTTCCATGGAACCGGTATCTGACACCGCTTCCTACTGGTGCATTCATATCTCTCCTTCATCGGGATCATGCCGTCTTAACGGTCTGCTTTCCTCTCCCCAAGGATCACTTCCAGCTCAATCACCTCATATTCCCCATTGATTAGGCGGTTCACGGTCACTGTCACGGTATCTCCTGCCTTATAGTACTGTATCACATCCTGCAGGTCCGTGTAGGAGGAAACCCTCTGGCCATCAAATCTGGTGATAATATCCCCTCTCAGGATACCGGCCTTGTCTGCGGCACTGTTCTGCTCTACCGCATACACGAAGACACCTCTGGGCATATTGTAGACCTGGGACATATCCTCCGGCACATTCTGCATGGTAATCCCCATGTAACCCATTTCTGCTTCCGCAACCTTGGTCCTGGTCTGGCGCTCCATGAGTTCCGTGATAATAGGGCTTGCGGAACTGATGGGAATGGCGTAACCCATACCTTCCACAGTGGTTCCATACAATTTGCTGGAGTTGATGCCAATCACTTCCCCGTCCACATTCAGCAGGGCACCACCGGAATTGCCTTCGTTGATGGCGGCATTGGTCTGGATATAGGTACCCTTGGAGCCGTCAGACATGGTAACCTCACGGTTCAGCGCACTGACAATGCCATTGGTCACGGACTGTCCATATCCCAGTGCATTGCCGATGGCGATCACAGGCTCTCCCAGCTTCAGTTCATCGCTGTTCCCCAGGGCAGCCACCGTGATGGCCTTTCTGGTCTCCTCTGTGAGGTCTTCCAGCTTTACTGCAATCACTGCCAGATCCATCTCCGGGTCTGTACCCTTTATGACAGCTTCTGCCACGGAGCCGTCAATGAAGGTGACTTCCAGGGTAGTGGTACCTTCCACCACATGGTTATTGGATACAATGAGAAGCTCCCCCTCATTCTCCGACACAATGATACCGGATCCTGCCGATGCGCGATCCTGGCTATAAGACTGTCCCCAGAAGGTGGTTCCTGTACTGGTAAAATTATTGACAATGGAAACCATGGCTGGCATAACCTTCTCCACCACATCTGTGAGATCTGTCTGTACCATGGTCACATGGGATACATTGGTACCGCTCACCGGTGTGTCTGGGGTTATGTCCGTGGATGGCTGGGAGATAACCTCCTCCTTGTTGTCTGCATGGACAGCGGACAATTGTCCGGTTCCAAGTTGTACTGCATAGAATCCGATTCCGGCAAAGAGCCCAAAGCAGAGTCCCATGGCCACACTGAGCATCAGTTTGCGGAACACGCCGCCCTTCTTCCCGGCGGCTTTTCTCCCGCGCTCTCTGCTTCCCTTATTCCCACTGTCCTGTCCTGTACCTGTCATGCCGGATCCAGGCACGCTGCCTGTGGTCTGGTATGTGGCATACTGGTTGCCGCCTGTGCCGTTGCCTGTGTCAGAATTGGAATAGATTTCATTTTCGTACATAATGGTTACTCCTTTCTTCTATATCTGCACTTTTTGTCTGCTTTGGCATACAATCTGTTTCGAAGAAGATCCTTTCCTCAACCGTTGTAACCACAGTATATCCTCCAATTGTGACGGAATTGTGTTTCATTTATGAAAACGAAATGAACTCCTTATTCCACAGTAACAGACTTTGCCAGGTTTCTGGGTTTATCCACATCACATCCCCTGCCCACCGCCACGTAATAGGCGAACAGCTGCAGGGGAATGATGGCCAGGGAATTGGCAAAACAGGGATTCGTCCCCGGCAGGTACACCACATAGTCCGCCGCCTTCTCCATAGCCTTATTTTCCTCATTGGTCACAGCCATGACGAAGGCACCCCTGGCCTTCACCTCCTGGGTATTGCCGATGGTCTTCTGATAGAGCACCGGCTGGGTGGATAGAGCCACCACAAGGGTTCCTTCCTCAATCAGGGAGATGGTTCCGTGCTTCAGTTCCCCTGCTGCATAGGCTTCCGAATGGATATAAGAGATTTCTTTGAGCTTCAGGGAGCCTTCCAGGGAGATGGCATAGTCTATTCCCCGGCCAATGAAAAAGATATCCCTGGCCCCCAGGTACCTGCTGGCAAAATGCTGGATCTTCTGTTTCTGTCCTAAAAGCAGCTCGATCTGGTCCGGCAGGCACTGTAGGTCTCCCAGAAGCTTTTCGGATTCCTCCCTGGAAAGCAGACCCTTCACCTGGGCAAATTTCATTGCCAGCAGATACAATGCCACAAGCTGGGCACTATATGCCTTGGTGGTAGCCACCGCAATCTCCGGTCCGGCCCATGTATACAGGCAGGCATCTGCTTCCCTGGCGATGGAGCTGCCCACCACATTCACGATTCCCAGCACCTTCTGCCCTCTGGCCTTGGATTCCCTGAGAGCAGCCAGGGTATCCGCCGTCTCCCCGGACTGGCTGATGACAATCACCATACCACCCTCCTCCATAATGGGATCCCGGTAACGGAATTCACTGGCCACATCTACTTCCACCGGAATCCTGGCCAGACCCTCCAGCACATATTTCCCGGTGACACCTGCATGGTAGGCAGATCCGCAGGCCACAATGTGGATCTTTTTCACAGCCCTCAGCTCTTCCTCACTCATCTTCAGCTCTTCGATCACGATCTCCCCCTCCTTGATCCGGGGGGAAATGGTATCTGCAATGGTTCTGGGCTGTTCATACATTTCTTTCAGCATAAAATGCTCATACCCGGCCTTCTCCGCCGCATCCGCGTCCCAGTCAATGGTCACAGCCTCCTTGGACAGCTCCTCCCAGTCCACGGAGAAGAAGCGCAGGCTGTCCCTGCCAAGGACTGCCACCTCCTGGTTGTCCATATAATACACTGTTCTGGTGTATTTCAAGATAGCAGGCACATCGGAGGCAATGAAGCATCCGGTATCATTCTGCCCCACGATCAGCGGACTGTCCTTCCTGACTGCGTAGATTTCATCCGGATGCTCTGCAAACAGAATCCCCAGGGCATAGGAGCCTTCCACCCGGTGCAGCACTTTGGTGATGGCTTCCAGCGGATTCCCTTTATAATAGTAGTCCAGCAGATGGGCCAGCACCTCTGTATCCGTCTCCGACTGGAACTGGTACCCCTTTTCCATCATTTTCTTCTTCAAAGGTATATAATTCTCTATGATACCGTTATGTACCACTGCAATGGTTCCCGTATGATTTACATGGGGATGGGCATTTCTGTCACTGGGGGCACCATGGGTAGCCCAGCGGGTATGGCCGATACCAACGTTCCCCGGCATAGACTCTCCTCCCCTGGTAAGATTCTCCAGCACCTTCAGTCTCCCGATGGCTTTCCTGGTATGGATCTTTTCTCCATCATATACCGCCATCCCAGCCGAGTCATAGCCCCGGTACTCCAGTTTTGCCAGTCCATCCAATAAAATAGGCGCTGCCTGGTTGCTTCCGATATAACCTACGATTCCACACATATCCGTTTTCCCTCCTACCTGCTGTCCACGTTGTCTGTCGTCACCCCTGCGTGCTCTTGCACATCTTACACATATTGATGCTCTAAGCCGCATACTCCTGCCCGCCTATAGTATCTACTGCCCCTTCCAGTATGCCCGGTTGGTACTGATGGCCAGCACCCAGTTCCGGGGCAGCCTGTTGTAATGCTTCCCCAGGAAATACCCGGCGTATTTAAAAGCACATTGCACACAGAAGCCGGGAAATCTGCGGCGGCACCCCTCCTCCTTCAGCCGGTGCCAGGTCTGTGCCACCAGCTTCTTCCCTTCGGACTCGGAGGAGATCCCGTCAAAGATCTCCGGATGATCTGCCTGGGATACTCCTAAGTCAAAATTACGGCGAAGCTGCTGCAGGTTCGTATACGTATGGGAATGGATCACTTCCGCATCCGCCACATAGGCCACCGAGTAGCCTGCCTGCACGGCCCTGGCTGCATAGATCATGTCTTCATTGAATATTGTATGGCGGATAAATCCACCCAATTCCTCATAAATATCCCGCCTGTATGCCGCACACACATTTGAACAGAAAAAGGTCTTGATCCCCAGACGTTCCAGGTCCCCGGCATTTTTCACCCGGGAAGTATCCGGGTAGTTGAACTCCCTGGAGATCCGTTCCAATACGCTGCTATCCTCTCTGGGAAGCTGCCTGGCGTAGGCCACCGCCACATGTTCTCCCAGTCCATCTGTCAAACGTTCCATGAGTCTTTCGCTGGCAGGCATGGCATCCTGGGTCATGGTCACAAACACCTCCCCATCCCCATATCCCACCCCCTGATGTCTGGTGCCTCCATGGTCAAATTCCTCCCTGGCAAGATGATGTACCTCTACCTCCGGGAAATCCTGTATGAAGCTGGTTCCCGCTGTCAATAGATCAAAATACTGCTTCTCTGTATTCATCAGGATAATCTTCCCCAAAGGTATCGTCTGCTGCTGTAACCGCTTCAACAATTCCAGCAATTCTGCTCCCGGCCGGTACACCGGGATGATCACATCCACTTTCAATTCCTATCCCCCGCTGGCACCCCGTCCGGAAGCCTTTCATCAGAGTCTCACCGATTCCATGTCCATCTGGTGACGGACTTTCCTACAAAGCAAAAAGCATAACAGGGCACCTCTAAAGCACCCCATTATGCCTCCCTTCCAGTTCCTGTATGTCCTATTTTTTCTGCAGGTAAGGTGCCGCATCTGCCGCGATCTTGGCACCATATTCCTTCACATTGTCTGTGACCTCGTATTCCGCATCCTCGAACAGGAACTGGTGCAGCCACACCACATTGGACTCCAGATCCACCGGCACCACACAACTTCCCTTGGCACCCATGTTGGGCACTGCACGCATATCCTCCTTGGGAAAACCTGCCTCGTCCACAATCTCATAATCGGCAATGACTCCCAAAAGTTCCAGAATGGTCTCTGTGTCCAGGCTAGTATAGATATCCCCTACCGCATCATTGAACACCCGGGTAAGAGTCGCCAGATCTGCCTTCTTGGCCTGGTCTTCTATGGCCTGTAGCACTTCCCTCTGACGGGCAGCACGCTGGAAATCGTCCCCCTTGGTATACCGGATACGGCAGTAAGCCGTAGCCTGCAGCCCGTTCAGAAGCTGGTAGCCTGTGTCTGTCACCTTCGTATAGCTGGTCTTGAGCACTTCGTCCACAATGGTGCTCTGGTAATTGTTGATATGCTTCAGCTCCTCACTGTCCACATCAATATAGACACCACCCAGGCCATCGATAACCTTGATCAGCCCCTTGTAGCCCACGGTCACAAAATCTGTGATATCCATGTCCAGGTTCATATTCAGCATCTTGATGGCCTGCTCTGCACCACCGTATGAATAAGCAGCATTACATTTCCAGTACTCGTCCGTACCCAGGTTCAGATAGGTATCGCGGTATATGCTCACCAGCTTGATGTCCCCGGTATCCATATTGATACTGGCAATCATGGTACTGTCACTGCGGCTGCCCCTGAACAGCTGGCTGTCTGTGGTGGCATCCACGCCGAACAATGCAATGTTGCGGTACCCATGCATGGCGTTCTCCTCGTCCTGCACGGCCTCCTGGATCTCAGTGGGAATATTCAGTTCCTGGGTGTCCAGTGTCACCATATTGGGTCCTTCGCTGCTCTTTGTCATCACCAGATACAAAACTACCACCATGATCAAGATGACCACGATTTCAATTGCAAATATGATGATCTTTGTCTTGCTCCTCTGGCGCTGTTTCGCGCCCACTTGCTTGTTTCCCTGCGGGTTTCTGGGTCTTTGGTTTGCTGCCATGGTTCTTCTCCTTATCTAATATGCATTTTTATTGACAAAACCTGTAAAAAAGGTCATAAAAATAATCTTTATATCAAACCAGAAAGTCCAATTTTCTATATAATAAAGATCATATTCAATCCGCTTCCTAATGGATGTGTCCCCCCTGAAGCCATTTACCTGTGCCCAGCCGGTCAGCCCCGGCCGCACCTGGTGCTTCACCATGTATCTGGGAATCTCTTCCTTGAACTTCTCTACAAACAGAGGCCGCTCCGGTCTCGGACCCACCAGGCTCATGTCCCCCTTCAAAATGTTGAACAACTGGGGCAGTTCGTCCAGGCTGGTCCTGCGCAGGAACTTCCCTATGCCAGTGACCCTGGGGTCATTCCGCACTGTCCAGGCCCTCTTCTCCTCTCTGGGAGACTGGATTTCCATGCTGCGGAATTTATACATATAAAAAGTCTTGTTGTGAAGCCCCACCCGCTCCTGCTTGAAGATCACAGGCCCTGGACTGCCAAGCTTCACCAGGATGGCCGACAGAGCCATAATGGGAGATGTGACCACTATGCCGAACAGGGAACCTGCTATGTCCACTGCCCGCTTGATGATCCTGTTTCCCGTATTGGTCAAAGGCACATAGCGGATGTTGATCACCGGCAGTCCCAGCAGGTCTTCCGTATAAGGTTTACTGGGTATCAAGCTGTTGTAATCCGGGATAAATTTGGTATGCACCCCGGATTTTTCACAGATCCCCACGATACTCCTCAAGTAGTCGTAATCTTCCAGCGGCAGGGTGATGGCGATCTCATCCAGTTTGTTCTCCGGCAGGATCACCTCCAGATTCCCCAGACTACCCAGGACTTTTACCCCCTTATAAGTCGTGCCAGCCGGAATATGGTTGTCCAATATGCCACAGGCCACATATCCCCACTGGGGATTGTCCATCAGTCTGTCAATGTACTCCTCCGCCGCCCTGGAATATCCCACCAGCAGAATATGCTTCAGATTATATCCCTTGCTGCGGATGGTCCGAAGCCCCTTTCGCAGGAAGATCCTGAAACAAGAGGTGAAAAACACATTAAATGTGTAGAATATCACCATCACGGACCGGGAATAGTTGATCTCCTTGATGATCATGTACAGGACAATGATCAAGGTCACAATGCCGATGGTGTTGGCCTTCACAATGCCGTAGATCTCGAACCGCCGCCGTACCGTGCGCTTAGGCGCATACACACTGCACACATAGTACATCACCATGAAAATGGGTATGATAAATGCCAACAGTCTGAAATAGTCGCTGGCAGGCAGGACACCTGGGCCAGGCCCCTTGTTTAGGATATAAAACTTAAAAAAGTAGGCCAACATAAAGGACGCTGCTGTGATGGCAGCATCTATCATTACCATTAATCGGTTGAAAACCTTCTGATTGTCCTTTATCATATGCGCCACCCGGAATATATTCTACAATATTATTATAAGGAGTACAACTTATAAATTTATGAAGCTGTTTCTTAAGTTTTCTTAAGAATCCGAAGCACATTCAAATAAAGCTGTCCCTGGATCGCCATATAATTTCCAAGGAAGCGGAAACGGAAGCGGACCTTTCTCTCCCTTCCCTCCTTGGAAAAAAGCTTCCCAAACCCTTTACCCAGACCCTGCAGGTATGTTTTCCCCATGCCTTTACGGCAGAAAAAAAGGAACTTCACCACAAATCCTGCCACCAGAAAGGGCAGATTCCACAGCCATTGCAGCAAGGGCATATTCTTGCCCACCACATAGATATTGTTGGCAGAAGCAAGGGATGTCTTCCATGCATTGTAACGGGAACCACTGGAAGCACTGCCAAAATGCACCACTTCTGCAGAAGGCTCATAGAAATTCCTATACCCATGGATGCGCGCCCGCCAGCCCACGTCCAGGTCTTCCAGATAGGCAAAATGCGCCTCATCAAAATAGCCGATTTCCTCGAAAATCTTTTTCCGGTAGATGGCAGCGCCGCCGCAGGCAGAAAACACCTGGCAGGGCCGGTGGAACCGGGCCGCCGGCCTCCCCTTCCCCCTGGCATAAGCCCATCCCAGCACGCAATAGCGGTCCCCGCCGTCATCCATCCGCTCCGTGTCGTCCCACATAAGCATCCTTGCACTGACAGAAAAAGCCATCTCTTCTTTCTCGATGGCTTGATATAGCCCCTTCACAAATCCAGGGCGCACTTTGGTATCATTGTTCAGCAGGATTACATAGGGCGTGGACGCCCTGCGGATCCCCACATTCACTGCGTGGCAGAAGCCCGTATTCTCTGGCAGGGCTTCTACCTCCACCTCTGGAAAGGATTCTGACAGAAGGGCCAGGCTGCCATCCTCAGAGCCATTGTCTACAACCAGGACGCCGTAGAACGGCGTGCCTTCCTCCTGCTGCCGCAATGCCTCCAGGCAATCCCCAAGGAAACGGATACCGTTATAATTAGGGATTACAACCGTGACCTGCTCCATGCTGCCTGTTCCTGTCTTGTCCGCTCCTGCTTTTTCTGTTCCCACTTTTTTCGTTCCTGCTTTTTCTATTCCAGATTTTTCTGTTCCTCTTATCTTATTCTCCTGTTTCATTGCCGGTACTCCCGCTGTTTCCTTACATCTGCACGCCTAATGCCTCGTCCTTCCCTTTGCGTCCTGTAGGTCAGGAAGATAGAGGAGCTTGTATCCCCTCTTCCGGATGGCAGCGGACAGTGCAAGGCTGGCTGCCTTCCAGTCACAATCCTCTGGCAGGGTGGACGTGTCGAAGATTCCCTGTTCCCTGTCTGTCCGGTACGGCACTCCTACCACCTGCCTGAACAACTCCCTGCACTCTTCCCGCACCTGTATGCAGCGGATATCCAGCGCTTCTGCGTCCTGAGACAATGCCGCCCTGTGCAGATGTCCACTGTAAGCTTCGGGAAGCCCCGCATAATACAACTCCCCCTGACAGGACATCCGCCCGCCCACGATCCGTCCCCGCTCCAGGATCCTGCCCCCCACAGCGCCCAGATCTGTCCTGGATGCGAAGATGTCCCCCTCATACCGAAGGCCATAGAAGCCCAGATGCTTCATGGGAAACACCCGTGCCTTCCAGCCCTGCCTGTCCACAAAATCCTGTACGGCACGGCCCCCTGCCTCATAGGCATACTGTTTGCTGGCGGGATTCTCTGCCGTGGAACCGGCATGGCATCTCCAGTGGTAGAGAATTCTGGGAACATGTACGATCTGACGTTCATTCGCAAGTAGTCTTTCTGCGGCCCGCAGCACCAGATCATAATCCTGTGCCCCGTCATACGCCTGCCTAAAGCCCAGTTCCTGGATCAACTCCCGTCTCATCACAAGGAAATGACAGATATAATTATTGCACAGCAACAGATCCAGGTTGAAGTCCTCTTTGTCATTTGGCTCAAAAAAAAGAGACCTGTCCCCATTGCACTTATCCTCATCGGAATAGAGAAACCCAGGCTCCACTCCTTCCCTGCGCCTGGCCAGGATGGCCTGGGCCATGTGGTGCAGGGAGTCTTTTGTCAATACGTCATCGTGATCCAGAAGTCCTACGTATGTCCCCTTTGCATAGGCGATCCCGGCATTGGTATTCCCGGCGATCCCGGCATTGGATTCCAGGCGGCAATAGCGGATGCGTTCGTCCCCCCAGCGCCTGACCACCTGCTCCACGCTGTTGTCCGGCGTGGCATCTGCCAGGATCAGTTCCCAGTGCGGATAAGTCTGGGAAAGCAGGGATTCCACCAGTTCCTCCAGGAACCTCTCCTCAGTCCGGTAGGCGGGAACCACAATACTAAAGGTAACAGGCTCCTGTAGTTTCCACTCCTGCCTCTGGGATTCCAGCTCCTGTGCTTCTGGCGGCACATAGCAGTAAGGGGCCTTCCTGCCTTCCTCCAGCCGCTCCCTTGCCGCATACCAGGTGTTTTTCACACCATTGCGCTTCAAGTAATATACCGCTTTTTTCAGATTTGAAATGCTGATCATACCCATGGCCCGTCACCTGCCTTTCTTGTCCTGTGCCCACAAGGCCTGCTGCCAATTCCACACATATACCACATACCATCTGCACTTCCCTGGCCATATGCCCACCAGTAACTGCAAATGCCAATACAGGAAAGATTCCCTACCCGGCCTCCGTTCCTGGCCAGGTAGGGAATTCACGCGTTTTTCCATTTCCTCTCGCAGCGCCCCATGTGGCAGCCCTGCAATTGTGATGGCCCTACAGCACTGCCTTCAGATCTTCTGTCAGTTGTGCCAGCCTGGCCTGGGCATCCTCAATACTGGAGCCTTTCACGCCCATGTAGAACTTGATCTTCGGCTCGGTGCCGGAAGGACGGGCACAGCACCATTCATCGTCCGGCAATTCGAAATAGAGTACGTTGGACTTCGGAAGGCCAGTCTTACCTTCTTCCCCTGTGGCCATGTCGATCAGCCTGTCTGTCTGGTAATCCCTGAACTTCAGAACTTTCCTGTCTCCGAAAGCCTTAGGCGGATTCTGGCGCAGCTTATCCATAATCTCTGCGATCTGCCTGGAACCATCTATTCCCTTTAAGGTAATGGTGTACTGGCTCTCCTTGTAATATCCATATTTCTCATACACATCCAGCATCATATCCCACAGGGTCTTGCCGTGCTTCTTGCAGAAAGCCGCCACCTCGCACAGACACATCACTGCCACAATGGCATCCTTGTCCCTGGCATGGGTTCCCGCCAGACATCCATAGCTCTCTTCCAGACCAAACACATAATGGTTGCTACCTGTCTGCTCAAAACGCTTGATCTGCTCGCCGATGAACTTAAATCCTGTGAGCACCTCGATCAGCTTCACGTTGTAGGCCGCCGTGATGGGCCTTGTCATGTTGGTAGTCACAATGGTGGTCACCAGGGCTGGATTCTCCGGCATGGTGCCTGTGGCGGTCTTCTCCCTGAGAATATACTCTGCGATCAGCATACCGGACATATTGCCCGTGAAGGGTACATACTCGCCCGTCCTGGTATCCTTGGCGTACACGCCAAGCCGATCGGCATCCGGATCTGTGGCCAGCACAATGTCCGCATCCTTCTCTTTTGCCAGACGCAGGGCATAGGTAAAGGCTTTGGGATCCTCGGGATTGGGATACTCCAATGTGGTAAAGTTGGGATCCGGGTTCTCCTGCTCCGGAACCACATACACATGCTTGAAGCCCAGTTCCGAAAGGATACGCCTTGCAGGAACATTGCCTGTGCCGCAGAGAGGCGTATATACAATCTTAATATCATCAGCCACTTGTGCGATCACTTCGGGATGGATGATCTGCTTTTTCAGCTCTGCCATGTAAGCATCATCGATCTCCTTGCCGATCACCTGGTACAGACCTTTTTCCATGGCTTCTGCCTTATCCATGGTCTTCACGGTATGATAATCCTTGATCGCCTGTACTTCCTCTATGATCTGCTTGTCGAAAGGCGCTGTCACCTGTGCGCCGTCCTCCCAGTACACTTTATAGCCGTTGTACTCTGGCGGGTTGTGGCTCGCCGTGACCACAATACCTGCGGTGCAGCCCAGGGTACGCAGCGCAAAGGAAAGTTCCGGCGTAGGCCTCAGAGAATCAAACACATAGGCCTTGATGCCATTGGCTGCCAGACACTGTGCCGCCACATCGGCAAATTCCGGGGACATGCGCCTGGAGTCATAGGCGATGGCCACACCCTTGTCCTGAGTGCCCTGCTTTAAGATAAAGTTCGCAAGCCCCTGTGTGGCCTTGCGGACAGTATACAGGTTCATCCGGTTGGTTCCTGCCCCAATGATGCCCCGCAGACCGCCGGTGCCGAACTCCAGTTCCTTGTAGAAACGGTCTTCGATCTCCCCCTGGTTGTCCTTAATGGCCAACAGTTCGTTCTTGGTCTCCTGGTCGAAATAGTCGTCTTCCAGCCAGAAATTGAATTCCTCCATAAAGCTCATCTCTAACCCTCCTGTTTTTTTGCAATTGCAGACATTACCGGCCACCGGAATCCCGGCTGCCGAACACTGCCTGCCCCAACATGAAACCATTTTACCATATTATTCCCAGTTTTAAAAGAGAAGCCATGCATTTTCACATCCATCTGTTAAATCCGGGTTGCTGCTCACTCCGTTCACAGTAACAGATGCGCACAAAATGAGCACAGAACGCGCATTTTGGCGCACGCAGTCTCGGGTTTTTATGCAAAACGCGCATAAAAACGCCTCGCGTTATTGACGAGTGAACAGTAACAAACACGAGTTACTGCTCATATTTTTAGGGAGAAGTCACTCCGGTCCAGCGAAAAATTCGGATTGTAATAGGGATCCCCTTCTGCCAGTTCCTTCTTCCATCTCTCCCGGAATCTGGCAGACTCCCTGTTATAGCGCTCCGCCTTCTCCCCTGTATCATCCAGTCCCCTGGACACGGACTCATAGTGATACAGTTCCGCAAAGGGCGTGAACACATTAAGCAGCCCCCTATTCCTTAGCCGAAGGCAAAAATCCACATCATTTAAGGAAATGGCAAAGTCCTCGTCCAGTCCCTTCTCTTCCAGGAACAGGCTTCTCTTCACCATCAGGCAGGCCCCTGTGACCGCAGATACATTCTGGGCATAGCAGAGACGTCCCATGTAGCCCAGATTCTGCCTGTGCTGTCTGTAATGGGAATGCCCTGCCGTCCTGTGGGCGCCCAGGCCGATGACCACGCCAGCGTGCTGAATGGTCTTGTCCCCGTAGTAGAGCTTTGCCCCCACGGCGCCTACATCCCGGCGCTGGGCATACATTAGCAGTTCCTCCATCCAGTTGACCGTGATCACTTCCGTGTCGTTGTTCAGCAACAACAGATATTCTCCTGTGGCATATTTTGCCCCAAGGTTATTCACGGCGGAATAATTGAATTCCCCTCTGTAGGTTACAATGCCGATTCTGAGAGAACCATTTCTTAGATTTCCTGCTGCCGCATTTTCCAGAATCTTGCCGTCTTTTCCATTTTCGTTCCATAAGATGCCGCCGTCATGGACGTTCTGTACAGTTTTTGCATCTCTCTTTTCAGTCTGTCCCTCATATGCATACCCCAGAAGCTCTGCATAATAATCCTTAATCTCCTGGGTAGTACTATTGTTCTCCACAATGATAATCTCATAATTGTCGTAAGTAGACTTTTCCAGGATAGAGCTGATGCATCTGCGCAGATCCCCTGCATGATCCTTGTTGGCTATGAGGATGGAGATCTTTGGTGTCCCTTCAATTTTATAGCGGATGCGGAAGATGGTCTCAAAAGCCCTGGTGCTCTCGATCTGGAAATGGTCATAGCCATGTCCCCGCAGGTGCTCCGCCACAGCCCCCCTGGCCGCCTGGATGGCGTATGGTTTGGCAGAGATACCGGAAGCCACGCTGCCCGAATGGCTTCTCCAGTAGTACATCAGCCGGGGCACATGAACGATTGTCCGGGCATTGTCCGTAAGACGGAGTATCATATCGTGATCCTGGCTACCGTCATATTTGGTGCGGAACAACTCGTCTCCCTCCAGAAGAGATCTCTTGAACACGCTGAAATGACAGATATAATTGTTGGCCCGCAGGTTGTCCGGGGCGAAATCCGGCTTGAAATGCATGGTCAGCATCTTGTTGATGTCGCCGCTTTTAAAAGTAGTCTCATCACAGTACAGATAGTCTGCATCCTTCTCATTAATAGCTTTCACATACTCGTAGAGCACACTGGGATGGAGGATGTCATCCTGGTCCAGCAGCCCAAGATATTCCCCTGTGGCCATCTGCACGCAGGCATTGGTATTCCCCGCAATACCGCCGTTTTTCTCCAGGTGCCTGTAGACAATCCGGCCGCCGGAGCGAGCCGCATACTCCTTACAGATCTCCCCGATATAGCTGTGTGCTTCGTCCGAGCCATCCGCCAGACAAAGTTCCCAGTTCCCATAGGTCTGGTTCATGACAGAGTCCAGCATTTCTATCTGGAATTGTCTGGGATTGTTCCAGAGGGGTACCAGGATACTGATCTTCACCATTCTGGGGAATACAGTCTCCCGCTCCTTCTCGATCTGACAAGGCTCTGGAAAACTCTCTGTGCCAAACTGCCGCATAGCCGCCCTCTCCCGCTTCTTATAGGCCAGCTTCTGAAGGATTCCCCTGGGTCCCCCACAGTTTTTCAGCCTGTCTTTCTGACGGATGAGCCAGTGCATACAGTTCCTTGCAGGCTTTGCCACCTTCCACAGGGGATTGCCCTTGATGCGGTTCAGCTTCCACTCCAGTTCCTCATTCCTGGCTTCCAGGTCTGCAATCCTGGCGGCCAGGTCTGCACATTTGAGATGCTCCTGTTCATAAGCTTCCCTGTAGTCCTTCTGCTCCATCTGTATACTCCTTATGTGCTTTCCTTTTCCAGGTGATTTCATTCCATATCACACCCACACCACTGACAGGCCTTTCAGCTGCCTGGCTGACGTGTACACTATAACAGCATTTTCCGGTTGCTCCAGTTCACCAGCCGCGTCCCTGTCACCCGGTTCCTGGCGGCCATGCCCAGCCTGTAGGTTCCGGCCGGAAGGTTCCAGGCCGCAAGGTGTATGTCATATCCTGACAACGCCACATGTACCTGGTCCGGCATGTTTTCCTCCAGATCCGGACGGTACTGGGCTTTGCACCTTACAGCCAGGATCCCCGGGGAGAACGTGGAGCCTGTATCCGTTCTGTGCCATAGTGCTTCCTGTGCCTGTTTTCCATCCCTGCCATCTGCTATTTTCTTGAACAGCAGCCAGGTATCATAACAGGCATTGTCATCCCCCAGCACCACCCCGTACCCCAGGATCCTCCCTTCCCGGCAGTCCTCCACCCGGAAAAGCAGGCAGGCGTCCTGGCGATAGTCCTCCAGCCCAAAACCTTCCTCCAGTTCCTCCACTTCCTGAACCCGGTTCCCTGCAGTCTCATAGCCAGGGCGGATCCGGGTATCAAGCCCTTCCCGGTTCAGATACCGGGAATAATAGGGATCCCTGCCCACCAGACCAGGATGACATCTGTACAGCTCCTCCCGCTCTGCCAGGAGCCTGTCCAGCTTTGCCTCTGACTCATCGTCCCCACGGCTCAAGGACTCGTGATGGTAGGCATACCCATCATTCATACATACATTGTGATAGCCCAGTTCATACAGCCGGAAACAGAAATCCACATCGTTGAAAGCCACCCGTAGATGCTCGGAAAAACCTCCCGCTTCCAGGTATTTTGCCTTTTCCACCATCAGGCAGGCTGCTGTCACCGCAAGCACATTCCGAATTCCCCTGTTGGCGCCAAAGTAGTATTCCTCCTCATCCGGCAGAAACTGCATCTTATGGACCGGGCCCATGGGCAGGTTGGTAATGCCTGCATGCTGGATCCGGGTGGAATCCGGATAATAGAGCTTCTGCCCCACAGCCCCGGTATATGGCCGGTCCGCCATGGCGGCCATCCGCACCAGACATCCCGGCTGGCACAGCTCCACATCATCATTCAGAAACAGGAGATACTCTCCCTTTGCCGCTTCCGCACCCAGGTTACACATCCGGGAAAAATGAAATTCCTGGGACTGGTACAGATAACGGATCTGGAAATCCTCCCCTGCCAGTTCCTGTGTGATGTGCCGGATCTCCTGCTGGTTCTCAAGGCTGCTGCCATTGTCCACCACCAGGATCTCACTGGAGATATGGGCCACTGCCACTTTACAACCCTTGATACACTTTTCCAGAATCCGGGGATGATCCCTGGAGGGAATCACAATGGAGATCACAGGCGGCCTGCCAGGTCCTGGCCCGGCATCCAGGCCGTCCTTAAAATCCCGAAGCAGCCTTACCTGCTCCTGTTCCAGAAAGGGCGCCCTGTTCCGGAACTTCTCCTGTTCGCCCTGTGTAGCGCAGTGGAACAGGATCCCCGGCATATGGCCAATGGCCCTGCTGCCTTTGCAATAAGCTTCGGTCATAGACACACACATGTGCATCCAGCTAATATACGCATCCAGCTCCGTAACCTGGAACCTTTCCACTTTCCCGGACAGCCAGGAGCCCTTTCCCTGGCACTGTTCTTCCTGCTCTGGAGAAAAACAGTCCGTGAAACACCCCCAGGTGCTCCCATACAGGGCACATATCTGGTCAAACAACTCCCGGCGCAACACCACCACACTTCCGAAATAGAAGAAACTGTCCAGCAGATCCGGCGACCAGTCTGGCTTGAACCAGGGTCGGCACTCCCCACGGACATCCTCGTCCCCATAGGCCAGGGCCACTTCCGGGTGTGCTACAAAATATTTACCCATGCCTTCCACTGCCTGACAGGAAAAGACTCCCTCCGAAGCGCAGATGGCCACCAGATGCCCACCGGCTTCTCCTGCTCCATCCCCGGAAAGAGAAGCCTGCCCACAGGCCCGGAAGTCCTCCAAAAGCCCAGACTGTTCCTGCAGCCAGGCCGGATAGGATATCTGTATTCCAGCAAGCCTGTCTTGATATACTCTGTTCTGCTTTTTTACAAGCCATTGTTTTACCAGACTTTTGATACCCAAACTTCCGCTATCCTCTCTTGAAAATCCGGATTCCCCCTGCTGCATCCGCCAGATCCTGCGCCATGTCCAGGGGCAGCCGGGTTACTCTCATCCAGACTGCCAGGGTATTCTTCGCCTGGCCGGGCAATCTGTCCACGTTCAGACTCATATGGGGATCCTCTGTGGGAAATACAAGCGTTGGGCACCGATCTCTATCGGATCCGGCTCCTGTGATGACGCCGTTGGCAGCAAACAGCTTCCTCTTCTCCAGTAAGACCGCCTCCCCGTTCCACTCCATTTTCTCCAGCTTCACCGCACAGGCACCGAAAACGGGGTCGATCCGCAAGACCTTCACTTCCCCGTCCACGGGCAGCTCCAGCCTGGCCTGGCGGCTGCCCTGGGACTCCTTCGGAGAATCCTGGGCTTTTTCACCCGGACCATTTCCCGGATCTTTTGTCCCATTGAACTGCTCATAGGCACCTGGTATAAAGTAGGACGCTTCCTCCCTGCATCCGGAACCCTTATCCTCATAGACCTGGAGCCTCCAGAACGGGTCCTCCCCTGGCCTGGATTCTTCCTGGAAGCCAGGCACTATGGCCCGGACGCCAATCCTGTCCCGTATCTGGACCATGGACAGACGCTCTCCTGCTACGAACTGCCGGAATTCCTTTTCCTGCTGCCTGTAAGCGTCTGCCTCCTCTTTAGTAATGCCAAGTGTCAGAAACACTCGGTCCAGATCCAGCTTCTCCCTGAATGGGTCTGCCTGCAAATACCGTATCACAGCCCTAAAAGCCAGTTCCTTGATCTCAATGGGCTTGCCAAAGGTCCACTCATAATCGGTCAGCGTCCATTTGTCCCCATTCACCAGAATGTCCTCAAAGCCCAGATCAAAATCTGCCACCGAACATTCCCCACGATACCCTACCCGGTCTATATATTCCTGGAAAAGTTTGTGGAAACCATCCACATCTCCTCTTTCCAGGCAACGGTCCATCAGCTCAGACAGGGGTATCCCCCGTACAAAAGGGAACCGGGCACACACTTCTTCCGGCCCCTCTTCTATCAAAATGCATTGGTTGATCTCCAGACGACCACCTGCATACCGTCCAGCCAGGCTCTCCCAGGCTGTGGCCATGCCCCGCACATGCTCCCTGGCTGCAGGATCCATGGGGCTCTTCCACACGGTGGAACGGCCCGCTACATCCCGGCTGATCCGCGTCTTGATGGCATATTCCGGTGACCTGTCATTGGAATATTTCACATATTTGGTCTCAAACCCTGCTCCGATGACTGCCAGGTAGGAATTGGCAAACACCGGGAAAAGGCCCTCCTCCAGCACGCCGTCAAAGGCCTTCTTCTCGTCAAACAGAACCATCCTGTCCCTGTCAAAATTCCTCAAATTGTCAGACAGTTCTCCCTTCCCCGGCAGATAGGTATCACTGTAAAGGGTAGTCATAAACTTATAATCCGGATAGGGATAATAGAAATGGGCCTCCGCCACCCCGCATCTCTGGAAGATTCCCTCCAGCCCTCTCCTGCCAAAAGTTCTTGCCCCACATACATCCTCATCTTTGTCCCTGGCCATATAATTCTCAATGCCGGAAAAATATTCCCCCTGGTGATCTTCCCTGCACCCGGCAAAGTATTTCATCCCGTATTTATTCTCAATGGCGATGAGGATCCGGCCTCCCCTGGCCAGATGGGGCAGCAGGATCTTCAGGAAATCTTCATAGGGAGTCTCTCCGCCGATATACCCCTGTCCATACTCAAAGACCCCGATCAGACAGATATAATCGAAATCCCTGGGCAGCCCAGGCTCTATATCCTTGAAATTACCCACATGAATGGTCACATTTTCACATGTACTATGCCTGTGGGCGTTGATCATGCTGCGTTTCCTGGATAAATCCACACAGGTCACACTTCCGGCCTTCCTGGCAAGTACCCCTGTGATGGCACCACAGCCGCTTCCCACCTCCAGCACCTTATCTGTATTTCTCATGGGCACCCAGTCAATGATATTCTCCCGCAGAGGGGACAGGTGATAGAGTACAGGCCAGCTTCCCCTCTCCTCGATCACTTCCCGGTATCCTCCCTCTGGATGAGACTGTACAATCTGAAGCAGCTCGTCCTCCACTGCACCATCACAATAGAAGTCTTCCCCGGGATACCTGCTGTAATCCAGGGTCACACTGCCAATTGTCTCTGTCCGGGGAAAAGGCTTGCCCCAGTTGTTCTCCTTTTCCTTATTCTCTTTTTTATCCCTGTTTTCTGTCTGATCCCTGTCCCGGGCTTCTACTCCTGCCTCTTTTTCTGTCTCCATATGCACTCTGTCCTTACCACAGCTATTTTATGCTGTCAAACCGGCCGGCATTTTCCCATCCTGGCCACTCTCCTTTTTCGTCACCGCTCACTCCGTTCACAGTAACAGATGCGCAGAAATCTCAAGAAATTTCGCGCACGCAGTCTCGGGTTTGTCACGCAAAGAACACGTGAAAACACCTGGAATGGTTTCCTTCAGACACGGCTTCTCCAGGCCTGGATATGCCCACAGGTTAATGACAAATCCTTATTGTACTGCCTTCACTTCAACCACAGACTCCATGTCATAGTAGCCCACCGTGTTTTTATCCGATACCACCGTGATATGGATGGCATCATATAATCTATGGTACACCTCAAAAGTGTCCCCATTGTATCCTGTAACCCCCATGGAAAGCAGATACTCCCCTCCTTGCAGGTTCATCCGCTGGGTAAATGTGACATCCATCACCTGCCCAGCCTCACAGCTTTCCAGGAAGGATTTTTCGATCATGGAATTAGTTCCTGTGATCTCAGTGCCAATGACGTTTTTCACCGAAAAGGCAAAAATAGGCGCAGGGATATGATCCTGGAACCGCACCCGCATATGCAGGGTAAATATGCTCCCCTTGAGCACCGCCGTGGTGCGGATTCCCCTGTCATCTGTCACATAATAGGATTCCATCCGGGCCTGCAAGGTACCGTATTCCAGGACATCCGGGTTGATGCCATCTTCTACTGGGATTTTTGCTTCCTTCTGTTTTGTCTCCTCCGCTCTCCCGGCCTTGTCGGATGCAATCCCCATGGCCCGCCCTGCCGCACTGCGCAGTTCCCCATCGTGCAGCAGATTATCCTCCTGCTCTTCGGGCAGTTCATACTGTCCCACCAGCACCCGTTTGTAAGCATCAATCATCTGCCTGGGGCTTCCCTCTCCCAGCAGAATACCCTTGTTCAGTAGAAAGACCCTGTCGCAGTACTTGCTGATACTGCTGAGATCATGGCTGACAAAGACAATTGTCTTACCCAGACGCTTGAAATCCTCGAATTTATGATAACATTTTGCCTGGAAAAACACATCTCCCACAGACAGCGCCTCATCTACGATCAGTATCTCCGGTTCGATATTAATAGCCACTGCAAAAGCCAGCCGCACAAACATACCACTGGAATAAGTCTTTACTGGCTGGTATACATAGTCCCCGATATCGGCAAACTCCAGGATGTCCGGCAGTTTCCCGTCAATCTCCTTCTCCGAGAAGCCCATCATGGTACCATTCAGATATACATTTTCAATGCCGTTGTATTCCATATTGAATCCGGCTCCCAGCTCCAGCAGGGCAGAGATCCGCCCGTCCACCTTCACTTCTCCGGAAGTAGGATTCAAGACTCCTGTGATGATCTTCAATATGGTAGATTTTCCGGAACCGTTGGTACCGATGATCCCCACCGTCTCCCCTCTGTTGATACACATACTGACGCCCTTCAAGGCATAATGCACCTTGTGGGCCTGCTTGCGGCCCAGCCCCAGGGCTTCCTTCAGACGGTCTTTGGGCCTGTCATACAGTTTGTAGAGCTTCACCACATCCCGGACCTCAATTGCCGGTATGTCCACCTCCTGGACATTTGCCTGTATCTCTTTGTCTTTCATATATCACTCCGATTCATCCGCTATGCATGTGATTGAATTCTTGTCATACCACGAGGCCACTGCACGGTTTTCCTCTGCATCCGGGGAACTGCTCAGCTGTGCTGACTGCAGGATCCATGGTTTATAGGCATAAGGTTTCACCACCACATCCGGCCCTCCGCTTTGAATCTTCTCTATGCGCTCCAGATATTCCTGGTGAAAATTGTATGCTTCCCCGGTATGTACATAATAGTATGCCGCAAAAGATGAATATTTTGCAGACTGATTTGGCTCCACTGAAAAAATGCAAAACATGCATATACCAACAACAGGGTAAAACCACCACATGGCACCCTTCTCAGATACTTTATCAGTCTTCTTTCTCTTTTTCTGTAACCACCCAAGCCAATAAATCTCATTGGCAAAAAGCAACAGCTGAAATGTGATCTTCACGGCATTCAACGTTCTTCCCAGCCCGGCATGTCCCAGAGAATACAGACTTGGGGTAAAACCCGTTGCATAAAAGCAGAACGACCACAAAAGCAGCAAGCCCGGAAAGCGGAAGGAAAAAGAAAGTCTCTTTACCATCTGCCAGGCCAGGGGAAACAGTAATACCATGACAGCAACCGTAATCAGTCCTGTAAACTCCGGAATCTTGTTGACAGCTTCCTGAAAAGAACGCAGGATGGCTTCTGCCTCCCCCATACCATAACCACTCAGCACTCCCTTCCGCACATTGTTCCCCGGTGCAGATACTGTCTTATAGAAACAGAAGGCATACACAGCCAAAGAGGGAAGCAACAGAAATACCCTCTTATTCTTCAGCATGATTCCCAGGCCAACGAAGGAAAAGCCCAGGATAAGCCCCTGAAGGGTTGTGACAAAGTTGGCACCTCCCGCAAGCACTGCCCCCAGCAGACTCCATAATACCAGAAAAACACAGGATACCCTCCCTGCTCCCCGCAATAGCTTAATCCAGGATGCTGCAAGCAACAGCAAAAAAGAATGCATTCCCACATAATGGACAGCTGCATTATACCAGAAAAATCCTCCATTTGGAGTATAGATCAATACAAATACCGTCCCTGTCACAATGGCCTGTATCGCCAGGCAGAATGGCCACTCTGCCTCCAGCACGTCCCGCAGCAGAACCTTCGTAAACACAAGCAATGCTGACAAGAGAAGCAACAAGATAAAGAGTGGTCCCAGAAAATAATATTGCTCTCCCCAGATCAGCGGCACCATTGACATAAAAAATATGGAAGAAAACGTTCCCTGCCAGGCATACCAGGATGTTCTTGTGCAGTACCATGCCCCCTGTATGGCACTTCCCAGGCTCCATTCTTCCCCTAAAAACCGATGGGCATATACCCCATAGGTATAGTCATCATACCAGGGTGCCGTATAAGGCAGGATTCGGAAAAGTGGCAGCAATACCACTCCCAATGCCAGCATGGCTCCCACTGCCACCAGCCATTTTTGCGGTCTCCAGGTCAATGCTTTCTTGATTTTCTCTTTCATACGCCCTCCTCCTGTTTCTCACAGCACATCCGCAAAATGCACCTTCAACCGTTTGAAGATAGCCGCCCCGATGCCAAACAGCACCACTGTTGTGATCCAGAATCCCATGGTGGAAAAAAAATCCTGGAAAAACCACTGTTTTTCATAGATGGCACTCCGATAGCCGTTTACAATGTATACCAGTGGATTCAGTTTCAGCACCACTATCCACTCTTCATCAATAGATCCGATATCCCAGAGAATCGGGGTGGCCCACATGCCAATCTGCAGGGCGATATTGATGATCTGGGACAGATCCCGGAAAAACACCACCACGGAACAAGTGGTATAACACAGCGCCAGCACAAAGATAAAAAGACAGGCGCTGTAGTATAGGATCTGCAACGTGTAAACCGTGGGATAATAGCCGTAAATCGCTGCTACCACCAACAGGACCAGGATAAAAAAAACATGGATAAAAGTAGCAGCAATGATCTTGATAATGGGCAGGATGCTGATCTTGAATACCACTTTTTTCACCAGGTAATTGTATTCCAGCAGGGCATTGGTGCCATTGTTCAAGGCCTCACTGAAGAAAAACCAGGGCACCAGCCCGGCCGTGAGGAACAGTACAAAGGGAATCCCCTCCGCTCCTTGTCTTGCACCGTTTCCCATGATCCTGTCAAACACAATGTAGTACATGGCCACCGTGACCACGGGCTGCACCATGGCCCACACGGCTCCCATGTAAGAACCTGCATAACGTTTCTTGAAATCATTCTTTGCCAGCTTCCAGATCAAGTGTCTACTCTGGTACAGCTCTACGGGAAGCGTTGTCACCTTGTCATACCATTTGGCAAATCCCAGACAGGCAGCCACGATCACCGCACAGGAGATCACTTTCTTGACAAGCTCCTCCTGGTGGTTCACATTGGGTCCTGTGTTCTGGTGGACGATTATAAGCACTGCCATCAGAAGACCCGCCAGTGAAAATATGGCAATACCACCCTTTTTCCGTATCCTCATGTGATCTGTTTCCTCTCCGTTTTCCTCATTCCCATCCTGTCAGCCTGCCGGCGGAAGCACCTGTCAACAGCAATGCTACAGGTACCATCCCAAAGAAGGGCTCCTGCCCTTACGATACCTTTTTCTCAGGAATGTCCAAACTGACTAAGTTCTCCCCATTTCCGGTCCGCATCCTTCTTGGACAGGATCACTTCCACACCCTCCGGCACAGGCCACTCCACCCCGATCTCCGGATCATTGTAAGCCAGGCCCCCCTCATCCTCCGGGTGGTAGAATTCCGTACATTTGTAGCTAAATTCGGCATAGTCAGACAGCACCAGAAATCCATGGGCGAATCCCACCGGAATGAAAAACTGCTTCTTGTTTTCCTCGGAAAGCAGTACCCCATGCCACTTTCCAAAAGTGGGTGAGTCTTTCCGGATATCCACTGCCACATCGTATACTTCCCCCCTAAGCACCCGTACCAGCTTTCCCTGGGGAAATTTCTTCTGGAAATGAAGGCCCCTTAAAACCCCTTTCCTGGAGGCTGACTGGTTGTCCTGGACGAACACCGCCCCAATCCCTGCCGCCTTATAATCGTTGTAATTGTAGGTCTCGCAGAAATAGCCTCTCTCATCCCCGAACACCGCAGGCGTGATTATTTTCAGTCCTTCTATCCCGCATGTCTCCACACTGATTTTACCCATTGTATCCTGGCTCCTTTCCATTTTCAAAATACGGAAAACTTCCTGTATTTAATAGTTCAGATAGCTCACATTCATATCCACATTCCCCTCTATCCCATCTATTTTCCCTTTGGAAGTATACTGCCACATCTGGTAGTATCCCTGGTAAAGAGGTACACTGCGGTATTCTGCCAGCCAGATGCAGTAGTTCTCCAGTCTATCCGCATACAGCCTGTTGTTGTACCAGTTCCGGCTGCCATAGACACCTGCCTGGTATCCGGCGTTCTCAATGGTACGGCAGAAAGCCTCGCAGACCAGGGTTCTGGTCTCCACATCCAGCCCGTCTGCACGACCATTTCCCCCGGCACCTTCCGTATCAATAAAAATCGGATATGTGATATCGTATTCCCTCACCAGCCTAAGCACTGCAGAAGCCTCTTCCACCGCTTCCACCTCATTTACCGCCTGGGTGAAGAAATACACGCCCACCGGCAGACCGCTGGCAGTAGCGCCTTTCATATTGGCAGCAAAGTAAGGATCCTCCACCAGACTACCTGTTACGGATCCCCGGTAGCCTGCCCGGATAATGGCGTATTCCACACCTGCATTTCTCACCCTGTCCCAGTCAATGTCGCCATTCCACTTGGATACATCAATCCCTGTCCTGGCATTTCCAGACAGGTTCTGGAATTTCTTGATCTCTGTCTTGTCTGCATCCTCCACAGCCTCTGCCACGGCGGTATCCTCTGCCTGGGCATCAATGTCTTCCTCTGTCTTGATCAGCAGGGAAATATCTTCGATTGCCACATATTCCACTTTATCTTTTACCCGTACCCTGGTCTCATTGACAGGAACCTTATACCCTTCCACCGGCAATAGTTCCACGAAATATTCCCCTGCATCCAGATCCCCGATATAGAGAACGCCGTCCTTGTCCAGATCCTTGTATTCCCCCAGGCCTTCCAGCTTTACATAGAAGCTCTCCCCTTTCACAGGGTTTCCCTCTACATCCACCACCTGGATACGCAGATCCTTCTCCACTGAAGTCACCACCAGGGACAAGCGGGAACCGGCATCCCTGGCAGCTTCCAGAATGGGATTGACCTCCTGGTCAAAGAAGGTATTATCCTTCAGAAAGCCGGACAGATCATCCCCCAGCTGGGCCGGACCGCCTTCCTGCACCGGACCATTTCCCCTCCCATTTCCTGTATCGGACATGTCCTGGTCAGATGCACTGTCCTGTGTTGCTGCCCCCTGGCCGTCCTGGCCTGCCCCTTCCTGGCTGGTTCCGGAAGGGATGCTATTGTCCCTGCCGGGGTCCATGTTCCCGTAGACCACCAGCAGGGCAATGAGCAGTACCGCAGACAGGGAGACCAGGATCGCCCTTCCACGCAATTTAGAGTCCATTTGCTACCTCTACCAGATATTCCCCATAATTTGTCTTCATCAGCGGCTCTGCCAGCTTCAGCAGCTGTTCCCTGTCGATAAAACCACGTTTGAACGCAATTTCCTCAACGCAGGATATATAGAGTCCCTGTCGCTTCTGGAAGGCTGCCACGAAATCAGCCGCATCCAGCAGTGCATCATGGGTTCCTGTGTCCAGCCACGCAAATCCACGCCCCAGGGTCTCCACATGAAGGGTACCCCTGTCCAGGTATGCATTGTTCACTGCCGTGATCTCAATCTCACCACGTGCAGATGGTTTCACTTCTTTGGCTATCTCCACCACATCATTGTCATAGAAATACAACCCGGGCACCGCATAATTGCTCTTTGGATGCTCCGGCTTCTCCTCAATGGAAATAGCCCTGCCATTCTCATCGAATTCCACCACCCCGTATGCTTTGGGATCCCGCACATAGTAACCGAATATGGTAGCACCCTTCTCCCTGGCAGCCACTTCCTTAAGAACCCTGGAAAAGCTCTGTCCATAGAAAATATTATCCCCCAGCACCAGGGCCACCCTGTCACTGCCAATGAAACCTGCCCCTATGAGAAAGGCGTCTGCCAGTCCTCTGGGATATTCCTGCACTGCATAGGAAAATTCCATGCCAAGCTGGCTGCCATCCCCCAAAAGCTCCTGGAACACCGGCAGGTCCCGGGGGGTGGAGATGATCAACACCTCCCTGATCCCTGCCAGCATCAATGTGGACAGGGGATAGTAAATCATAGGTTTGTCATATACTGGCATAATCTGTTTGGATATGGCCTTTGTCAAAGGGTATAGCCTGGTGCCGGAACCGCCTGCCAAAATAATACCTTTCATGTGTATCCTCCGTTTTTCATTTTTCCTGCTAATTTTTATCAAAAAGTTCAGCCATGCTTCGCAAAATGGGCGAATCATGCTCGCATGAGAGAGCACATTCTGCGAAGCATGAGCGGAGCGCCCGTTAATGAGCAAAAAGCAGCTGCGTTAGCAGCGGAAAGCTCCGAAGGAGCGGTTTTGCGAATGGCGCGAGCTGAACGGACTATAATTTTACGAAAGTAACAATAAATTGCCCGCAGGAATAACACGCCGAATGGGAACGACTTGCATCGTTCCCATTTTCACGTTCTATTCCTTATTTCTCATACATATCCGCATAATATTTCTGATAGTCGCCGCTGGTCGCATTCTTCATCCATTCCTCATGTTCGAAATACCACTGGATGGTTCTTTGGATGCCTTCCCGGAACATGGTCTCCGGCTCCCAGCCGATCTCCTTGCGGATCTTGTCCGGTGCTATGGCGTACCTGCGGTCATGCCCCTTGCGGTCCTCCACATAGGTGATCAGATCCGCATTCACATGGGCTTTCCGGGGATCCCCCTCCGGCAGCATCTCCTGGAGGGTCTCCAGGATAATATGGATGATCTCTATATTTTGTTTTTCATTGTGGCCGCCGATATTATAGGTCTCGAACAGTCTGCCCTGTTCCTGCACCATGTCTATGGCCTTGGCGTGATCCTCCACATAGAGCCAATCCCTGACATTTCTGCCATCTCCGTATACCGGCAACTTCTTTCCCTGCAGGGCATTGTTGATAATCAAGGGAATGAACTTCTCCGGAAACTGATAAGGGCCATAGTTGTTGGAACAGTTGGTAATGTTGGCCGGGAACTGGTACGTGTCCATATAGGACTTCACCAGCATGTCCGAACTGGCCTTGCTGGCCGAGTAGGGACTGTGGGGATCATAGGGTGTGGTCTCATAGAAATAGGCATTGTCATCATCCGGCAGGGAACCATACACCTCATCGGTGGACACATGCAGGAACCGCTTGCCCTCCTTAAAGCTGCCGTCCGGCAACTCCCAGGCTGCCTTGGCACAGTTAAGCATCACTGCCGTGCCCAGCACATTGGTCTGCACGAACACCTCCGGGCTGCGGATGCTTCTGTCCACATGGCTTTCAGCCGCAAAATGTACCACCCTGTCGATCTCATTTTCCGCAAAAATCTTCGCTATGGCTTCTTTGTCACAGATATCTGCCTTCACAAAGGTGTAATTCTCCCTGCCTTCCACCTCTTTCAGGTTCTCCAGATTTCCTGCATAAGTAAGCGCATCCACGTTGATGATGCGGATCTTGTCTCCGTATTTTTGGAACATATAGTGTATATAGTTGGAACCGATAAAACCGGCCCCCCCAGTTACCAGATAAGTCTTCATATTCTCTCCTGTCTGTGTGCTCTCCTGTACACACCCCTTCTAGTCTGCTTCCTTGCAAAAATGTCTTCTCTTTTCGACATTATAGCATATCTTCCTGGAATTTCCAATGAAATATTCTCTAATATCCCAGGTAGCTCAAGTTCAGATCCACATTACCGCTGATGCCGCTGACACTGCCATTGGAGCGGTACTGCCACAGGTCATACCGGCCCTTATAGGTAGGGGCTGCCGCATACTGGGCCAGCCAGATCTTGTAGGCACTGAGGGCGCCGGGATCCAGCTTTGTTTCCAGCCAGTGCTTGTTGGCATAGATACCTGCATTATACCCTGCATTCTGGATGGTTGCACAGAAAGCCCTGCACACTGCGGTCCTGGTCTCTTTGCTGATTGCATCTGCCCGGCCGCCGCTGGCCTCCACATCCAGGAAAATGGGGTAAGATATCTTGTAATTCTTCACCTGCTCCAATACCATGGAAGCTTCTTCCACTGCTTCCCTTTCGTCAATGGCCTGGGTAAAGAAATATACCCCTACCTTCAGACCTGCAGCCGTAGCACCCTTGATGTTGGCTGTAAACTTGGGATCTTCTATCAGTGTACCCTGGGAAGAGCCTCTGTATCCGCAACGGATGATCACATAACTGATACCGGAATTCTTCACAGCATTCCAGTCGATGGTACCATTCCACTTGGATACATCGATGCCAAGGGCACCATTGCCTGTAACCAGGGAACCATCGCTGGCAAAATTATATTTGGCACCCTGGATCACCTGCT
Organism: uncultured Acetatifactor sp.; assembly: GCA_910577665.1. Lineage (GTDB taxonomy): Bacteria > Bacillota > Clostridia > Lachnospirales > Lachnospiraceae > Acetatifactor. The sequence continues at coordinate 57,145 of CAJTOJ010000007.1, forward strand.
CTCCGGTGACCTTTTCCCCGTTGGCATTGAAGAAGTATACCTTCCCATCCAGGGTCTGCCAGCCTGTGTACCGGGCTACGCCCTGCAGGTAAAATTTGGAGAAGGTAAAGTAGTCCGCATGGGTAGCCTGCCTGTAGTTACCATTGTCGTTCACAAATACCAGGTTACCGTTTTTGTCCTTTAGGGGCGTTGTTTTGTCCTCCTTGGGGTTGGCCTTCACGGTGACCACACAGGTGGCTGACACTTCCTGGTTGATGGCAGGATCCACATATCTGACTGTGATGGTTGCGCTGCCAGCCTTTACACCAGTGATTGTCACATCCCTCTTATTTGCCACAGCCACCGTTGCCACTGTAGTATCAGAAGAGACGGCGGTCACTGTGGGATCTGCCTCGGAAGTATTGGTCAAGGTCGCCTTTACGGTCACAGGCTCTTTTAGGAAAACGGTAGCCGAGGTCTTATCCAGGGCAATGGTACCATTTGCCATAACCGTCACAGCGATCTGTGCTGTAGCTTCTGTATCCGCAGAAACAGTGGGCACCGATGCCGGATCATAATTTACCTTCACCGTAATGGTAGTCGTTCCTGCCTTCACACCCTTGACCGTAACCTTACCCGTCTGGTCTACCACGGCTGTAACAATCTCCCCATTCCCTGTGCTGGCCGTATATAGCAACTTGACAGGAACCTCTTTCCCATCTATCGATATGGTCTTTGTGAAGTCTTCCGGTGTCACCTGTAAGGCAGCCTCTTTCCCGGCACCAACCGCAAAGGTGGCAGGCGCTGCCAGTTTGCCTTTTGCCAGTGTGGGCGGGGTGGGAGTTGCTGTGGGAGTTGCTGTAGGGGTTGCTACAGGGGTTGCTGACGGGCTTGTTGTGGGCGTAACTGCGGGGGGCGTTGTAGGGTTATCTGTAGGTGGCACTGCAGGACTTTCTGACGGTGCCTCTGTGGGGGGCGCTGCGGGACTTTCTGTAGGCGTTGCTGTCGGGCTTTCCGGCGGCGTAACTGTAGGACTTTCTGACGGTGCCCCTGTGGGGTCCGTGCTTGAACCACCATCAGGTGTGGGCGTTGGTGTCGGTTCCTGTGTGGAGGTCATGGTATCCTCCGCCTCAGTCATCCTCATAAAACCCTTTCCCATGACAATTGTCATGGGATTCGGGATATCATTTTTGGACACTTCATTGTAGCCAGAGGCGATCACCTTGCTCTCCACCCAGGCTACAGTGTCCTGCAGGGCGGATTCCACCACAGTCTCGTTGACCTTCGTGTCCTCATTTTGGGCATTGACCTCAGTTTCCTTTTTCACTTCACCTTTTACATCTACTTTTTCATAATTGATGTCCTTCTTCACCGTGACAGACTGCTTTTCCGTTGAAATCTTATAGTCTGCATACTTTTCATCCGTCAACGTTTCCATCGTCACTGTATATGAGCCTGGTGTGATGTCTTTCTTGTATATGATGCCGTCCATATCATCGTCTGACCAGATCACGGTCTTTTTATCCGGTCCTGTGACGGTCACTGCAAAAGGGACATTGGCCACAAGTTTCTCCGTCTTTTCATTGATAAACTTGATCTTCAAGTCCTTTTGGATGGAGGTCATCTCCATTTTCACGGTGACTTCTTTGGTATATTCTGACTCCTGATATCCCTCCTGGTTGTCTTTTTCCTCCTCTTCCTCTATGATGGTAGCAGCCGCCTCCTTGGCCAGCTGGGCATCTGCCACAGCCAGAAGCCCCTGCTCTCCGATCATGACTATCCCGTCCAGCTGGTTCCCTATGTTCGCAAAATCTGAAATCTGGTCCTCCACCATTCTGGAGCTGACAAAGACACTTCCTGTAACAAGTGCCAGCACCAGCACGCCAATACCCACACATGCAATCACCCGGTCCATGGCTGTCATGCTGCCAATCCCCTGCTTTAATTTGTACAGGAAACCTCCTCTTTTCCTCCGGCTTCGTCCTTTCCCGGATGATCCGTCCTGTTTCCCTCTGGATTTGGCTCCTATATCATAGTTGTCCTCCTCCGGCTCTTCTTCTGCATAGTATGCTCCCTCCTCCGGCTCTGCATCCTCTGCCTCATAATAGCCGTCTGTCTCCGGATCGGCCCCGGCTTCTACATAATATCCGTCCTCCTCCGGCTCTTCTTCCGCATAGTATGCGCCCTCTTCCGGCTCTGCATCCTCTGCCTCGTAATAGGTATCTGTCTCCAGACCGGAACCGGCTTCTACATAATACCCGGCCTCCTCCGGCTCTTCTTCTGCATAGTATGCGTCCTCTTCCGGCTCTGCATCCTCCCCCTGGTAACAGGCTTCCATCCTGTCATCCCCATCCTCAGTGTCCTCATATTCTTCTATATATTCCGGATCCCCATACTCCGGGGCCTCCCCGTATGCTTCTCCATATTCGTCCTCTGCGCTGTCCCAGTCTTCCCAATTCTCTCCGGGCTTATAATCATTTGTACGGCGGAACAACTTCTTCATCCTTACATCCTTTCTGGCCGTCACAAAAACCAGATCTCCCTGCCCCTGTTTAATTGGATGGCAGACTGCCATGGCAGTCTGGCCACCAGACAGGCACCTGCAAATACAGATCCTATGACCGGCAATACAACTCAACATCATGAACCCTTACCAGCTGTCACAGGCACTGCCCTGTACCACTGGCATACGTGTAACAATTCTGTAACATTATAACATTGCCTCCTACGCACTTCAAGCCAAACCAGAATTCTTCATAATTTCTTAAATCTTTTTAAATCTCCTTCATAATGTAGACTTTCTTACCACATAATAGTAAAATGGTAACAATCTTTACCCGGGGATATCTTGCCGGATATAACATCCGTTCACCAGAAGAAAGGATTTCAATATGAAGAACCAGAATAACCAGAATAATACATCAAAACAGATGAAGCATCTTCACAGTATTCCTGATCTGGAAGTCATCGACCTGGATCACGAGGAGGAAGTATCTTCCCCACAGGAAGATACCTGCCAGGATCCGGATAATGCCGATGCAGAATCTGATATAGAGTATGAAGAAGATTATCCTACAGAAGATACAGAAGTTCCTCCACGGAAAAAATTCCGTCTCAACATGCACATTGTCTTGCTGATTGCAGTGGTGCTCTTTTTTGGCCTTATCATTTACCGGTTCCTCAACTGGGGGGTAAAGGTTGACCTGGATGAAATCTTCAAGGACGGACCCGGCACCTATGACAATTCCATGGACGAGATACTCCCTCTCCTGGATGCGGACAGCAACAGGGTTCCCACCAATTACAGTGATGGCCTTTCCATTGTACTCTTCGGCAATGCCCCCTTTGCAGATGACCGGGGTTCTGAGGACAGCCTGGCCAGCCTCATTGCCAAAGACACCGGGGCTACCGTGTACAACTGTTCTATCAGCGGCAGTTATCTGGCATCAGAATGGTCTTTCTTCGACCCAGGCGAACGTCCCATGGATGCCTTTACCTTTTACTGGATGTGTTCTGCCGCCACAAGGAACGGCACCAGCCATTATTTTGAACAGGCGGTAGAAGCCCTGGGTGACCAGGCGCCCCCGGAGGCTACAGAAGTGGCCCAGACCCTGGCCACCCTGGATTTTAGTACTGTGGATGTGATTGCCGTCATGTACGATGCCACAGATTATCTGATGGGACACAAGATGTACAGCGATGAGAATTCCACGGATATCACCTATTTTACCGGTAATCTGGAGGCCGGCATAGAACTGCTCCAGAATGTATACCCCCATATCCGCATCATTGTCCTCTCCCCCACTTATGCTTTTGGCATAGATGACAACGGAGAATACATCAGCAGTGATATCAAGCGATACGAGAGCGAATTCGGGAAAATGGATGTGTTGTCCACCTATGTGATCAAAGAGTACACCTCCTGTGCCTCCCGTGGTGTGACTTTTGTAGACAACCTTTATGGCACCATTACAGAGGACAATGCAAAAGAATTTCTGACTGACAACCTGCATTTGAATGTAAAAGGACGCAAGAAGGTGGCGGAACGGTTTTCCTATGCTTTGCATTACTATGATGAGGATAAAAAAACTGACTGATCTTGCCAGTCAGTTTCCTCCCATATCCGGTATGACCAGTTCCACCTGGGTATCCCTGTAGATCACATACCCTTTTGTGGAGCCATAGACCATCCAGCCATAATCTTCTGTCTTTCCTTCCAGGTCTGCATCGGCCCGCAGGATCACATAATGGCAGCCGGCCTCCCTGGACAGGGGAACCAGTTCTTCCAGATCCAGCACAGCCCTTCCCATGGCCAGGTATAATGCATGATCCCCCTCCATGATTGCTTCCCTTCCATAAGGCATACACACCACCGGGGAATACTGACGCACATACAATAGCATTTCATAGGGAAATACCGCCATCACTTCCCGTCCGGGCACCTGGATAGCATCACAGATTTCCACCACGTCTGCAGGCACATGATAAAGATTTTCCGCCCTGCTGTATAAGGGACTGCTGTATACCAGTTTTCCGGAGACCACCACCAGCAGTATGGACGCTGCCCCAAAACACAAGGCCCCCCTTCCCTTCATGCTTCCCCAGACCTGTACCGCTGCATACGCAATAACCACTGTAACCGGAAGCAGCCAGCATATGCGGAAATATATCTCACTTTCTGTCATCCCCATGAAGATCCTGATGAACAAGGGATTGAAGTAGAGCAACAATACCATCACTGGTGCATACACGAACAGCACTCTTTTTACCTTGTCCTTCTCACAGAGAAACAGGTAAACCAGTGCAACCAGGAACCAGATCACCAGAAGGCCTGTCCCCATATACTTCTGAAAAATCAAGATAGCATTTTCCCACATACCTTTTCCTCTTCCTCTCATGTGCCCGGCAGGATCCAGACGTCCCCGTCCCAGCCCTCCACAGGCATCAGCGCAGCCAAAAATACAGAAACACCATCCCCAGGGGAATGACACAGCATCCCGCCAGGGGCAGCAGGATCTTCCACCGGCGGAAGCACACTGCCCCGCACAGTCCTGCAACTCCCACCAGAAGGCAGGTGAGAAAGCTCCCCAGGGTACTGCACAGACAGCCTGCCACCATGGTCAGCGCAAACAGGCTCCAGCAACCAGCCCCAGCCCGGCCTCCTTCTTTCTGCCGTTCCAGCAGCAGGTAGAACAGCAGCAGCAGAAATGGTATCACGATGCTGGCAAGCACCGCCTTTCCCTGGGCTGTCCGCACCAGCAGGAAGTTCTCCGCGGAATAAGTGGAATACCCGCCAAACAGCACCAGACATTCCACCATAATCAGAAAAAACGCAAGCTTCCTGCCATCACCCTTGTACAGTCTGCTGCCCAACAGGTAAAAAATCCCGTATCCCATTCCGATCAGCACTACCGGCAAGGCCACCTGGGCCATTGTAGCCGGATGCATACCCGTCAGCCTGGCCATGAAAGCCACCCAGATAGGAAAAGGTGCCAGTGCGTGCCTGGCATCCAGCTCACTGGATCCACCTGTATAGGGCAGCTTCTGGTACATAGTGTCTGCATCTACCGTGCTGGTGGAAATGGCCACATAGAAGGCATCATCCCCCTCCTCATAAGCCAGGAAGCAGGCGGCCACAAGCTGGAGCAACAGCAGACAGGCTGCACAGCACCAGAGCATTCGTGCAATCTTGTCTGGCTTCCCCTCCCTCTTCTTATGCTTCCAGGAAATCCCCATGGCTCCCTTTTTGACCTTTCCGGGCAAAGAGGCCAGGTACCTGATCTCCCTGGCCAGAGACAACAGGATCAGTGCTGCACCATAAGCCAGGAACAGATTCACCACATCCCCAAAATTTCTTCCCTGTAGGATAAAAGGCACACAGATTGCCTGGAAACCCGCCCAGAGACACATCTGTCCGGCAACCCATCTGAACAGAAGCCGTGACCACCCTTTTCCATCAAAGATTCCCTTTTTCCTGCCCTCTCCAGGCAGCCCTGTAAAAATACCTCCTGCTGCCACCGGAATCATCACGGCTGACAACAGCAATATCAATATCTGTACCACCAAGGCTCTGCTTATCCTTTCTTCAGAAAATAGATCCAGTCTCAGTTTTCAACTGCATATATATACACATTATAATAGCTTTCCTCTGTCTCAAATGGCTCCTCCCGCATCAACACAAGCCCCTGTTCCTCTGGGTTTAGAATCCGTGCCGCAGAAAAGATATATTTTCCCCCCAGTTCCTTTAAGGCCTGCACATCCAGTTCGTATGCCTGGAATACAAAGCCGCCCTTCTCTATGGTGTAGTAGCCCGGGCATTCCGCACTGAACAAATAACACCGGTTCCCCCAATTGTCAAAATAGTCTCTGAGATATTCGCTCTTTTGCAGTTCCGGTTCCAGGATCCTGCCAAACTGGTGCTTGTACTCCAGGGCGTAATTGTTGGAATATCCGTCCAGGCAGTAGAATCCATGATACAATGCCGCCGCAGGATCCATCCCCAGGCTCACCACCCTGTAATCCGCCATCTGCTGTCCGGTATGCTCCTGCAGGAAAGCCTCCACCTGCTCCATCACGCCCAGGCCGTAATACTCTCCGAAGCTCATAAGTCCATATTCCGGATCCCGCAGTTTCTGGATATTGGACTTCACATCTCCTGCAAGCAGGATCTGTATTCCCGTGATCCCTGCTGCGCCAAAGGCCACCAGTGCCAGGCCAGGGGATAACCAGCGTACCTTTTTCCCCTGTGGTGCTGTACCTGGCAGACCAGACTTACCACTCCCCAGTTCTGTCACCAGCCCCAGGGCACATCCAAAGGCCAGATACCAGAAAGCCGGTGCGATCCACAGCAGTCTTTCCAGCTGAAACGCCCCCAGAACGGACAGGGCATCCCGTATTTTCACTCCTGTCACACTGTCCCAGAGAGCCGCCGCAAAAGCAAAAGCCAGGTTCCAGCCCACACAGCCACAGATCACAAGAGACAGATGCAAACCCTTGTCTGTCATCCATTTCTCCCGGAAACCTCTCCTTCTTCCCCAGGACCATCCCAGAAAACCTGCTGCCAGGATCACCAGGGTCACCAGCAAAAGCAACAGGTGATAATCTATACTGTGTTGGCCGCCCTCTGTCAGGTTCTGCCAGAAGGTTTCCCAAAAGGGAAGCGGGGTCCGCACATATTCAGCCTTATGGGATAGCTCTGCTTCCCCCCAGCCCAGCATCTGCCCCAGCAGACGAAAATTGGTCAGAATGTACAGACCCAGCATCAGCTGCCATGCTGCGAATATATGGCACAGCCCATTCCTGGTCTCTTTGCGTAGTCTCACAAGCTGCCACACCATCCACACAATACCCATACCCAGCAGGCCGAATCCCACCAGGACCAGGGACGAACATAATGTGAAGAAGGCTGTATACAGATAGGACAGGATCCTGTGTTTTCCCCTTCCAAGCTGAATCATACACCACATAAGAAGCGGAATCCCGAACTGTGACAGGCCGTATACAGGCAGAAACGGCAGACATCCATACAATCCCCCAGCCACCATACCGGCCCAGGACCTTCCTGTGCATTCTTTCACCAGCAGATACATGCCAAGGTATCCTGTCACATGTGCCAGAAGCATCATCACAGTCAGGCCTGCCAGCCCGTCTCCCCCCAGAAACAATAACACACAGCCCGGTGCTGGCATCGTAAGTGCCGTCTTGGAGGCACCGTTCATGAACTCCGGTAGGATATTCCCCCGAAAAAGATGCCTGGCCTGGAGCATGTATGCAATCAGTTCTCCGTCAAGCTGGTCATGGTAGGTAAATATGGCGTCTTCCCCCAGCAGCAGACAGGGCACCATGGAAAGCAGTATCATGCAGAATCCTGCCCAGAACCAGAATCTCTCTCTGCCTGCACTCCCCCATATCCGCCTATGCCCGGTGCTGCTTTCCACTCTGGGGACACTCTCAAACTTCATCCTGTACTTCCTTCCCCACATAGGATACTCCCATACCGGACAACAACCAGGCTGCCCACAGTTCCACTATAGCCACCGTACATTTATAATCCATCATACCCGCCCCACGCATGGTGTAAGCCAGTACCAGTACTCCCCCACATGCCACACATACACCTGCAAAACACATCTTTCCATGATGCAGGCGGATCCCCCCAGCCAGAAGCCCTGCTACCCCCAAAAGCGCCCCAGCCCCCAGTCCTGCCACAAACCACCAGCATCCGTAGGACACATAATATTTTGTGAGAACCGGAGTATTCTGGAACATAATCTCATAATTCCTGCCAGAATAGGAATCATATGCCCGGCCTATAAGCTGCAATTGCAGTATCGCAGGAGCTGCCCCGTATCCCAGCACATCCCAGGCAATCTCCTTCAAGACCCGTATCTTATGGTTCTGCCAGGCAAACTGTGCCATCTTACCATAAAGTACCCCTGCATTTTCACCGGCTGCTTCCTCTATAGCGGGAAACAGAATCTGTTCCATGTGGGCAGGTGTATAAGAGGCATCCCACACACAATTCCCTGCGGCCTCTGCCAGTTCCTTTGGCCACTTCTGGGAATCATTCCACAGACTGGGCCAGGCAAAACGGCTGGCCATGGCCTGCTCCCATGTGACTTTCCGGCCGTCAGGTGCAGGAAGCAGACCCTTAAGTCCTCCCAGAATGCCCGATAGAGCCGCTACCACAAGGCATGCCGCCACAAGCCGCCTTCCTTCTCCCGGACGCATCCTGCACTGTACCAGAAGACTCAGCACCAGGGGAACTGCCCCAAACATCCCATACTCCGGCAGCAATGCCCACAGGGCCAGCCAGCAGGCTGCCCCTGCCACTGTCTCCCTCACCAGGTTACCACCCTGGAACAGTTTCCTACAGAAACACAATTCCAGAAGGAACAGGGAACTGACAGCAGAATATGGCAGGGCCGCCATATGGCACTGTAATGCCATGGGAAGCGTAAGCAGGGCGAGACTGCCCCAGTTTTCCCAGAAGATCCCCTCTGGCAGCAAGGGCGCCAGAAATTTCCTGACTGCATAATATGCCAGGCAAAGCTGCACAAGGTACAACACCCATACGCAATCTCCTACTATCCAAAGCAGAAAAGGGTAAAGCCACCCGGAAGGCGCACCGAACGCCTGTCCTTTCATGAAATTGCAACACATCCAGACAGTCCCCAGGACTGTCTGGACGCTGAAACCTATGAACAGGATACCTTTTCCGATCCTGCAAATCGCATCGGCCACTCTCTTCATATATCCCATCCCTGCCATCTCGTCATGCCGCCATCCCACCCAGGTCTACCTGTAAGTTGTAAGTCCGGCTTCTCCCACTCACCTTATATCCGGACAACCGTAGAACTTCCCAATGACACTACAGATCTTATCCACCTGGCTTACTGTGAGACCATAATACAGGGGCAGTCTGGCCAAGCGCTCGCTCTGGCTGGTGGTATACACATCCTCCCCATGGAACCTTCCGAATTTCAGCCCGGCAGGTGCCGTGTGGAGAGGAATATAGTGGAACACGGACATGATGTCGTTTTCCTTCAGATAGCTTATAAATGCTGTCCGCTCCTCAAGATCCTTTGCCTTGATGTAGAACATGTGGGCATTGTGTGTGCAGCCTTCCGGCACCACAGGCAGTTCTATCTTCCCGGCCTGCGCCAGAGGAAGGAGATTCTCCCGGTACCGGTTCCACAGAACCAGCCTGGCATCATTGATCTTGTCAGCGATCTCCAACTGGGCATAGAGGTAAGCAGCATTCATATCACTGGGCAGATAGGAGGAGCCAAAATTCACCCAGGTATACTTGTCAATCTGTCCTCTGAAATACTTGCTGCGGTTGGTACCCTTCTCCCGGATCACCTCCGCCTCCTCCACATACCGCTCCTCCCGGATCAGCAGGGCACCGCCCTCTCCCATGCTGTAATTCTTGGTCTCATGGAAGCTGAAACATCCAAAGTCCCCGAACGTACCCAGCGGTTTCCCCTTGTACAGGGACAGGATTCCCTGGGCCGCATCCTCGATGACCATCAGATGATGCCTGGCAGCAATATCCATAATGGTATCCATCTCGCAGGCCACTCCTGCATAGTGAACCGGGACAATGGCCTTTGTCCGCTCTGTGATGGCAGCTTCGATCAGTTTCTCATCTATATTCATGGTATCCGGCCGGATATCCACAAACACAGGAACCCCTCCCCGCAGTACAAATGCATCTGCCGTGGATACAAACGTATAGGCAGGCATAATAATTTCATCTCCTGGCTTAATGTCACAAAGCAATGCCGCCATCTCCGTTGCATGGGTGCAGGAAGTTGTCAGAAGGCATTTGGCGGTGCCTGTCCGATCCTCGATCCACTGGTTACACTTTTTTGTATAGGCGCCATCTCCACATATCTTCTGGTTTTTCACACACTCCTGGATATAGTCCATGGCTGTTTCCACATAGGGTGGTCTGTTAAATGTTATCATATGGTTTTCCTCCGTTATCCTAAACTATAAAATCCGTTCCGATATCCTGCATGCACAGGACGTGCCTGTCACCAGCTCCGGACGATTTCCCTTCTATCTGGACGGACGTCTTTTCCAGGCTCCCGCCACATCTCCATGCACATTCCCTGTGACACGGCTGATGATATATTTGGGCCTTCCCTTTACCTCTTCATAGATCCTGGCAATATAATGTCCGATAATCCCCAGGCTCAGCATCAGGAATCCTCCAATGATCAGGATCAGCAGGATCACTGTGGTAAAGCCTTCCACTGCTGTGCCTGTCAGAAACTTGACCAGGGTCTGGATAGCCAGGATCACACTGAACAGGATGGAGATCACTCCCATCACTGTCACCATCTGCAGAGGAAGGGTGCTGAAGGAAGTTGCATTGGAGATGGCATATTTCATCAGACTCCAGAAGGACCATTTGCTCTGTCCGAACTGCCGCTCCTGTACCTCATACTGCACTGTCTCGGTGCGGAATCCTGCCCAGAAGCTCAAAGCCCGGAAAAACGTATTGCGCTCCGGGAGCGCAAGAAGCACATCTACCACCTTCCGGTCCAAAAGCTTGAAATCAGAGGAAGCATTCATGTCCATCTTGATCAGTTTACTCATAATCCGGTAGAACAACCCGGCAGAAAGCTTATGTGCCAGGCTTTCCTTCCCCCGGTTTGACTTAATGCCCTCCACCACCTCAGCTCCCTGCTGCCACAACTCCCACATTCTGGGGATCACTGCAGGCGGGTGCTGCAGGTCACAGTCCATGACGATCACTGCATCCCCGGTTGTAAGCTCCAGGCCGGCGAATATCCCTGCCTCCTTGCCAAAGTTCCGGGAAAATTCTGCCCCCTTGATCCGGGAATTTTCTGCCGCTGCCTTCTGGATCTCCTGGAAAGTGCCATCCCGGGAACCATCGCTGATAAACACCATCTCATAGTCGATCCCCTGTTCTGTCAGTGCCTGGTCCAGCACAGATGCTGTGTTTGCAATATTCTGTTCTTCGTTATAAGCTGGCAAAACAATGGATAATACCGCCATAGTCTTCTCCTATCTTCCTTAGGTATCTCTCAGTTCAGCGATCACGATTTTCTGTTTTAATATACATGATTCCGTCTATTATCCGAATCGAATCTTTCCCCGGAAAAGAATCCATCTCCACATATTCCTGTGCGTAATACATCTCACCCATGGACTCCGGTGGCAGGATGTTCAAGGTAGCCCCCAGATAATGGCGGATAAATTCCCGGTAATTATCCCCTCTGTACAACAGAATATCCCCGTTTAATCCAATCATGTTCCCTGTCACGGGCCATGTGATATCCGTCACAGGATAAGGGTCCTCTCCCACCACTCCCACCATGGCAATGGGTATCCCGGTATAATACCCTTCCGTCTGTTCAATGCGGTCCAGCAGGCGCACACAATAGGCATATGTCTTCTCATACCGCTTCTGCAGGTTAGAATACCCGATGTTATCTGTAACCCCATAGAAAAAAACCAGTGCCCCTCCTGCCAGCACAGCAACCCACTGACACAGAAGCCTTTCCCTTCCGGATACGCACTTTACAAAGTCTCCCGTTTTGGGATTCCCACCCGTTTTCTCCATCTCTTCCAGCCCCACAGCATCCTGGCTTTTTCCGGTATAACCCTTCCAAGATGCCAATGCCACCATACCTATGGGAAAAAGCACCCACTGGTACCGAAGCAGCAAATGGTAAGTCACTTCCGGTGAGATCAGCAGCACAATGTTTGTCACAAGGGGAAGTACCGCCACAGACACCCCCATTATAACGAAAAAGAACGGATTCTTCCAGCCCTTTCTGTCATGCAACAGCAAAAAAACCGAAACCACCGCAGCAACTCCCAACAGAACCACTGCTGCCAGGGAAATCCAATTGTTGAATACCACACCACCTTTTAAGGTAAAGGCACCAAAATCCCGGTACATACCAGCCAGGTCGGTAAAAATCCCTGCCATTCTGGCAAAGGGGCCGGATGCCATCCCATTGATTCCCTGGTAGGTATCCAGTTCCTTCCCCTGAATCCACAGAAGCACCTGAAGCATTCCATAATACAGAACGGCTCCCAGTATTCCCATGTAGAGATAATGCAATGTTTTCTTCCATTTTTCCTGCCAGGACTCCCTGCCGGCCCAAAGCATAACCACTGCAAACAAGGCCAGGATCATGGCAAAGGAAAGGTACCCCTGGTAGATCCCAAGACTACAGGCCAGGCAGACACTTCCTGGCAGGAAGCCTCTCCGCCACTTTTTCACACACAGCACAGAAAGCACAGAAAGCAGCAGGGCCATCATATAGCCATCCAGGGTGAACACATAGGCAAAGGTAGAGGCCAGCGCCGGAAAGGATACCAGCAGGCCGCTGCAGACCACCACTGCCCATCCCCTCTCCACCTCCAGAAGCTCCACCAGGGCAGCGGCCGCCACTCCCAGAAACACCAGTCCGATCAATCCAATCAGCCAGGGCAGCGTATAATAGGAAGAAAAGCCACAGGCCACTGACAAAAGCCACCGGCCGGAAGTGATCATGTTCTGGTCAAAATGCATACTGTCCAGGCCGTCATGGTTGGGAATGTCAGACAGCATCACAGGCATGTGAATCAGCAGTCCCATACAGACCGCGGAGAAAAAGGCCAGCTTCCACTTCCCCTTTATCGCATTGTATACTTTCTTGCCAAATTCCGATGGTGTCATCTGACCTCTCCTCTTACTGCCATACTTCTCACAATTATAACTCTCCTACTGCTATGCTTCTCACTGCCACGCCTCTTACTGGCTGCCCAGGATATGCCTTGCTATCTCTCTTGCTATTTTGTCTCTTCCCGCCTCATTGGGGTGTGTGCCATCCCGGGTATACTGCTCCCAGTCTTCCCATCTGTCATGTGGGAAAAAATCATGATACAGATCCACAATCTCCAGCCCGAACTCCGCTGCGATCTTCATCTCAGCCTGGACATAGTCCTCCAGTATACCGCCACCCCCATCATATTCCTCACAAGTCAGCCCCTGGCTCTCATACCAGATGTAAGTAGGTGTCACCAGCACAATCCGCATATCCGGATTGGCCCGCTGCAAGGCCCTCAGGGAACTACGCAATGCCCCGGAGAAGGTATATTCGTCATAAGGGTCTGCCTCGTTGGCTATGGGAACCCCATTGTAATAATCATTTATCCCATGATAGATTACCACCAGCTTCACCGTGGCAAAGTCAATCCGCTCCAGCTCGTCCACCACATTCTCAAAATACTCTGTGTTGCTCTCCCTGATCCTGAACGCCTGCTGGATACCGAAATCCCTGGCCATCACAGCTTTTGTAAGACCTGCCAGGGACAGGGAGTCCTTGGCATAATCCAGCCTGCACTCCCGGTCGATCCTGCTGATGCAAGTTCCGCCAAGCGCCCCGTTCAATACAGACATCTGTGTCAGTTTTCCCAGCTGGGCCGTTACGCCAGTCTCATCCCTAACGCCTCCACACATACTGTCCCCAAAGACCACCATGTCCACCCAGCCAGGCTGGTCTGACAGCCTGGACCGGAAGGTCAATGCTAGTAACATCAGAAACAGACATGCCGATATCAGTCCATACAGAACTTTTTTGCTGTCCCAAAATCTTTTCAATACACGCCTCCCGCAGTCCTGTTTTCCAGATATATACACCTACAATCTGCTGAGTATTTCCGCAAGCCTGGCTGCCCCCTGTCCATCTATCATGTCCCTTTCCTTTTCCCAGAATGCAACCCTCAGGCTCCTGCTGTCTGCCAGACGGTCAAACAGTTGCTTCAAGTTCTGCCCGGTTCCCACCGGATCCCTGTGCCAGGCCCCCGCTTCCCCTGCAATCCCGCTATCCCGGATATACCTGGTCAATATCTCCTGATTTTCCGCATAGGAAAAGCAGATAAACGGCACTCCCATGGCAGAAAGCTCGTAAACCGTAGATCCCCCTGCTGTAATTGCAATATCACACTCCTTCATCAGACCTGCCATATCCCGCACATTGTAATGGATATGAAGGTTGCCATGCCTGGCTGCCAGATCCTGCATCTTCTGGATATGTGTTCCAAACTGCCCTACCACCACATGAAATTCCATCTGTTCGTTATACAATAGCTTCCATATCTGCCCTGCAATATTATCCAGGTCCCCACCTCCTGTGGTAATCAGCACATTGTGTACCCTCTTACGCACCTGGTAATCCGTATGCAGGAACTGCTCTCTCACAGGAATGTACCTGCTGCCTATGACCAGCCGTATATCCCTTCCCCGGTATAGATCCTCATACTGCATCTGGCTGGCTGGTGCATTATAGTTTATCACAAAATCCACCGGATAGGCATGGGATCCATAATCATCCATCACTCCTATGCAATTCTTTTTGCCCAGTTCCATCAGATATTGGTCTGTGATAAAATAGCTGTCCACCAGGATGACATTGCCTTCTGTCCCATTCCGGAAAAGCCCCTGCCACAAGGGAAGCTCCCCACACATATCCCGGTAATCCGATCCCAGCACCACTGCCTGAAATCCCTGTTGTGCTGCCAGGGAGGCGGACTGGTCATCTGCACACACGAACCGGATCCCGTCCTTTCCTCCCAGCCTTCCTGCAAGAGCCGTGGCAATTGTGGCACAGCGCATCAGATGCCCGGCTCCGGTTGTCGCGTTTCCATCTGCCCGGAAAAAATACATATGTTCCACATATACTCCTTATGAAAAATCCACCAGATCCCAGCTCATAGGAGTCCCCAGTTTTACATCCCTGGACACTCTCTTGCCCAACAGTTCCTCATAATATTTTGTGTGAAGTCCATTGGCAGGTCTCACGGAACGCAGATTGTCCGGGGTGAATATCTCTCCTGCCCCCATATCTTTTGCTACAAAGAGGGACCTGGAATGTTCCCGCTCCCTGGCCGCCATGGGAGACAGCTCATATGTCACTTTCCCCAGAGCCAGCTCCACCTTGCGGATGTTGTCCACCATCTCCCCAAATTCCTGCGGCTCCATGGAAAAAGCGGCGTCAGCACCGCCATCTGCCCGGCTTAGGGTCAGATGCTTCTCCACCACCTTTGCCCCCAGGGCAACTGCTGCACCTGGCACGGCACATCCAAAGGTATGGTCAGAGAGTCCTACTATGCAGTCAAAGGTATCCCGCATGGCAGGAATGGTCCTTAGATTCACATCTTCATAGGGAGCCGGGTATGCAGATGTGCATTTCAAGAGTATCACCTGCTCATTTCCCTCTTTCCGGCAGGTCTCCACCGCCAGCTCGATATCCGCCAGACGGGCTATTCCTGTGGCCAGTATCATGGGCTTCCCTAACCTGGCAATCTTCCGGATCAAGGGTATATCATTGATTTCAAAGGATGCAATCTTATAGACAGGTACCTCCATCTGCTCCAGGAAATCCACACTGGTTCCATCAAAAGGAGAAGAAAAGAATACAAGCCCCATGTCTTCTGCCATTTTCTTGAGTTCAGGCTGCCATTCCCAGGGTGTGTACGCTGATTCATATAGCCTGTGAAGCGTGTTTCCGTCCCAGAGAGTTCCCTGGGTAATCTGGAAACAGGGATCGTCACAGTCCAGGGTAATGGTGTCTGCCGTATAAGTCTGGATCTTCACGGCATCTGCCCCTGCCTCTCTGGCCGCCTGCAGGATCGCCACTGCCCGGTCAAAGTCCATGTTGTGGTTAGCTGACATTTCCGCCACGATAAACACCGGGGAAGTTTCACTGATCACATGGTTTCCAATTCTGATTTCCTTGTCCATCACCTGCGTCCTTTCTTCTAAACGAACTTTATCTTCTCATATTTCTTCGAGGGACGGATTTCTTCCCACCGTTCTGCTGTCATACGCATGTATGTCACATCATAATACACGCCTTCTTTGCACACATGGTGTTTCCGTTCTTCCACAATCTCACATCCGCAGAGCTTGTGAAGCTGGATCACGCCTGTATTCAGGGAAAAAACATCCCCATACACTGCCCTCTTTCCCAGTACATCAAATACATAGTCATACAGACTCATCTCCAATGACAATGCCACCTGGATACTACGCAGTCTCCGTTCTCCCACATAGTAGGCCCAGCCAAGGTTTCCATGGCGATTGTCCAGCCCCGTCAAATTGATAACCCCTGCCGGAGTCCCATTTACCAGAATCATCCAGTACTTCACATCTGTACTGGCCTCAATGGAAGCCAGCCACGCTTTCTGCCCTTCCAGTGTAAGCCTTGGATTCGTATTCATATACCTGGTAATATCCGGATCCATGCGCCAGTGCATAATATTCTCCAGATCTGTCTGCTCAATGGAACGTACTGTCACACTCATCGTATGCCTGCCTTTTCCAGCAGTTCCCCCACGCCGGTCAGTTCTATGGCCTCCTCCAGGGGAATGGAAATACCCAGTTTCTCCTCCAGTTCCCCGATGATCATCACATGGGCCAGAGAATCCCATTGCTCTACATCTGCAATCATGGTATCTTCCTGTATGGTTCCTTCCGGCACGTGCAATGCCTCTTCAATCAATGCAAATACCTTCTCTTTCAAGTCAATCCCTCCTTGTCCGCTTCCACGGCACTGATCACTTTTGCAGCATATGGCCTCTTCGGCACTTCTGCCAGTTCCAGGTAATATACAGTTCCTCCTGTGCCACCATCTGGCAGTGGCTCCTGTTTTCTGTATCCCATCTGGTCATATAGCTTTTCCACCGGCTGGTTTTTTGCCGTTGGCAGATATACCCCTGCCAGATGGGTATATCCCCTGGCTTTCAGATCTGACTCCACATCTTCCAGGATAGCATATTCTATATTTTTCCCCATGACCCTGCAGCTCATGACAAATTCTTCCACCACAGGTTGTCCTGCTTCCCTGTTTTCCACTTTTAACATTATGTCGCCCGGTAATCTTCCCTCCACATCCACTACAGCGGCGGCCACAACACCATTGTCGCCAAATTTATCCGTTACCCGATACAGATAAACCAGTTTTTCCTGCCCTTCCACTATCCTGGCCAGTTCCCCCTGGGTATACCGGATGGTGGTCAGATTGAACTGGTTCGTCTTGTTTACCAATTGGGCCAGACGTTCCATGTGCTTTGCCGGATCCACCCTTGTGATCACAATCTGTAACTGTTCAAGATACGTCTGAAAATCCCCTGTTTCCTGTTCCAACTGTTTTCTTGCCGCATTTGCCGTATATTGTGCCGTTTTTGTCCTGTCTTCATCTGTCACATAAGCCTTCTCAAAATATTCCCTGTAAATGCTCCCCATAGCCGGGGCAAGTTCCTCCGGCGATGCCGGAAAATCAGGCACTGCCACCTCTGGCAGCATAGTCCCTACCAACTCCCTCTCGGCTGGATTGTCATCCCAGAACACAAAAGAATCCAGGCCCAGATTCAATTCCCCTGCAATATCCTGTATATTCTCATATTTCGGTCTCCAATTGATCCGGATCACAGCAAAGTCTGCACTCCGAAGTACCATATGCGGATGTGCATCCAGGATCTCCATGGCATCCTCCCTGTTATTTTTGGAGACAATCCCCAGCAACACCCCCTGCCTCTGCATCTGCAGAATGACCCGCTGCAGGTTCTTATAAGCCAACCCCGTATGGCTCTCGGAGAGCTCTATGGGTGTATGGTCACTTTCCCCTGCAAGTCCTCCCCAGAGCGTATTGTCCAGATCCAGCAGCAATACTTTGCGAGGTATACGGGTCTCCACCCTGACCTTATCCAGGATCAAGGTACACAGCCTCTTCTGGGCTTCCCCGCTTAAAAGGATCTTTCCCATGTACCACATCTTCATGGAAAAAGACTTTTCACTGCCCAAGGTCTCTATGAGCCGGTGGAAAGGCAGGATACGCACATTCTGTCTCACCTGGCACAGCTTCTCCAGATACTGCTGCCATAGTCCTTCCAGATGCAGCTTCCTCCCCATATCCGCCGTGGTCTCCAGTTCCATCCCCCACAGATAGCTGTCAGAGACATAGTATACCACTTCCTGTTTCAAGGTGCCCTGCAAATTCCGAAACCACTGTCTGATCCTACCTTCCGCCGCTGTGGGATCCAGGTCATGTTCCAGCAGTTCCATCAGATCCATCACGAAAAAGACCATCCCGGCACCATAAGTGTGATAAGAAGATGCCGGATTCATCAGTGTTCCCAGTTCATTGCCGTACCCTTCCGTCCGGTAGATATCCACTTCCTTTCCAAGCAGCCGGATCACAACATCCATATTGATATTGGACAAAAGTGCTATCCTAGGCAAACTGCCACCTCCTCACTCTCCATGTGCCCCATTCATCAAGCGGTATTTCATCTCTGCAATCTGCCAGTCCGTCTGATTATCTATATCCTGTACTTCCAGTTCTGGCACAATCCATGGCAGGATATTCCCTACCATCAGCTTTCTGTTTCTCTTGAAGGCGTCTGTCCGGAATACATAAAACTGCCCCACATCATGATACTGGGGTTCCAGATCCTGGGAACGGCTATCCAGATATTCGGGACATCTGAATACCAGCCGCCCCTCTTTTACAATCATGGCCCGCTGGGGTGGATAAGAAAAGGCCACCACTGGTATCAGCGTATCCGCATCACTCCCTTCCAGCGCCCGGACTGCACCTTGTAGCTTATCTGACGTCACAAACGGTGCTGTGGGGTAGATACAGCAGGCCAGATCATAGGTTTCCCCCCGCTTTCCGTATTCCTCCAGGACTTCCAGTATAACATCGTTTGTGGTTGCATAATCATCAGATGCTTCCTGGCTGCGGAAAAAAGGAATCTGCGCCCCATATCTTTTTGCAACTTCTGCTATCTCTTCATCCTCTGTAGATACCATGACTTTGTCAAATATACCCGACTGTAGTGCCGCCTCAATGGAATATGCCAATATGGGTTTCCCACAGAACTCCTTGATATTTTTCCTGGGAATCCGTTTGCTGCCCCCCCGGGCCGTGATAATTGCCAATCTCTTCATTTTCTCATACTCCTGCCTTCACACTTTCAGATCTGCTGTCTGTAGCAGCACAGACAATTTTTGAAATCCTTCTCCTTCTGATCCCATAATATACCAAAAAACCAATTCCTGCAATCACGCTGACAGCTTCTGCCAGATGCCAGTACCACATTCCTGCATACCATACACGGATCTGCCCGCTAAAATCCTCTGGCAGCAGTACCCTGACATCGCAATTATCTCCCTTTATCAAGGCAAGCTCTTCCCCGGTATTACCCTCCACAGCCCGGTAACCCTTATAATAAAGCAGAGGCAGTTCTAAGTATGACGCCTCCCCTGTGGTCACATAGCCCCGAACCGCCAGTCCCTTTTTCTCATATCCATCCAGGGTCACGCCGTTTCCCAAAACCGGTGCATGGTTTCTCATATGGGTAATGTCTGCGTCCAAAGGCAGATACTCTGCCCCCAGGACTGCCGCACTGCCTATATTCTGTGGTGTATACAGACGCAGAAAGCTGTCACGTGTGAGCAGAAAATCATTCAGTTGATACCCGCCAAACAGAACAGCTGCCGCGCCTATAATCCCCAGTCCTGTCCACCCCTTCTGTTTCCCCCACTGGCTACAGATTACCTTCTCTCCCGTCACACAGGCTACAAACACGCCCAGTACCGTGGCAACAGAAGTAATTCTGGTAGGAAACTGAATAGAACCAACCAGAGATGCCAGAACCTTGTTTGCATGACTCAGAAAATCCCAGGGAAACCAGCTTGTACTCATGACAAGGGCAATTACCGTGAGTATCCACACGATGTCCCCAGCTCTTTTCTTTTTGTCTTGTACAATAAGATCCCCTGTCTCTTTGCATTTGTACCTGCGAACCACCAGCCATAAAAACATACAGAACAGAAGTGCCACTCCCAGGCCAATGGGCTCTGCTTCCAGCATTCCGTTCTCCACATACCGGGAGGATGACCCTCCTGCCTGCAACGTATAAAAGATCTGGGCCGGATAGACCCCCCTGCTCTGGATAAGCATTCCGGCATTGTTGCCAAAATAATACTGGTCTGCAAACATCAGATCCAAAAAGGGCACCAGGTACCATGCATTGATTACCACTGTCATAATCACGGTACAAGACAGAACCATAAAAGTCCGGCGTCTAAAGGTCTTCTTCCACAAAATCAAGCAAAGTACTATCACAAAAAAGCCGGTCATCTCACACGTTAGGGCATGGGACTGGATCACACCCGAAAACCCAATCACAGGTATCACCCAGTTCCACAGATAGCCCTTTTTCCCGGGATCCTCTGTATAAATCCGGTAAAATCCCCACACCAGAAGAGGCAGGAAGATCATGGCTGTAGTCTCGCCAATGGCTGCCCGGTTATACATATTGTACATTCGGTAAGGTGCCAAGGTATATAGCAGACTCCCAAAGAAACCCAGATACCGGTTGCGGAAGCATCCCTTGAAACTGATATAGGCCACCCAGGCCGTAGCCAGGTTCACTGCCACCAGGAACATCCGGTAAGCGGCATCCGGGGTAAACCCGATCAACCGGAGCACTGCAGGCACTGCCAGGCAGGTATCCCCGTAGAAAAACGAACTGGCATATCCATGTCCACCCAGCCATACAGACCACATACGCACAGGCAGCTCTCCCAGCCTGATGGCATCTGCCAGAGTCTCAATCCGCCTCATATGAAAGATCAAGTCAGCTCCGTATATAGCGTAATCCACGAAGGCTGGCAGGGATGCAAAAACCATCAGCGCGGGCAATCCGAATCCCACTACTTGCTTTTCCATGGGAATCGGGTGTTTCCGATGATACATGCAAATCACCAGAATCCCATTTAACAGAAGACAGCCCGCTATTACCCAGAACAGAAAGACTCTTTGCCCTGCATTGGTTGCATGCAGTTCCAGACCCTGTACCTCTACATTTTCTGACAGATGAAACACAGCCTTGCATGTTTCCACAGAATCCGTCAGAAAAAAGGAACATTCCCGCACAGAATCTCCTTCCCAGACAGAAGCTTCATTTGCAAGCAAAGTCCTGTGTCTGTCGCTCTCTGTCACCACGCCAAAGGAACCAAGATTATCCCCCTCTCCTGCATAATAGAGCCGCAGAACATAATGCCCGGCTGGAAGACTGACACCATCCTCTATCAGACGGCCCGCATCCTCTCTGTCTACCACCACACCTGACCTGCCAAAGAGACCTGCTATGCCCAGCAGAAGCAGCAGACATTCCAGTCCTAACAATACCCAAATTTTTTTATTTTTGAGAAACCCGGATTCTCCCAGCATTCTTATGTCTCCTTATCACCCACAATACCGCACAGGCACAAACCGCCACCACAGAGATGCCTTCGCAACATCGCCAGAGGAAAGATTCCTCCTCCACTAAGGGAATGGCGGTCTGGCTTAGTAAAGCAATCTCTTCCTGCCTCACAAAATTCTGTGTAATCATTATATTTCCCAATTGAAACTGGATGGTACCGAATGAGAGGAGAAGCACTGCCAGCAACCACCTTCTTTTGCCTTCCTCTTCCTCGTTCCCCTGTAAGACTTTTAGTACCAGGCAGGCTACCAGGATCAGACCTGCATCTGCCACAACAGCCAGCTTTGCCGGTGTGCACAGTAAGGCCAGCAGACAGGAAAACAGCATATTTCTGTCCTGCAGCATATCCCAGGGAAATAAATGGGAGCTTAAGAACAGCAGTATCACACTGACCCCCAGCATTCTTCCCACTGGCAGCGCTTCTCTCCACAAGTGCTTCCCACCCAGATTATCCTCTCCCACAAACCTTTTTCCCAGATAGAGCACCGCCAGTAAAACCGCTGCAATGCCAGGGCCAATGGCCTGTGCATGAGCCATCCCATTCTGCAGGGTCCGTACCTGCATCCCCGCTCTGGGAAAAACGGTGAGATACTGTATCAGATACGTTCCATAACTCCGGAAGTCTGATACAATCATTGGTCCCACCACCTGGGCATCCCGCATTCGCGCCAGCATGGGAATCAGAAACCAGGCTCCCACAGCCAGACTGGTTCCCCATGCTTTCCCCAGCCCTGCCAGTACCCTCCGCTGCAAGGTCTTTCTCCCCATCAAGAACAAGGTCAGCACCACCAATATCATCCCCACGGACAACACCACCGTGGAAGAGACTGTTAGCAGACAAAGTCCAAGTGCCAGGACAGTCCAGGAGGCATCCCCGCTTTTCTTCTCCTCACACTCCTGGTAAAGCATCCACAATCCCAGAAGTACCACTGGCAGAACTGCCCAGCCGGCAATTTCTTCCAGATTCCCCATCTGATACATTTCGCTGCACCGGTAGGGACACCCTGTATACAACAGGCTTCCCATAATACCGATAGCCTGGCTCTGTGTGATCTTCTGAAAACAGATCCATGCAATAAAAGCCGTTAATAGATTCAGCAGGAAAAAACTCCATTTCAAGGCTGCTCCCATTCCTACTCCCATCAGATGAAGCAAAGCCGGGAATACATACACCACCCCTGGCTGAAAAGAAGCCCCATAATACCCGTATTCCTGCAATTCCAGCATTCCGAAACGCACGGGAAGCACATGTCCTATCCCCCGGCCCATAGCCTCGATCTTACTGAGGACTGTCGCCAGATTATCTCCACGAAAGCAATAATCCGTCATTAACGGCACAGAGATTATCCCGGTTATCAGCAGGATACCCCATATACTTTTTCTATACTTCTGCCAGATTTCTTTCATGATGATACCCCTTTTGCGCACACTTCCAGACATGCCGCTTCGGCGGCAGTGCCATCTTTGATGGAACAAACAATCTTTTTCCTCCGAACGGCATCCCCGGCCATAATCAGGATCACCAGCAGGGTTACTGCTTCCCCCAACCGCCAGTACCAGGGACTCTCGAAGCCTACTGTCAGCCTGCCGTCAAAGCCTGCCGGGATATCCACCGTCACCTCACCGTTTTCTCCCGCATAACATTTCAATGCAATCCCTTCTGGAACGGCCCTGGCACGGTATCCTTTGTAATAAAGCAGGGCAAAGGAAGCACTCTCTGTCTTGTCTCCCGGATTCACCAGATGCGCTTCCGCTTTCAGGGGACCCTTTTCGTATTCCCGGGCTTCCAGATCCCCTGTACACACCGGATCATGGTATATAAACAGTGCCGGATTCACACCATAAGGCAGGTATTCACCGCCCGCAATGTATCCTGTGCCCATACCCTGGCTGTTATAAAATTTTATCGGAGGCAGTTCCCATGTAATATCTTCCATTAAATAAACAGAACCTACAACAAGAAGAAGGCAAATACCACATACATATCCCACACAGAACTTCCTGCTTCCCTCTGTTAACGCATATTTAACCATGATGCCTGCCACCGCTGTCAGACATACATTTGCTATCATCAATAAACGATTTGGGAACTGGATACTGGAAACCAGGGTGGCAGTCACCTGTCCCAGATCCTGGATCCTGTCCCACGGGAAACTACTTAAACTCATGCACATGGAAAGCACTCCAAATGTTCCCAGCAATATTCCTAACCCTTTCTCCTCTTTTATATGTTCCAACCTGCGGTTAAAAACAAGACATATGAATACCACCAGGGCCACAATCAACACCACTCCAATTCCCATAGGCGCACTGTCATACATTCCCTGTTGGTCAAAGAACACGCCACTACCAGATCTAGGCCAGGTAAAGAGTAAATGAGCAGGATACAGACCTCTATACTGAATTCTCCTGGCTGACACATGCTGGATCACAAAATCCCCTGTGAGCATATAATCCAAAAACGGAACCAGAAACCATGCACTGAGCAGTATGGTATACACCACTGTCTTAGCCAGCACCAAAAAAGTCGGCCATCGGAATACCCGTCTCCAGAGGACGATGCATAACAGGATGGTAAAAAATCCTACCAGTTCGCAACTAAGCAGATGTGACTGGAGCAACAGGGTAAATCCGATAGTAAGCGGAACCCAGCTTCGCGCATACTCTTTACTACAGATATCCTGCGTAAATACCCTCCAAAAACCATACACCAGAAGTGGCAGAAGCATAATACCCAAACTTTCTCCCAAGGAGCCGCAGATATATGTCTTATAAATCCGATACACAGATAAAGAATAAAGCAAACTGCAAAAAACACCCACATAGGCCTCGCCAAATATCTTCGTGAAAGCGCAGTATGCTATCAGTACCGTTGCAAAGACGATCGCCAGCATAAAAATTCGGTAACTGGCAGTTACACTGAATCCTATTAACCGCAACAGCCCTGCTGGATATAGGATGGTCTCCCCATAAAAAATGGGAGAAGCATACCCATATCCCTGCTGCCACTCTGGTGATATTCTCACAGGAAATACACCTGCCAGTAAGCTGTCCTTGATTCCTTCTACCCGCATCAAATGATACCCTAAGTCACCTGCCGGAAACACATAATCCACCAACAAAGGCAAAGATGCCAGAACGGTGATGACCCCCAGGCAGAAAGCGACCTTCTTTTTCTTGACTTCTATTCTGTAAGCCTTGTCATACCGAATGTACACATAAATGCCATTCCCCAAGGCCAACAGGCAAAGCAGACAAAACAAATCCGTCCGGGCCATGGCATTTGTCTGCTGTATGGTAAGGCCGGATACCACAAGCCTTCCTTCCCCGCCATATCTCACATACACCCTTGCATCTGTTATCTTTTTATTTGCCCATACCTCTGTATCCGTCTGGTGTAAATCTGCATATAACATTCCACCATTGCATTGTAATCTCTCGCTTTCCCCTTTTTCGTCCGCGATATTATAATAATGAATGCTGTTTACATCTACATCATAGTGTATCTGTAGCCTGTATGTTCCTCTGGGCAGCACAATTCCACTGAATTCTATCAAATTGTCTTCAGTGCCTCCCCCTTCTATGCAGACCCCTCCCGCCTCCTCCAGATACGTACCCCGATTCGCCTGTATGGAACCTATTCCGTATTCATATACCGCATCCTTTCCGAACAGGTTGAGAATACCCGCCATCAGTAAGGCCGCTTCTGCACCTAACATAAACCGGAAAGCTCTCTGTTTCCACAGCTTCAGTTCTTTCACTTTCAACCAAAAGCCCATTTTAATAAGTCTCCTTCATTTCCGTCACAACCGCTTCTTCCACTTACGGACAAAACGTTTCAGCAGATACTGATAGTAGAACCTGGTATCTGACAGAAGCTGTATTCCTATCAGGCGTTGTTCTTCCTGCCCTACATATTGTCTGTAATACCCATTTTCACAAAACTGCGGGAACCATTCCACCATGCCCTCCCGTAATTCCTTAACAAAAGACCATTTTGGATGTACCACTCCCTGCATATAAGAAAATAACGTATTCACATAAAACAGTTCTGTGAACCGATATTCAATCTCGCTTCTAAATTGTCCCAAAGCTCCTCTTTTCTCACATTCCTCTATCATAAGCTCTGCTGCCTTCATACGATCCCTGCATCTTGCCTCTGTAATGGTATGCACTGTGGAAACGTTGTTCTGATAATAGTAATACAGCGGTTCCTCCACCTTCTCAAAATGATGGAAATACAGGCTCCATACCACTCCTGCACAATTGTCCTCATAAAAGATTCCTTCCGGAAAGCATAACCTGTTTTCCCGGAGAATATCTGCCCTGTAGACCTTGATTACCATACTACCCGGCCGCAGGATATGCATTTTATGCTTCTCCTCATCCAGGATTCCTGTCTGCTCCCGGGTATTGTTCTGAACCACCTTCCCCACCTGGAAGGTGTGTTCCGTCACCAGACTGTAATCACATCCCACCACATCAGCCCCTGTCTCCCGGGCCTTACCCAGCAGCTTCTCATAGTAGTCAGCCGTCACCCAGTCATCGCTGTCAATAAAGCCGATCCACTCCCCTCTGGCCGCTTTCAAGCCCTCGTTCTTGGCCCCGCCCTGGCGTCTGTTCACCGGGTACGTAATCACCCGCACCTTGTCCGGATACCGCTCCTCATATTCCCGCAGGATCTTTAGGGAATTGTCCGTGGAGGCATCATTGACAGCAAGGATCTCGTAGTCCTCTATGGTCTGGTTTACCAGAGAGTCCATGCAGAACTCCAGTTTTCCACCTGCTGCCATATTATAAACAGGCACAATAACACTTAACTGCATCTCATATATTCCCTCTTTCCAGTGTGGCCTTCCCATTCTCCACCCGGTACACCAGGTCGCATTTTGCTATGGTCTGAAGCCTGTGGGCAATGATGATCAAAGTCTTCCTGCCGTGCAGCATATTGATGGATTCCATGATGGCAGCCTCGGTATCATTGTCCAGGGCTGAAGTGGCCTCGTCCAGTACCATCACCTCCGGGTCATGGTAGAGCGCCCTGGCAATACCGATCCGCTGCCGCTGTCCGCCGGAGATACGGATTCCCCGCTCCCCGATGCTGGTGTCAAGGCCCTGGGGCAGGGATTTTACAAATTCATCCAACTGAGCCTCATGCAGTACCTCCCAGACCCTTTTTTCATCCACTTTTTCTCTGGGCACACCAAAGGCCACATTACTGCGGATGGTATCATCCAGCATGAATATCATCTGGGGAATGTACCCGATGTTCTGCAGCCACCCCCTTAAGTGTTCCTTGACAGGTTTCCCATCCGCAAGCACATAGCCCGACTCCAGTTCCAGCAGGCCCAGCAGAATATCCACAATGGTACTCTTACCTGCCCCGGAAGTGCCCACCACCCCTACGGAGGCTCCCACAGGTATGGTCATCCGCGCATGGTGGAAAATCCGTTTTTCGGTGCCGGGATACGCATAGGTGATATCCTCCAAGATGATATCCTTTTTTATTGGCAGCTTTTCTTCCTCCAACGCAAAGGACATGTCCACTTTATCGTTTGCGATCTCATCCTGGAGATTGTCGCTGACCTTCATGAAAGCCGGCTCACAGTAAGCAATGGCATTGATCTGGTTGCTGATCCGGTTGACGCAGGGCAGCAGCACAAAAGCTGCCGCTGCCAGGGTGGAAAGTACCCCCAGCATGTCCTCCGCAGACACCCCTGTGGCCACCTGGAAAATCATGTACCCCACCATGGCCCCGATGCAGGCCGTCTCCAGCAGCAGCTTGGGAATCTGATTATAGAGGCTGTAACGCTGTACTGCGCTCACATATCCCCTGCCGCATTTGATATATTCTTCCACGAAATAGGGTTCCTTCCCCCCCACTTTCACTTCCTTGATTCCCTGAACAGTCTGGGATATCCATTTGAACAGACCGCTGTAGTAGTCCTGGTTATCCTTGCCCGCCTTATGCATCACCGGCTCCAGCACCTTCTTCACCAGCACCAGGAGCACTAAGAGCACCACAGCCAGCAGCATTGTCATGGTACCGTTCGTGATAAAACAATAGCTTACAATAAACAGGGACACCACTCCGTCTGACAGAAGCTGTAACAGGGACAGTATCAGTGCATACATATTATTTACATCGGAAGTGATATTGCGCTGCACCACCGCAGTATCCGCGTTCAAGTAGAACTCATAGCCCCGCCGCAGATAATTACGCATCAGCCGCTCCGAGGTACGGAACTGATTGGTATACACAAAGGCCAGGGTAAGCTTCTGCTGCACAAAAAGGAAAGCATTTTTGACCACAAAGGTAACAATGAGCAAAGACAACATGACAATGGAAAAACTTTCATAGCTTTCGCAGCCCATCCATTCATAGAGAGCCGCCACGACTCCATTCTTCTCCAGGGCTCCCGGATCGATGACCAGGCCTACTGCCTGCACCAGCATCCCTACCCCTGCTGTCTGCAGGAAAGCACCCACCACCATCAGCACCACCAGCCCCGCCATGATCCTCTTTTGTTTCTGATCCAGCAATATCCCAAGCTTTTTTACGATCTGCCCCACAAACCCATCCTCCCTATATCTGTTCGTTCTGCCGGTGGATCAGGGGATCCTCATAGGCATCCATGAAGTCTGCCCCCAGCCGCACCGTCTCCTCCGCAAAGGGAAGTCCCTTTACCTCCGTGAATACTCCCACCACCTTCCGGAACCGTAAACCCGGGAAGAAGCCCAGCATCTCCATGGGAACCGTGGCATCAAACTGGGGATACTCCGGGAAGAGCTTTCTGTAATCCAGGGCATCCCTGGGATGGGGCTTAATAAAAATCGTCCCCTCCGACTCGTACCTATGGATAATGTCCCGGAAAATCTTCTCCCGCACCTCCAGGGTACACAGCGGATCCGTAAGCACCAGGATCTTGTCCCCCACCCTGCTGCTCTCTTCTATCTGACGTTCCAGACCCTCCTTATCCCGGATAAATGCCTTTAGGAGTATCTCCTTATCCTCCGCTGTAAGCCGGTCCGTAAGGGCTTTCCTAGGCTGTTCGATATACCTGGGGCAGGGATACGCAATGGCCGAAATGTCATTGACTTCCATATCCAGGCAGTACTTCCCATACCCGTTCTGTACGAAAATCAGATTCAGGTACATGGAAAGGAATGCTTTCAGTTTAAAATGCCCTCTGTTGTCATACCGGGCAGCGTCAAAGTTCTTCAGGCAGTTCAGCCCGTCCTCCACCGCATGATAATAGATCCTGTTCTGGTTCAGGTAATAGCCGATGGGATCCGAATCACAGTATACATAGATATCTTCATAGTCCCTAAAATCCACTGGCACATAGGGTGCTTCCAGCTGTGCATACAGCCTGGTGAAACGGATGCGGCAGTACAGATTGCCCAGAAATCCGCCTCCTCCTTTTCTCCACTTAGCCAGCTTGGGGAAAAAATCCTCCCGCTTTTCATCAAACTCATAAACATGGCCGAAAAGTCCCGTAGCCTCCACCCGGCTCTTCAGATCTTCAAAATCATTTGACATTTTGGAGAGCACCAGATCCGCCTTCCCCATCTTACCTGCTGGCCGGGCCGCTTCGCCAGGAACTGTCTTTCCGGAAGCTTCCTCCTGCTGCTGACTCCTAAGTCGCAGTTCTTTCAGAAACGTCACATACACATGATAATAGGTATGGCACACATAGATCCTGGGCCGCTTCATTCTATCTCCTGCCTGTTTGTCTGCACCTCTACGCATTCTCACTCCCATCTGCCTGTCTCAATCCAATGACCAGCGCATCCATATCGACCGCTACTTCCAGAAAGGCATTATGACATATTCTACCATAACTTCCCTATTAAGTAAAATTCCGCAAGCATAATTCAAAAATTTTAAGAATACTTATGTTGCTGTGAACGGAGTGAACAGTAACATACTTACAGTCCTGTTCCGGTTTCATAGAGCCATACTCCCCAGTAACTGCTCTCCGTCTCAAAGTATCCCAGCAGACTAAGACCCAATTCCTCCGCATTCTGGATGATACCGCAGGAAAAAATATAATCACAGCCAAGCTGCCGCAGCGCTTCCATATCAAAATCCAGCCGCTCATATACCACCTGCGTATTCTTCCCCAGCATCCAGGCATTGCCTGTTGCAGCGTTGAACAGATAGCAGCGGCTCCCCCACTGGTCAAAATAAAGCCTTGTATATTCATTTTTATCCAGTTCCCGGGCGATTACCTGTCGGAACCTGTGTTTATATTCCAGGGGATAATTATTGGAATAACCGTCAACTGTATAAAAACCATGCATTAAGGCTGGCGCAGGGCTGATCCCCAGATGCGCCACCCTGTATCCTTCCATGTCCCGTCCGATGGCATCCTCCAATTGCTGCATCAAGTCCTCTGCATAAAAGCTTTCCCATGAAATATATCCCGTAATACCGGAACCATTGTTGATCTGGTTCACATTCATATAGAGATAAGAATTTACTTTGATTTCCTGCAGAGTAGGCAGGAGCAATATAACCAGCACAAGCAACCTGGTCACAGGAGACTTGCAGATTCCCTGCCATACTTCTTTTGCCCTAATCCCGTGTCCTGCCTGGACCGGCTCTCCATCCCGGCACTTTGCCCGGCTTTCCTCTTTGGATTCCGTCCCAGTGCCGTTTCCTGCAACAGGAATCCACCACCACAGGGAAAAGCACAGCATAAATTCCAGATACCAGCCCGCCGGATACAGCCAGTAAAACCTCTCCAACTGGAAATAATGTATAAAACCCGTACAACTGTTTTTGAATTGTACCACAGGTTCCCATTTACACAATCCATAAAGCAGAGCAATGCCGCAAAGCAGTAAAAATCCAGTCACTGCGGCCACATACCGCCTCTTCCACTCCTTTTCTTTCCCGCCGAGACATACTCCTGCCACCGCCAGCATTACCAGAATCGAAATGATCAGCCCCTGGTGCAGGGATTCTGCATGTTGTGCGCTATGCAGGAATACATTCTGCACAGTTTCCCAGAGAGGAGAAGCATAATTCACCATTTCCTCCCTGTGGCTGACATAATCCCTTCTTCCGAGCAGCACTTCTGCAAACAGACGGTGGTTCACCGCCACATAGACTCCTGTCAGCAACAGAAAACCATATGCAGGCAGACGATTCCGCTCTTTTTTGATCCACATCCACACCAGTGCAAGGAACCAGATACCCAGTATTGCATACCCGATAAGTACCAGATGAGAGGTGAGTCCCATGATCAAAAGCATAAAAAGACTGGTGATCAGATGCTTTTTCCGATACAGACACAAAAAGCACCAGAGCGCCAGCGGCACTCCCACCACAGACATTCCATAGACCGGCTGCCAGGGCAGCATACAGAAGCATCCTCCTGCCACCAGGGCCAGGATACTGCTGCCAGTCATCTCCTTCACACAAAAATACATCCCATAAAAAGCCGCCAGAAACAACAGTATATACTGGGCCAGGAAGGCCACCAGCGGATCCAGATACCGGTAAAGCGGCACAAAAAGAGCAGCAGCCGGCTGCATACCGCTGGGATTTATTCCGCCCAGGATTTCGGGAAATTTTTCAGCTCCTGTCAGAAAATGCCTTCCACTCAACACATATGTAAGCAAGGTTTCATCCAATTGGTCATGATAAGGGAAAACGCACCCCTGCCCAAGTCTAAAAAAAGGTATAAAATTGAAGATGGCCAAGAGGAAACCCATCACCCAGAGCGGAGATCTATCTATACAGGCAATCATTCCATCTAACTTCTTTTTCATGGTTTCAGATTCCTCTCACATATACAGCCCCCCGGCAAACAGCACTCCAAAATAATCTATCCCACATACCACATGCAGTACAAACAACCCCCACTGTACTGCCAGCGCCCACACCGGTTGCCGCCTTTTTTTTGTATCCTGCAACAATATCACCAGACTGGCCAGGTACACGAAAAACATACCATACATATACCCCCACGCAAAGTTCATATGCTCCACCCTGGTACCCTTCTCGTACAAAAACATAAAACTGCATAAACCGACCAGATAGACCTGCCAGGCAAGCCGGTACCAGCCACATTCCTTCTCTCCCCTGCCACATACCAGGGAACCGCTTCCCTCTTTCTGCCTCCTCTGGTACCTCCATTGGAACACCAGCACCAATAACGGAAAAGCCATCCCCCGCAGGATGCACAGCACCACACTGTCCCCGGCTGTCTCCCAGGCTTTAAGGAAACCTAACCCGATCCCCTGTCCTGCTTCCCCTTCTCCTCCCACAAATACTCCCTTATACTGGTAAAGCAGATCCAGAAATGTGGGAATAAAATAGATTCCAAGCTGCCAGAAAGCCTTCCCCCCACGGAACCGGCTGGCAAAAAGACGCCATATCATGATAATTCCACAGGTACATACCAGCACCAGGGTAAAGCTGGGCTTTGTCATAGTGGCAAAAAGCAGCGCCATGGAAAACAGGAGATATTCCGGACAGAACCATCGTTTATTTCCCTCGTATTTCCCCAGACATACCGCTGCCCCCCAGAAAGCCAGCACCGCAAAAGGCCTGGCCGCCAGATAGGTGGCATTATGAAACGGATTAGGGGAAAACGCACCGCTGTAGCGGAACAGAAAGTTCTCTTCCAACGGCTCATACCGCCCCAGCCAGGCAAGTGGATAGAGCATGGATGCAAACAGAAGCAGAAACACCGCTATGCAGGCTATTTTCTTCCACCTGTCATCCCCCTGGCCCAGTCCCAGAAAGCGGTCGGACACCAGCTTTACAATCACGGCATTCAAGCAGTTCAGAACCGTC
The DNA here is from genome assembly GCA_910577665.1 of uncultured Acetatifactor sp. GTDB lineage: Bacteria > Bacillota > Clostridia > Lachnospirales > Lachnospiraceae > Acetatifactor. The sequence goes on from CAJTOJ010000007.1 coordinate 89,744, forward strand.
ACCGTAATGGCCATGGCATGCTGCGGTGTTGTAAACTGCGCCAGAAACTCCCCGATCCAGAACATAACCGGATAGGGGGTGGCATACTCTGTTGTAATCCCCTGTATCTTCTCAATATAAGTGGGGATATCCGACATATATCCACCGCCATAATTGACGGACTGCCTGTGGAACAACACCATGGTCAGTGCAGAATACCCCAAAAACAAAAGCCCAAAAAGTAGCTCATTGTTCCACTTCTTCCAGAACCGGCCCATCTGTCATGCACTCCTTCTTAAAACTACTAATTTCTCTTCTATCTGCCATATAACCGCCATGTATTCCTCCCATGTGCTCCAAGTACGCGCTTCTCCTTCACTTTCAGCCCGATGGCGTAGAATGGATTTCAACCTGCACAGCAGATGAAAATCCAGGCATGTCATTTGGCGAAACAGGAATATGACAGCACACTAGAAATGCACCACGATACATTCCCCCATATCCACGATGGATCCCGCCTGCGGGAACCGGGGCAGCTCAAGGGAATATACCTCCAGGTCATAGTATCTCTCCTGCTTTGTGTAGGGAACCAGTTCATACCCATGCATGGCAAAAAAACGTACCAGTTCTGAGTCATCCCCGAAAGCATACCGCCCCCACTCAATCACAGACAGCGCCGGTGTCTGGGCCACCCACACCCCATACTCCCGGTAAAACTTTTCCAGCAGATGCTCATCTATGGGTTGTGTAAGCCGATTCATCTGATGAAATGTTTCTGTGCCATACCCCACATAGGCATCCGCTATGATGCTCTTTGGAACCTGGTAATTTCCTGTGAAAACCACGGGTTTGGAAGTATCAAAGTCTTTTCCCAGTTCATATGCCACCTGCCTCATGGTATCCTTGGCAGATTCGTATTTCAAATAGTCTACATAGAACCATTTATTCATGTCAAAGCACTGGTTCCAGAGAATGACCGCAAGGATCAATATCACCATTCTCTGAATCCATTTGTGCAGGATCTTCCCAGTCACCTGTAGGCCAATACTGTCAGATCGCTTCTTGCCTGTAGACTTCCCGCCTTCCACAGCAGCCGCCCCCTGCACCTGTCCCCTGGAAACCTCTTTTCCCTTCCCACTCCTGCCTATAGCAAACGATGCCAGAAAAGCCCCGTATCCGCATATCACTGGCAGAAACTGCGCCGACCGGTATAGTGTAGCCTTTCCCTCCACCACCACCAACAGAAATGACACCAGGAATCCTCCCAAAGTCAGCAAAATGATCCAGCCATCCTTCTGGTGCAGGCTTCTGTATATCCCGTAAGAAAAGAGAACTGCTGCTGCCAGCAGGAACACAAAAATGGGATAATAGGCATAGGCAAACACCCCATACATCACATAGATCCGCTTCAGCACCATGGCAAATTCCGACAAGGCCCCCGGCTCCAGCATCCAGGAAGCCATCTCTGTCACAGAGCGCTGCACTGCCTCCTCCTGCATGCCCCCTAGACCGAAAATACCTGTAACTGCCTGGATCATCGCACTTCGCAGCACAATGGCCGTCACTGCCACCACTGCCCCTGCACATAAAGCCGGTAACACTTTTCTGCGCATCCCTGCATACCGCTCTGACAACAGAACCAGACATACCCCCAGAAGCCATACCACCATAAAAGACTCATAACAACCTAGGGCCATCCACAGAAAGCACACACAGCCAAGTCCCTTCCAGAACCTTTTTGCCCCTGGCACCTTCCCTGATCCCAGCCATTTTTTCTTCCCCTGCTGCTCTGTTGCTTCTGACTGCCCGCATCCTTCCGGCCCCTTCTCTCCCGACAGCATTTCCCTGTAAAAGCACAAGCTCACTCCCACAAGCAGATACCCTGTCGAGACTCCATTGTGCAGATAATAGGGATACACTTCACTGATCAAAGGGCAGGAGAAGAAGATGCATGCAAAAAACAGGTATCCCCACCCAGGTACCTTATCCTTGAAGATGGAATAGAGAAGAACCGCCCACACCGTCACAGCCCCCATGAAGACCAGGACACCGGCCAGATCCGTGAGAAAAGGCGAAAAGTCAGATATGTGACATATTTTATTCAGCAGGAAGAGAAACCATCTTCCAACAATGGCATTCAGCCCCTCCTCAAAATAATAAGCATACGGGGTGTCATCGATTCCCACTGTCTGGTGGGTGATGAGAAAACCGTAGCCAAAAAGCGCCGTCAGACTTAAAGACAACATGTATATTTTATTTTTGATAAAAGCTGCCGTGTATTCTTTCCATTGCCGCATGGTCTTTCCTGCCTTTCAGAACATAAATCCATCACTCTTCTTGTCTGATCGTTCCCCGTATTTACCTTATTTTACCTTTTATGTAGTATATCTCCATCCGTCCGCCCACGCAACCTTTTTATCCTCCAGTCCATTCTGCACCATTGAATCAGATGTAATCTGGCAGCACCTGGGGATGAAAATGCATCCATGTTGCTCACTCCAGATAAAACAAAGAATATCCATTATACGGAATCTCCACATAACCTTTGGAACGCAACTCATTGGCATATTCATGAAAGGTATCTCTCACAATATAGTAATAGCCCTCCTCAATCTCTCCTAGATGTGAGCAGTGATAATAATCCATTACATATAAATCTTGATCAAACAGACACAATTCATATGGAGACCACAGAGTACTCAGTCCCAGATAAACCGGAGGTTCGGCCATCTGGACTCCCCTGGCTCCATACTGCGGATGTTCCTCGATAAAATCCAGGGCTTCCGTGGTCAGAATATCAAAATAGGCCATCGGATAATTATCTGTAATGTATCCCCCGCCATAATAGTATCCGCTGAACCTAATAAAACATGTCACAAAAATAACCGAAATGACAATATATACTATCCTTCTTGCAAACTTTTTCAACCTTACAAATAGAAATATGCCCTCTATCGACAGTAAAGTGTACGAAAAGAATATGCTATTCACTTGATTTACACATGGATAAATATGACACACGACAAACAATACCGAAATGAACCAGCAAAAGACGAAAGCGCCCATATATAGATCCCTTCTCCGCAAAGATACAGCCGCCTTCCAAAAAACATGAATCAGCCCCGCAACAGCCAGCGGGATTGACAGCCAATATAGATTCGGAATTCCTGGTATGGAATTGTGCAGCCAGATATCTCCCACAAAAATATCCTGTAGAGCCACTTTTAAACTTGCAATCTGAAATCTTCCAAATTCTGAGACCCGGTAAGAATCCATTCGGGTAATTGTAAAAAAGCCCAGTTTGAAGGATTCCAGTCCGAATATATTCACGAACTGTTCCAGAATGAGGGGAAAAGCCAATATCCCCATTGGCACCGCCATTATAACCCATCTGCCAAAGGAGAACTTACGAGTCAAAATAGTATAAAACAAGGCCAGCAGCAGAAAAACAGGCAACATCAAATACGACAAAATATAGGTATAAAGCATGATACCGCCGCTAATTCCCGCGGCTACATACCATATTTTTCGTCCCGTTCCGATTGCCTTCAAAAAGCAGTACAAAAACAATGCCGCGCCCCCCAGCATAAGGTTACAGTCAAGTCCCAGTCGTCCTGCCATGATATAATATGGTCCAATCGCCATAAACGCCCCTGCAATATATGGAGCATATTTATGCTCTGGGAAGATTATTTTAGCTATTCCCACTGTAGAACCCAATGCAAGCAAAGAAAATAAAACACTGGGAATCCGAATCAACACGACGTGAAATCCAAACAACTTGAAAAGGCCTGCCATCAGATAGGCGTAAAGTACACTTTGCCCTCCGCCAAAATTTTTCATATATACAGGCCAGGAATCCAGATATCTGTCCACTCCATATCTGGAAAGGCTCCACGCACTATACGCCATGCTTGCCTCATCATAATGCAGTCCCAATGGTATCTCTATCAGCTTCCACATCCTGGTAAATCCAAAGACTATCAGAATACCGCCCCATAGTACAAATGGTATGTACCGCTCAAGTCGTTTCCACAGTTCCTTCATAGATGCCTCCATCTCATTCAAATCTAAGTATTCTGTTTTGCTAAACCCATTCATGTTACCTTTCCTGGTAAAACAGGGAATAGCCTATAAACTTTACTTCCGTATAACCTCTGCCTCGTAACTCATTGGCATAATCCACATATATATCCCGCACAATATAATTGTACCCATCCTGAATCTCCGGTAAACTACCACAAATGTAATAGTCATTATCCAGGATATGGCTATCATACCGAACCTCATATGGCGATGTCAATGTGCTGAGCAAATAAAAGGTGACTGGTTCTGCCATATAAGTCCCCTGGTTCTGATACTCTGGATGTGCTTCCACATACTCGATTCCTTCTGCTACCAGAATATCAAAATGGGCAAGCGGCGCCGTACTGATTGTATATTCCCCCATGTAATAGTAATATCCAAATCTGGCAAAACTGACCAGATATCCCATCAACAACACTACCATAATGCCCCATGCCACCTTTTGCCTGGTTCGCTTGCACAGAAACCGAATCACTGCTCTCAATCCATATGCAGCAATCGCGATTACAGAATAGTATATCCCCGTAATCCGATATCCGATGGGCTTTAAGTGGCAGAAGAGAAGAAAAAGGATTAAAAACCAGAAAAAAATATATAACATTCCATTGTGTTCCCGTTTGCGGACACTGTGCCATGTACATACACAAAGACTGCACACTCCAATAACAAATAGAGGGATTGTCAAAACATAAAAATTTGAAAATCCCGGAGCCGCCGTATAGGCCAGTTCATTTCCCATAAATAGCATACGAAGCATTTCCACTAACCTGGAAAACTGAAACCATGAAAATTCACTCACCCGATACACATCCAGCTTTGTCAAAGTAAAACAGCCCAGTTTCATTTCCGGCAAATCAAACATATTAATCACCTGGATGATAATCAACGGAAAGGCCAGAATAGCCATTGGTATTGCCATAGCAATCCATCCGCGCAGGGAAAATTTTTTAACGCGGATCACATAAAACAGGGAAAAGCACAAAAACAAGGGAAGCGCAAAATAGTTCAAGGCATATGTATACAAGAGCAGACCGCCCACAATCCCGGTTCCGATATAGTACCCAGAAACTCCGCTCTCCACCGCGCTGAAAAAAAAGTATAAGAATATTGTTGAACACCCCAACATCAGATAGCAGTCAATCCCGACCCTTCCTTGCAGTACAAGGGCCGGACAGATCACCGCAAGAACCCCTGTAGCGATTGCCGGTATATGTTCTTCCGGAAATATTTTATGCATCAGTTTTATGCCAAATAAAAATGTAAATCCTGAGAATACCACGACCGGCAAGCGAATGAACAAGAACTGGTAGCCAAACAGGCGAAACAGGCCGGCACAGATATAAGCATATAATACACTTTGACCACCACCATAGTTCGTCAAGTAAAGCGGCCAGGAATTCAGATACCGATCTACCCCAAATCGGGAAAGGCACCATGCATCATAGGCCATACCTGCCTCATCTAAGTGCAATCCAAAAGGAACCATATCAATTCTCCAAAGCCGAGTAACAAGCAAAACACAAAGCATTATTCCCAGTCCTATATAATAGATATGTTTTTTCTTCATTTTTACACCTCCATACCCGCCTTTAGCGGGCACTCATTTCAATATCTACTCTTTGATGCCAGGCTGCAGGTCTGGCATGGGAAGTTTACTTCCAAACTTATCCACCCTTTGTACACTTGTCCGCACTTTTCTAATCAGTAACTCTACCCCATCAATACAACACTTCATTCCTGCTGCCATACACGGAATTGCAATTACAATATATGGATAGGTGTACCTGCTCTGAGCCTCCCAGATCACGCTAAATAAAAAACCTCCAATAAAAACCAGCCCCTGCAAATATATTCCCTCACTCTCCTTCTTCAAGAACAAACGGAAAAAATATACCAATAACAGCAAATATACAATAGATTGATAACGGTTTAAGAAATTGTATAAAAAGTCATGCTCTTCATTATACCAGTAATCAATCACCCATTCCGCAGGTTCTGACATCACACAAGTTGATGAAAAAGCACTATACGAAGGCTCTGCCCATTGGTTCAGTATCTTACTTTTATAGAACCGAAACATCCCAAAAAGATCATGCAAAGCAAACCAATGAACGCAATGATTGTTAGTCCCACCCTATTTAATCTCTTGGTCATGTTCCTCCTCCATCATCCCACCCATTTTCCCTGTTCATTATTTTATATCATCATCTTTTTCAATATATGTCAAGAGACCAGCTAAGCATTCCTTAACTGCTTGAGACACCCGACACAATATGATACAATACATTCAAGCATCTGACAACTGTGCTTCAATCCCAGAATACCAGCATACGCATTGAAGCACAGCCTTCCAGATAAAATATCCCCGCAAAGGAGCAACTCCCTTATGAGAAAAACACATCTCCCCCACAGATACATCTTGATTTCCGCCATAATGCTCATTTTCCTGGGCACTGCTGCCATCCTCATCTGGCAGCAAAACCGCACCCCCTCTGCCATGCAGGAAGATTTCTTACGCATAGCCTCCGGGAATTACAATGCTGCCTTTCTCTCCACATATCCCATAGAGACCTACCAGGAAGAAGACTTTTCCTACTACAGGGGACTCTCCCTCTTCAAGGCCTCTTATTGTATACCAGACATTTCTGTTCTACAGAATTATATGACAGAACTGACCGCTTCCGATAACAACATTGTCATTGTCTACCTGGGTATGGATCCAGATCTCATATCCCCCCTGGAATTGCAGGAACTGCTAACCCTGTACCCGTCTGTTCACTTTGAGGTCATCTTGTCCTATCCTTCAGCACGGGACTGGCAGGAACTGTCCCAGGCTGCTTATGAGAAATCACTGGAAGCCTACTGTTCTTTCCTTGCTGCCGCTCCTGCCCTTGGCACAAATGTCGCAGTCTATTTCTATGGCACCCAGGAATGGCTGGTCTCCAACCCTGGCAATTATGATGCCACAACCGGGCAGCTGACCGAGCCAATAGCCCGTACCGTCATGCTCCACAGTGACCGGGATCACAGCTACCAGGTCACTGGAGACAACGCTGCCATCCTGGCAGATGAACTGGCTGCCTTTACAGGCAGGTTCCGCAATACCCCTGTGGACTTCCCGGATCTGTCAGATTATTGTTTTGTCTTCTTTGGGGACAGCATTATCGGCAACTTTACAGACAGCTCCTCCATCCCCGGCGTAGTAAATGGCCTTTCCGGTGCTCTCTCCTACAATCTGGGACAAAATGGAACATGTGCTTCCCAGCTGGATGCCACCATGCTCTCCCTGCCCCTGGTGACAGACGCATTTTTCCAGGGCAATTTATCTGCCATCCCACAGGATTCCAATGTATACCAGGGCCTTGCTTCCTATCTGGAGACCCCGTCAACAGACAGACAGCTTTGTTTTGTTATCAATTATGGTATCAATGACTATTTTGCGGATGCCCCTATCTCATCGGAAGACCCTTATGATATAGCAACATACTGCGGCGCCATCCGTTCGTCCGTAAGCACCATCCGCGCCAATGTGCCCGATGCCCGTATCCTGCTGTGTACCCCTACCCCCATCACCCGCAACCAGAATGGGACAGAACCCCAGGGAATTACCGGGAACACCCTGGAAGGTTATGCCAATGCTCTGGCAGGTCTCTCCCAGGAGCTGGGTACCGAGCTACTGGACAATTACCATGAACTGGATATCACACCCGAAAACGAAACCTGGTTCCTGTCAGACAAGGTTCATCCCACCCATGCCTGCCGCTACTTGCTAGGCACCCGGATCCTGGAACTGTTCCGCTAGGGAGCAGTCCCAGGACCCGCTGCTGCGCCAGTCAATATCTCCCATACAACACGGCATCCTGGTCCCTCCACAGTTCCTCATACCCGGCCTCCCCGCACATGCGGTCCATCTCTCCCCCGGATAAGGTAAAGAGATAGCGGCTCCTAAGTTCCGTGAAATTCTGCAGCAGATAGTCCGACATACAACAGCTGATCCCCATCCCTTCTGGCAGGCCGTAGAGCAACTGCCAGGGGATATTGGTACTTTCTGTCTCCTGCCCCTTCCGGTCACTGAACACCCATATTACCACATTGCTGTAACCAGGCTTTTCTTCCAAAGTAAGGGATAACACCTCCCCATAAACTTCCTGCCAGGCCTGCACCTGCTCCTGTTGTTCTGGTTCCACAAAAGGTACCTGGTAATCATAGGGATCCACCGCCATATAGGTGTAAAAATAGGCAAAGGTTACTCCCACCAGCACTGCCTTCTTAAAGGCCACGGTCTCCATCAACGCCACAAGGAATATCCCTGCCGCCATAAAGGTCAGCAGGTGCTTGCTGCCCTCCGTCAGCTTGTACATGAGAAGCAAGGCGAACAGCATGGCCACGAAGCTGAAAGCCAGGTGAACCTCTATGACCAGCCGCTTCCCCAGACTCCGGATCTTATCCCCTGCACCAGCCGCCCGCCCAGCCACTTCCCCGGCAGATTCCCTGTTTCTGCTGCCCGCTTCTTCTCCTCTGGCCATCTTGTTGCCGGCTTCCCCGCTTCCCGTTTCCTTGTTGTCGGCTTCTTCCCTTCCGTCTATCTTGTTCCCGGTTTTCTTGTTTTTCTTCCCCGGAACCCGGATCCGTTCCCGTCTCCAGCGGAACCAGTCCCTAAGGCTCTGTACACACAGTACACATAACATCACCAGATATCCTGCGAAATACGCCCCGGAAGCCAGGCCGGTGCGGAAGCCCTGGACGGTATGTCCGGCGAAATCCCTTCCCATACGGATAAGCTTCCCCAGGGTAAACCGGATCCCTCCGAACACCCCCCTCTCAAAGAAAGCCTCCACCCAGTCCGTGAAAAACAAGGGTGCAAAATATTCCGCTCCCAGATAATGTTTGATCCCGGCATACATACCAAGCACCAGGACCATCACCAGGCAGGAACCAGCCAGTCCCTTCCACCCCTTCCGCTTCACCCAGAAACAGGCAGGCAGCAGAAGAAACAACAGCATGTAAGGCCTCATCAAGGTCATGACCCCTGCCAGCACAAACAGCAGCACCAGCTTATATGCCTTCTCCTTGTTCAAGTAATTGACTGCCAGACTATAAAATGTGATCAGCATGGAAAAGCAGATCACCTCCGGCATCACTGACAGCATATACCGCACAAATGGCGTATAGAGACTAAACAGTAGCGTGAGGATCCCCAACTGCCTCCAGGTGGGTTTCACCAGCCACACAAACAAAAAACAGCAAAGCATCATCAAGAAAATATTGCAGAGCACCGGGGACATGAGATTCCATCCAAACACCAGCCCCCACAGGATCCAGGGCCATACCAGCACCGGACTCCAGGCTGCAAAGGACAGCTTCAGTGCATGGCTTTCATTAAAGCCAAAGTACCCGTAAGGGTACCCATACTTCACGATACCTTCCACCTGCTTGTAATAAAACAATTCGTCATTCCATTCCGAACCTGGTAGATATACCTGCCCGATGGTCTTCCCCTGGGAAGCACAGTACACCACACAACACACCAAAGGAAGCAGGGCCAGAAGTAGCGCTTTTATCATTGTCACATACCGCCTGTCCCGCTTCCACCAGGCCACACACCTGCCTCCAAAGTGTCCCATTGCCATTCTCCCTTCCATACGACAGCGCGCCCTGCCTGTCCGCCAGTTCCTGCCAGGTGCCAGCCTGCGGATCCTATGCCTCAGCCGGATTGCCCCTGTCCTTCCGCTATCCGATGATCTTTATCCCCAGGTTCTTCTCCCTGCCCGTCAATTCTCTCATGTTCCGCCAGCTTCCCCGGATTCTCCTGCCTGAAAAGCCTTATCCGCAGTTTCTGCCTGCCTCCCGCCTATCCTCTCCCGGATCACATACTGGGGAGAATTGTTCATGCTGATATAAATCCGCCCAATATACTCCCCGATCAGTCCCAGCATCAGCATGATCATGCCTCCGAATATCACAATGGCAGACATAATGGCAGAAAATCCCATGGGCACATCCGGCAGAACCAGCCGTTTCACAATGGTATAGATTCCATACAGGAACCCGGCAAAGGCACTGAAGGCTCCCAACGCCGTTGCCACCCGCAGGGGCTTCACGGAAAAAGCCGTAAATCCGTTAAACCACAGTCCCAGCAGCTTTTTTATGGTATAGCCGCTTCTGCCCTCCTCCCGCTCCCTGTGGTTTACCACCACATTGGTAATATTCCTGGTGGCACGCAGTACCAGGCCGATCACGTACGGGTAAGAATTCTCATATCGGATCATGTCCTCCACCACAAAACGCTTCACTGCAAAATAGCTGGACACATACAGGTCTGCCGGCTTCCCCAGCATAGTCCTGGTCATCCGCTCATTGACCCTGCTGCCGAAATTGCGGAATGCAGAATGCTGCTTATGCTCATATTTCGCATATACTGCATCATACCCTTCCTCCAGCCTGTCAAGCAGCTTGTCCACCTCGTCCGCCGGTGTCTGCCCATCGTCATCCAGGCACACCACATAGTCCCCGTCCGAATGTCGCAGTCCTGCCATCAACGCCGCATGCTGCCCAAAATTCCTGGCAAACCCGATTCCCACGATATTCCCATGTTCCTGGCAAAGCCTGCGGATCACAGACATGGTACCGTCCGGAGAACAGTCATTGACCAGGATAATCTCATAAGAATATTGTGCCAGGGTCTTCATTTTTCCTTCGATTTCCGCCACCACATGGGGCAGCGTATGCTCCGAACGGTAGCATGGTATCACAAAACTTATCTTTTTCATATCTCTACACCTTCTTGCACCGTACCAATCCATCTCTGAAACTCAATGGATTTTCCATTCCCCTTTCAGTATCCCCATCCACACCATGTCCTGGTATTCCCCCCGGACATAGACGTCATCCCGCAGGATACCCTCCTGTTTAAAACCGGCCTTCTCATAGCATCGGATGGCCTGGCCATTCTTCCGGTATGCCCTTAGGAACACTCTGTGTAGCCCTTCCTCCTCAAAGCAGTACCGCAGCATCAGCTTAGTGGCAGCGGTTCCCACGCCCCTGCCCCTGGAACTTCCTTCGCCAATAAAGATGCCGAATTCCGCCTTATGGTGCTGCCTGTCCACATCTCTGATATAGACACTGCCCAGGGCAGCATCTGTCTCCTGGTCGCAGATCATCATCTGGACTGCCCTTCCTGTCTCTATCTGGGTGCGGATCCATTCCCCATGCCCTTCCCGGGTGAAAGTCTCCTGGAAGACAAAGTTCTTCCGGACTTCCTCTGTATTGCGCCAGGCCACAATTATGTCCGTGTCCTCCTTTGTCATAAGCCGCAGGTAGATTCCCGCAGCGGGATCCCTGTATTTCTCCATCTTCTCTCCCTTTCTTTCCCGGCTTTCCTCTGCTGCCTGGTTCTCTCTCCCCAGACAGCGGACCACAAGGCATATCTCCTCCTCACCGGAATGCATTGCACAGCTGGATCACCCTAGCAATCTCTTCCTCATACATCTCCGGAAACAGCGGCAGGGTCACACAGTGCTTTGCCAGAGCCTCTGCATTGGGACAGTCCCCCTCCCGGTAGCCCAGATCCCTGTAAGCCTTCTGTAAATGGCAGGGCACCGGATAATGCAGATTGCACTCTACCCCGGCATCTGCCATATATTGTACAAACCGGTCCCGTTCCTCCAGCCATATCACAAAGAGGTGGAACACACTCTCTGTATGCTCCGGGTGGGCCTGCATGGTGATCAAGGGATTGGTGATCTCCCGCAGGTACCGTCTGCCGATCTCCTGGCGTCTTTTGGTCCACTGGGGCAGGTATCTTAAGCTGACACTTAAGACAGCCCCCTGGATTCCCTCCAGACGGTAATTATACCCCACCTCATCGTGATAATAACGCACGTCACAGCCCTGGTTCTTCAACCGGGTCATATGCCTGAAATACGCTTCCGACCTACAGGTAACACTTCCACCCTCCCCAAAGGCATACAAGTTCTTGCCGGGGTAGAAACTAAAGCATCCCAGTTCCCCCAGGGATCCCACATTCCGGCCCTCATACCTGGCCCCATGGGCCTGGGCGCAGTCCTCCACCACAAACAGCCCATACCTGTCTGCCACCTTCTTCACACCTCCGAAATCAAATGGCTGCCCATAGAGATGGACACCCAGGATCCCTTTTGTCCGGGGAGAAATCTTCTCCTCCAGGACTTCCGGATCCAGCTCCCAGGTATCGGCCCTACAGTCCGCAAACACCGGGACTGCCCCTGTATACGATACCCCCCAGGCTGTGGCAATGTAGGTGTTGGCCGGCACAATGACCTCGTCCCCCGGTCCTACCCCCAATGCCAGCATGGCCAGGTGTAAGGCGGAAGTGCCGTTGTTGACACCGCAGGCGTAAGGAACCCCCACGTACTGTGCAAACTCCATGTCAAACCGATCCGCGTATGTCCCGCCGGAATAAGCCGTGTCCCGGCATACCGCCTCCATGGCTTCCAGATATGCCTGCCTGTGGGCCGCAAAATCCCTGCCTATGTCAATCCTTCTGATCTGCATCCCGCATGTCCCCCTGTGTGCTCTTTCCTGCCCGCCCATTCCGGCCTGGCCTTTTCCGGTCCTGGTTCCCAAACTCCCTATACAGCCGGGCAATCTGCACCAGGTAATTCCAGATGGTCTTCCATACTTTTACCGTTGTGTTATAATCTTCCTGCCATTCCACCGGATAGTCCAGGATCTCCACCCCGCTTCGCTCGGCCCTGAGCAGGAATTCAATCATATAGAACCAGCCGTTTTCCTGGCTGCAGGCCTCCACCAGGGAACGGGCTGTCCTGCTTCGTACAAAGGTAAATCCACAGATGGCATCCGTGGATTTCATCTGTAGAAACATCTTCAGAAGCACCAGCAATCCTCTGGACGTAATCTTCCGGTACCATTTACGTCCCCTGGTACGGGATTGTCTGGCAAAACGGCTTCCGTTGATGTATTCCACATAGGGAATGGTCTCAAAGATGTGAATGGACTCTCCCAAATGTCTGATCTGAGTGGACAGATCTATGTCCATATACCCCACCACATCTCCATGGCTTAAGGCTACTCCCCTGCGGAAGGCAGCCCCCACCCCCCGGACACCGATCCGCTCATATGTTACCCTGGGATACCTGTCACACAGTTTCCGGGCAATCCAAGGAGTCTCATCCTCTGATCCATTGTCCACAATGAGGATCTCATACTCCTCAAAGCCAATGGAATCCAGGTAATCCACCGTGCGGGTAACGCCACTCTCCAGCCGCAGCCTCTCATTCAAAACAGGGAAAATAATTGTAACCATCATTGCGTCAGCTTCTCCACCCCTTCTATCACATATCTCTGTCTTCTGAAAGATATGTTCAATATCACAGACAAATATTTGAAAATCAGTGTCAGTATCACAGACAACATAAAAAATCCAAAGGAAATCAATGTCATCAGAGACATCCATCCCTCCACCGGGCGATCCGCACTGAAAATGGAATATACGATCCAGCCAAACATCATCAGCAGCACCCCGAACAGCACCAGACTCACCAGCATGGAAAATCTCTCCAGCACATTGGTGAAAATAATCAGGGTATCCACAGCCAGGATGCTTCTGCTGCCCCACTCCTCACTGCTTTTGCTCCTTTTTGTTGTATCCTTATTGTCATAGAGTATGGTATCTGTCTTCAGCCCGCAATTCCGGTAAAGAGCCTTCCGGTAGGGGACATAGGCATTCATCTGGTTCACCCGGTTCACTGCACGCCTGGAGATCACCCGGAAGCGCTCCTGTCTGAGTTTTGCCCTGCCCCTGCTGCCCCAGTTATATACCCTGTAGAAGAGCCGGGAGGAAAGAGGTACCCCGTACCTGGGTGCTGCTGCCACCACATCTATCCCTTCCAGCGCCCTGCGGTACACTTCCAGGATCAGTTCCGGCGCAAAGTCCATATGGCAGCTGTCAAACTCAAAGAGAAAATCCCCCACCGCAAGGTCACACCCTGCATTCATGGCACTCTCCACACCCTGGTAGAAGCTTAAATGCACCATACTGACCACCGGCCTGTGTGAAGTCCGCTCCAGGAACGCTTTCACCTGTTCCACCGTATCATCTGTACAGCCATCGTTTACACACACAATCTCATATTTCTCAAAATGCTCCTGTAGCATCTGGCAAAGCTGCTCCAGGAATGCACCTGCAGTACTACCCTCATTGTGCAGGTACACCACGCAGGAGACAAAATTCTTCTCCCGGTTCTGTTCCCCTGCTTCCATCCTATCCCGCATCCCTGCACCCACTTCTTTCTTTCCCATATCAGTTCCGTTTTCCTTCTGTTTCTCCTATATTCCCCACACAGTCACCTGCCCCCCTCATCCAGTGCCTGGTCCAGATCATACACCGTGTTGATCTTGCCGGATAACACACTGACAAAGGTGGGGGCCTTGGACAGATACCGGATCACCGTGGGCCTGGAATCATCTACCTCAGAAGCCTTCAGGATCGGTTTCATGGAGAACAGGGACTTCTCATAGACAAAACTGTACGCATCCTGCATATACTTCCTGGCCAGTGCAGACATGTATTCCCAGGCACTGGCCGGCCTGGCCGGACAGTCATTGCAGTTCCCCAGCCAGCGGTCTGTACAGATTCCCTGGGAAGTGCAGGGGAACTGCGGTGTCACATCATAGCTGGTTCTGTGGGGGGTAAATGTCACGGAAGTCAGGGAATGGAATCCGGTCTTCCCAAAAGGCATAATGGAGAAAAAAGGACCATCCATCACCGTCAGACCAGTCTTATGCAGTGCCTCTCCCGCCTTACAGAGGATGATTTCGCACAGTTCATACTTGATACCGAATTCCTGGATTTCCACCCCCCCTTCCACGCACTGTAGTACCTGGTTTACAGAGGCATAGGTGGCATTCAGCACAAATGGCGCTTCATGGCGCTCCTCTGCCCCATCCGCTTCCTGGCTGGAGGCATACACCTGGTAACAATCCCCCTGCCTTACTATGCGCCGGATCTGTCTGCCACAGAGGATCTCCACACCAGGATATCCCTCCAGCTCCTCCAGGAAATAGTCCCGCAGAATGTGGGCATCATACGTATATTCCCTGGTCAGGAAGGCCCCGTCACATACCCCTTCCTTAAAATAACGTCCCACTGGCAGCGGCTCACAGGGTATCCCCGCATCCGCACAGAACTTCTGGAATTCCGCCGCGTCTGTCCAGGAAAAATGCCTGGACGTGGCATATACCTGTTGGAAATCCGACAGAATGCAGAATCCGTAATCCTCCACAAACCGCCGGAAATACCCGGCACTTTTCATGGCCGTGGACAGGGATCTGGGATAATGGTATCCCATATGCACCCTGGCCTGGTTGATATAGGTGGCTCTGCCAAAAGGCTCCGGATCGATCTCCAGAACCGTTACCTGCTGCCCCTTCCTGGCACAGTATAAAGCGGCATACAGACCGTACAGCCCGGCGCCGATAATCAGTTTATCTACCATGGGTCATTCCCCTGCTTCCTGTTTTCCTGCAATCTGTTCTCCCTTTCCGGCCTACTTACCATCACAGGCTCCTGCCTGCTGTTTTACCTTCCGATGCCCTGGCCTTCCACAACACCCTGACAATGCCAGAAAAGGAAATGCCGTCATGGCCGGATAGATATAACGCATCTGCACAGCCGGTCCCAGAAGCAACGTGATAAAATACCCCAAAACCAGCAATAGAGGCAGACACCGTCCATACTCTCTCCGGATCAGATGCCATCCCAGAAGCAGCAGATACAGCCACAGCCAGACTCCTGGTACAAACAGATACTTCACCACCGGCAACTTCAAGTAAGCATTCCCATCTGCCCATCGTTCCATCGCCTCAAACAGCCACGGCCACCGGGAATCCTTGTATATGCCCAGGCTGTTCAAAGCCCCCTCGTCCCAACGGGTCTGCACATATCCCCCTCCGGGACGCTCCTTGCTGACATTGATCCAGGCATGGCTCACATCCCCTGGGTACAGGTACCCGGCGTTCAGCGCTAAGAAAGCATTCACGAAATCCCCCGGATACTGGCAAAGCAGGCGCAGGTATGTGGCAATGAACTCCCTGGTCCGGTACCTGGCCACATACGTGTTGGTATTGCTCTTCACCGGATCTGCAAATTCGGGCCGGTATCCCTTATATCCTTCATTTAAGATGAAATCATTGACCAGTGCCTTTTCCTCCGCTCCCATGGTGCCATCATCTTCCTCCAGAACCCCCACCCCTCCATGGTAAAGCATGGTTCTGGCCAACTGCTGGATGGGCACGCTGAGCATCTCCCGCTTGTCCCCCTGGAGACCACCCACAGCCCGGAACAATATGGCAAGAAGCACACACCCTGCCAGGAAAGCCCCTGCAGCCCACGCCAGGCTATTAATCCAGAAACGTCTTCTCTCCTTCCCCAAGACCACTCCCGGAAGCAGGCACACCAGAAGTACCATCATCGCGTACTTTCCATTGTTCCTGAACAGAATCATCCCCACTGTGGACAGAAAAAATAAAATCCGCATCCCCAGGCCGCTTTCCGTCTCTTTCCTGCCCGCTATTTCCCACAGGGACAATACCTGTAGCAGGAAAAAACCTGTGAACACAGTGTCTTTTGTCATAGTGACACTCATATAGAGGTGAAAAGGATAGAACATGCAGACAAGCTGCACCACACACAGCCATACGCGCCCCAGCCCATGGGATACCAGTCTGAATACCCCGAAGGCAAATACAGCCGCCAGGAACAGCATCTGTACCAGCCCATAAATACCGATACCCGAATTCACATTCCCAAAGATCATCCTGCCCAGTGACATGGCCCCTTTGATGAGCAGCGTGTGCGCAATGGGGTGGTGGTCAATCCAGACCCCATCTACAATCTGTCCCGTCTGGACCGGGGCGTCATAGGCACAGATCGCCGGATAGTACGCCAGATATACCGGAAGCCATGCCAATACCATAAGCAGAAAAGAAACCAGGAGCATACTGCCTGCCGGATTCCTGTCCCCTCTGCCTTCCCGCGATACGTCTGGTCTCCCCCCGGAAAGCAGAGACTTCTCTCCCGTCAGGCATGCATTCCGTCTTTCCGCCAGGAAATAGAGCAGCCGGCACACACACACGCCAGGTGCCACACCTGCTGCCAGACTGGTTCCCAGTATACGGGCTGTGGTACCCACTGTCCACAGCAGGTTCCCATTCACCGCCAGTTCCCGGCCTGTAATCATGCTAAACAGGAACAAAAATCCCAGACAGCCAAATATCGGATATGCTATTTTCCTGGAAAGCGTTTTATCACATTGTTTCTTCATCTGCCTGATCCCTTTTTCCGTCTTTGCCGACCTGGTTCAGCCTGTGCTCAAAGTCACGTCTGTCCTTGGCCGCCATGACTTCCAGGATCATCCCGGAAAAGAAAGACTGAATCCCTGCCAGCACCATAAAACCACAGACAATCAGTGTAGGAAACCTGGGTACCAGACCGGTGTCCAGATACACCGCCACGATAGGAAGCATCATCGCAGCCGCCACCAGCACAAGAAGCAGACATATGATCCCAAAGAACTGCATTGGCTTGTAATTCCGGTAAAGCTGCAGCATCTTGCGGATCACCCGGAAGCCATCCCTGTACGTATTGAGTTTGGACACACTGCCCTCAGGCCTGTCCCTGTATTCCACCACCACATTTTCTACCTGCATATTATAGTTCACAGCATGGATGGTCATCTCTGTCTCTATCTCAAAGCCTTTGGAGAAGACCGGAAATGTCTTCACGAACTCATAGCTGAATGCCCTGTACCCTGTCATGATGTCCTTGATATCAGAATGGAACAGACTGTTGATGCCTGCCCGCATCAGAGAGTTCCCAAAATTGTGAAAAGGCCGCTTATTCTCCGCAAAATACGTAGAAGAAAGCCTGTCCCCCACCACCATGTCCGCATGATGGTGCAGCACCTTATCTGTCAGCTTTCTGGCACAGTCCAGAGGGTAGGTGTCATCCCCGTCAATCATCAGGTAACACTCCGCGTCAATCTCCCGGAACATCCTGCGGATCACATTTCCTTTCCCCTGCTTGTACTCATAGCGGATCTCTGCCCCGGCCTCCCTGGCCAGTTCCACAGTCCGGTCCGTGGAATTGTTGTCATATACATAGACCACTGCCTCCGGCAGGGCCTGGTGTACATCCTTTACCACCTTTGCGATTGTCTGCTCCTCATTGTAGCAGGGAATCAACACTGCAATTTTATCCATCTCCTGTATCCTTTCCAGGTCAACTGTCCGCATGATATCAAAAAAGCCTTTTGTTCCAACATTATAGCACAGCTATAAAACATCAGCCACTGTTTTTATATGATAATTTGTGTTATACTCTCTAGAAAGCATAACCATTCACAGCAACAGATGCGCACAAAACCTCATAAACAGGCCTTTTTTCGGCGCAAATGCACAGACAAAGGAGTCCCGTCATATGCATATGTTTATCCAGAAGCTATATACATTTTCCTGCCGTTTTATACAGTTTTTCAGCTTCGTGCTGGCTCTCCTGCTGTTTCTTGGCAGTTTCCTGGCCACATGCTACAGCACCGACATGGTCTCCCAGCAGGTTCTCACTCGCCTGGACAACCCTCTGTGGAATCTGGCCGGTACTGCCCTTCTGACCTGTATGGTTTTTCTGGCTGCCAGATCCTGTAAGGACAGACACAGAACGTTTTTTCTCACAGTCATCGTCCTTCTATGGGCCTGTGTCACAGGCGCCCTTTTGATCGTCTACGGCAAGACAGTCCCCGCAGCAGATGCCATGTCTGTATATGCGGCAGCCCAGGATCTGGCCGGAGGCAGCACCGCTGTCATACACCCCACTGACTCCTACCTCTCCTACTACCCACAGCAGATGGGGCTGGTAGCCTTTTTCGAGGTGCTGATACGGTTCTGGAACCTGCTTTCCTTCCAGGCACCTGCCTACCATTTTATCAAATGTGTCTATGTGCTGCTGGCCTGTGTCATCCTTTTCTTCCAGAAAATGACCGTACGCCTGCTCTTTCAGGACAGCAAGGCCGAAAACATCTATCTGATCCTGGCGGCATGCAACCTGCCCTTTTTGATGTACACTTCCTTCGTATATGGGGAGATTCCCTCCTTCGCCGCCATTTCAGGAGGTTTCTATTTCCTGCTAAGGCTGCTGGCACGAAAAGGCCCCCGGCGGAATATCTGGCGCGATGCCACAGCCTCCCTGCTTCTTCTGGCCCTGGGCGTGATGCTCCGGAAGAATACCCTGATCCTGGTAATCGCCGTATTGATTGTAGTACTTCTGCAGGGAATGAAGGAAAAGAGATATGGTCTTTTTATTTATGCGCTGATTTGTGCATGGAGCTGTTTCTCCATACTGCCCCTGATCCAGAAGGGCTATGAGTGGAGGGCTGGTGCTTCTCTCAAAAGCGGTGTCCCTGCCATGTCCTATTTTGCAATGGGCATGCAGGAATCCTCCCGGGGCAATGGATGGTACAATGGCTATAACTTCAATACCTACCAGAACACCGGAATGGATACAGAAGCAACAAATGCCCTAAGCCGGGAAGCCATCCGGGAACGCCTGTCCTATTTCCAGGCACACCCTGCTTACATGGGTGATTTCTACCTGCACAAGCACCTGTCCCAGTGGGCAGACGGTACCTATGCATGCAGACAGGCCACCCTTGCCACCTTCGGCGGCAGGAGCAGCCTGTTCCAGTCCCTATACGAAGGCTCTCTGAGCCGTTCCTTCATTGAATATTGCAATCTGTTCCAGACACTTCTGTATCTGGGCACAGTATTGTTCTGTTGCAGACCATTCAGACATGCCTGGAAACATCCCAGGATACCCGGCCCGGACACCACCCCCGGCACTAAGTCCCGGGAAATGACAGTGCCTGTCCCTCCTGCCTCCCAGGCCTCCCTCCAGGGACTTCCTCTGTACCTGGGGCTGATTGGTGTCATAGGCGGGTTCCTGTTCCACATCATATGGGAAGCCAATTCCCGCTATATCTTCCTCTATAGCCTGTTGCTGATGCCCTATTGCGCCAGAGGACTTTCCACCTTCCCGGATCTGCGCAGTTTCTTCTCCAGGCGCCCGGCTCAATAGTACATGTGCCCCATCCAGTATACACGGAAATAGAATACTCCACAGACAAAATGCACCAGGTAAGCCAGCCACTGTGCACCCACAAGCCAGGGCCGCAGTCTTCCCCCTGCTCCTTTCGGCCTGACCGTGTCCTGCAGCAGCAGAACCAGGGCGCCCAGATGGCAGAAGAAAATCCCATACATATATCCCCAGGAAAAGTTGAAGTCAGCCTTCCGGAATCCCTTCTCGTACAGGAAGAAAGCCATGGCAAAACTCATCAGGTAAATCTGCCAGGAGAACCGGTACAGGGTATTCCTCTTCAGTTCCTTGAAATGCAACACCAGCACCAGCAGCGGAAATCCCACTGCCAGGCAGACTGCCAGGGGGATGCAGTCACAATATTCCCCCCATACTTCTCCCAGGCAGAAACCCAGTCCCCCTTCTTTTCCCTCTTCGGGCACAAACACCCCCCGGTACTGATACAGCAGGTCAGCAAAAGTGGGTACAAAGCACAGCCCCAGACATATGGTGGGCACCAGATTGCGAAAACTGCTTCGAAACAGACGCCACACCATGACCAGACCCGCCGCTCCTACCAGCACAATGGTAAAACTGGGCTTCGTCATAGTAGCCACCAGCAGAAACACCGAAAAGAGCACATAATCCCGTATATCCCCCTGGAAACCTTTTGCAGTGCCTGCAGCATCCCGGCCATTGTCATCTGCAGAACTTCTCTCCCGCCTGCTTCCAATGCCCTTTTCATACACAGGAAGCAGCCTGGCAAACCATAAAAACGCCAGGATTGCAAATGGTCTGGCCGCCATATAGGTGGCATTGTGAAAAGGGTTAGGCGTAAAAACCCCCAGATAGATGAATTTGATTCCCGGCAGATAGATCCCTTTGGGGGGATACAGCATGGAAATGAAAAACAGCGATACTGCCAGGGCACTGAGAAGAGGTCCTGCCACCCATCCCCAGCCCAGGCGCCTGCCCTGCACAGCCATAGTGCCTCTTCCCTGCAACCATCCCTTCAAGTCCTCCAGCGCCAGATGGTTCAACGCCGCCTTGGTGATCACAATGGCCAGGCTGTTCAGCAGCATTGTGGCAATGGCTACGGAAAGCTCCGCCGGAGCCACCAGATGGATCAAGGCTGCCAGCTTGAAAAAGACGGGATAAGGGAAATTATATTTGCTTTCCAGCCCCTGCATCTCCAGGATATATGCCTTCATATCGGAATGATACGACTGGGGGCTCCCCAGGGTCTGCTTGTGGAAAAGGGTCAAGGTGACCCCGGACACCACCACCAGCAGCACTGCAAACAACCCCCAGTCTACTATCCTGTCCCAGTTTTTGAACCGATTCCCTTTGTTCTGCGATGTAACCATACTGATACCTTTTTGCTTTCCAGATCCCATTCCCGGCACCTTTTCCCTGACCCTGTATGCCTTGCGGCCTGCCATCTCTCATCGTACAGGCCTGCAGGCATTCCCCGTGCTGTCACACAGCTACTTCCTGTAATGTTCCACCACCTTTTGCACTGCGTGGATCACATCCTCCACATCCGCATCTGTCATGGCATAATAAAGAGGGATGCTCATGGAAGACATATAATAGGCTTCTGCATGGGGGCACAGCCCTTTCCCATATCCCAGCTTCTCATAATAGGAATGCCAGTATACCGGCAGATAATGCACCTGGGGGCAGGTATTCTCTGCATACAGGGCATCAAAGAACTGTCGCCGGTCGCAGGTCAGTTTCTCCAGGTCCAGACGCAATACATACAGATGTCTGGTGGTATCCGATTCCGGGATCTCCCTCTGGACAACAATCTCCGGCATCCGGGAAAATGCCTGGTCATAGCGTTTCACGATTTCCTTCCTGCGGGCAGCAAACTTAGGCAGCTTTCCAAGCTGGCTCAAAAGCAATGCTGCCTGGAAATCCGTCATGCGGTAATTAAAGCCCAGATCCACCTGCTCATTGTACCAGAGCGCATCTGTAGGATGTACCATCTCCTCCTGGCTTCGGGTGATTCCATGGGTCCGAAGCCGCATCAGCTTCCGATAGAGCTGCTCATCGTTGGTGGTGATGGCGCCCCCTTCCCCCCCTGTCACTGTCTTCACCGGGTGAAAGCTGAAGCATGTCATATCTGCAATGCTCCCTATGGGAGTTCCCTTATACCGGGTGCCTATGGCATGGGCCGCATCCTCAATATACACCAGCCCATGCTCCCTACAGATCTCCCGGAGTGCATCCTGCTCCACTGACTGCCCCGTGAAGTCCACTGCCACAATTCCCTTTGTACGGGGTGTAACCAGACGGCGGACAGCCTCTGGATCCACATTGTAGGTATGAGGATCTATATCCGCAAATACCGGCTTTGCACCACAGTACAGCACACAGTTGGAAGATGCCGCAAACGTAATGGAACTGACGATCACCTCATCCCCCTTTGAAAAACCTGCCGCCAGGGCTGCCAGATGAAGCGCTGCTGTCCCGTTGGCCACCACCACGGCATATCTGGCCCCTGTGACTTCACAGATCTTCTTCTCCAGCGCCTCCACCCTGGGGCCACTGGTAATCAGATCACTGCGCAACGCCTGCGCTACAGCCTCTATGTCATCCTGTTCAATACACTGCCTTCCATAATAAATCGGCTTCTCCCGCACCGGAGTCCCGCCGAATATTGCAAGCTGTTCCATATATACCCTCCTATTATTGCAGATATGTGGGCTATCATTCCCGAAAACCAGTTGTCCCACAGAAACCTGTGGGACAACTGACTTCTGATCTATATAGTTTAACAGGAAAAATCCCATGTTACAAGGTAATTATCTCCAAATTTTCCCCAATTCCCCCCTCCGGCATTTTATCCTGCCTCCCTCTGCCACTTTCCCCTTCCTGGCCGCTGATTGCACCACCCTTCCATCCTGTGCTGTAGCAGGGCGGGAATTCCGGGATCTGACAGGGCTTCCATGCCGGATCAGAAGGGGATGATCTCCAGGATCTCCTTCAGCTTCCTTAACCTGCCAATGTCCTCATCATACAACTTCTTCTCATATCCAACCTCTTCCATGATGAAGCGCATATGGTCGTACTCCTCCTGGTTGATCTTGACGTCTTCGTCACGGGTGATTTCCTTTAGGCATATTCTGGACATATGTACCTTGTCCATCAGGTTCGTGATGATGTAGCTGTTCTTCTTCCTTCTGGAATACTCCACGATCATATCCATGTTGTAGTATCTTTCCTGCCTGCTGATCGACTTCTTGATTGCCAGAATCAACCGCACCGCCTTGGGGCTTAATATTCCAGGCTTCAAGCAGGTCTCCAGCTCCTGTACCCAGCGGCAGACTGCATAGAAGCTCTTCTCTTCTGCGGCCAGCTCCTCCCGCTTCCTCTGCATCTCGGTGTCGATCTCTTTCTGGTTCCGCCTCAGATCCGTCTCTTTGTTCCTCCAGTAGTCCCTTGTGGTCATGTCAACTGTTCTGATGACTTTGTTTTTCGTTTCTTTCTTTTGCATATTCCTCTCTCCTCTTCACGGTTATGACTGTCGCAATATATTGTTGCTTACATAATATAATCATATACTCGCGCTATCTGTCAAGTACTTTTGCAAAAATTTTTTAAAAATTTGAAAAAAATTGAAATTTACGGCATAAAACCCTATCATTTTTTTGAATACCATTGACTTAACACCATTTTATGTATATAATGCTACTTGACATAAAGTTTTCACAAACGCATAAAGGAGGCAACTATGGCACAATTAAATCCCAGAGAATTAGATGTCTTAAATATCCTGTGGCGTACCGGCGAAGCTATGACGTCCACTGATATCGTAAATGAGCAGAGAGGTTTGACCCAGAGTACTGTTATCGCTGTTCTGCGTAAGCTTCTGAAGGACGAGCTGGTACAGGTAGATGGTGTAACCCACAGTGGAAAAGTTCTGAGCAGAACCTATCGCCCCACTGAGAATTCCAGGGAAGTTATCATGCGTAATTTCGCAGATGATTACGCCAACTTCAAGAATGTCATCTCCAAGTCCGATCTGTGTGCTGCCATTCTCCACATTGAGCAGACCCCGGAGCAGATGAAGGAAGAGATCTCCAAGCTGAAAGACATCCTGGCTGAATACGAAGCGAAACTGTAAATAACGCCCCACAAAAGAGAACACGCGCATATGGTACATTATTCTTTTTCTACAATCTTGATGACTTTCATCACATGTAATTTGATTATAGTATTGATTACTATGTGTTTTAAGCGTGAGAAAATACTGCTGTCTATTGGCTACAAGCTGACGGCAGTATTTTTAGTTCTCACCTTGCTTCGGGTACTGTTTCCATTTGAACTGCCCTTTGCAAAAAATGTTTATCTGCCTACCGCATTATCCGCTGTCATAGTCCTTATCCGCCATCCATTTCTCAAGCCCTGGGGATTACCAGTTTCCCTCTGGACCGCATTTGAGCTGGTCTGGATCATAGGCTTTATCATCAGACTCTACAAACAGAACAAAGAGCATAAAGCATTTTACCGCTTTCTCCGGCTATGCGGCCGGGACATCACCATGGAAGAACCCTATCATTCTGTTCTCTCCACAGTCTGCGGTATGCGTAAAAATCCTTTTCGCCTGCTGCGTATTCCGAATCTGCAATTCCCCGTCCTGGTAGGGATCTGGCATCCCTGTATCCTGCTTCCGGATCATTATGAACTGACCCCGGATGAGCTGTACTACACCCTGCGCCATGAAACCTTTCATCACTATAAACGGGATCTCATCACAAAATATGGGGTCAGTTTGCTGTGCATGATCTACTGGTGGAACCCTGCCTGTGTCACCATCAAAAAACAGTTGTACCATGTCATGGAAATGCGGGTTGATGAAAATGTTGCAGGCATGGACAAGCATACTGCAGTGGCTTATCTGTCCTCCATCATAAATATTATGGAGAATCTGCAATCCGATGACCAGGTTCCCGTCCCATCCGGCATCTCTGCTTTCCTGACCAAGGAACAGACTGTGGAAGTACGGCAACGTTTTCATATGCTCTGCAATAAGAAGCGGACACAATGGCCACTTTTTATTGCATTGCTGACCATAATAGCGGGGATTTATCTGGGGTCCTATTTGGTTATTTTTGAGGCGGATTTTGTATCAGATTTAACGGCTCCTAATACAATATCCACCCCAAACGAATTTTATGCCATTCTCAACCAAGATGGAACATACCATATATATTACAATGAAATTTTTATTGAATACACAGACACTTTGGAATACTACCCGCCCGATATTCTAATAATAGATAAATAACTTTTGGTATGTTTATAGACTAAAAAATATATTTTAAATACCATCAAACTATATTCAGCATACCCACAGAAATCCACAGAACTGAAGCAAAATTCTATAGACTACTAATCAATCATTTACCCCAAATCCGGAAGGCCATCCCAGTCACGAACATATATCCAATCACCTTCCCAGGAACCCGTAGAATAATTGTATAAACGTTTATAAAGTTTATTATTTTCCACTTTCCATCTCCATTCCTTCTTGTCCGACAAAGGCTGTATTGTAGTTTCTTCAGATGCCGCCTGGACAGGTATTGTCGAAATTGGAGACATTAAAATAGATAAAGATAGGCACACTGCTCCTACTAAAGTCACCAAATTCTTAGTTACTTTTTTATTTTTCATAACAAAATCCTCCTTCTATTTGTTATATATGGGAATATCTGAAGGGTAATATTCCAAAGTTTCTGTATATTCTATAAAAATTTCGCCCCAATAAATACTATATGTATTATCTTCATTTAAGACAGCATAATAATTATCATTGGTTTCTGTAGTATCTTTAGTAATAAACTTTACATCATAATCCGCTTCCACAGTATACATATAAGATCCCAGATATATCCCTATTACCACTACTATCAACGCCAGGAACGCTGGCCGATTTGACTTTTCTCCCTGGCTACAGAGCATACGGAACCGGCGCTGCATCTCTGTGTCGTTTCCGCTCATCATGGAAGCTGTCGTCTCTTCAAGTGCTTGTTTTCTCAATCGCAGGATTTCCATAATATGGATAATGGAGGACATATATTTTCTCACTGCCAGCTGGTCCCTGCCCGTTACCGCCTCATCTACCCGCATCTCCAGGATCTGCTCTAACTGTTCCTGTAGCTTCTTGGAAGCAGGATTCCACCAATATACCGTACACAAAAATTTCACTCCACGTTTTATCAGTATGTCATGGTGGTAATGGTGAAATGTCTCATGGCGGAATGTGTAATACAGTTCTTCCCGGCTCAATTCTTCTTCCGGGAGGAGGATAGTCGGCCTAAAACACCCCATCAGCCTAGGCGAATCCAGGCAAGGAACACGCAAAACGCGAAACCGATTCCTTCGTTTTCCGCACACCTCTGCCAGAATGGAGCGATAAGGTTCCTGGTTGGTAATATCAACGCCATACCTTCTGCGGTACCTTCTTATATCCCCATTTTCCTTGTACCAGATACGAAGTTTTATGAAAAAGCCCACTATCCAGACCACCTCGCATACCGTCCAAAGCGAAATTGGAAACCCGCCTGGTTTTATAAAAGGATGCCGAATCAAAACTACAATTGCAGAAAGCGCCGTGGGAAGATACAGATTTCTGGAAAACGGAAGCTCAAAAGGAAATAAAACCCTCAAAAGCGTCAAGGCCAAAAATACGGCAATCACTTTATATCCTACGGACAGTAATATCTTCTCATGGCGGAAACACATTGTGATCAACACGATAATCAGATTACTTGCTAGAAAGGTCATTAATATTGTCGAAAAAGAATAATTAATCATATGTTTTTCTCTTTTGCCCTCTGCCCCTTCAATCTTATTACCTACTGTGTCTCCGTAAAAATTTTTATCTTATTAGCTTAACTGTTGAATAACATTATAAACCCAGTCCTGGTATTAGTCAATAGGGTATCTGTAAATGGACCCGATAAAATTCCAAAAAATTCCAGTTTTGTTACCAGGATCTTCATGCCAGGACTCCCTGTCTGCCAGGTCTACCAGACACAGACAGCAGACAGGTTCTTCATCCTTCCAGGGCATGGGCAAGCTGCACCCTGCATTTCTTCCTGTTGCACGCAATCCCATATGCCAGGATCGTAGTCATCCCATCCTGACACAACCTGGCAGTATATCCCTTCTCTTCTATCTGGGCCAGGGCCTCTGCACAGCCAGCTTCCAGGTCTCCATCCTGCGCATATTTCACCTCGATCACCATGCCAATGCCCTTTTCCGGGATCTCTACCAGGATATCGCTGAAACCGTCCCCGGATTCCGCATTGGAATCTATGTCCCAGTCCTCCCGGTGACTCAGCAGCCCCAGAAGAATACCATGGTAGAAGTTCTCTTTCCTGTTCTTGCGCACAGCGGTGTCCCGGATGCTGATAGTTCTGCCCAGATAAACATTGAACCGGACTTCCGCCTCCCCGGCATCCCCCCTGGCAAATGCCGCGCAGAGGGCATCCAGCCCTGGTGTATCCCGGTGCATCTCCTCCTGGAACCATTCCAGGATCTGTTCGATGAAGATTTCCCGGATCTCCAGGTTGGGTATGGCCAGCTGGAATACTTTCCCCTCGGCCCCACCCCGCCTGGTAAGGTAGCCTGTGGCAAACAGGACACTCCACAGATTGTCTATATCCCTGTATAGGTCACGGTAAGTCAGTTCCTGGTTGATTTTCTTCGCAATCATTTCCCCTTCTATCAACCGCTCCAGCTCTCTGCGTGTCCTCTGCCCTGCCGTTCGGACAAACTGCCTGACAATGTCGTTCCCGCTTGTGTTGACCCAGAAGGAACGGGGGGCGGCATCCGGCTCCCATCGCAGCAGATCCACATAGTTGACCACATCCCAGGGGCAATACACTTCCCGGCTGCCGAAACGGTAACCGTCATACCAGGTCTTTACATCCAGGTATTTTCCGTCCAGGGCATAATGAGACAGGATCTGGCACACTTCCTGGTCCGTGAATCCGAAGTATTCGTCAAACCGCACATCCGTAATGGACATGACCTTTAAGTTGTTCAGCCCTGTGAAGATGCTTTCCCTGGAGATCCGCAGGCATCCGGTAAGTACGGCAAAGTAAAGACTGTCATTGGTCTTCAGCACCTGTCCGAACAGGTTGCGCAGCAGGGTGACCATCTCCTCATAGTAGCCGGACTGCTGTGCCTTGTCCAGGGGAACATCGTATTCGTCAATCAAAAGGATCACACGCTGCCCATAGTGTCTGTGCAGAAGGCTGGACAGCAGCCGCAGACTGTCTGCCAGCACCTCCTCAGGCATAAGAAAGCCCTGCTGTCCGCTGGTATCCACCCGAACCAGCTGTTCATACTGTACCTTTTCCTCCCTGGAAAGCCTTTCGCTCTTCAAAAGAAAGCGAAACCGCAGCGCCTCGTTCCCGATTATGGAGCACAGCATGGCCCGTGCCCCCTCGTAGCTGCCAGCGACAGCACCCTTCAGCGTGATGGAAACCACGGGGAATTTCCCCATATACTGCGCACACAGATCCTGTTCCCTGGCAATCTCCAGCCCTTCAAACAGCCTGCCATCGCAGCCGTATCCGAAGAAATATTTTAACATGTTCATGTTGAGGGACTTGCCGAAACGCCTGGGCCGGGTGAAAAGGTTCACCTTTCCCCAGTTACAGAGTAGCTCCCTGATCAATCCCGTTTTATCTACATAGAAAAACCCTTCTGTGCGGATTTCTTCAAAATTTTCAATTCCTATGGGCAGCTTATCGGCTGGCTTCATGACTTGCACGCTCCTTCTTGGACTTCCTGTTCCAGCAGGCAGCCTTTGGTCTGCTAAATGGTACTCTATGCCACCAGCCGCTGGTAACCCTATTCTTCTTTTCTCCACACCATCTTATTTACAATCCCTGTGTAACTCTGTATAATTTTTACCACTTTCGTGCTGACATTCTCGTCCACATAATTGGGCACATCCACCCCCAGGTCACCTGCCGCATTCATCTCCACTGCCATGTCTACTGCCTGGAGAACCTGTGTGGAAGTGATACTTCCCAGTATAAAATTTCCCTTGTCGATGGCCTCTGGCCGCTCTGTAGATGTCCGGATACACACTGCAGGAAAGGGTGTTCCTTTTGTGTTGAAATAGGAAGCTTCCTCTGGCAGGGTCCCGCTATCGGAGACCACACAGAAAGCATGCATCTGCAGATGATTATAGTCAGAAAATCCAAAGGGCTGCAGACTCCTAACCAGGGGGTGGAACCGGAAATTCCTCTGTTCAATGAATTTTTTACTTCTGGGATGGGTACTGTAAATGATAGGCATCTGATATGTCTCTGCCATGGTATTAACCGCTTCCATCAAGGCAAAAAAATTCTTCTCCTGGTCAATATTTTCCTCCCGGTGTGCAGACAGCAGGATATATTTTCCTTTCTCCAACCCCAATGTCTCCAGCACCTTACTGGCCTTTATTTTCTCCATGTTGGCAGAAAGCACTTCCGCCATGGGTGAACCAGTCACATAGGTTCTCTCCCTGGCTGTCCCTTCTGCATTCAGATATCTCCTGGCATGTTCACTGTAGCAGAGGTTCACGTCCGCAATGTGATCTACAATGCGCCTGTTGGTCTCCTCTGGCAGATTCTCATCAAAGCAGCGGTTTCCTGCCTCCATATGGAAAATAGGGATCTTCAAGCGCTTTGCAGAAATGGCGGCCAGGGCAGAATTGGTATCTCCCAGTACCAGGAAGGCATCCGGTGCCAGCCTGGTCATCAGCCCGTAACTTTTTGCAATTATATTGCCAATGGTCTCCCCCAGGTCACCACCCACGGCATCCAGATAGTAATCCGGCTGCCGCAATCCCAGATCCTCAAAAAAGATCTGGTTCAAAGTATAGTCGTAATTCTGTCCTGTATGTACCAGGATCTGATCAAAATACCGATCACACTTCTTGATCACCTCAGAGAGCCGGATAATCTCCGGCCTGGTGCCAATGATGGTCATTACTTTTAATTTCTCCACTGCTTTTTCTCCTATAAGGCCTGCCTGGAAGTTACCTGCCTGCATATCGGCCTTGGGTTTTCCCTGTTACAGACCGGTCGTTTTCCTACACAAATGTCACTGCTCTCCAGTAGCAGGACGCTATTCTATCGTCTCTACAGCCTCGTAAATCGTATCCGGCTTTCCCGGACGAAAGCACTCATTACACCACATCAGTGTTACCATATCCGTATCCCCTTCGTTTACGATGGAATGGGTGTAGCCAGTGGGAATGTCCACCACTTCCAGCTTGTCCCCGCTGACATGGTATTCCAGAATCTCCTGGCTTCCATGCTTCCGGAAGCGGATCACCCCTCTGCCGCTGACCACCACAAATTTCTCATTCTTGGTATGGTGCCAGTGGTTTCCTTTGGTAATCCCAGGTCTGGAGATGTTGATGGATACCTGGCCCCTGTCAGCACTTTTCAATATCTCTGTGAAGCTTCCCCGCCCATCCTCATGCATCAGAAGCGGATAGGAAAACTGGTCTTCTGGCAGGTAACTCAAGTAGGTACTGTATAACTTTTTCTCAAAGCTGCCTTCTGTCATGTCCGGAATCATCAGATTCTGCCTGCTCTCCCGGAAACTGTACAGCAGATTCACAATCTCACCCAGGGTAGCCTCATGTACCACAGGCACATAGCAATAGCCATCACTGTTCACATGGGGATGACGATCCAGGGCCTGCAACAGTTCCTCCACCACATCGTCAATATAGACCAGATGCAACACCGTGCTTCTGTCGTTCACCTGTATCGGCAGGCCGTGGGCGATGTTGTGACAGAATGTGGCTACTGCACTATTGTAATTGGGCCGGCACCACTTGCCAAACACATTGGGAAAACGGTAGGTATAAACAGGGGCATCCACCTGCTGCCCATAGGCATACAGCATGTCCTCCCCTGCCTTCTTACTCTGGCCATAAGGGTTCTCCAGAGCTGCCTGGATGGAGGAGGAATTCATGATGGGGCAGTTGTTGCCATGACGCTTCAGCGTCTCCACAAGGGTGGTTGCAAAGCCGAAATTCCCCTCCATAAATTCTTCCACATGCTCCGGGCGGTTGACCCCTGCCAGGTTGTATACGAAGTCGCACTCTGCACAATACTGGTCCAGAAGCTCCGGAGGCGTATCCAGTTCGTAGGGCAGGACTCTCACGCCTTCCCGCCTCTCTAATTCCGCAATCAGATTCCTGCCGATGAAGCCGGCAGAGCCGGTGACTAGAACATTCATCTCTTATTCTCCCACTCTGCAATCTCATCCCTGATATAGGAAAGCGTCAGCAGTTTCTCCTTCACCTGTTCCACATCCATCAAAGTGGTATTGTTGGAATTGAACTCTGACAGCTCTGTCCTCTTCAGATTACCATCCGTAAAATATTTGTCATAATTCAAGTCACGCTTGTCCGCAGGCACCCGGTAGAAATGCCCCATGTCAATGGCATGGGCACATTCTTCGTTTGTCAGCAGCGTCTCATACATCTTCTCCCCGTGCCGGATGCCGATAACCTTGATCTCATTGTCCACATGAAACAGCTCCTTCACCGCCTGGGCTAACACCCCGATGGTACAGGCAGGCGCTTTCTGCACCATGATATCCCCGCTCTCGGCATTCTGGAAGGCATAGACCACCAGCTCCACCGCCTCCTCCAGGGACATCACAAACCGGGTCATGGAAGGTTCCGTCAGGGTAAGCGGTTTTCCCTCCTTGATCTGGCTGATAAACAGGGGAACCACAGACCCCCTGGAACAGAGCACATTCCCGTATCTGGTGCAACAAATGCTTGTCTCCTGGGGGGACACTGTCCTGGCCTTGGCCACAATCACTTTCTCCATCATGGCCTTGGAAGTGCCCATGGCATTTACCGGGTAGGCTGCCTTGTCTGTGGAGAGACAGATGACCTTCTCCACCCCCGCCTCCACGGCACACTGGAGTACATTCTCCGTGCCCAGCACATTGGTCTTCACTGCCTCTATGGGAAAGAATTCGCAGGAGGGCACCTGCTTCAAGGCCGCCGCATGGAAGATATAGTCCACCCCATGCATGGCCTTCGCAATGCTCTGGGGATCCCGGACATCGCCAATGTAAAATTTCAGCTTGTTGCTATATTCCGGG
The DNA here is from genome assembly GCA_910577665.1 of uncultured Acetatifactor sp. GTDB lineage: Bacteria > Bacillota > Clostridia > Lachnospirales > Lachnospiraceae > Acetatifactor. The sequence continues at coordinate 122,082 of CAJTOJ010000007.1, forward strand.
TATTCCCGCTGGTAGAAATGGCGCATATCGTCCTGCTTCAGTTCATCCCGGGAGAAAATGCGGATCTCCCCAATGTCTGTGGCCAGGAAACGCCTAAGTACGGCGTTGCCAAATGAGCCGGTGCCACCGGTGATCAGTAAGGTTTTTTCTGTAAACATGATTGTCCTCCGTTTGTTTTTTATCTATGTTTATTGTCTTCGATTTATCTGCTTTTAGTCCTATTTGTATGGCTTTCTCTCACGTCCAGCCCTCATCCTGTTCTTCTTTCTCTGCTTTTTCCAACACATCCAAGAATACATCAAAAGCAGGAAGGAAGCTATCCCGGATCAAGACAATTGTCTCATCAATTTCCTCCTCATCATATACATGCACAGATAAATTACTCTTTTTCAGCATAAGCAGCCATACCTCAGGGTCAGAAATCCAGCCTGCCCCATACCCTGCTTTCAGAATTTCCCTGGGCGATCCCGTCTCCGCTTCCATGACAGAATATTCCCGCAGCATGCCCTGTAACGCCTTCCACGCAAGTTCAAATGTTAAGCCAAACTGACCTATAATGCCAGTTCTGTATATGTCGTCTTCCCCAGCCCGCAAAAAATCCGCATTCTTAAGTATTTCCAGGCAATTCTGGAAATTATCTGTTTTTCTCATAGATTACAATACCATCCCTGTCAATTTCTTCCTGTAGTTCTGCCGTAGTCCCCTTATCAAGCTCAACGATGTCAAAAGAAAGCAGTGACCACACTTTTTCATGTATATCCCAATAGAATTCCGACACATCGCCACCTGTTACGGCAAGATCTATGTCACTTCTCTCACTGTGTGTGCCCCTTGCCCGGGAACCAAACAGAATGATTTTCTGAATGTTATGTTTCCCGGCCAGAAAACGAATATCCTTCATGACCCTGTCCGGAATGTTATGCTTCATACCTTGTTTCTGCCCATTTCCCGGCATTGCCTTCCACAATCAGCACCTCTTTTCCCTAATGACAGCCATCTGACCCATGACCATTTGGTTAAGGATATGATAACAGCTATCACGCAAGAATGCAAAAGATATTTAGTCAATTCCGCCCTTTGTTTATCTGGCAGATTATAAATGTCATCCCTTGTATAAGATTTTAACTCTCTTGTTGCATCCATGCATTCTTTTCTTTTCCATTTCTTTCCACTGGCTATATTTTATCAGTCCATTTACAGCTTTCCCATTTCCTGCTTCATCTGATCATAGAAATTTTCCCTCATTCCAACCTGGTTTATCGTATATAATTTCCTTCTACATGTCAAGATACACCCTTTTTCATTATGCAATGATCAAATAGCGCATTTGTTACTGTACAGTAACACGCATTAATATTGGCAATTTCGCTGCTCACAGAAGCTCTTCTCTTCAAGCACCTTTTGTGGTAAAATAAGGGTATCTGAATAGTCAAGAAAGTCTTTACAGAGCAGATATACGAATGGTTCCAGGAAGAAGTCCGCAAGGAAACGCCGAAGCTGGATGCTTTCTGCGCTGCATTTGAGCAGGCTGATCCGGTAACGGTTGAGCGCCTTTTTACCGAATACTTAAAGAAGACAATCAGTATCCGTGATACTGGCATCAGAAAAAACAAAAAAGAGAATTTCTACCATGGTATACTTTTAGGCCTCTTAAGCCACCGCGAGGACTGGATCATCATATCCAACGCGGAGTCTGGGGAGGGCTTCAGCGATATCCTGATAGAAAGCGAGGGAAGCGGTACAGGGATCGTAATTGAAATAAAATATCCGGACGATGGAAATCTGGAGGTTGGATGTCAGAATGCCCTGGCACAGATTGAAGAAAAAGGATACGCAACACGCCTTTTGCAGGACGGGATGAAGAATGTCATCAAATATAGGATCGCCTGCTATAAAAAACATGCAAGGCAACTTGTCAATTTGAAATCATATAAAACAAGCGCAAAACAAAGCATGTGAATGTATGTATATTTCCTGCTCACATGCTTTATTTTATGCTTTTGTTCATTTCACCTCTACCTCCGGATTCCTGATAGTATATAAAATCCGAAAGTTCTGGCTACTATATCAGGCTTTCCAGATTATACTGCCTGATACTGTCCCGCACTATTTCGCTGGCTGAAATCTCCCGGCCTGCATTATTTATGATACTTTTATGTATATCTGTATAGGAATATCCTTTTTCTGCCAGCTCCTGGCGCATCTTCTGTAACTTGTCCCCCACTCTCCGCAAGGGGATACCCAGATCCACACAATGGTATTCACAGTCCTCTGCCAGCACATTGCTTAACAGTTCCCCGTCATGGAACAGAGCTTTGGCATACAGTATACACCACTGGTCCCTGATCTGATTCCGGTTGGCAGCGGATTCTATTTTCCTCATCACATCTGCCAGCAGATCCAGGTACTCCTCAAAGCATTTCCGAATATAGACATCCGCAGCTACCCAATCCATCTCTTCCAGACTGGAAGGCACATCGCCCGTTACAGTGCTCTTCTTTAGAAACTGTTGACGCACTACATCAGTCTTATTGGTAAAATACCTTTCCTGGTCATAATTATGGCAGAACCAGGCCCGCAATGCCGATATTTCTTTGTAAAATGCGTCCATAAGCTGATATTGCCTTCCATCAATCAGCTTATAAACTTTAAACAGCCCGAATAAATTTTCCTTTTCCCTAAGCAACACCCTGTCGCAGTCACAGAACAACCCATATATATTGACCACATCCCGCCAGAACAGCGCCTCTCCGGTTTTTCCCTCTGTATTCTTTGGCAGGTAACGTTCAAACAGATTTAGGCTTTTACAGAGACGGTGTACTGCTTCCACAATTTCCACTATCTTCTTATCCATATTCACCCCTCTGTTCCTCTGTATACCTTCACAGAGACATCACACAGTCCTATCTCCAGGTCATTGAATATCCGTCCGTCTGTGAAATCAGAGGTATGCAGCTGGGGGCCATGAAAATACAGCGGATATTTTCCAAATTCCTCAACTACCATCTTTCCCTCGCGCTTTGTCTCATCGTAGCTTTTGATCCAGCCGGAAAATTTTACCGTACTGCCTGTCTCATCGCATATCATATGCTTTGTCATGACCCTTCCAAGGCCGGCCGTGGAATCCTCTTCCATCCCCCGCAGGGTTGCCAGACATTCCGCATATTGTCCCACCTGCGCCTGGCACAAGGCCCGCATATATTGTATATT
>CAJTOJ010000008.1 GCA_910577665.1 uncultured Acetatifactor sp.
TATGTTCCGTATGACAAACCTTCGTCTTCAGGCATATCCTTCACGACATTTTTATATTTTCCTTTCCCGTATACCTCATTAATAATTCGATAAGGCATTATAAATTTTCCAAGATGGTTCTCTGCAATCTCGCCAAAAAAATGATTACACTTGTAACATTCGCAGAAATTAACTAGTTTTTTATTACCCAAACACTCTGAAATGGCGTGTGCCACATCTTTCTCTCCCCAATCCCTAAAAGGCTTTCCACAAAACATACACACTGTATTAGTCTGTTCTTTCAACCCATGTATTTCTTGTATACCTTCTTTAATTTCAATGTTGTCAAACTCAACTAAAGTTTCGTAATCGGGACAACATTTCAAAATCCAATCCATATTCATAATAATCACTCTCCTAAACTGATATCCTGAAATCCCGCCAGTTTTTATAACAACACCTTGAAACCCTTGATTTTGCTGAATTTTCGCAAAAATTGCGTTGTTATATTTTATAACAACAAAATCGCTTGCTCACCCTAAAAACATTGAATTTATAGGCTTTTTGGTTGTTGCTATAATTTTTTCCGAGATTCTAGGTGATATGTATTTGCATCAAAAAATTTGTCTCATGCACCAACTATATATCCAAAATTATACTCCAATTACCCACAAATATCCATATATCAGCCGAAAAATCAGTAAAACTTTTGATTTTATGCGGTTTCCAGACTCATCCGACACTCTCCATTAATGTCCATGCTAAAGTAAATATCCCCGCTGATTATACCATGGAAAATCTCCCATATTTTTATTGGATTTGATGAAATGACTATTTTTTCGGGAATGAAATGCAAAAAAGCCATCGAAAAGCCCTTTTCTCTCGTTATCTTTTTTATCGTTCTTCTGTATACTATCACGCAAAACTCCAAACTATCACGGAAACCCATGACTTTTGCGTGAAAGTATACTTTTGCCTGATAGTACGATTTTTCCCCAATCGCCATCCTATCAGCGGCATCAAAAAACACAAAAATAGGGGTTCACCACCCACCGTGATGAACCCCACTAAACCTCAAAATCCCTTGATTTTAAGCCATTCTTCAATACTTTCGCCTGCGAGTACCCAAATTCCTATGGCATCAATTTAAGATAGCCGCCTGTGCTGCTGCCAGTCGTGCAATCGGCACCCTAAACGGTGAGCAAGATACATAGTTCAAGCCGATCTTATGGCAGAATTCCACGGAAGCAGGGTCGCCGCCGTGCTCGCCGCAGATACCCACATGGAGATTGGGATTCACGGGCTTGCCCAGCTTGATGGTCATCTCCATCAGCTTGCCCACGCCGTTCTGGTCCAGCTTGGCAAAAGGATCGTTCTCCAGGATCTTGGCATCATAGTAAGCGGTAAGGAACTTACCTGCATCATCGCGGGAGAAGCCAAATGTCATCTGGGTCAGGTCATTGGTACCGAAGCAGAAGAAGTCAGCTTCGGAGGCGATCTCGTCAGCCAACAGGGCTGCCCTGGGGATCTCGATCATGGTACCCACTTCGTATTCCAGCTTCACACCAGAAGCGGCGATTTCTGCATCTGCAGTCTCCACCACAATTTTCTTCACATATTTCAGTTCTTTTACATCGCAGATCAGAGGAATCATGATCTCAGGCTTCACACTCCAGCCACCATGGGCCTTCTGGACATTGATGGCAGCACGGATGACAGCCTTGGTCTGCATCCTGGCGATCTCAGGATAGGTGACAGCCAGGCGGCAGCCCCTGTGTCCCATCATGGGGTTGAACTCATGCAGGCTTGCAATGAAAGTCTTGATCTCTTCCACACTTCTGCCCTGAGCCGCAGCCAGCTTCTCAATGTCAGCTTCCTCTGTGGGAACGAACTCGTGGAGAGGGGGATCCAGGAAGCGGATGGTAACAGGATAGCCTTCCAGGGCCTCATACAACTTCTCGAAGTCTCCTTGCTGGTAGGGCAGGATCTTCTCCAGGGCTGCTTCCCTCTCCTCTGCCGTGTCGGAACAGATCATCTCGCGGAATGCAGCGATCCTGTCCTCCTCGAAGAACATATGCTCGGTACGGCACAGGCCGATGCCTTCTGCCCCAAGCTCGCGGGCTTTCCTTGCATCTGCAGGTGTATCTGCATTTGTCCTTACTTTCAGTGTCCTGTATTTGTCAGCCCAGGCCATAACCCTGCCAAATTCCCCGGCAATGGTAGCATCCACAGTAGGGATCTTGCCATCATAGATATTGCCTGTGGTACCATCAATGGAGATGAAATCTCCCTCATGGTACTCCTTGCCTGCCAGGGTAAACTTCTTATTCTCCTCGTCCATGGCGATGTCGCCGCAACCGGATACACAGCAGGTTCCCATACCCCGGGCAACCACTGCCGCATGGGAAGTCATACCGCCGCGTACAGTAAGGATACCCTGTGCAGCCTTCATACCTGTGATATCCTCAGGGGAAGTTTCCAGACGGACCAGCACCACCTTCTCACCTCTGGCAGCCCACTCTTCTGCATCTTCTGCGGAGAACACGATCTTGCCACAGGCAGCTCCGGGGGAAGCACCCAGACCCTTGCCTGCCGGTGTGGCAGCCTTCAAGGCAGCCGCATCAAACTGGGGATGCAACAGGGTATCCAGGTTCCGGGGATCAATCATAGCCACTGCTTCCTGCTCTGAGCGCATGCCCTCATCTACCAGATCACATGCGATCTTCAAAGCCGCCTGGGCTGTTCTCTTACCGTTTCTGGTCTGGAGCATATACAATTTACCATGCTCTACAGTGAACTCCATATCCTGCATATCCCTGTAATGGGACTCCAGGGTATTGCACACATTCTGGAACTGCTTAAAAGCCTCAGGGAACTTGTCCGCCATCTCGGAAATCTTCATAGGGGTACGGACACCGGCCACCACGTCTTCACCCTGTGCATTGGTAAGGAACTCACCAAAGAGTCCTTTCTCACCGGTGGCAGGATCACGGGTAAATGCCACACCAGTGCCGCAGTCATCACCCATATTGCCGAATGCCATGGACTGCACGTTTACAGCAGTACCCCAGGAATACGGGATGTCATTGTCCCGGCGGTATACGTTGGCGCGGGGGTTATCCCAGGAACGGAACACAGCCTTGATGGCACCCATGAGCTGCTCCTTGGGATCATCCGGGAAATCACTGCCGATCTTGGCCTTATACTCGGCCTTGAACTGTCCTGCCAGTTCCTTCAGGTCATCTGCGGTCAGCTCCACATCCTGCTTCACGCCTTTTCTCTCCTTCATGGCGTCAATGAGCTGTTCGAAATATTTTTTACCCACTTCCATTACCACATCGGAATACATCTGGATAAATCTTCTGTAGCAGTCCCAGGCCCAGCGGGGATTATTGGACTTCTCAGCGATTACATTCACAACTGTCTCATTCAGACCCAGGTTCAGGATGGTATCCATCATACCAGGCATGGATGCCCTTGCGCCGGAACGTACAGACACAAGCAGAGGATTCTCCTCATCGCCAAACTTCTTGCCGGTGATCTCTTCCATCTTACCGATGTACTCATTGATCTGTGACTGTATCTCCTCGTTAATCTCTCTTCCATCTTCATAATATTGCGTACAGGCCTCCGTAGTAATCGTAAAACCCTGCGGCACCGGAAGCCCCAGACCAGTCATCTCTGCCAGGTTGGCACCCTTACCACCCAGAAGTTCACGCATGTCTGCATTGCCTTCTGTAAACAAATACACCCATTTCTTCATATTGTCTTCTCCCTTTCCTTAAGATTGTGAACAGCCAAAACCAGCCCGGCTGTTTTTACACAAAAAGTCGAACCTTTTCTTACCTTAAGACCCTTCCGGAAATGAATCTGCAAACGGGGCTTGTCTGAATGCCCATGTGCCAGGACCTTTTCTCTCTGGCAGGAACAGTCACTCTTCTTCCGCGACTTCTCCCTCTGTCTGGCAGTTGTACATCCCTTCTGCACCAAATGCAAAGTTAATTTCCCAATAGATCTTTAGTTATTGTAACAATTTACCAAAAAAATATCAAGTAAGATTTGACAATTCTTGTTCATCCCCTTTAATTTCGTGCAATCTGACAATTTTCTATTTTTTGATAACTACAGAATATACAAGATAAATCTAAAATGTAAACACTTACAATTGTAAGCATTTACATTTTTATGGCAATTATACAAAAACCACTGTCTGGCAGCACTTTCCCCAAATGACCTGTTCCAGGATTTCCATCGTCACGCAGCATCCACAGGTACAAAGCCGTCAAAGATAAACAGATCAAACTGCTTCCTGGCCGCATCCAGTTCCTCTCTGCTCTGGACGGTCCAGGCCACTGCGGTGTTGCGATACAGTCTCCTGCAAAGCCTTCTGGACCATATGCCGGAAAAATGATGGTTGTACGCCACAAAATCCGGCTTACCCAGCCAGTTGAACAGAAGATTCTGGGACAGAAAGCAGAACACGCCCTTTTTGCCTCCCTTCACAAAGCCGTCCGAAAGCTGCCCTCTGACCACTCCTTTCCGGTTACAGCGGTACCAGAATACTGCCAGGGGATTAAAAGATTCCATACAATATACCCCCTTGTATGCTGCAAGCAGCCGGTCTGCCACCGGGCAGACAGATATATCCGAAGTCCCCGCCTTCATCTCCACGATTAAGGGAACCAGTCCGTCCACCAGCTTAAGGACCTCCTCAAGTCTGGGGATCCGCTGGTCCGTACCACACAGCCTCAAACCTCGCAGTTCTTCATATGTATAATCCCTGACCCTACCCTCCACACCACAGACCCGGTTCAGGGTGTCGTCGTGGAATACCACCGGTATGCCATCCCTGGACAACTGTACATCCAGCTCCACACCGTATCCCGCCTGGACAGCCCTCTCAAAGGCCCGCAGGGAATTCTCCGGCGCATCGCCTTTGTTATGAAGTCCCCTGTGAGCATAGAGCCACCCCAGAAAAGGTGTCATATCCGGTTTCCCGGTTATCCGCGGCATGATCATCATGAAATACAATATCACCGCTACCAGAATACAGATACCCAGAACAATCAGTATCTTCCCCACCATGCTCATCTCCTTGTATCCTCTCCCATAATCCTTTTTGCCTTCCATATTTCCCGGCAGCTATTACCTTACCCCTTTATACGCGCATTTGCAAGCCCCAAAACCACAAATTTAGAAAACCTTTGGAATCTTTTCCATATTTATAATTTTCTAACGGGAAATCCTTAATTTTGCTTGCTTTTTCCATGATTTTCTGTAATATAGATAGGGAAATCCATTTCCCTGCCACATCTTGCGGGATATAGAAAGAAAGTATAGATAAAGGAAGGTTTGTCAAAAATGATCAGTGCAAACAATGTAACGCTGCGAATCGGCAAAAAGGCCTTGTTCGAGGATGTGAATATCAAATTCACGGAAGGGAACTGCTATGGCTTGATCGGTGCCAACGGCGCGGGCAAGTCCACTTTCCTGCGGATTCTCTCCGGGAATCTGGAGACCACCAAAGGAGATATCGTTATCACGCCGGGACAGAGGCTCTCAGTCCTGGAACAGGATCATTTCAAATATGATGCATACCCTGTGATGGACACCGTGATCATGGGCAATGAACGTCTCTATCAGATCATGAAGGAGAAGGATGCCATCTACGCCAAGGAGGATTTTACCGATGAGGACGGTATCCGGGCCAGTGAGCTGGAAGCGGAATTCGCCGAGATGGATGGCTGGGAAGCTGAATCCAATGCCTCCATGCTCTTAAACGGCCTGGGTGTAAACACACAGCACCATTACCAGATGATGAACGAGCTGGAAAGCCCTTTGAAGGTGAAGGTGCTGCTGGCCAAGGCCCTTTTCGGCAACCCGGATATCCTGCTGCTGGACGAGCCTACCAACCACCTGGATTTGGATGCCATTGCCTGGCTGGAAGAGTTCCTCATCAATTTTGAAAATACGGTGATTGTGGTGTCCCATGACCGTTATTTCCTCAATAAGGTATGTACCCATACCGCGGACATTGACTATGGCAAGATCCAGCTCTATGCCGGGAACTATGATTTCTGGTATGAGTCCAGCCAGCTTCTGGTCAAACAGATGAAGGAGGCCAATAAGAAGAAAGAGGAGAAGATCAAGGAACTGCAGGAGTTCATCTCCCGCTTCTCTGCCAATGCCTCCAAATCCAAGCAGGCCACTTCCAGGAAACGCGCCCTGGAGAAGATCGAGCTGGACGAGATCAAGCCTTCCAGCCGCAAATACCCTTATATTGACTTCAGACCTGACAGGGAGATCGGCAATGAAGTACTCACCGTGGAGCATCTTTCCAAGACCATTGGTGGGGAAAAAGTGCTGGATGACATCTCCTTTGTAGTGGGCCATGATGACAAGATCGCCTTTGTAGGCAGCCAGGAAGTGGCCAAGACCACACTCTTCCAGATCCTCACCGGGGAGCTGGAGCCGGATGAGGGCACCTATAAATGGGGAGTCACCACCTCCCAGGCCTATTTCCCCAAGGACAACACCCAGGAGTTCGACAATGATTTAACCATAGTGGACTGGCTCACCGGCTATTCCCCTGTGAAGGACGTGACCTATGTCCGCGGTTTCCTGGGACGGATGCTCTTTGCCGGGGAAGACGGCGTGAAGAAGGTAAAAGTGCTCTCCGGCGGAGAGAAAGTCCGCTGCCTTTTGTCCAAAATGATGATCAGTGGTTCCAACTGCCTGATCCTGGACGAACCTACCAACCATCTGGACATGGAATCCATCACGGCCCTGAACAATGGTCTGATCAAATTCCCCGGCGTAGCCCTGTTCTCCTGTCACGACCACCAGTTTGTGCAGACCACCGCCAACCGCATTATGGAACTTCTGCCGGGAGGCGGCCTCATCGACAAGATCACCACCTACGATGACTACCTGGCAAGCGATGAGATGGCCCGGAAACGCACCGTGTTCACTGCCCACAAGGAAGAAGACGAGAACTAACCACTGTATGTATGTACGTCTGTCCGGCGGGATCCGTTGACCTGGTTCCCGCTGGTGCAGATTCCAAAAAAGGCCACCCCTCTGTAGTGAAACAGGAGTGCGGCCTTATGTTTTGGAAATCCCATCCAGAAAGAAGATACAGCCAATGAAACCCATAGACCTGCATGTACACTCCACCTGTTCTGATGGCACCTTTTCTCCCAGAGAGCTGGTGGATTATGCCATCCAGAAAGGCCTGGCCGCCTTCGCGCTGACCGACCACGATACTGTGGACGGGCTGGAAGAGGCCATTTCTTATGCGGAAAGCCTGCGCCAACAGGAAACTGCGGGAGCAGACCAGGTGCCGGAAGTGATCCCCGGAATCGAGTTTTCCACTCAATACCAGGATACCGACATCCACATCCTAGGACTGTCCATTGATTTCACGCAGTCCGCTTTCCGCCAGGCCCTCCAGGCATTTGTAGACTCCCGTATCCACCGGAACCGCAAGATGTGCCATCTGCTCACCAAGGCCGGTATCCCTGTATCCTACGAAGACCTGCTCCGTGAATTCCCTGGCGCAGTCATCACCCGTGCCCATTACGCCGCATACCTGCTTTCCCACGGCTATGTGCACAGCAGAGCTGAAGCCTTCGCCCGGTATGTGGGCGACCATGCACCCTGTTTCGTCCCCAGACAGAAGGTCACGCCAGCCCAGGCGGTACATCTGGTCCTGCAGGCTGGCGGCATCCCCGTCCTGGCCCACCCCATCCTCTACCATTTCAGTGATACCAGGCTGGAGGATCTGACCGCCAGCCTGGCAGCAGAAGGGCTGATGGCCATAGAGGCCATCTACAGCACCTACAACGCCAGGGAAGAGCGCCTGATGAGGCAGCTTGCCGCCAGATACCACCTGCTCCTCTGCGGAGGCAGCGATTTCCATGGCACCAACAAACCGGGCCTTGACATGGGATGCGGCTATGGACGGCTGTTCGTGCCATATACCGTGCTGGAGGAACTGAAGACGGCCAGGAAGAGTCTATAGGCAGTCTGTCATGCTTTCCCTCTGCCAGCCGGTGTCTGCCAGACAGCACCGGCCAGACAGCCCGGCTGTGCATCATCCTTCTACAATCAAGTACCTGCCATCCCCAATATCGAACACCTCGTCTGCGTCCAGAATCTCTTCCTCCATGGCGCCTTCCACATCTATCCCTTCCTCCTCGAAGTATTCGATCACCTCTTCTACGGAATCCACTACCACTGCCATGCATTCCTCCAGAAATTCTTCCGCTTCCTCCAGAGACTCCGCCACTTTTTCAGGAAAGAGCTGAAGCTGGTTCTCCAGAAAACACTCTAGTACATCATCATCAAACTCGTGCATTTTTCCACCCCCTTTTTTGTTGAAGTATAGTTTTATGCATACATGATAATATGGAGGTGGTCATGCGTCAATACCATTTTGACCTATTTTTACAATTTACACCATTACTGTTCACGGCGTAACCGTACCAGCAACGTGATGCACGTGCAGTCTCTGGTATGTCACACAAAGGATGCGTGAAAACACCTCGCGGCGATACCCCGGTGAACAGTAACTTTACACCTCCATGCCGCCTCTGGCGGGCACTTATTTCCATATTTACTCCTTGATAACAGACCGCAGGTCTGGCATAGAAAGCTTACCTTCTCGCTTCCTCATGCCGCATCAACAGGATAATCCCTGCTACACTCACTACCAGTATCAGCACATATATGACAAACAGGTTCGGCAATGGCCCGAACAGATACCCTATCACAAAACTGGATGTAAAGTTTACAAGGAAATGGGCCAGCATGGCAGGATACAGGCTGTTGTACCGATACCTTAACCACCCCAGGCACAGTCCCAGCAGAAAGGCATAGCTTCCCTGCACCAGGTTGCCATGCATGATGCCAAACAATAGCGCCTGCAGGCAGTTTGCCGTCCAGAACGCGGCCTTTTTATTCCGCATACCCTCCACTACCTTGCCCGCATAGTGGAAAGTCAGTCCCCGGCACAGGATCTCCTCCCCGATAGGAGCAACCAGGACACTGGCGATGATGGCCAGGGGATTCACTCCGATTCCTGCCAGTTCCATCATCTCGCTGTACTCCTGTATTATGCGCGGTACAAGGAAATCCGCCGCCCCCAGCAGGGCATTGGAGCCGATACACATGAGCAGGCCCATTGCCACCGTCATTACAAGGACCCTTCCCCGGAAAACCTTCCCTGGGGATACGATCCTGGGCTTTCCACACCCAAAATAATACCACAGCCCAAAGACCAGCAGAGCCAGCACATGATAGATCAAAACGGAGGCAATGATTCCATCCATACTTTGTTCCAGAATGGCCTGACGGATCAGTTCCACCGAAAATCCGCCTCCCTGCATATTTAGGATGGAACCTATGACCATAAACACCACCACCAGCACCCCTATACCAATCTGTCCCACCAGGCTTGCCACCATGGGCAGCACCATCAAAGCAAACCATCCTGCTTTCTTCCAGAAACCATTCTTCATGCCAATACCCCCTACCCGCTTTTCGGGCACTTTCCGATTTTATCTGTTTCCAGGCCTGCCCTTTTTGTACCTTCCAGGCAGATACCCCGCAGGTTATCCCTACAGGAATCCCACAAGTTCCATAGGAGACTCTATGATGGCGTCTGCGTGGGCTTCCTCCAGTTCCTTCCGATCCCGGAATCCCCAGAGTGCCCCCACGGTGAAGGCACCTGCCCCCTTACCGGTATGCATGTCCGTAGCCGTATCGCCCAGGTACAGCACTTCCCCGGCCCTCAGCCCCAGCCTGTCCAGAATCCGGAACACGCCTTCCGGGCTTGGTTTGATGGCCATTCCCTCCTGCTGCCCCTGGACCACGTCAAAATACCTTTCTCCGAACAAGGTTTCGATCACATGGATGGTCTCCGCATGGGGCTTGTTGGAGAGCACGGCAATGGACACGCCCTTTTCCTTTAGGCAGGCAAGCAGTTCCCGGATTCCCTGGTAGGGTTTCACCTGGTACATACAGTTTTCCTGGAAGATCCTGCGGTAAAGGGCGTAAGCTTCCTCAAAATGTGCCAGCTGGCTGTCTCCTCCTGCCGCCAGGGCCCGCTTCACCAGGTTCGCAGCACCATCCCCCACGAAATATTTGTACTGTTCTATAGTATATGGCCCATAGCCAAAAGGCGCCATAGCCAGGTCACAGGAATACTTGATGCTGGCTATGGAGTCAGACAAAGTGCCATCCAGGTCGAAAATAACAGCCCTCCTGCCCTTAGACCGGTATTCCTCCTCCAGCCACTCCCTGGCCTCCTGGTACAGCCTTCCCACCGGGAGTCCCACCACATTGTTGTAATCTCCCTGGATGCCCCGGATATAACGGGCACACAGGCCCTGGATTCCATAGGATCCAGCCTTGTCCAGAGGATCTTGGGTAGCCACATAATCCGCAATCTCCTGCTTCGACATAGGGTAAAAATCCACCTTCGTTGTCTCATGGAATACCTTCCGTGCCACCCGGCCGTCCCTTCCGCAATACAGCAAGGTGACCCCTGTACACACCTGATGGGTACATCCGGCCAGCAGTTCCAGCATCTGTGCTGCTTCTGCTGCATCCTTCGGCTTGCCCAGGATCTGTCCCCTTATGGAGACCACCGTATCTGCGCCGATCACCAGGAGCGGGTCTCTCCCGACAGCCCTCCCTTCCATGGCCTCCATCTCCAGAACCTTCTCCTCAGAGAACTCCCCTGAGGCAGATGCCAGCCCCAGGGCCTTCTCCTCCACAGCCGTTCCTTTCTCCCCCAGAATCATCTGCAGCACCGCCTGGGCCTTCTGCCCGGACAACTCCTCCACCAGCTGTTCGCTGGTGGCAGCATCAGAGTTCTCCTCCACATGACTCACCTGGACCTCAAAGGGAATACCGATCTGCGCGAGCAATTCCCGCCTGCGCGGGGAAGCAGATGCCAATATCACTCTCATTTATCTTCTCTTCCTTTCCAATTTCCTTCCATGCTGCCTTTGGCATCAGTGCCATCCCTGATAGCAATGCCACTCTTGACAGCAGTGCCATCCTCGATGGCATTGCCGTCTTCGATGGCATGAACAGTCCGTGGGAAGTATTAACCTTTCTCAGTCTTCGTACTTTGCAGACCTGAAAATTCCGTCCGCACTTTGATGCGTCTCCGGAATAAATACCCTGGTCTCCCCGCCGTTCTCCTTGAAAGCCTCTCTGGCCGCCTCAACCGCCTCGCTGCAGAAAGCCGCCTGCGAGCTGTATCTGGCTTTTCCCCGTCGGTTCACCTTCTCATAGGTGCCATTGGCCAGAAGCAGGGATGCTTTCATGTTGTCCGCAAGCTGGCACTCCAGTATATGCAGCAGCTTCTCCTTCAGCTCGGGCCTGTCAACAGGGAAGAGAATCTCTACCCGCCTCTCCAGGTTCCTGGGCATCCAGTCCGCACTGCCACAATAGATTTCATAATGTTCCGCATTCTCAAAGTAGAAGATCCGGCTATGCTCCAGGAAATCACCCACAATGGAACGTACCGTGATATTCTCACTGACTCCCTTGATTCCCACCTTCAGGGAACAGACCCCACGGACGATCAGATCAATCTTCACCCCGGCGGCACTGGCCTTGTACAAGGCAGCAATCATGTCCCTGTCGCAAAGGGAATTCATCTTAGCTATGATCCTGGCCGGACGGCCTTCCAGGGCATATTTTCTCTCCCGCTCAATCAGATACAGGAATCTGTCCTTCAACCATAGAGGTGCCAGGGCCAGTTTGTTCCACACAAGCGGCTCCGAATAGCCTGATAGCATATTAAACACTGCCGTTGCATCCTCCCCGATATCCTCGAAGCAGGTCATCAGCCCCACATCAGTGTAGAGCTTTGCTGTGGCATCGTTGTAATTTCCTGTGCCCAAATGTACATAGCGGCGGATGCCGTCCTCTTCCCGGCGCACCACCAGGGTGATCTTACTATGGGTTTTCAGTCCCACCAGACCATAGATCACATGACAACCCGCTTTTTCCAGCATCTTCGCCCACACGATGTTGTGCTCTTCGTCAAAACGGGCTTTCAGTTCCACCAGCACAGTGACCTGCTTGCCATTCTCCGCTGCCTGGGCCAGGGCCGCTATGATAGGAGAATTGCCGCTGACCCGGTACAGGGTCTGTTTGATGGCCAGCACTTTACTGTCCCTGGCCGCCTGGCGGATAAAGTCAACCACAGGCTCAAAGGTCTGGTAAGGGTGGTGCAGCAGAATATCCCCCTTGCGGATCTCCTCAAACAGGTCACATCCCCCAGGCAGTTCCGGCACCGGCTGTGGCACATATTTTGCCACCTTCAGATGATCAAATCCCTCCATACCATACAATTTCATCAGTACCGTCAGATCCAGGGGACCATCTATCTTGTACAGGTTCTGCTCCTCCAGATGCAGGGCACCCTCAATGATCCGCAGCAGACGCTTATCCATACCCGCTTCCACTTCCAGGCGGATGGCTTCTCCCCACTGGCGTTTCTTCAGCTGCTTCTCAATCTCCTTGAGCAGGTCTGCCGCCTCTTCCTCCTCAATGGTCAGGTCTGCATTGCGCATGACCCGGAAGGGATGGGCACACACAATGGTATAATTCAAAAACAGTTTATCAATATTCCGCTCTATGATTTCTTCCAGAAGAATGATCTTGCGCACTGTACCGGATGTGGACTTCCCCCCTGCTGTACCCTCCCTGACAGGCAGCTCCACAATGCGGTTCAAGACACCGGGCACCTGTACCATGGCAAACTCCAGCTCCCCCTTCTCCTTTTTCTTCTGTACCAGGGCCGCGATGTTCAATGATTTATTGCGCACCAGAGGAAAAGGCCTGGAGGAATCCACCGCCATGGGAGTCAGCACCGGGTACACATTCTCGTGGAAATAATGATCCACAAACGCTTCCTCCTCCCGGGTCAGATCCTCATGGCGCCGGATAATCTGCAGGCCGTTTGCTGCAAGCTTAGGTACCAGGGAACGGTTGTAGGTAGAATACTGCAGTTCCACCAGGTCATGAATGGCAGTGTCCAGGGCCGCCAGCTGTTCTGTAGCCGTCATGCCGGAGATATCTGTCTTGGCATATTTTGCATTCACCATGTCTTTCAAGGATGCCACCCGGATCATGAAGAACTCATCCAGATTGGAGGCCGTGATGCTCAAGAACTTCAGCCGCTCGAACAGCGGTATATTCTTGTCCCTGGCCTCGTCCAGGATCCTGTGGTCAAACAGGATCCAGCTCAGTTCCCTGTTGGTGTAATATTTCGGATTGTTAAAGTCTGTTTCTCCCATTTTATCCCCTCCAATTGCCGCATTTCTCAGAACACTTTCCGCTGTTTCAAAATAGGCTCCACGCTGAAGACTTCCTTGAAGAACTCTTTCCGGTATTCGAAAAAGCTTTTCTCCAGGGTGATATCCTCCTGGGTGTCTACTGTCAGGATCAGCTGGCTCTCCTTCAGTACTGCCCGCAGCCCTTTCAGCTTCTGTTTGTGGCTCCTGTCCAGTCCGGTGGAGATACGCAGGATGGCTGTGAGTTTGGCCACAGTGAGAAATGCTGCCCGGTCTAAACCGCTTGTGCCCATCTGTCTGCCATCGTAGAGGAATCTGCTGTGGTTGAACCGCACCACATTGGCCACGATCTCCCGCTCCACATGGGACAGGCCGATGATCTCCGTGGACATGATGATATTATAGGCTGTCTCTCCTGTGTTCACCATACTGATGTATTTGCCACAGTCGTGGAGGATCGCCGCCAGCCGCAGGAACAGCCGCTCCCTTTTTCCCATGCCATGTATCTTCTTCATACTGTCGAATATGGCCGTGGTGATATTTTCCAGGGTCTCCGCACGCTTCCTGCTTCCCATATACCGCTTGCTGATATTCATGGCGCAGGCCACAATGTCCTTCTCAAAATCGTGTTCCCCATGGAACATACCGATCTGCTCCGCATATTCATAGGCGATGCCATCGCACAATGTCACCCCTGGCGCCCAGATCTGCTGTGCACCCATCAGCTGGGCAATCCGTTTTGTGAGAATGGCACTGATGAACATCAGCGGCACCTTCTCCTCCTGGATCCCCATGGAAAGGGCTGTCTGGGTGACTCCTCCCAGGCGGAGCATCTCCATATAGCTCTCAAATTCTGAAGCCTCCATGACGGCCTTAGTGCTGTCGTTCCCGGTTCTCTTCACTGCCCAGGGAGTGATGTAATCATCTACTATGATCAGATTCCGTATCTCCCTGTCTTTCAGGTACAATTTCTTGTAATTACCAAGCTGTGCTGTCACCATTTCATCTGTGAGACTCTCCATCTGGGAACGGCCGGCACCGGCATGGTTCAGATATTCCTGGATCCGCAGCACTCCCAGTCTGAGATTCTGGGTGGACACCAGGGTATCATTGTCAAACAGGGAGATCTGGATGCTGCCCCCGCCGATATCCAGGATAGCCGTCTTCTCCTCAATGATCTTCCGGAAACTCTCTCCCTTGGAAGCAATGGATTTATAGTCCAGAAACCGCTGCTCTGAGTTGTTCAGGATATCCAGGCTGATGCCGGTGCGCTGTTTGATCTGATCCCGGATTACCGTACTGTTCTCCATCTCCCGGATGGCACTGGTACCGTAGGCCTTGTAAGCCTCCACCTTGTAGGAACGGCAGATATCCGCAAAATTCTTCAAGATCCGGCACAGCTCATCCATCTTGTCGTTGCCGATCCTGCCCTGGGCATATGTGTCACTGCCCAGATCCAGGTGCTTGCTCACACAGTCGATCTCCCGCATCCGGTTCTTCCCGGAGAACTCGAATAGTTTCATGGTCAGCTCAAAACTTCCCACATCTATGGCCGCAAATGTCTTTACACTCATGTAAGGCACCTCCCTCTGCCCAATAGATCATCTATAAACTGCTGGGCGCTCCTGCCGGACAGACCACCATGGGACAGTTCCCATTTGTTCGCTTCCGCAAGCAGTTCCTCCCGGGAAAGTCCCACACCGCCACGATGTGCCAGCACCTCCACGATCTGCTGGAACTGCTTCTTGTCCGGCGCCCCGAAGTAGATGGTGACACCAAAACGGTTGGCCAGGGAAAGCTTTTCCTGTACCGTATCGCTGGTATGCATATCCTGCCGGATCTCTTCCTTGTCCCTATAGTTCTCACGGATCAGGTGCCTGCGGTTGGATGTGGCATAGATCAGCACATTGCCCGGCTTCTTCTCCAGGCCACCCTCGATCACGGCTTTCAGATACTTATATTCCGTCTCGAATTCCTCAAAGCTCAGGTCATCCATATACAGGATAAACTTGTAATTGCGGTTCTTGATCTGGCTGATGACCTGGTTCAGATCCTGGAACTGGTGTCTGTATATCTCAATGATACGAAGACCCTTTTCATAATATTCATTGGCAATGGCCTTGATACAGGAGGACTTCCCGGTGCCTGCATCCCCGAACAGCAGACAGTTGTTGGCAGAACGTCCCTCCACAAAAGCGTCTGTGTTATCCGTAAGCTTCCGCTTGGGAATCTCATACCCCACCAGATCGTCCAGGCAGACATGGGCAATGTTGCGGATAGGCTCTATCCGCACCTGCTCCTGCCTGCGGCAGATACGGAAGGACTTGTGGAGGCCGAATTTCCCCACACCGTACTCCCGGTAGAATTCCGTCAAGGTATCCTTCATCTCCTGGGCCGTATGGTTCCTGCGCAATCTCTCCGCCAGGTCGCAGATGCGGGCACATATCCTGGCATTGTACATTTTACTGCCCTGTCTGCTGCCCTCATACTGCTCCACCAGGGCAAATTCCGGCACTTCAAGCCATGCACACAAGGGCATAAAATCATAATCATAGATATCCTTGAACATGGCAATGTCATGGAGGGCTGCCTGGTTGATGGTTCCCTCCACAGCACCCCGCAACTCACAGGCACAGCTGTAGCTGTTCTCATGGTTCACCAGCAGATCGGTCAGATAGCAGTGCCACAGATTGCCGTGAAATCCATACTTTTCAGCCAGTTCCAGCAGCCCGTGGATGCAGTCATAGACCTTCTCCCTGGCTGCCTCTTTTGCATCCTGCACCAGCATACCGGCCTGCCCATCCCGGGAATGGTCTTCCCCGGGTAAATGTATCTCTTCTCTGTGACTTTCTTCTCTGGGCACTTCCCTAAACCGGTTTATCACCCAGGCCATATCCTGTAGGATCTTTCCCTCCTCAAAGTTCCTGTAAACGATCAGTTCCCATACATTCATCTCTAATAATTCCCCAGTATCTTCATATTTCTGGCCTCATCCCGCAGCCCCCGCAGGGCATTTTTCACGGCGCTGTCCGCCAGGTTCCCCTCAAAGTCTATGAAAAAGCGGTACTCCCAGTTCCGTCCTTCTATGGGACGGCTCTCAATCTTGGTCATATTCAAGTCGTTATAGATAAAATGTGACAGCATATGATACAGGGAGCCACTCTGATGCGGCACCTCAAAGCAGATGCTGACCTTCCTGGCGTCCTTCTTGAAGATCCGCTGGTTGGTGACAATAATGAACCGGGTAGAATTGGTATCGGAATGGTTGATACCCCGTTCCAGCACCTCCAGACCATAGATCCTGCCAGCATGTTCCCCTGCGATAGCTGCCTGGGTCATGTCCTGCTCCTCTGCCACCTTCCTGGCAGCAAAAGCATTGTTCTGCATACTGATCTGCTGCCAGCCACGATCTGCCAGGTATCTGGCAGACTGCATCAGGGACTGGGGATGGGAATAGACCCTCTGGATGTCCTCTGTCTTCGTCCCCGGCACGGCCAGCAGGCAGTGCTCTATCCGGATAATCTGCTCCCCTACAATATAGTTCTCATACTCCTGGAGCAGGTCATAGATCTCAGTCACAATACCCGCCGTGGAATTCTCGATGGGCAGTACAGCGAAGTCAGCACTTCCCTCCTCAATGGCATTCATGGCATCCCGGAAGCTGTCCACATGGAAGCTGTTCACCGTTTCTCCAAAATACTGCACCATGGCCGCCTGGGAATAGGCACCTTCCGCTCCCTGAAACACCACCCGGGCCTTCTGTGTCTCAAGCTCCTCCACCCCGATAAAAGGCAGCCTCCCCAAACTGCCGCCTGCTGCCAGCACCTGGTACTGAAGCTTCCTGCTCATAGACATGATCTGCTCGAAGAGCTCCTCCACCCCTTTGCTGTTAAAGGCATTGTGTGTCAAGGATCTCACTTTTGCAAGCTTCTCCAGCTCCCGCTGCCTGTCCAGGATCCTTGTGCCTGTCTCCATCTTGTATGCCGCCACCTGGCGGCTCAGCTCCATACGCTTCTCATACAGTTCTACAATCTGCGCATCTATGTGATCCAGCTTCCCACGCAGTTCACCCAGTTCCATCTGCACTCTCCCTTGTCACGCCCCAGATGGGCTGTAACCTTTCCTATTCTTTTTCTTTTAGATTATCTTATAACAAAACACGCTTGATAGCAAGCAAAATGGGGTGTAAAATAGAGACTATGGTTTACGTTGTTACTGTTCATTCGTCAGTAATGCGAGGCGTTTTTATACGCATTTTGCATAAAAACCCGAGACTTTACATTGCAAAACAAGCATGATAACACGGAGGAATATTTCCCATGAAAAAGAAACTGCCTGGAAAAAAACTTACGATTCTGGTAATTGCCATTGTGGTGCTGATCCTGGCCCTGCTTACCCTGTACCTTATCCTGGGAGGACGCATTGCCCAGAATCCGCCCGACACCATAGGAAACACTGCCGGCAACTTAAACAATGGCGGCCTGTTCTGTGAGCAGGACGGCAAAGTATATTTCTCTAACAGCTTTGACAGCTATAGCCTCTACTCCATGGATCTGGACGAAGGCAATGTCCGCAGGCTCAATACCTTGAAGGTAAGGAATCTCCTGGCTGGCGGCTCCTATCTGTATTATTTCCAGACAGGCACCGTGGAAGACGGCACTGGTTTTGGCCAGATTCCTGGCGCCAAATCCTTTGGACGCTGTAAGCGCAACGGTACGGGAACCACCGCCCTGGCCAAGGATGTGGTGGTGACAGGGCAGCTGGTGGGCAATGATCTCTTCCTGCTCACCTCCACCAATGACGGCCCTTCCTTCTATACCATTACAACAAACAGTTCCGGCAAAACAGTCCTGGCTGACTATACAATCAACCCGGCCTGTGCCCGGGACGGAGTCATCTACTATGTGGGCACCACACAGAATCACTATCTCTATGCCCTGGACACCACCACCCATGTATCCAGAGAGGTATGGAGGGGCAACCTGTGGAATCCCGTCCTGGAAGGAGATTACATCTACTATATGGATGTGGCCAATGCCTACCGCCTGTGCCGATACTCCCTGTCCCAGAATGTGGTGGAAGTACTAACAGAGGACCGGGTTGACTGCTTCAATATGGGAGGCGGTTACATCTATTACCAGAAGAATAGCAGCGAAGAGCCGCAGTTAAAGTGTATGCGCACAGATGGCAGCGATGTGAAGGTCATAGCCCAGGGCAATTACACCCATATCAACATGACCTCCCGGTATGTGTATTTCCAGGATTTTACAGACGAAGTCACCATGTACCATTCCCCCCTTGGCAGCGACAGCTATGAAATCTTCTACGGCGCCATGCCAAAATAGCTCAAAGGTCAGCCTTCCTGGAAGCAGGCTTTCATTCCCGGACTCATCTGGATTTTTCCCCCATCCAGAACAAACAGCACTTCGGCTCCATATGCTGCGGCCAGCTCCATCCCCTTCTCTGCTCCCAGGATAAAGCAGGCCGTGGACAGGCCGTCACTGAGAAAGCCGTCTTCTGCAAGAACCGTCACACTGCGCACCCCGCTGTGGGCCGGATAACCAGTGGACGGATCCAGAAGATGATGGTACCGTACCCCTTCCACCTCCACATACCGCTCATAATCCCCGGAAGTGGAGATACACCAGTCCCCTTCCAGCACCAGCACCCCTATGTTCCTGGAAGGATCCACCGGATCCCGGATACCCACCCGGAAGCTGCTGCCATCTGGTTTCCCTCCATAAGTCAGAATACTCCCTCCCACAGAGATCACCGCGCCTGTAATATCCGGCTCCCCCCTCAGATACTCCTGGATCCTTGTCAAGGCGATTCCCTTTCCCACGGCTCCCAGATCCAGCTGCATCCCCTCTGGCCGGTACAGCTTTGCCGCCATGCCCTGGATGCCGCCTTCTTCCGGTTCCAGCCGCACCAGCCGCAGCTTGTCACTTCCGCATCCGGAAAGTGCTGCTTCCAGCTCCTGCTTATCCGGAATCCGGAACCCTTCCTCTGCATCTGCCGCATACCTGTCAATGTCCCACAGTCTGACCACAGTTCCCATGGTCACATCAAAAGCTCCTGTGCTACACTGGTACAGCTCCAGACACCGATCAAGAATGTCTGCCATCTTTGCAGTCACAGGTATACCTTCTTCCCCCGTTGCGTGGTTGATCCCATACACCTGGGATGTGTCCAGCCGCCAGGACAGCTCCCGCCACTCCAGCTCCTCCAGCAGCGCCAGGATCTCCCCACAATAGTCTTCCTCCCCCAGAACATAGAGATTCTGCTGGATCACCGTACCCATAGCCGTGTCCACCTTCTTCACCTGGCCAGGCTCTATGTTCCCGCATCCTCCAAGCAGCAGACATACCGATGCCAGGATTCCTGTAAACCGCCCCGAAATTTTCCTCTTCATTTTATGACTCCTTTTTGATATACTGGAAGAGAAAACGAAAACCACCACACTGCCGGCCAACATATCCATGGAGGATCCCCTTGCACAGACACTATGCCAAAGCCCCGTTTTTCATCACCGCTTTTCTCCTGGCAGTGGCTCTCTGCTGCCTGGCTGCCATCCTCACCACCGGTTCCGGAACCGGTACCTTCGTGGCCGATGTCTACCAGAATGGAGAGCTGATCCTAAGCATCCCATTGGATCAAGATCCGCCAAAGCCTTTTCTCATCCAGGGAGAGAACCACTGTTTTAACCAGATTACAGTCCAGGACGGTGCCATAGGCATCACTGCCGCCGACTGCCCCGATCAGCTCTGTGTCCACCAGGGGTTTTTACGCACCCCCGGCCTTCCCATCACATGCCTGCCAAACAGACTGGTGATCCTGCTAAGGAACGCCGCATCTGACTCCTCCCAGGAACTGACCGGATCCCAGGTGCCGGACATGGTCACCTATTGAATGGGACTCCATTGCAGATGGAGATGTCCCATTGCCCAAAGTTCCTGGAAAAATCCCTGTCAAAGGAGACTGTCATGCAAATCCGAAAACTCCCTGTCCTGGCCTTGTACACCACCCTGTCCCTGGCAATTTTCGCCGCAGAAAGCCTGCTGCCCCCGCTGGTACCCATTCCCGGGATCAAGCTGGGACTGGCCAACATCATCACACTGGTGGTGCTGCGCCATGATTCGCCGCAAGAGGCTGCCCTGGTGCTTACAGCCCGGATCCTGCTGTCCTCCTTCCTGTTCGGCCAGCTGGTCAGCCTGTTCTACAGCCTGGCAGGGGGAATTCTAAGCCTTGCCGCCATGTACCTGACAAACCGCTGCCTGCATAAAAAAATGCCCTTCCTCACAGGTGCCATGGGAGGGCTGTTCCACAACATAGGACAGCTGCTGGCCGCCCGGCTTCTGCTGTCCTCCTCCGCAGTCTGGGCCTACTTTCCCTTTCTGGGTCTTGGAGGTATCCTGACAGGATTCTTCACAGGATTGTGCGCCCATTATGCGGGCCGTCTCCTGCCCCGGCGGTCTTGAGACCCCGGTGTCAGCTCCTTGTGTTCACCAGATCCGCCAGGAGCCGGGATACTCTCTTGTGAAGCAGGGGATGGACAAAATTCGGCGCTATTTTGTGCAGGGGAATCAAGACAAAATCCCGGTTCTGCATGTCTGGGTGCGGAATCGCCAGCCGGTCCGATTGATATACCAGATGGTCATAGAACAGGATATCCAGATCCAATGTCCTGGGTCCCCAATGCACCTGACGCACCCTGCCCGCCTTGTTTTCTATTTCATGCAACACATCCAGCAATTCTTCCGGAGACAGCAGTGTATCTGCCTCCAGGACTCCGTTCAGGAAGTCTTCCTGCTCCACTCCGCCATATGGCTTGGTAACAATGGTGTCTGACACTTTTCCCACACGGATCAGGGGATGGGCTTCCAGTGCCCCGATCCCCTCCTGGATATACCGCCTTTTATCTCCCATATTGGAGCCAAATGCCAGATAGGTTCTGGCCCATTTCCTGTATATGCGCACAGACACACAGTCAAACGGCAACCTGATGGGTGCCTCCGGCTTCCGGATCTCCAGGCTTATCCCCCGGACCTGTTCAAAAGAAAGCAATATGGCCCGGGCCAGTCCCTCTGCCACCGCCTCACAGAGGTTGCAGATCCTTCCCTGCATCCAGTCCGTGATAAAATGGCACACAGCGCTATAATCGGTGGAATGAGCCAGCTCATCCGTGCTGCCAGCCAGACGGGTGTCTGTATAGAGCACGGCATTTACCACAAAGTTCTGGCCCTTCTCTTTCTCCTTTGGGAATACGCCGTGATGGGCATATACCACCAGGCCCTCTATGCGGATTTCATCCATTGGCATGGATCCTGCCATCCAGGCCGGACTGCCCATTCCCATGGTATCCTCTCTGTGTGTTCCTATTGTAACTGTTGTCTGCATTGTCTTGTCCTCTGTCTGCGTCATCTTGTCCTCTGTCCCTGGCCTCATGCCTTCTCTACGCCAGCGCTCTCTTCCATCCCATTGTCCCAGACCACTTCCCGTGGACCTTCATGGTTTTTTCTGTTCCTGCCTATGCCTGGTCTGGCCCATACAGGATGGCCTCCGCCATACGGACGGCCTGTACATTCTCCTTCACGTCATGGACCCGGACAAACATGCACCCGCCCAGCACACCAAACACGGTTGTGACCAGGGTGCCAGGCAGACGCTGGCTGGCTGCAGTTCCCAATGTGAGCCCTATCACCGATTTACGGCTACAGCCCAGCAGCAACGGATATCCCAATGTATGGAGCTCCTTCAGACGCCGGATTACCTCCAGATTATTCTCATAGCTTTTGCCAAAGCCCACTCCGGGATCCAGCAGGATCCTGTCTTCCTGAATTCCTGCTTTCCTTGCAATCTGCAGGGAACGCTCCAGTCCGGCGGCCACATCCTCCATGAAACGGTCATATTCTGCCTGCTCCCTGTTGTGCATCAGACAACAAGGCAGACCGCTGTGGGCTATGACTTCTGCCATGTCCTTGTGGTACTGCAGTCCCCAGATATCATTGATCATGTGGCACCCTGCCTGGATCCCCGCTGCCGCCACAGCAGGTTTGTAAGTATCCAGGGAGATGGGGATATCAAAACGGGCCTTCACTGCCTCGATCACCGGCACCACCCTGTCAATCTCCTCTTGATCCGATATCTTCTCATAACCCGGCCTGGTGGATTCTCCACCGATATCAATCAGGTCCGCCCCCTCTTCCAGCATGTCCGCCACATGCTGCAACGCCCTGTCCCTGTGGTTCCACTTACCCCCATCGGAGAAGGAATCCGGCGTCACGTTCAAGATTCCCATCACATAGGTATGTCCTGTTGTCTGATATTCCCTGTTGCCTATTCTCATGATACTGCCCTGCCTTCTTGTGATTTGTGCCATCTGTTGCCTGCTTTCTCAATACCGAATGACCAGATTCTTTTTATCTCCGTTCCAGTTACATGCCGCTTCCTCCTCACAGGCGAAACAAGGCCTGCTGGCCTTATCTGCCAGATACAGGATCCCCCGCAGATCCCGTTCCCGACTTACGGAACTGTCCCTGTGGGCTTGTATGGCTTCTATGATCCTCCCAGTCTCCTGCGGTGTAAATCCGCAATCCCCAAGCACTGCCGCTGCGATCACCGCACTGGCCTGCTCATGGGGGATCCCTTCCCCATACTGTTTGTGCTTTCCGATGTCATGAAGCAGTGCTGCCCCATAGATCAGTTCCCTGTCTATGGATATTCCCTTCTCCAGGCTGAGGATTGTCCCGATCCTGGCCACATCCAGAAAATGCCCCATATCATGGCAGCAGAACTGCCTGTCC
Source organism: uncultured Acetatifactor sp. (assembly GCA_910577665.1). Lineage (GTDB taxonomy): Bacteria > Bacillota > Clostridia > Lachnospirales > Lachnospiraceae > Acetatifactor. The sequence continues at coordinate 23,102 of CAJTOJ010000008.1, forward strand.
GCCTCCGCCCTCCTGTTTTTCTGCAGATTCTCTACAAAAAGCGGATGGACTATGATCCTGTCTATCCGATCCATGAAAACCTCCTTCTCTCACTTCCAGACATGCCTCTTCAGCAGCACAGACAAGAAATGAGGAACGTCTCTCTCACACTTCTCCAAGAAGCCGGAAAAACTGGTCCTGGAGTCTCACATCCTCCTGGAAGGCCCCTCTGGTGGCAGTGCTCACAGTACGACTGCCTGGTTTCTTGATCCCCCGCATGGTCATGCACATGTGCTCGGCTTCCACCACCACCATAACCCCCCGGGGAGACAGGGCTTCCATCACTGCATCTGCGATCTGTCCCGTCATGCGTTCCTGGATCTGCAGCCGCCTGGCATATACCTCCACCGTCCGGGCCAGCTTGCTCAGGCCCACTACCCTGCCATCCGGGATATATGCCACATGGGCTTTTCCATAAAAAGGCAGCATATGGTGCTCACACATGGAATAGAAAACAATGTCCTTTTCCAGTACAATGCCATTGTTTTCTACCTGGAACACTTTCCCCAGATGCTCCTTGGCATTCTCCTCCATACCGGCCAGAAGCTCTGTATACATCCTGGCAATCCTGTCCGGGGTATCCTTAAGCCCCTCCCTGTCAGGATCTTCCCCGATCCCTTCCAGCAGCATCCGGACAGCTTCCTTGATTTTCCCTTGCTCTATCATCCTTCATACCCCCTTACACACTGGCGGCCTATACGACTCACTTTCTGGCAGATGCACTTCTGCCTTCCCGGCAACGCTCATTACGCCTGGACACAATCTCCATCAGCCTGCCCAGATAGGACAGGGAACCGAAGGCCACGATCACATCCTCCTTCCCTGCCAGCAGATATGCCATCTCCACTGCTTCCTCCAGACTGTCTGCTGCGGTCACATTGGGATGCACCTTTGCCACTTCCCCTGCCAGTTCGTAGGCGGTAAGTGCCCTTTTGTTGTCCGGCGGTGTCACTGTGATGATCTGGTCTGCCAGGGAATGTGTGGCAGACAGGATCTCTTCATACGCCTTGTCCCGTAACACCCCTATTATATAGACAATTCTCTTATTTGTAAAATAGAATGTGAGGGATTGCGCAAGTCTTTTCGCCGCATCCGCATTGTGGGCACCATCTGCAATAAAATATGGTTTTTCCCCCAATATGGAAAAACGTCCTGGCCAGACTGCCTCAGCCAGGCCTTTGTACAGTGCTTCCTCCGAAATGGCATACCCCTGCCGTTGCAATTCCAGCAGCGTCTCCACCGCCAGCGCAGCATTTTCAACTTGACAGGGTCCTGCCAGCGCAATCTCCAGCCCACGCAATGTCCCATAGTCAAACCGCTGCCGCTTCAGCCCAAAGTGCACATGGGATATCTTCCCGGGCCCGGCATACAGAAGAGGACAGCCCAGTTCTGCCGCTTTTGCCGCGATCACTTCCATGGCCTCCGGTGGCTGCTGCCCGCAGATCACAGGCCTGGCCGCCTTTAGGATTCCCGCCTTCTGGGCAGCAATCTCCTTTAGGGACTTCCCCAGGAATCCCATATGGTCCATACTGATGGAGGTAAGCACTGCCGCCACCGTATGCTCCACCACATTGGTGGCATCCAGAAGCCCACCCATACCGGTTTCCAGCACCACAATATCACATTGTTTCTCCCGAAAATAGAGAAATCCCAGCACTGTCTCCATCTCAAAGACAGTGGGATGAGCATACCCCTGGGCCGTCATCTGTGCGCACACCTCCCGGATCTGTTCCAGTCCTTTGCAGAATGCTTTCACCGGTATGCTCCTGTCATTTACCTGGATGATCTCCCTGTACTGGGAAATGGCAGGGGAAAAATATCTTCCCACCCGGTATCCCGCACATTTCAACACGGCAGCAAGATAAGCGGACACAGAACCTTTCCCATTTGTTCCCGCCAGGTGGATAAACCGTAGTTCCTTCTGGGGATTTCCCAGCCGCCGGCACAATTCCCGTACCGTTTCCAGCCCTGGCACGATTCCCAGACTGCCTGCCTGGGCCAGAAATTCCATGGCTTCCTTCTCCTTCATATGTCATCTCCCTTTTGCTCTGTTCATCTGTCTTACGCACCCTACCTGCCCTGTTCCGGTCCGGATGCAAAACGGAACGTGGCACACCCTCATCGCCAGAGCGAAGAATGGTTACCACGTCCCCCCAATCCGTTACCTTACGATCTGCAGCAAAGTATCTGCCATTCCCACATTATAGCCTGCGTCTGAATAGACACATATTGCATGATCCTCCAGCACTACAGCCAGAGGCAGCTTCCCAGGATTCCTTCCCACCTGGCGGGCAAACTGCCGGTACTTCTCCCCGAAGTCGCCAAACAACATCCTGATCCGTGGCAGTCCCTGGCAGGTCCGGCACAGCGTCACATCTTCCCTGTACCCGGATCTTGTAGGTACCACAAAATAGATGGGACCTGGAATCTTCCCATAGGACTCTCTCTTCTCATACAACTCATTCAGGATGTGCTGCGAAGGCTCTCTGGACAGATCCAGCCACAGGAGCAGTGCCCGCTTTCCCTCTGCCAGGGAGGCAATCTGCACCTGTCTTCCTTCCCCGTCTGTCAGCGCGAAATCCTCCACCGGCATCCGTTCCAGTATATCCTCCGCCGAGATCCTGTGCATGGAAAGTGTTATGTCCTTCTTCTCCCCGCCTTCCAACGCAAAGTCATACAGTCTCACATGCTGGCTGCCGTTTGGCAGACGGTTGGTTGTGACAATGCGGTAGATCCCTGTCTCCAGAGACACTTCCAGGCAGTCTTCTGTATCTTCCATACCATTTTCCCTGGATCTGCCCGGATGCATTGCCCCTAGAAACAGCGGTTCAAAATGTCCCCTCTGAAACCGGCACAGGGAATAGTGCTTCCAGTCTGTTATCTTCAAGTTCTCCCCTGTCCGCAATATCAAGGTTCCACTTAGTGTGTGAGTATCTTCCTCTGTCCCTTCTTCCTGTGCCACCGTCACAAATCCGTCCTTGGCGTAGTACTCCAGCGCCCTGGCCAGACCACCGATCCGGGCCGGGATCCCCACTGCCCGCAACAGATTCACACACAGCACTTTCCGGGAGAATGCACTGGCCATTCCCCCGGTGAGACAGCCCAGGGAAGATGTGACCAGATTGGCATATTCCTCTTCAGGATAGGTCTTCACCAGCTTTCCCAGGATTGCTGTCACACATCCAGGATCCCGCCGGAGGGCCTGCCTGGTATCCTCCTTCAGGCAGTCCCGCAATGCCCTTCTATGCGCCCTAGCCCGCTCGAATCCCATGCAGGGATTTAAAAGAGCCTCAAAGAAAACCTTCTCCGGCACACTGCCTGCATAGGGTGCCGCGCAGATACTACAGTCGGCCAGCACTTCCGCCTTGATATCCCAATACTCATTGGCAGAAAGCACCTCCAGGACTTTCCGTTTCCATGTTTCCCTGCCATACTGCTGTTCCAGGGGCATGGTCTGCCCTGCAAAATCCCATTCCAGGAAGCGGACGATCTCTCCCATATTGCCTTTGGCCTGCTGTAAGATTTCCCGGATCTTCTCCCTGTCTGTCCCTGCAAACCGCATCAGGACACGATCCGCCTCCCGCTCCTGGTAAAAGCCTTCTGCACGCTTCTGCCGCAATCCCGCTGTCTGCAATGCCCTGGCTGCTTCTTTAGCTGCCTGCTCCTGTGTCTTCGTCTCATCCCGCACAGCTTCCCTGGGGGCAAGCAGACTCATCTTCCGCCATTCTCCCAGGTGGGACAGTCTCTCTTTTAGAACCACCGTGCACGTCACAGCTTCTTTTGTACCGGCCAGTTCGGCCATCGTTTCACCGTAACATCCCTTTTGGGATGCACACACCAGCAGACTTCCATATCCCGTATCCAGTCTGACCACACCACAGTCTTCTTCAGGGTCTGTGCCGGTAGTCAGCATGGCGCAGGTACGAAAGCTTCCATAGTTCAGCAGGCAGAATTCCACCTTTGCCCCGGGAACGGGCCTTCCCTGTTCATCCACCACACGGACAGTCAGACACGTGGAAGGAGCATACTGGCCCATATGGTTCAGTGCCACAGACAGATCGTTATGCCCTACCACCGGCTCTATGGGAGCATCCTTCCCAAACCACCTGGAGGAGACCAGCATGGCCCTGGAACATGGTCCTGCAAACCATCCCTCATTGAGGCGAGGTTCCGGCTCGCATCCTCCTGTGAAATACCACTTTCCGTCACACCAGGCTTCAATCCAGGCATGGTTGTCATCACAATGTGCCCACCAGGGCGCATACACTTCCCTGGCCGGAATCCCGATGCTGCGCAGGGCGGTCGCCGCAAAAGGGGCTTCCTCGCCGCAGCGTCCGGCAGCAGTCCCATACATGGTCAAAGGATTCTGGGTCCGCAGATACGTACTCTGATAGGTTGCATGCTCCCCACACCAGTAATTGGCCTCCACTGCTGCATCATACATTTCCATGCCTGCGGTGCGCTGTCGCAGCTGTTCATAGAAGAATCTGCGGGTATCTGCCAGATCTTCATTGTGTACCCTGTGATGCAGCACATAATTGGCAAACACTTTCTCTGGCACCCTCCCGGCATATGGTCCTTCGTTCCACAGGAACACACCATGCTTTGCGTAAGCCAGGAATAAAGCAGCCGGATAATCCAGCATATCACTTAAGGGGCTGGCACTATACAGAAACCACAGTGCCTCCCTTTCCTCCTGGGTACACTGCTGCAAGGTCTCCTTGATTTCTTCCTGTTTCTGTCTAAGCAGCGCCACACTACAGACATACAGTTCCTTCCCTGGAACTGTATGTCTGGAAGATACCCCTTCTGAGAATGTGCCTTCCGGATCTGTCCTTCCTGTGGATGCCTTCCTCTCAGGCCTCTCCCCTGAAGAGAACTCTCCTGCCTCCTGCAGCTCCTTTTGTCTATGCTGCAGCAGAGCCATCCGCTCCTCAAAATAGCCCTGGATCTCCTGGCTATATGCTCTTGAAAACATCTTATGCCTCCATCAACTCTTCCATATTATATACTTCCAGCCGCATGGCGTATTCCTCATACTCATACAGCAGACCGATACGGCCATCCGCAAGCTCCGTGAGACAGCTGTAGTAATAGGGGGCCTGGTTCACCTGGTAATGGTATTTCCAGTCCACCTTGCCTTCCGTCTCCACATAGAATCCCACAGCTATGATCCCATTGACCCTGTGGTACAGTTCCCCATCTCCTCCCGGATAACTGGCCAGCAGGACTACTTTTCCATCCAGTTTCCTGGAATACCGGATCACGGATACCATACAGTTCCCGCAATAGGGAAGCTGCTCTTCCATATGATACGGCCCCCAGGTCTCCCCACCGTCTGTACTCTCGGTATAGCCGATCCGGTCTACCTGGTTCCTGGAATACATCCGGAGTATCCCTCCTGGCAGCTCCACTACCTGGGATTCCGAGGACTTGATGATCTCCCCGTTCTTACGGGTTCCGGTCTGGTCTGCATACCCGCTGCGCTTCCAGGTCTGGCCCTGGTCCTCCGAATAGATCACACTGGCATACTCCACACCGCGGTGGTTATCGTAGATGGGGAAGATCATCCGCTCCCTGGATGTCCCCGTTCCCTCTCCTCCAGGCACATAAGAAAGCCCCCTGCCAGGGCAGATCCCCACAAACCCTCCCTGAGAGAAGGATTCACTGATCAGACGGAACTTACTCCAGGTTCTGCCATCGTCCCGGCTGATGCTGCACACAATATGAAATGTGGGATATGCCTTCAAAGGAGCTGCCGCGAAGAACACATTCCCGTGAATCAGATGGTCTGTGCGCCTGCCTTCCCCGTCCAGCTGGGGGATCATCACCTTCTCTATCCCGTCTGTGCCCTGTCTGTACAGGTACATCTGCTCATCCACCAGATATCCCTCATAGGGCACATGATCCCGGATCCCCAGTACTGGTGCATATCCGTTCCCGTCAGACTCTCCCACATAATAAGGATACGTGTCTTCATTCAGGTCAACCCTCTCCCCACATGTCTCATCCTGGAAAGCCTTCAGGGCCAGTCTGCCGTTGGCATGTCTGCCACTCTCCCTGCCGCAGACTATGCCACCTCCTGCAAAAGTCCCCACATAGGCCGGGGTCAGATCCGCCAGCAGATATAAGATCCCCTCTCTGTCACATCCTATGGCCGGATCAATGAATCCGGCACTGAAGATACATCTCTCAGAGCCATCCACCACATCCTCAAAGTGATGGACAAACTGCCGCTCCCAGGTAAGGCCATTGTCCGTAGACCTTGCCACCATGGTCTCCAGATTCCCCGCAGTATCCTGCCCATGCGCCCACCTGGCGTCACTGGCTGCCACCAGTGTCCCTGCCTTTGTGGTGAGTATGGCCGGAATCCGGCACCTGTCACTTCCCAGACATCCCTTTGGAAACGGGTTGGTAATTCCTCTCTCTCCCATCACACAATCTCCTTTCCAGATAAGGTCTTCTGACCTTCTGCAAAAAACCAGCCTGGACAAAGCGCCGTATGGTATTTGCTTCCTAAGCGTACTTGCACTTTTGTCCTGGCTGGTCCATATCCTTCCTCTGATTGCTTTGCTTTATTTTTCTGCTTTTTCTTCTGTATGTAAAATTGACTGAACCGTAACCTTCTTACTCCAGAGGATACTTCTTCATCCAGTCCATGAGAAGATCCACCGTAGTGAAAGCCAGCCCTGTCACGGTATCTGCACAGCCGTAATACAATGCGATCCGTCCTGTATCCGCATCTGCCAGAGCTGCACAAGGGAATACCACATTTGGCACGTCCCCTGTCATCTCATAGAGCTCTTCCGGTGCCAGGATATACATCCGGGAACGGCGCAGCACCTTCCAGGGTTGCTCTGGATCCAGCAGGGCACAGCCCATCCGGTATACATAGCCGCTACAGGTGCGCAATACACCATGATAGATCAGAAGCCATCCCTCATCGGTCTCAATGGGACAGGGACCAGGACCGATCTTCATGGACTGCCATGCGGACAGATCCCCTGGTACAGTACCCATCACAAAACGGTGCCGTCCCCAGAACTCCATATCCGGGCTCTGGCTTAAGAAAATATCCCCAAAAGGCGTATGTCCTGTATCACTGGGCCTGGACAGCATCATATAACGTCCGTCTATCTTCCTGGGGAAGAGCACCCCGTTCCGGTTATAGGGAAGGAATGCATTCTCCAGCTGGTGGAATATCTTGAAATCCGTGGTGTACGCCACTCCGATGGTAGGGCCATGGTACCCATTGCACCAGGTGATATAATAGCGGTCTTCTATTTTGACAACCCTGGGATCATAGCGGTACTCCCGCTTCGTAACCTCCGGATCCTCCCCTTCAAACGTGATGGGTTCATGGTTGATCTCCCAGTGAAGGGCATCCTTGCTGAAACCAGCAAATATATCCATACTTACAGACAGGCTATCGCAGCGGAACACCCCTGCATATCCGTCCCCAAAGGGTACCACTGCACTGTTGAAGATACTGTTTGCAATGGGAATGTCATGTCTCCCGATAATAGGGTTGTCTGTGTAGCGCCATACCGGCTTATCTGACCCTGCCGGCCGCTCCTGCCAGGGCATCCCCGGCAGGGAAGAACCAATGATTTTGCTCATACTGCCTCCTTATTCTCAACTCTTGTTTCTGACCTGTCTTTTTCTTATCTGCAATATAGCACACCCCCCAGGAATCCGCAATGGATAAAACATCTAAACACATCCTCTGAAACTGTATCTCTCCTCCACAAAATGCCACATGATTCCTGTATGGGGAAGGCGGCGCCGGGTAACCCCGGTGCCGCCCCTCCAGAAAAAATTTCATATTGTGTACATCAATCTCCACCTAACCCGCTTCGGGCGGCTCAAGGGCGCCGCAGGTTCCCGGCGGTTCACGCTACCTAATCAATCTCCGCCTAATCCGCTTCGGGCGGCGCCCTGCACGAATCTCTTCTGTACGAAGGCGTACATGATCAGCAGGGGCACTACCACCAGCAGCGCACATGCTGAGATCACCGCCGTCTGTACGAAAGGATTGGTGGCATCAATCTGTGACAGCCACACAGGGTTGGTCTTGGCTGCGGAATCAATGCCAAGACGCACATTGCCCTGCAGGGTGGTGTACTGGTAGGCCAACTGATGAATATTGGGATTCAGCAGGCTGGTATAGTAGGTGTCTGTGTAGTTCCACAGGAAACTGAGCACGGACACAGTCAGGATAGAGCCGGACATGCTGGGCACCACGATGCTAAAGAAAGTCCGAAGGAACCCTGCGCCGTCCACATGGGCTGCCTCCTCCACAGAGATGGGAAGCCCCCTGACGCCCTGGCGCATAAAGTAGATATACAGGCCGCTCTTCACACCCATGCCTGTTCCTGCCAGGATAAACTGGGAAATGGGCTTGCCGATCATATTGATGCCGGCACCAGTGCCGTTGATCAGTCCGATCAGTCCAAAGATATCAAAGTTTCGGAATGCCGCATACTGGGCCAGCATCAAGGATTCGCTGGGAACCACGATGGTCAGCACCACGAAGAAAAACAGGATATTGCTGCCCTTGAACTTCAGCCTGGCAAAGGAGTAGGCCGCCAGCCCTGTGGAAAGCACCTGTAGCAAGGTAAGCACCGCAGTGGTAAACAGGGTGTATAGCAAACTGGGCCAGTAGTCCATCAAGCTCTTGGACAGAGACATTTGCAGGAAAATCCCCGACACCTTCTCCGGAATCCACTGGCTGGACTTATCTCCCAGCATGGACGGTGCCGTAAAGGCATCCTTGGCCAGATTCCACAGAGGGGTGATGACCACGAATCCCAGACAGATCAGTATCACATAGCGGAACACCATGGCCAGGATATGTTTCACCTGCTTCTGGATGGCATACTTGGTCAGACGACCCTTCTTCAAGTCTACCCAGAAGCTGATACCGGCCATCTGCTCGGCCTTCTGCATTCTCTCTTTTCTGGTCAATTTAGTCATAGTAGAACACCCCCTTTGATACAATACCGCAGACCACTCCGATGGTGACCAGCGTTGCCGCAAAGTAGATGAAGCTCATTGCCGCGCCATAGCCGTAGTAAGCCTGGTTGCCGTTAAAGGTGATCTGTCTGATAAAGGTCGAAAATGCAATCTTCGTATCACCGTAGGTCACCTGTGCCTTGGCAAAAGATTCGGAAATGCTGTACACCAGGCATACCAGGATGGTAGGGGACACCATGGGCAGGGTAATTTTACAGAAGGTCTCAAACTGGGTACATCCTTCCATCTTCGCCACCTCGTACAGGGTTGGGGAGATCGCCTGCAGCCCCGCCAGGAACAGCAGTACCTGCACGCCGCAGGTGGTCACCACCTTGAAGATATTCTCCACATATGTCACCAGCAATGTGGTCAATTCCTCCGGAATACCTGAATTGATGACCAGATCCTTCAGCCAGTCCATGTTCATCACGGCTTCCGATGTGGTCTCCACTACTGTCTTTACTTCCCTCAGGCTAAAGGTAGCCACACCTGTAGCCAGGATAATGGGAATCACGAACACCGCCCGGAAGAATCCCCTTCCCTTATACTCCCCGTTCAGCAGCATGGCAATAAACAGGGCCAGGAAGATCTGGAAGGGCACTTCCTTCACCATATTGGTGAAGGCCTCTGCCAGCATCCTGTTATAGTTGGGATTGACACCCAGGGCCCATTTGAAATTCTCGGCACCGATGAACGTACCGGTGAATTTGCCGTTTACCATCTCCATGTTGCACATGGAGTACCACAGCATGTTCACCATGGGACGCAGGAAGAAGAAAATCAGTCCAATGAGCCAGGGAAGCAGAAAGATAAAGCCCCATAACGCCGTCTTCTTGGAGAAGTCCATTCTCTTATACCACGAAAGAGCCGGCTTTTTTTCTGCCGTTTTTGTGTCTTTTTTCATCTTAGCTCCTCCTTTACTTTGTTACATAGCTGAAAGCCGGCACTGTCACTCCATCTATCTGTTCCTCAAGATCGCTGTAGTTAAAGTACACTTTCACGCCGTTGGAGTAAGTCACCACCCGAAGCTTCTCATTGCGTCCATACAGCTCATGGTCTACGATCTTGGATCCTTTCACCAGGTTGTAGAACGCCTTGTACTCCTCATAATAGGCACCTACCCGATCCTTCCAGTAGCTGTACTCTACTGCAAAGTAATCCTCCTGCTCCGTACCTGACAAAATAGAACTGTCCTCATACATAAAGGTAAATTTCGGTGCACTGTTGCTCTCCAGCATATGCATGAAGTTCACATATACATCCGTGCTCTCCTTGTTTAAGGATTCAGAGGAATACCCCTTATGACCATCCAGCACCATCCCCATAAAAGGTATGGATGCATCCAGAACCCTCATACCACTGTCCGTGGTCGGTATATCCGTGAGATAAGCACTGTATCCATAAGCCTCACTGGATGGATTGGACAGCATCACGGTCATACCCTCTGCGAACTGACTCACAGCCTCCTTCAACAGGGTATCCCCGGAAGAGGGAGATACATGATTGTCCCTGTAAGTGGTGGGAGCAAAAGTATACAGATCATTAGAAGCTATGGTGGTCAGTCCTGTCCTCTTGGAATAAGACTTCTTCACCTTACCCAGGTACTTCTCCATATAATTGGGATTCACCAGATACAGAGGGTAATCTGCTTCCGTCTCCACACTGCTATCAATGGGATCGAAGGAGTAAATCTGTCCTCTCTCATTGATAATGTTCCAGGCTGCCATTTCATTGTTTACTTTTGTCTTGGTGTACGCGGTCTGGAGCTGTAGGTTCGGGAAGAGTTGCGCCCCCACGGAATCCGCATAGGATTTCAGCTTCTTAAAGTCTGAGGAACCGCCCAGCCCGGAGACCAGCTTCACACCGGAAGCCAGGGAACGCTGGTTCATACCGCCGTTCACCATGCCGCTGTAGATTACCTTCAGGTTCTGCATACCGCCATCTGACAGGTCTGTGAGAATCTCCCTGGCCTGGTCAAATGTCGTCAGAACCTGGGTTCCTTCATAAGGAATCCCCAGCATGTACTTGGTCTTGTCCGTGCTGCCCAGCAGTTCTACATAGAAAGGAGCCATATCCTCTTCCTCACTGGCCGCCAGGACACCTTTCCCGGTAAGATACTCCGCATAGCAGTCTGCCATGTCCACATAGTTTCCATCTTCCCCCAGCCAGAAATACCGGATAGTGATATTATCATCATAGACATCATCAGAAGCCCTGTACATAGTAAAGTCTCCGTTGGCATTCTTCAATCCGGATGATATACTCTGCTGGGTCTGGATGTCAAAAGTAAGCTTAATCTTGGAAAATGGCTCAGAATTATCTGTACCACTCACATAGGCATCCAGGGTGGCTGCTTCTGCGCCGTCCTCTATCACAGCAAAAATCGTGCTGTCCTCATTCTTCATGCCAAACACAGGCATCATCATCTTACTGTCCACACTGTTATAGGTCGCCGCATTCACCAGCCGGTCCCCACCATAAAAAGAACCTGCAAAATGGTATTCCCTGGTCTTGGTACTGTCCAGGTAGATCAAGGCCCCGCTTCTGTCCGGCAGGAACATATACCCTTCTTCTGCATCCTTTGCCGGATTGGACGTCAGAAAATAGGGAAGCAGCACCAACTGGTTCACCGGATGATCTGCTGCGGATTCAATCAGGGAAGTATCCACATTCACCACCAGTTCCCCATTGTCCAGATAATATTCCACCGGCACCCGGATCCTCAGCCTGTCAGGATATTCGCTCGGATCTGCTTCCAAGGCCTCCAGATCCTCCAGCAACGCTTCATAGGTATAATGCCCTGTCTCATAAAAATACTGGGTGATCTGTTTCATGGCCAGTCCGCCTGCTTTCTCATCCAGTTTTCGGACCCATTCCCCCGTATTCATCTGGGTATAATAACTGGCCTTCAGCTTCCGGATATCTGCCTCCGACAGGTATTGGAGCACCAGTTCCTGCATCCTCTCATCTGATATCTCCCGGGGGAAATCCTTGTAGGTCATATCATCTGTTCCCAGGGTGTACAGAATCCTTACCCCATTGTCTATCAACTGATAGGATAGCTGCTCCCTGCTGGAGCACATGCTATAGGAATCATAACTACTGGTCTGATAATACAGCTTGTTGGATTTCGTACTGCCGGAAAAATATCTTACCATCAGATCGGACTGTGTGGCATCCGTCTTGTTCTCCAGATCCTCATTATGGCTCATATTGCTGTCCTGGTAGACACCAGTGGCAGTGTCCAGCCAGCGGACTGTGCCTGTATTCGGTTCTACCAGAAGCTGCATGCCACCACTCTCTGCCACTTTCACAAAGCCAGTTCCGTTTATGGTGTCAAATTCCTGTGTCTCCCAGTAACCGGACGCCCCCTGGTCATCAGGCTCTTCCGGAGAGCCGCAGCCTCCCAGAAGGGACAGGCAAAGAGCTGCCAACAAGGCATGTGTCACAAATGTACGTTTTCTCATTTTCTTCGCCTCCTTCCTAGAGTACCATGGATATTTCCCTGAAAATCTGCATCCAGTCATTCACAAACTGTGCCAGAAGCGTAGCGAACAGCATGGCCACGAAGCAGATAATCAACATTGCCACCGCTGACAGAAGAAGGGTAGCCACGTTCTTGGTAAAGGTGTACTGGTTCACCATAATGGTTCCAATGAACATATAGAAGAAGAACAGCACCATACCAAAGGTAAACAGGGCACCTACCAGCACTGCCTCATCCTCTGTGACGAAGTTGGACAGAATGGTTCCTGCCAGATACAGCCAGCAGGCCGGATACAGGGAATAGCCCACCACCTTGGTGATATGAACGATCTTACCTTTACCACTCATCAGCACACCCACAGCCCAGTTTCCTATAATGAAGGCTACATAGGGAAGGATGGTACTGCCTACGATCAAAGGCACATTTACATTGTCAATATCCACGAAGCTTACCAGGAATCCCGTGTACCTGTATTTGATCAGGCTGATCCAGCCGAAGAGGATGATCACCACCACGCTGAATACCAGGGATCCGTCATCATAGTATTTCACATCGTCAAAGGCCTTAAAGGGACTGGACAGCACATATCCGGGCCATTTGAACAGGGTGAACTTCGTCTTCTCCCAGAACCTGCGCAGCCTGGTATCTTTCGGCTCCTTGCGCCAGAATTTCTTGTACACCTGCCATGCGATGATTAACACAATTACCACAATGATCCCGGCAATGATCTTGCCAAAATTCCTGTCCATCCATGCGCTGGACACCTGTTCGTAGGCGTTGGAATAATATGTCCTGTCACCACCCAGGTGGAAATTATCCTTGGCAGATTCATAGTCACCGGCACGCATCTGGTATTTGCCCAGTCCTAAGTTCGCATAATAGAAGCTGTCATTGATATCCAGTACCTGCTGCCAGTAACCTGCCGCCGTTTCATAGTCATACCGGTTCTGGGCTTCTAAGCCTGCATTGATCAAGGCACCATAAGTGGTAGGGGCAAAGATCTCCACAGACTGGTACACAATATCCACCACCAGGATCTTCTCATCCATGAAACAGAAGGCTGTAGGGGAACTCAGCAAGCCCTCCCTGTTGCCGCTTCCTCCCAGTTCATACATGAGATAGCCATCGGGACTATAGACGAATATCCTGGAATAGTTGGAATCCAGCACAGCAAACCTGCCATCGTCTGCCACGGCAATGGTACTCAGGTTGGAACGGGACTTGTTATTCTTATAATCCCCCATAGGAGACACACCAAATTCACTCTCCGGCATCACATCCTTACCGGAAGAATTCAGCTTCTTCACAGGCTGATCTGTAGAAGCCCCAGACACACTGGCGAAGATGAAACCATCTGCATCTATGGCCAGATCGCTGTAGGAAGTGGGCAGCCACAAGGTACTCCTGGCCCTCTGCTCTTCCGTGGCCAGGTTCCTCCACAGCAGGTCAATGGCAGAGAATGTCACTTCCGTAGCACCCACGTAGCGGTTGAACTTCCCCTCGGGATCCAACTCCGCAAAACCTTCATAGCAGTTCTGCACCAGCACATAGATACGTCCCACGCTGTCTACCGCCAGTTTCACAGGCCGGTAACTTGTTGTCAGGCCGACACAGCCAGGATCGCCGATGGCCCGCACATAATTTCCCTTCTCATCGAACTCGATGATCTCCCCATTGTCCCTCTCACAGATATAGATATGATTCTCTTCCGTGACATAGATACCGGTGGGGGCATTCACCTTGCTCCTGGTTCCGTCCTCTCTGGTATATTCCGTAATGTACGTTACGTTTTCAAATTCCTTGTCCGCAATGACGATATAACCGTTCAGAATAATGTATACCTTATCATTCCGATAAAACACACCGGAAGCTGTGGCAAAACCATCTATCCCCAGATCCGAAGCGTATATCGTCCGTTCCAGTTCATATGCAGCCGGTGCGGCAACCACATTGCCCCAGATATCGTAGGAATAGGACTCTGCCGCATATGACACCGTGCCAAATCCAAGGATGGCACATATTACAAGAGCAAGTCCGCTTACGCACTTACTCCAAATCTTTTTTGATTTTTGCATACGCCACCTCTTACTCTTTCATACCGGATGTTGCCATCGTAGATACCACGTTGTTCTGCATGATCAGGAACACCACCAGGGGTACAGCGAACATGATCACAGCGGACGCGGCAGAGATTCCTGCATAGGAAGCGCCCACACCGCTGATCTTGCCATTTGCCAACTGTCCCACCACGTAGGCGAAGCCCTTCTGTGCCTCTGTGTAGATGAATTTATCTCCTGTATTGGTCCAGAAGCTCTGGAACACCAGGATGAAAGCCGTCACCAAAGCCGGCTTCACCACAGGCATCACAATGGTAAAGTGGATGCGTACATACCCCGCACCGTCAATCTGTGCCGCCTCCATGAGACTGTCGGGAATCTGCTCCATGAAGTTCTTCATCAGGTACAGCCCCAGGGTAGATGCAAAGCCGGGAATGATAATCGCCCACTGGGTGTCCAGCCATCCCAGTCCTGCAATGGTCAGGAAGTTGGGGATCATGGTCACTGATGCGTTGAACATCAGGGAATATACAATGATCTGGTTGAAGAATCCCACTCCTGGAAATTTATACTTTGCCAGCGGGTATGCACACAGGGAAGCGATTACAATGTGTCCGATGGATCCCACTACCACCACAAAAAGGGAGTTGAACAGGGATCTGGTCACCGGCACTACCGTATTGGCCAGCACATTGAAAAAATCGCGGTAATTATTCAATGTAGGATTCTGCACAATGATCCTGGGAGGGAAGACAAACATCTCATTCATGGGCTTCATGGACTGGCTGAGCATATATACCACCGGGAAGAAAAAGGTGATGGCCATCAGCAGCAGGAACAGTCCCAGAATCACATTCCCCCAGAAACTCCTTTTGGACTTCTTCACAAAAGGGGTGAAGTCTTTCGACTTCTTCTTATTTCTATAGGTCTGATAAAGTCTTTTTAACGTTTCCATATTCACCCTTCCTCTCTCTGATCAGGTTCCGACCTTGCGAAGCAGCTTCTGGATCAGCATATTGCAGATGATCATGATCAGGAACAGGATAACGGCGATGGCAGATGCATACCCCATCTCCATACGGATGGAACCATAGTCATTCAGATGGTTCACAATGGTATGGGAAGCATAATTGGGGCTGGGGAAGCCTACCAGGGAATTGCCGATATCACCTACGGACAGGGAACCTGTGATGGTCATCACAGCACCGAACAATAGCTGGGGCTTCATGTTGGGAAGTGTGATATACCACAGTTCCTGCCAGCGGTTCCTGATGCCGTCTATGGCTCCCGCCTCATACTGGGCCTCGTCCACGCCCTTGATACCTGCCACAAAAGACAGGAAGCCTACGCCCATGCTCATCCACAGGGATGCCAGGATGACCACCACGATAACATAGTCGGAATCCGACAGCCACAGGATCGCCTCCTGGGTGATGCCCAGTTTACGCAGGATGGCATTCAGATAACCATTGCTGTCATTGGAGAAAATCTGTGCGAACACAGTGACCACGGCGGCACCCGCCATACTGGGTGCATAGAAGATCACGGTGAGTACTGTCCCGATCTTGTGAGGTAACTCATTGATCATCCAGGCCAGCAGATAGGACAGTACATATCCGCCAGGTCCCACGATCACTGCTATGACAAAGGTGTTCTTAATAGCAGTCATGAAGGTAGAGTCCTCCAGGAACAGTTTCTTATAATTGCGCAGACCTATGAAATTAGCTTTTTCCAACACATTGTAGTCCGTAAAACTAAACCATATGGCTTTCAGCACCGGATAGACCACAAACATGGCAAACAGAATCATAAAAGGGGCGATCATAACATACAGAGGAATGCCGCGCTTCATATCTCTGAGCGTCAGTTGTGCTCTTCTCTTAAAAGAAATCTTTTTTGCAGCCATGATTCCCCTCCTATTCTGCAGTATTCAAGCCAAACTCTGAACGTTTGCTTGTAATTTCCGCGTTGATGTCGTCCAACTGGATGTACAGCGTATCAATGGGATCCACGCTGTTCGTCACCACAGTGGTGAATGCATTCCGGATCAGGCGGCCTGTAATATATCCGCCGGGAACCTGAGGTTCTGCCCGCAGATCGTCCAACAGGGAAAGAACCACCTGCTTGAACTCATCGTTCAGGCTGCCATTGGCAATGGCATCCTTGTTGGCCAGGGGAAGCTCTGCCGCTTCACCGTTCTCAGCCTTCATCTCGGTAGAATACCTGGACTGGGTCTCCTCGCTGGTCCACCACTTCAAGAACTCCCAGGCCGCATCAGACATACCATCTTTTTCCACGGTAGAAGAGACAATAAAACAGGTGCCGATCATACAGGCGGCGGAATGATCCACGCTTCCGTCATCCTGTCTGGTACCCGGTATCTTGGCAATGGACCATCTGCCGGATATCTCAGGAGCAGACACATTCAAGGTATTCACATAAGTATAATCCACTACCATCAAGGGAATCTCGCCTGTACGGAACCTGGTCACCAGATTCACGGAATAGGACAATCCCTGGTTGGTATAGTACTCGGTCCAGTCCTTGAATACCAGCATCTGTTCCGTGCGGTCCATCATGGTACGGGTCCGATCCTGGGAATACAGCTCGTATCCCTTCTGGTACAGCATGGACAGGAAGATATTGTTCACAGGAACCGTGGTGGAACTGGTACCGCCACCCAGGGTTAGATACTCATTGCTTCCCAGGTACACACTCATGTTATCCGCTTCCAGATAAGGAATGATGGAGACCAGGTCATCCCAGGTCTCGGGTACTTCCAGATCCATGGCCTCCAGGATATCTGTCCTGTAGATCAGTACCGGGAAGGAAAGCTGGTCAGGCAGGCCATAGACACCGCCCTCATACTCCAGGAAAGCCCTGGTATCTGCCGGGAACCGCTGAAACACTTCCTCAAAATCCGCGAACTGTGTCAGATCATAGGCAGCCCCGCGGTAAGCAAAATTGGTAGGAGTGGAATAGCTGGACTGCAGCACCACATCGGGACCTTTCCCTGCCACTGTGGCCGGAAGCACGGTATCACCACCTACCATACTGATATTGACTTCAAAATCTGCATCCGCGAATTCCGCATTGATCATCTTCTGGATGATATCATACTGGCTTCTGGTATCCGCTGCTGTCCACACAGTCAGCACCGGCTTCTTTCCTCCGCCATTTCCTTCCGCATGCACCTTGAAATCATTGGTGAAGGAACCGATAAAGGCATTCCAGGTATGGGCCACACCAGCGAAGAAACCACCATTGGCCTTGGGAAGCCTGTAACCGTCCCCTGTGACCATCAGGTAATCCAGCTCCAGGGGCAGGTTGTTGATGCTGTTCACCCAGTCACCCAGAGCAGAAAGCTTGTCATTGAATTCCTTCAGATACTTGGCCACATCATCTGCCTTCTTGATGAGCTTGATCATGGAATTCATCATATCCACCACACTGGAGGTCTTGTTGGCAGAATCCATGGACTCCCCGAACATCTCCACCACGGCATTGAGCCTGGTGTACTCTTCCTCCAGGATGGGAATCATGTCCGGCACATACCCGGTGATATTATAATCACGGTACTGATCCGGATCCGTACCCGTAACCGCCGTCATCTCCCTGTAGAGGTTGTTCAGGTTGCTCACACTGGTGGTGGCCAGATCCACAGCCTCTGTCAAGTCACCCAGGGTAGCTGTCATGGTAATGGTATTGCTGCCTTCCTCTAGATAGAAGTAATAGTCTTCTGACCCATTCCCCAGGAAAGACACCTGCCAGTCAGGCCCGTAATAGAACTCTACCTGGGCAGCCTCCTCAAAGGGAAGTTCCCCGTTCACAGTGATACTGCGGGCCGAATAGAAGCCCCTGTTCAGATACTGCTTGAAACGGACACCGATCTTATACAGTCCTGCCCGGTCCACATCCACAGTCCAGGAAATCTTCTGGCCTGCACTGGCCCAGTTATCCCCGCCAATGGTGTTGTATACAATGTAGGTGGGATGGTAAGGCTGGGTACCCACAGATGTCCTGTCATTGTTGGGGGACAGGGCGGAGCTGGACTTCACCGCTGCGTCCTCTGCCTGTATCAACACGGCACCGTCCTTGATATTGTTGGCACTGACGACCTCTGCCTCCAGTTCCTTGGTATACAGGTCATAATATTCCTCATAAGAAAGCTGTTTCGATGCCGGAACCAGGGCGATCTCGCTGATTCCCATCACTGCCTGGGATGATTCCAGGGTCACGGTATTGCTCCCCTTCTTCAGGTAGAACATGTACCCCCCCGCCACATCACAGTCAGCAGAGCTGAGATAAGTAACCGCCGGGCCTTCCTTCTGTACCTGTGTGGGTGCAGCCTGGTTGCCCTTGGTATTCATGAGCCAGTCCTTGCTGTCATCCACCCAGAGACGGTCGAAAGCAATGTCCTCACAATCGTCAAAGGGTAACTTTCCATTGATATACACATTGCGCAGCATCGTCTGCGTGCCGGTAACGTCCGGATAATAGGTGAGCTGGATGTAATACAGGCCGTCCTGCTCCACGTCAAAGGTGTAGGTCAGGGAGCCGCTCTCCTGGGTCCACACCACACCACCTGTTTCCGTCAGCCCCTTCATATCCGCCTCCGAATAATCGGATGCCTTCACTGCAATCCTTTTCGCCGTATCGTCCGCATACGCTTTTCCAAACTGTGACACATAAGCCTCGTAAGTGACAGCAGAGGTATCTTCATAGGCAAGATACTTTCCCAGAACATCCTCACGGGTCTGTGCATACTCATCGCTGGATGTCATTGTGAGCGCAACCACCGCCACAACCACCAGTGCGGCAAGAATACATATATTGCGAATGCGGGTCTTATTTTTCTTCTTTTTCACCCCATCAGCCCTTTCATTTCTGATACACTATGTGGCTGCGTCCCTATTTATCATAGAATCCACAGCCACACAGCGCAATCGTTATACTTCACATGTGTCAGTCAAGCCTTATTTGTAACCTTTGTCCTTCATGTTGGCTTCACCTTCCTGAAGGAAGCTCTCGCCGGTAGACCTGGCATCATTTCCTACTGCAATGACAGATGCGGCGTTCCTGTTCACACGTACCACCGTGTTGGAGTTGAAGGCATGACCCCAGTCCACACAGGATCTGGTATGCAGCCAGTCGAATATCTCTATATCCTCCTCATTGGTAAAGTATCCAGGATCCCCGGGAGTATAGCCCAGGTTCAAATACTCTTCCCCGTTCTTCTCTGCTTCCCACTCTCCATGCCTGGCGGCCTGGCCGTCCGGGCTACAGAGATCACAGAAATCGCGTGCAATCTGGTGTAATACAATGTCAGGAATCTCCTTGGCGCCGTCAGCCCTGTACTCAGCCTTGGGCACTACCATGTCTGTCCAGATAGACTGGGGAACCATGTATGTATCGCTCAAGGTGGTGTAGTCCCCGTCACAGGTCACATTGCTGCCCCAGGGCCAGGGAACGATGCCCCAGTCACCCTTGTCTGGCATGCCAGGATACTGCCAGGCTTCCACCATGCCAATGACATACCCTTTAGATTCCTTATTGCCGCTCATATTGTCCATACTGTAATTCTGGGTGGCTTCAATACTGCCGTCCTCATTTACCTTCACGTCCGTAATCGGCAGAGCAAGTCCTTTTTCCAGCAGTGTCTTGTAAAATTCCAGGGCTTCAACGTAATGTTCATTCGTCAGATTGATATTGCCGTCAGAATCAATACTCACCACACCATTCGCCGCAGGCGCCATGCTGGCCCAGTGATTCGTATGGATACAGATGGGATAAGTTCCCTCCGGCAGATTTGCTTTCATCTCTGTCAGATACTCAATGCAGTCATCATAACTCCACTCACCTGCCTTGAACTTATCCAGGGGCATCACATCCATGCCGGCTACTTCCTTGATGTATGTACGGCTATACGCCATCACATAGCTGCTGCCCATATTGTCATAGGTCCATCCATACACACGGTTCTGCCATGTGCCCGGCTCAATATAGGTGCTGCCGATCTCCAGCTTGTCAACATCATCGGTAATGTCAGCCAGGTAATCCCGAATGCCCAGGATGATATTGTCGCTTACCGCAAACAGATCTGCAAAACACTCTCCGCTTGTGATGCTTGACAGTATTAACTCTTGCGTATTATAACCGTCATCACCTTCCAGCACCACGTACTCGATCTTAATGTTGTACTTCGCTTCAAGCTGATCAGCAAACGCCCGCTTCTCCAGGTATCCTGTCTTCACATTGCCGTCATCATCCAGCTTCGTCTCTTCGTTCAAGTCACCCCACTGACCACCGTTCACCCTGACGACAGCCCCGCCAAAGTCATAGGTCTCTTCCTGTGCTTCCTCAGAAGACTCTTCGCCGCCTGTGGACTCCTCGCCGCCAGTGGATTCCTCGCCGCCTGTGGACTCCTCGCCTCCTGTGGACTCCTGGGGCGTGGTGTCGGGAGTGGAAGAATTGTTGCCGGCATCATTGCCGCACGCAACCAGACCACCCACCATTGCAACTGTCATAGCAACAGCGCAAAGCTTCATTACTGCCTTTCTTTTCATTCATAATCCTCCTTTTATTTTATGTACGCTTATGTAGCGTTACTTATAACAATCAGCCCAGGCCCAAACAAGACTTGGATACTGCTGTTACCACCTTCACACCACACCCCATGACCCGGTGTGGATACGATGTCCGGATCCTGCCCTATTCTGTGTAGGACCGTTCCTTTGTACATTCCTAAAACGAGAGTTATCAAAACGAAAACATGACACTTGATATAAATGTTATAACCAGTTTACACACCATTGGGCAGTTTGTCAATTTGTTTCTTAAATATATCTAAACAAAAATCCAACTTTTATTAAAAATATCTAAATTGATTATAGGAAAATTATTGATTTTTACCAATGATACACTTTTGCACAGTGAAGTATAGAAATCAAATCTTACAGAGGGGAATCAACAGGCCAGCCTGGCAGCCTGGCAGAAAAACTGAAAACGGCATGCACAAACCGCCGTGTCTACAGACACGGCGGTTCTTCTCCTTCATAATGACTTTTGCCATAAACCTTAACTGTCAGCAAGCAGCCTGCTCCAGCACAAATACCCTTGCAATGGGTGCCTCCGTCTCCTGGCTGTCCCCAGGTGCGGTCACTACCTGGTAGCCGCCCTTCCTTCGCTCATAGGACAAAACCCGGGTCTCTCCCAGACCTCTGATCTCCTTCACCTCTTTTTCATAAGGGATCCACAGGATATCCTCCACAGGATCTGTCTCCCGGGCAAAAACCTGGATGGCATAGACCGTATCCCCCTTCCTGGTGAATCCCATGCCGTCCTTCTGGTAAGGCGCACAGACCCTGGTGCCATAGATGGCCTCCCCATACCGGGAAAGCCACGCCCCGATTCCTCTTAGGGAGCGGATGGCCCCCTGGGGAATCCGGCCATCCGGCTGTGGGCCTACATTGATAGCCAGGTTGCCGCCCTTTACCACAATGTCCACCAGCAACCCGATGACCTGCCTGGGAGATTTGTAGGTATCCTCAAATTTGAAGGAAAAGGACGTGCCCAGGGTGATACAGCTCTCCCAGGGAATGGACAGGGGCGCCGGTGGGACACACTGCTCCGGGGTCACATAGTTCTCATAAGGCCCGCCGATGGTACGGTCTGCACACAGCATCCCAGGCTGGAACTGCCGGATTTCCTCGATCACTTCCCCCAGACGGATATCCTGTCCCGCCTGCTCGCAGACCCAGCCTGCATCAAACCACATACCCTCCAGACGGCCATATCCGGTGGCCAGCTCCCTTATCTGGTTCTGGGTAAATTCCACAAAACGCTGCCATTGTTCCGGATCCTTTGCCGGCACATAGGACGGCCCCCTGCTCTTGAACCTGCCCTTCGGGGTATCCTCCCGCCAATAACTGTCCACATGCCAGTCTGCCTTGGAGAAATATGCCACGATGCCAATGCCCCGCTTCCGGAAGGACTCGAAGAGATGGGCACAGATATCTGCATATTTGTGGGTGTGGAAGGGACAGTCCGGACCAGTGATCTTGTAATCCGAATAGCGGGTGTCCCACATGCAGAAGCCATCATGGTGCTTGGTGGTGAAAAGGAAATAACGCATCCCCGCTTCCTTTGCCAGGTCAGCCCATTTCTCCGGCTCAAACCGGATGGGGTTGAAAGTCTTGTTCAATGCAAAATATTCCTTCTTAAACTCCTCCCCTGTGACCTCCCAGTCAATGCCGTCTCTGGACCAGTCTGCATCCTGGTCACTCAAAGCCCAGGATTCCACGATCCCAAGCTGGGAGTATGGACCCCAGTGCATCATCAGTCCGATCTTCTGGTCCTGGAACCATTCCAGCTTCCGCAGCACTCTCTCATCTACAGGCCTCACATAGTGTTCCTCACTGCTGTAATTGTGGATCCCGGCCACAACGGCTTCCGGCTTTGCTGCGTTTTCTCCGGTTCCGCTTTCCCCCGTTCCCTCCGGATTCTCCTCCCCGGTTTTGTTCTCTTTCGGATCCCTAAGGCTGTCATCACCGGATCTGTCTCCTGCCTCTTCTGCTTTAGCTGTCATGCCCTCTGAAGCCCCGTCCTTCCGTCTTCCGGGTTCCTGGGGATCCTGTGCCACCTCTCTTGCTGTCACTTCTGCCGCCATCTCTTCTGCCAGTCCCAGCCTGTCTGTATCTGCCATGTCTGCCAAACCTTCTCCTTTACCATTCTGTCCCCAGGTATCCTGACCCGTCTGGTAAATCTCCTGCGGACTCCTGTTTTCTTTCTTCCAGATATGTGCTATCCCTGCCCCGTTTTAGGCATCAGTCATTGTTGGTCACCACTTCCCCATGCCCCAGGTTATAGGTGATCTCCCCTTCCAGCTCTACTTTGACCACAGTAGTCAACGGATGTAGCTGCATCTTGTCCGCCCTGATCCACAGGGTGCCCGGAATACCACTCCAGGGCAGGGAACCGGTATAGTCGTAGGCAAGCTCCTCCCCCGTGTGAAGAACACTCACCCTCTTCACCGGCGTCTTGATTCCCTTCAAGCACAGGAACTCTGCCGGCTTGTCATAGACAAAAAGGTATATGGTCTTCTTGTCTGCAGACAGGGTACTGCCTCCCAGGAAATGTTCATATCCCAAACCTTTCCCGGTGGAATAGATGGCTTCCTCATTGTCATGGATAAAGCTGCCCAGATCCTCCAGGACCTTCACCTGTCTCTCGTCCAGGGTACCATCCTCCTTAGGCCCCACATCCAGAAGCATCTTGCCTCCCAGGGTGATACAATCGCAGAACATGCGCACTACCTGGCGGCTGGTCTTGTAATGATTGTCAGAGGGACGGTATCCCCAGGAACTGTTGATGGTGGTGCAGAACTCCCACACGCCCTTAGGCCCAAACAGAGGGATACCCTGTTCCGGTGTCTCATAGTCCCCATATCCCTGGAGCCTGGAGTTGACCACCACCTGGGGATTCAGGGACTCCAGGTAGGCCTTGAACTCTTTTGCCTTCCACTGGTTGGCACTGCGCTCCCAGTCCCCATCGAACCACAGCAGGTCTATGGTGCCATAACGGGTCATCAACTCCTTCATCTGGTTGTTATTGAACTCCAGAAATTCCTGCCATTTCTCCGGGTTCTCCGGCCCTCCTGCCGGGGTGGCAAAAACATCCTTCAAGTGATTCTGTGGGTCAGAACCTTCCGGATACACGGTGCGGTAACGGGGATCAGACCAGTCAATTAAGGAATAATAGATTCCCACCTTCATGCCTGCCTCCCGCACAGCCGTTGTATACTCCTGGATCAGATCCCTGCCTGCCGGGGTTTTCTTCACCACACTTAAGTCTGAATACTGGGTGTCAAACAGGGCCACTCCATCGTGATGTTTGGAGGTCAGTACCACATACTGGGCCCCGGCCCGCTTGAACAGATCCGCCCAGGCCCTTGCGTCAAACTTAGAAGCTGTGAAACCCTCACACTGCTTCATGTAGTCTTCATAGGAAATGCCCCCGTTGTGGAAAGACCAGGACTCCGACACGTCCCCTACCGCGTAGATCCCATAGTGAATGAAGATGCCTAATTTTGCATTCTTAAACCATTCCTGCATCATACTCTATTTTCTCCTTTTCTGCCTTATAGGCGCTCCCTACCCTTTTTGTAGGTTGTTTCTACTCTTTTGTTGGGGTATTTCTGCCCTTTCTGCCGGGAAACGAATCTGCCAGAACGCTATGGTCCTGCGTTTCCAGGTATAGGTGAGGAAAATGTCTTCTCTCCAGGCCACCACAGCCGGATAGGAAAACTCTCCCCACTCCACATTGCGGTCACAGGGTACATGGTCCAGGATCTGGGGCTGGCTCCAGCTGGTACCATTGTCTTGTGACACAGACAAAGCTATGGGGGAACGGGCAGCCCAGTTGCCGGATACCGGATTGTACACCAGCACCAGCCTGCCGTCCCTGAGGCGTACCAGGTCAATGCCGCAGTTGTTGTTGGGCAGGGTGGTGCGCCTGGCCTTCCCCCAGGTCCTGCCACCATCCGGGGAATCGCTACGGTAGATGGCACCCTCGCTGCTGCGCATGAGCATATGTACCACTCCTGCCCCGTCCTGCCACAGGGTGGGCTGGATCAGTCCCTCCCCTGCGAAGGTTTCCAGGTCTGCAGGCACGAAAGCGCTCCGCTCCCAACTGGCGCCGCCGTCCCGGGAAATGTCCGCAAAACACCGCCATCCTCCCTTTTCCAGGGAAGCCGGTGCCAGCAGTGTGCCGTCCTGAAGCAACAGGCATTTGTTCTTTACCGGCCCCCTGCCTCCGGCATCCCCAGGCACCAGTTCCCGCTCCGGTCCCCAGGTAGCGCCGCCGTCTGCCGATTCCCGCACATAGGTCTGCCAGTCCGCAATCTCGGATCCGATCTTATAGAAGAGCAGCAGTCTGCCATCCGGACTTAAGAAAAGCACCGGATTCCAGCAGGGAATCCCCTCCCTGTCAGCCACCTTCACCGGGGCGGTCCAGCCGCCTTCCCCGTTCAAACCCTGCTTCCTGGCACACCAGATTCCCACATCCGGCGCCTTCTCGTGTTCCCCGCCGAACCAGGCACACACCACACTGCCATCCTGCAGGCGGCATATGGTGGATGCATGGCATTGCCTGAAATATTGTCCCGGCCGGAAGATATGCTGGTGTTGTATCACTTGGTATTCCATCTCTTTCAGACCTCCCATCCTGCCTGTCCCAGGCAGATCCCTGCAGATCCTGGCAGGCAATTGCTTCCTCCTGACTTCCAGGCAAAGCTTTGTGACACTACTTCCCCCGGCCAGGCCATCCGCACTTTTTTGTACCTCAGATACAAAGAACCAGTTGTGTGACCTTCTGTCCTGTCAGTTCTTCACTTCGCATATCCGGAGCATGGCCTCCCACATATACCCTGGCCGCTCCTGGCAGCACCTGCAATCTGCCTTCCGTATCGTACAGTCCGAATGCCTCCCTGGGAAGGGGTATGGAGACTGTTTTCTCCTCCCCCGGGGAGAGGAATACCTTGCGGATCCCCTTGAGCTGGGCATTAGGCGTACCTTCCCTGCAAATCTTCACATACACCTGCACCGTCTCCGTACCGGCCATGGCGCCAGTATTCTTCACCCTGGTTTCCAGGCGGATCCCTTCCTCAGGCACCACCGGTCCGCTTTCCCCGGCTGCCTGTTCCCCGCACAGCGCCCTCACCCCAGTGTATGCGAAGGAGGTGTAGGACAGCCCATAGCCAAAGGGATACAGGGCCTGGTTCTTCATATAGCGGTACGTGCGGCCTTCCATGCGGTAGTCTGCAAAGTCGGGCAGCTCTTCGCTGGAGCGGTAGAATGTCACCGGCAGCCTGCCCCCCGGACAACGCTCCCCAAAGAGAAGCTCGGCCAGGGCCAGCCCTCCCTGGGCGCCGGGATACCAGCCCTGTAGAATGGCCGGGATATGGTCCTGTGCCCAGTTCACTGCCAGGGCACTGCCCGACAATAGCACCAGCACCACAGGCTTGCCACTTTCATAAGCCGCCTTGAGCACCTGTTCCTGGAGACCGGGCAGATTAAGGTCGGGCTTGTCCCCGCTGCCGTATTCATTGTTGGCATCCCCCTGTTCCCCTTCCAGACTGGCATCCAGCCCCAGACAGACCACCACCACATCACTCAGGGCACAGACTCCCTTCACCTCCGCCATGCGGTCATTGGGTTCCCCCAGTCCTTCCACCTTGTCCCGGTACAAATGGCAGCCCTCGGAGAACAGCACCCGCACCTGGTCTCCCAGGTACTCCTGGAGACCCTCCGAAATGGTCCAGTACCGGGAAGCCGTCCCCTCATAATTGCCCACCAGGGCCTTCCGGTTATTGGCATTCGGTCCGATGACCCCCAGGGTCCTGATAGCGGATTTGTCCAGGGGCAGCAGGTTTCCTTCATTCTTAAGGAGCACCATGCTGGCGGCAGCCACATCCCGGTTCAGCTTCTGCATGGAACTGCTGTCCACTACGCTGTAGGGGATGGCATCATAGGGATTGTCCCCTTTTCCATCCAGCACACCCAGCTTCATCCGCGCTGTAAACAAATTCACCAGGGCCTCGTCCAGACGGCTCTCCTCCACCAGCCCCTCCTCCACTGCCTGCTTCAGATAGAGGAACATGTCCCCGCAGTTCAAGTCACAGCCGCCGTTCATGGCCATGGCCGCTGACTCCACCGGGGTATCCGTTATATGGTGGAACTGATGGATATCTGCAATGGCACCGCAGTCACTGACCACATGTCCCTCAAATCCCCATTCTTCCCTGAGGATCCCCACCAGCAGCTCCCGGTTGGCGCAGCAGGGTACACCGTTCACCCCGTTGTAGGCCCCCATCACTGCCTCCACACCTCCCTCCTGGACACAGGCCTTGAAGGCAGGCAGGTAGGTCTCGTAGAGATCCTGCTTTCCCACCACTGCATCGAAGCCGTGCCGGATTCCCTCCGGGCCGCTGTGGACTGCCACATGCTTGGCGCAGGCCGCCGCCTTCAGATAGTTCCTGTCATGGCCCTGGATCCCCCACACAAACCTGACACCCATGCGGGAGGTCAGAAACGGGTCCTCCCCGAAGGTCTCATGCCCCCTGCCCCACCTGGGATCCCTAAAAATGTTCACATTGGGGGACCAGAAGGTCAGCCCCTTGTACAGCCCTGTATCCTGCCCGGCCTGCTGCATATTGTATTTGGCCCTTCCTTCAGTGGAAATGGCTTCCCCCACCTGCTCCGCCAGATCCTCATCAAAGGTGGCAGCCAGCCCGATGGCCTGGGGGAACACCGTAGCCACCCCGGCCCTGGCCACCCCGTGCAGAGCCTCGTTCCACCAGTTGTAGGCCTTGATGCCCAGCCGCTTTACTGCCGGGGCGGCGTGTACAGTCTGGGTCACCTTCTCCTCCAGGGTCATCTGGGCCACCAGTTTTCTGGCCTGCTTTTTGTATGCTGCGGTTTTTTCCCGCATTTCTGACAGTTCCATATACATCCCCTTCCTGCTGTCCCTGCCTGTTTTGGCGCATGCAATCCCGGGTTTGTCACGCAAAGAACGCGTGAAAACACCTGGCGGCAGTATCGAGTGAACAGTAACCCGCACTATGCCAGACAGCTATCCTTTTTATGTTTCAGATTTACTTGTCACTGAAAATGCCCTATAATAGAGACATCCGCTCTATGGAAAAACAATCACACAGAAAGGAACATGCTATGAGTACACAGTATCGTATTCCCGTACCTGCCATTCCCTTCCGGCCTCCTGTCTATGCCTGCCGTTACAACACAAAGCCATTCACCCTGGACGGCAACCTGGACAAAGAGTTCTGGAGAAACATCCCCTTCACAGATGCCTTCCCGGATATCGAAGGCCCCATCCGCCCCACACCCAGATTCCGCACCAGGGCAAAAATGTGCTGGGATGCAGAGCATCTCTACATAGGCGCCCTGCTGGAAGGAGATGAGATCTGGGCCAGCTTGACAGAGCATGACTGCGTCATCTTCCACGACAATGATTTCGAGATCTTCATTGATCCCGATTCTGACACCCAGGCGTATTATGAATATGAAATGAATGCCCTTAACACCACCTGGGACCTGCTGCTCACAAAGGCCTACCGTGACAACGGCAAACCGGTGAACGGCTTCGAGTTCGCAGGAATGCGTTCTGCCGTCCATATTGACGGTACCTTAAACCAGCCGGGAAGCCAGAACCGCTCCTGGTCCGTGGAAGTCGTCCTCCCCTTTGCCGCCCTGCAGGAATGCGCCAGCCAGAGTCGTCCCCCCCTGCCCGGGGAATATTACCGGGTGAATTTCTCCCGGGTGCAGTGGAAGGTGGACATTGTAAACAAGACTTTCTGCAAGCGGCTTCAGGAAAACGGACAGCCCCTGCCCGAAGACAACTGGGTGTGGGCACCCACCGGGGTCATCAACATCCATTACCCGGAGCTATGGGCCTTCCTGTTCTTCACCAAAGAAGATAAGAGGGCTGCAGATTTCCCCATCCCGGAAAACGAATACCGCAAATGGGAGCTCCGCAAACTCTACTATGCCCAGCAGGCTTATCTGGATGAGAATGGACACTATGCGGACAGCCTGGATGTCTTGCGGGAAGTACTGGCCCGGATCAGTCCCTGTGAAGCCAATAGGACTGTGCGGGATCTCCCCTACCAGCTTGCCACCACAGCCCACAGCTTCGAGATCACCTGTCCCGGAGCAGAAGCGGGCACCGTTCTGGCCATCTTCTCAGACGGCAGAACCAGCCAGTTTCCTTCCTGAGCTCCCACGCAGCCGACTGCTCCGCCATGTCTGACATCATACAAAAAAGGCACCTGCCGGGATTCCCTTTGATGGGAGCCCGGCCAGTGCCTTTTTCTGGCAGGCAGCCTGCCCGGCTACCCTTCCAGAACCCTCCACAGCATATCAGCCAGTCCCACATTATAGCCTGCATCACTGTAGATGCATACGCCTTCCCCGTTCAAGACCAGGGCCAGGGGCAGTTTTCCCACTTCCCTGCCTACCGACCTGGCCAGGGTTTCATAATGCTCCCCGAAATCGTCCAGCAGCGGACACAGCCCGGGCAGAACTTCCATGGTCCTGCGCAATGTGGCATTTTCCAGATCCTCAGGAGATCTCAGCACCACATACAGCGGGGTATGCAATCTGGCAAAAGCCTCCCGCCTGTCGTATAGCTCATACAAAATATGTTCTGTTGGTTCCCTTGTGACCTCCAGCCACAGGAATAAGGCTTTCCCACCGCCGGTGAGGGCAAAAAGTCCCTTCTGCTGTCCCTCCCGGAGGCTTTCCTGCCATCCCTTCCAGTCCGTTGGCTGCCCTGCCTGCACCTTGCCAGCCACCAGGGGAAAGTCCGTCACCTTAATGCTGGTCAGCATATCCTCCAATGGCACCTTGCGCATGGACAGCACTACCCTGCGCTTCTCCCCGGCGTGCAGTTCAAACACCAGGAAGCGTAAAAGCTGGTCTCCGTTCTTCCTGCGGTTGGTGGTGAAGATCCGGTAGATGCCGGGAAGAAGTCTCACCTCCAGACTGCCCTCCTGGATCTGGTCCTGTTCTCCCCACAGACCTATGGGTTGGAACTGCCCTTTGTCAAAACGCTCCAGACGGTAATGTTCCAGGTCTGTCAGCTTCAAGGAGCCGTCCTCGCACAAAACCAGCTCTGCCAGGGCTGCCTCCTCCCTTCCTGCCGCCACGAACCCTTCCCCACGGTAGTATTCCACTGTGTCATCCAGCGGATTTAACCGGGCAGGAATCCCAAGACTGCGGTAGAGGTTCACACAGAGTACCTTCCTGGACATCTCGCTTCCCATGCCACCCCTGAGACACCCCATGGGGGATGTGATCAGATCCTCGTACTCTCCTTCCGGCACAGAGATCACCCACTTCTCCAGCAGACCGGGCAGTCTGCCCGGATCCCTGCGGATGGCGGCCTTCTCCTCTTCCCCCAGCACCTCTTCCAGGGCCAGGCGGCAGGGTCTCAGCATCTCATCTGCCACTCTGGGACATACCACATAGGGGAAGAAGATTTCCTCTGGCATTTTCCCCACATAGGGCAGCGCCGCCAGCACACAGTCTGTCAACACCTCCGCCCGGATATCCCAGCTGTCTTTCTCCCTAAGGGTTTTCAGGACATTCAGTTTCCAGGTATCTTCCTCCCCCTGCTTCCTTGAGGCATCTGCCTGGGAAGCCAGGCCCTGGACAGATACCTGGTTTTGCAATGTCAGATTTCCCTGGGATCCGGCTTTTCCAGACAGGCCGGGCAGATTCCATTCCAGGAAGCGGACCAGCTCTCCCATATTGCTGCGCGCATTGTGCAGCAGTTCCTCCAAAAAGATCCTGTCAGCTCCTGTAAACCGGTCCAGTACCCTTACGGACTCTCTCTCCTGGTAGAATCCGGCCACCTTCCGCTGCCTGTATGCAACTGCCTGTTCCAGTCTCCTGCTCCCCCGCTGTACCTGCTCCCTGGTCAGTTCCCCATCATAGAGCACTGCCGGGGCCGGGGCATGGAATTCCAGATCCCGCCAGCCTTCCCCGATCTCAGGCTCTGTGCCCAGAACCACCGTAAACCGGGCCAGGGCCCGGGTATCCTTCAGCGATAGCATCTTCTCCCCGTACAATCCCTGGGCGCTGGCTGCCACATACAGATCCCCGAAACCGGTGGTCAGACTGGCCACTCCCGGCTCCTGCCCATCGGACCCGGATCCGGTATATACCACTGCCACGGTTCCAAGCTCTCCGTGGTTCGGCACCTGGAACGTGAGCCTGGCCCGGGGTATGGGCATCCCTGCCTCATCCACCGCCCGGATCTCCAGACTGGTGGTGCGGGCGTACCGTTCCATATGATTCAGCACCCTGGCCATGCCTTTCCGGCCTACCTGGGGTTCTTCCGGCATATCCTTCCCGAACCACCTGGAATGCAGGATCATGGCCCGGGAGGCCGGTTCTATGAACCATCCCCGGTTCAGCGCCTCCTCCGGCTCGCAGGCCCCCAGGAAATACCACTTCCCGTCACACCAGGCTTCCACCCAGGCATGGTTGTCATTACAATGTGTCCACAGGGGTGCGTATACCTGCCTGGCCGGAATCCCCATGCTGCGCAACAGCGTCACCATGAAAGTAGATTCCTCCCCGCAGCGTCCCGTGGCTGTGCCATACATGGTCCTGGCGTTCTGGGTGCGGATGTCTGTGGAGCGATAGGTAGCCTCCCTGGCACTCCAGTAATTCACGTCCATTGCCGCATCGTACATCTGCCAGTCTGCCGGATCCGGCGGTACCAGTTCTCTCAATTTATCGTAGAAGAATCCCCTGGTATCCGCTATATCTTCATTGTTCACCCTGTGGTGGAGTACATAATTGGCGAAAAGCCGCTCCGGTACCCGCCCCGCAAAAGAACCCTGGCTCCACAGGAACACACCGTGCCTGGCATAGGCCAGATACAGGGACGCCGGATAGTCCAGAATATCGCTCAGGGGACTGGCACTATACAGAAAGGCCAGAGCCTGGGCTTCCTCTGGTGTACACCGGGCAAAAGCCCGGGATATCTCCTCTTCCTTCTCCTGCAGAAGCTCCCGGCACAGGCCGGGCAGCCGGCTCTTATGCGCCTGCCGGCTGCCACTGGACGCCTGGATCCGGTCTGCTGCATCCCCTGCGGATGCCCGGGCTGTCCCGCCAGGGCACTGGCAGGCACCTTGTGCCAGTTCCTCCCCCCGTTGCCGCAACAGGGCCATCTGGCTGTCAAATCCCGCTTTGATCTCATTCCAATATGTTTGTGAAAACATGGCTACCCCCTTGCAGGAACTTCCTACTTCATCTCTTCATATAAAGTGTCCAGCAGCACCCGGGTACTGTCACATTTGTGCTCCCAGTAGAAGATACCGCCATACCCTTTCTCCTTCACATAAGCCGCTTTGGCCTTAAGGGATCTGGGGTCATCGTAGGAGAGGAATGTGGAACCGTTAAAGAGCCAGGGCGCCTGGGCTTCCTCATCCCAGTAGCAGGTATAGCCATTCTTGTCAATATACTCCTCCACCAGGATATCATAGTCCGGTCCGTAGCCACCGCCGCGTGCACACAGCTCCAGCAGGCCGTGGTTCTGGTTGTCCCTCAGATCTTCCCATTTCCTGGAGTAGAAAGCAGCCCCCATAAGCAGGCGGTCCGGGCTGACACCGTTTTCCACGAACAGTTCCAGGGCCTGGGCACAGCTGTTGCGGAACACATCCCCGTCCTTGGAGAACAGGGCGGTGTGATGTCCTGCCAGGGCATGGAAACCACATTTTAAGTCATAGGTCATCACATTGATATAGTCCAGATACTCCATCAGTCTGGGCAGTTCCACACAGTTCACATAATATACATCGGCTCCTGCCGCAATGGTCAGATAATATTTCCTGCCGCCAATGGCGTCCAGGGCCTTGCGGATAGCCGCACAGAACAACGTGAAATTATGTTTGTCCTCCAGGGAGACCACGCTGCCATTGGAGGGGACACAAGGGTATTCCCAGTCTAAGTCAATGCCGTCCAGATCATATTTCACTGCTGTCTCGGCCAGGGAAGCTGCCGCTTTATTCCGCATCTCTTCCGTGGCACAGCACACTGTGAAAGCATCCGGATCCGGCTGCACCATGGAGAGCATGATCCTAAGATCCTTGTTCCACTGCCGGATCTGGGGAATCATCCGGATCTTCTCCATACAGCCATTACAGGTTACCGTACCATCGTTGTGCAACTCCCCGAAAGCCAGGTTGATTCCTGTGAGCTTTCCGGCATCTTCCTGTGTAAATATCCCACTTCCCACATATCCTATGATTTCATTCTTCATATATACCCAATTCCACCTTCCTGCCCGCTCAAGCGGGCCTCTTTCTACCCAGCCAGCCTGTTTATCCCATGGATCTTTCATCCAACAGGATTTTACCATTTGATAGAATCTTATGATTCAATGGAATCTTACGATTCCTGGAAAAACGCTGTCCTTGCGCCTTTCCAGGTGCGTAAGGCGCATCATCTCCTCAGTACGTCAGCATACCAGCAGAACACATCCGTGATCTTTCCCAGGTCTCCTTCCTTGCTGTTGGAACGCCACAGTTCCTGGTAATAGTGCAGACATCTCTCCAGCCGGGACGCCAGGGCAAGGCGCTGTTCTCTTCCGCCCGGCTCCTCCAGATGGGTCAGCTGTGCTCCCACTTCGTTCCAGAGCAGTACCATCTCAATGGCCACATGAGTGGGCTGTACCAGGCTGCGGCTCCTGCTGTCCAGGCTTCTGCTGATCTGGCGCAGTTCCACCTCCAGCTCTTCCAGGCGCTTCTTCCGCTTCGGCACCCCGGTCATATCCTCTTCCTCAAAGAACTTGCGGATCTGCTCCCTGTCCATACCCTGACCGGCCCATTCCTTGATGGTCACCGCATGATGCCAGCTAAAAGCTGTCTGGCGGTTGACCTGATCCCAGAAGTCCACCAGCCTGCCAGAGACATCCCCATATTCCAGGACAGAGATCTGACGGCTCAGTTCTTCATAGGCAGGAACCTTCTCGCCCCAGGAGAACACAGCCCCGTAGATCAAGCCCGGAATGGAGAACAGCGGATGGTTGATATGACCGAAATCACCCCAGTCTGTATTCAGTACACCGATAGCCTTGTATTTTCTGGCGTACTCACACATCTTCCGCACATTTTCATAGCTGCCCCACATCATGTTCAGCCAGGTATTCCATCCCCTGGTTCCAGGGCAGAGATACTGCCTGGCACCGGCTTCATACAGGATCCTGGCCTCCCTGTCTGACTGGTTCTCGCTGTATCCCCAGGTGAGACATACCACCTGGCCGGGAATACGGTCATACAGCTCAGGATGTCCACTGATGATGTCTCCCCAGAACATGGGCACCTTTCCCCGCTCAATCAGGAAATCAAACAGCTCCTTGATATATTCCAGATAGAGCACACCGGTTCCCTTCTCTCTGGCCAGTTCCTGGCTCCTGCCCTTGCCCAGGTCAAAGGTCTCATCCGCACAGATGTTGAATTTGTCCGTGCGGAACAATGCCATGTACTCTTCCATCATATCCTTGATCAGCGCCAGGGCCTCAGGGTTGGACACATTGACTGTGTGATGCCCCATCCTGTCCCTGAAGGAGAATGCCTTCCCTGCGCTGTCCGGCAGTTCACAGAGCTGTTCATGGCTTCTGGTACTAAGCAGCTTGTACAGATGACCGAAGGTGGCAATAGAAGGCACCAGTTCGATCCCCCTGTCATAGCAGTACTGGTCCAGCTCCAGGATCTCCGCCGCCGTAAGCGGTGTGTCATCCCTCCACAGCTCCGTGAGATCCCGGTACAGGTGGGTATGTTCCACATAGAGCTGAAGCTGGTTCATCTTATAGAAACACATGGTGTCTGCCAGGCGCTTCAGATTGTCCAGGGTCTGGATCCTGCCCCTGGTGGCATCATGGTAGAATCCCCTGTTGTACAGATCCGGCTCATCTGCAATCTCCACACAGGGAAGCAGACCTGCACACTGGCGCAGGATCTGGCGCAGGGTCTGTACTGCATAGCCCAGCGCCTGCAGACTCCCCCCCTTAAGTTCTGCCCCTTTTTGTGTGATATTCAAGGTATATTGCTGTTCCTTCAGGGAAGCATCCATTCCAAGCCCAATGTCCCCACTCCGAAGGCATCCCCTGTTGATCCCCAGAGTAAGACCCGCATAAGTCTTCGCTTCCTCCTGAAGCTGTCCTGCATAAGTATATGCCCCCTGGGGACAGCCGCTTTCCATCACAATCATAGTGTCCATCCCAAGCATCAGGACACCGTCCTTCTCCTCTACCTTTCTGGGTACTGGTAATAAAATCATAGTAGATCCTCCTCTCTCTCTATCCATCCAGCCGCTTTACACGGCACAGATCGCCACAATATCCGGGGCCTGCCCTGGCACACTTTTCTGTGTGAATGCCACATGTTGTATCCCGTTATGGCAGCACAGCTTATCGGTCTGCCTTAAGCGTAAGCTCCGCAGAGAACAGGTAAGATGGATCCCCTCTCTCTGCAAGGGTGCGCCGCATGATCTCTTCCGACCTGTCCACCTGGCAGGTCTCCTTTTTTCCATCTGGATATTCCACTGTGATGGGTCTGTCCAGATTCAGCATCCCATCCCGAAGCAGCACTGTGGCCTTTCCCCCTGTGTCATTGCGTTCCACCACAATGGCATTGGCATCCCTGTCCAGGTGCACCACAATCTTTCCTTTCCGGATATCCCCGGGCACCCTCAGCCAGTAAAAGCTTTCCACAACGCGCTTCTTGGCCTTCCTTCTGGCATCCAGCTCCCAGATCACCCGCTCCGGCAGGGGATTGCGCACAAAATTATCCAGGAAATGGACTGCGTTGGCATCCACCCGCCGCCTGGTCACATATCCTCCGTGGAGCCAGGCAATGTTGTCAATGAGCACCTCCTGGTATTCCAGGGCATTGTCCCGGAAATGATGCGGCTTATCCGTGTGTACATAGACATTGTGTACATATCCTTCCGGGTTCCTGGTACGCAGTCTGTCCAGATACATCTGGTAGCGCACCGTCTCGTGGTTGCGGTTGTATTCCCAGTCGTTCATGCCCACCTGCAACTGGATGGGCGTATGGTAGAGATTCACCATACTGCCCTTGTTGGGATGGCCTGCGGACATATGCAATGCCGCGAACCGATCCGCCAGACGCGGACCTGCCAGGTACACCCCGTCACCTCCCGCAGAAAAGCCCAGCAGATAAATCCGATTGGGATCTGCGCCTTCGAATACAATCAGATTCTCAATCAGTCTGTCGTAGAGCGGGTAGGACTCCGGGTTCGCATGGGTATCCCAGGTGTCCCGCACTCCTCTGGGACAGACATAGATGCCGTTTTCCACACCTTCCCTGTAATAGATCCCCATGTGCTCCCACTGTCTGTCGTTTACATCCGGTGTGCTGGAACCGCCCCCTCCATGAAGGGCAATGTAAACAGGATATCCTTCCTGTCCCGGCCTCCCCACTACTTCCAGGGTGTAACGCATCTCCACATCCCCAAAGCCAATCCGGTGGCCTTCCGCCTCTGCCCTGCGCTCTTTGTCAGCCCGGATTCCTGCACAATATTCTTTCCACAGTCTGTCTGCACATTGCCGTGCTTCTAACCCATCCATTATTGTCACTCCCTTTCCCTGCCAGCCTTGCCATACAGTACACACGGTAATGAAAACATTCCTCTTAATATAAGACATGTGCTGTCCCCTTGGCTTTTTTTACCATCGTTTTTATGCGATTGGCCTAAGAGACAGCACATGAAATATCAATGTCATTACTTGGAGTATAGCAAACAATTTCCATTCACACAATTGTATAAATTGCCGTATATTGCAGTGTGTTCTTGTGCATTATTATCAATAACTACTAAAAATCTGAAATTGGCACACCTGTTTTTTTGGATACCTTAAGGATACCTTATGCATAATACTGTGCCTGGGCTTCCCACATTTTCTGGTATAGTCCGCCAGCCTCCAGAAGCTCCCCGTGAGTGCCATTTTCCACCACCCTGCCTTCCTCAAACACCAGGATGCGGTCACAGAAATGACAGCTGGAGAGCCTGTGGGAGATGTAGATGGCCCCTTTATCCTTCACGAAGCG
The DNA here is from genome assembly GCA_910577665.1 of uncultured Acetatifactor sp. Classification (GTDB taxonomy): domain Bacteria; phylum Bacillota; class Clostridia; order Lachnospirales; family Lachnospiraceae; genus Acetatifactor. The sequence continues at coordinate 60,360 of CAJTOJ010000008.1, forward strand.
GTTCATTCTCTGATAGACTTCCGCCTCTGCCACCGGATCCAGGGCAGCAGTCGGCTCATCCAGGATCACATAGTCCGCGTCTTTGTACAGACACCGGGCTATGGCCACCTTCTGGTTCTCTCCGCCGGACAGCTCCAGGCCATCTTCCCCGAAATACTTGTACACCTGGGTATGCAGGCCTTTTTCCAGGCTCTTTAGCCTGTCACCGAACCCGGCAAACTCCAGACTATCCGATACCAGGCTCTCCTGATAGTCGCTTGCCGATGCCACATTCTCTCCCAGTTCAAAAGCAAATATCTGATAATCCTGAAACACGGTGGAGAACAGATCCATGTACTGATCATACTGGTATCTGCGGATATCCACACCGTTTAAGAGGATCTCTCCCTCTTCCGGATCATACAGGCGGCAGAGCAGCTTGATAAAAGTAGTCTTGCCGGAGCCGTTTTTACCCACCACCGCCAGTTTCTCCCCCTTCTTGAAAGAACAGTTCACATTGTGCAGCACAGGCTGCGCACTGCCCGGATAGGTGAAAGTCACATTCCGGAAGGTGAACTCATATGCCTCCCGGATCTGCTTTGTCACAGGCAATGTCCCTGTATCCATACGGTTGGGCAGATCCAGGAAAGTAAAATAATCATGGATATACCTTAGGTTCTGCAGGAAGTCCCGCACCACCTCACTGAACAGTGTGATGCCATCTCCCAGCTGCGTCACAGCGCCAGTATACTGCAGGATACTGCCCGCCCCGAAAGCGCCGAAAAATGCCTTCACACCTACGAACAGATAGACCACCATATGGAAAAACCGGGAAAGAAACGTGGGAAGGCCTGTCATCTTCCTCTCATACCGGAAAACCCGCCTGGAGATCTCCACCACCTCCCCGGCCAATGCCTCCAGCCTGCGGCTGATCACACCCTCCGCCCCGAACAGGCGCAGCTCCTTGCCCTTGGTGTACTCTGCACAGCCTCTTTCCAGCAGGGCCATCATCTGGTTGCCCGGCCTGCGGCTGTCTTCTCCCATCTGGTAATAGCATTTCTGTACCTTGGTGGAAGTCCAGATGGTAAAGCCGATGGTCAGCGCAGCAAATAGCCAGAACAACACAGCTGCCAGCCAGTGGTTCAAAAAAGCCACTATCTTCCCTTCACCCACAGCCCTGGCCATAAATAACTGCGCCGTCAATGTCACGGAGATGGCAATGGTGGTCAGTGCCTGCAGGAAATTCTTCACCTGCCAGGCCAGTGCCACGACACCTCTCCCATAATGGTAATAGGTGATGGTCCATTTTCTCTCATTTACCTGCGGGTTCCCGCTCATGCCATATTCCATTTTCCAGGCTTTTTCTGCCACGGATCTGTCCACGTGCTTCATCACAACATACTGGAGCACATCCTGAAGCTGTCCCAGAAAATCCAGCAGCCGCCTTCCCAGAAAATTCAGCACCACCAGCAGCAGGGCCAGGAAAAAGAGCTGCCGCATGTCCCTTCCCGGATCTGCCAGTCCTGTCAGGATGGCGGCAGACAGGATGATTCCGATGTAAGGATATGCCGCCGACAGCAGGGCATGCAAGACCGCCACCGGCAGGATCCCGGGAGAATCCTTTGCCAGGTACTTCAGCCCTCTTATGACCGTGCCCATGCGATGGAATTCCGGCTCTTTCCCCACTTCTTTCTTCTTAACTGTCTTCTTTTCTTTCCCACTCATATCAGATCCCCCACCTCTTCCTGCTCACCGCCGTCCATCCCCACTTCCCGCCATCTGTAATACCTGCTCTGGATCTGGAACATTTCTGCATATCTCCCCTGCGCTCCCAACAGCTCTTCATGGCTGCCTGCCTCTATCACCCTGCCATGTTCCATCAGCAGGACACGATGGCAGAACCGGGTGCTGGCCAGTCTGTGGGAGATAAACACCGTAGTGCGATCCTTGGAAAATTGCTGGTACTGTTCATACAGCTGGCTCTCCATCAGAGGATCCAGGGCGGCAGTTGGCTCATCCAGCACCAGAAGCGGGGCCTGCTTATAGAGTGCCCTGGCCAGCATCAGCTTCTGGGTCTCCCCGCCGGAGAAGTCCACCGCCGACTCATAGACCCCTTTGCCAAGCATACTCTCCAGCCCATCCGGCAGCTTCTCTATCACTTTCTGCAGATCTGCCTCCTCCAGACACCGGTCCAGAAGCTCCTTTTGTACCTGGCCCTCTGGCACCAGATTCTCCAGAAGGGACAGGGGAAACAGTCCCACTTCCTGGAAGACACCGGAGAATATCCGCAGCCAGGAACTTCTCGTATACCTGTCCCGGTTCACACCGTCTATCCGGATCTCCCCTTCCGTGGGATCATAGAACCCGCATAAAAGCTTCACAAAGGTGGTCTTCCCTGCCCCATTGCACCCCACCAGGGCAATGTTCTCCCCTGGATGCAGCACCAGGTCCAGATCCTGGATCACAGGTTCTTTCTCTCCCTCATACCGGAATGTCACATGCACAAAAGCAATCTCCGGCAGGTGTCCGGCAGGAAGCACCAGCTCCTGTCTGCTCTGGAGGGCACATGCCTCATCTGCTTTTCCAGCCTCCCGGGTTCCTTTCCCCTTACAGGTTCCTGCCTTTTCTGATTCCACCTTTTCTGATTCCGCATTTTCTATATGCACTTCCCGGGCCAGCCGTTCCATAAACCGTCTGTCCTCTCCCACATACAGGGCATTCTGATGCAACTGCCGCATACCGCCAACTATATTGCCACACCAGGTGGCAAAACCTGTAATCACCCCGAAATACAGTACAAACCCGGCGGCATCCAGCCTGCCCTCACAGACCAGCCATATCAGGTACAGATAGGCAGCAGCCTCCCACACCATCCGGGTAGCCCCGCCTGTCAGGCTCTCCAGGAAATAGTTGGCCTGCATCCGCACCGTATAACGGACCCTCTGGCCCAGATACCTGTCATACATTTCTTTCAGCCAGGGTGCCATGCCATAGAGCCGCACATCCTTGGCTGCCTGGAAATCCCCCAGTTCCTGGGCCAGGTAGTGGGTCTTCCTGTCCAGGTTCATCCATTTGTGCCGGTTGGCTGCATCCCACTGGTTGCAGCGATACCCCACAATATAGTTGACAGCAGTACCCGCCATCACCAGCAGCAATATCCAGGGGGACAATCCAGAGAGCATACCCACATAGAGAAGCATGCCGATCAGGGCCTGGACCGTCTTGGAGAAGGCACCCATGAATCCCGTGGTATAAGTGTCCTCCCACATGTTACGTCTAAGCTGCTGCCAGAATTCCCCCTGGAACCTGGCATTCTCGATCCTGGAATAGGGTGCTTCCATGGAGGCCCTGGCGATCTGGAGAATACGTCTGTAACCGATCTCCTTGTTCTTTTCTTTCTTGGTCTGCTCCACATAATTGCTGGCCACATACAGGCAGACCAGCCCCCCGCCCAGCCAGGCCAGATGCCAGGCCAGCATCCCCAGGTTCCTGCCTTCTGTGATATCCGCCACCAGCACCGATGGCAGGTACACCCCCAGCAGGGAAATCGCAATGGCGAATACCACCTCCAGGCCATACAGCCACACGAATCCAGGTGACTCCCTGTACAGGAACCTCAGCCAGTACCAGAGATTAGATGCCTGGCTGTAAGGTATCTCCTGCTCCTTATGTTCTTTCCCTTTTGCTCTCTTCATACACCCTCCTTGTCCTGCAGCCACCACATAAACAACCTTGGATTGTATGGTAACAAACCTGTACTAAGAAGTCAATCCACTCTTCCTGAAAGGTGCGAAAACGCACCCGAACGGTAAAGTCCAAAGCGTGAAAGAAAGCTGTTGCTCCAGCAGAATATACATCTGCTTTTGCAACAGCTTCTTCCAGCCATTTCCCGCCTATATACGGGAAACCGTATGGAATCCTCAGAACCGTAGTCCGAAGGCAAAGGTAAACTCGTTCTCCCGAAGCTGGTACTGCTCCTCCGGTCCAGGGCCGCAGCTGTTGGAGCCGATGCCGTCCTGCCTGTAATCAATGCATAGCACGGTTGTACCGCTGGGTACCAGCTCATAATTGTGCATTTTCCCTGTAAGCTCCTCCTGGGTATAGGGGGAGGCATTAAAGGAAAATCCCTTTCTGGATGCCACGGACAGATGTATGTCCTCCCCTGCCACCTCCACATAGCTCACATCGTGATGGCTGCCGTTCTCCTGGGGATAGAGATAATCCTCATGCAGGGAATCCACCGTCCCCTGGAACCTGCCATGATATGCTGCCCGGCACTTGTCCGGATAGCTTTCCACAGGTCCCAGTCCATAGTAAGTCACCTGCCGCATACCCTCAGGCAGCATCATACGCACGCCGAACCGGGGAAGTCTGGGGAACACAGGGTTCTTCTTCACCGCAAGCTCCACATCCACACTGCCATCGTGCCACACCCTCCACAGGGCATGGATATCCATGATCCGCTGCATGTACACAGGTGCCAGGGACAGGGTGGTATGGATATCCACATACGCCTTCCCCGCTTCCTCTCCCCTGGTGCAGGCCGTGGTATAAGCCCTGGTCACAGGATGGTCATACTGTACATCCTTCCAGGTATGGCGGATATTCCTGTCATTGTCCGTCGGTGCACGCCATATGTTGAACTCCATGGGCTGCTCCAGGAAGCTGCGGTTATGGTGTACCATCTGGCAGAACAGTCCTTTGAATTTGTCATAGGTATAGCAGAAAGCTTCCGCCTCCACCGTCACATAGTGGTCGTCCTCCCTGATCTGTAGGTTTCCCGCCTCACCTGTCAGGGGCTGCCCCAGGAGCACCAGGGTCCGGACCGGATTAGCCTCCGGTACGGACAGAGCCACCTCGTCAAAACCAAGCTCTGCTCCTGCTGGCAGGACACCCATGGCCTCCTTCTGGATCCAGTTCACCTTCAGGTAATATCTGCCTTCCCCTGGTTTCGGTATCTGCAGAACCACCTCCCCTTCTCCATGGGGGGCAATGTCCAGACAGGCACTATCCACCTGTCCACCTGCCACCTTCTCCCCGTCACAGGTTACCTCCCATACAAGGGTACAGTACTCCTTCAGATTCAGGAAATCCATGTAATTATGGATCCGCAATATGCCTTTTTCCTGGTCATAGGACACGACCCTGGCCGGGCGGTGGACATTCTTGAACTCCAGCAGTCCCGTGTGAGGCCTGCGGTCCGGGTACACCAGCCCATCCATGCAGAAATTGCCGTCATGGGGATATTCCCCATGGTCTCCGCCGTAGTAATAAAGCTTCCTGCCAGATACATCCCGGCCCTTGTAGATAGCGTGGTCGCACCACTCCCAGACCATACCCCCACAGGCGCCGTCATACTGGTGCATGACCTGGAAATAATCCTCCAGGTTTCCCGGCCCGTTGCCCATGGCATGGCTGTACTCACACAGGAACAAGGGTCTTGCAGCTGGCACGTCATACCGCTTATTGGGATCTCTCTCTTCCGTGGAACCAAAATAGGTATGGTAATCCTTTACCCCCAGATACATTCTGCTGTACAGGTCCACACAGGAATAATCGTAATCCCCCTTCTTGGACCCTGGCACATTGTAAGCGTTCTCGTAATGGGTGATCCGTGTGTCATCATAGGCTTTGGTCCACTTGAGAGCTTCCTCAAAGCCGCAGCCGTAGGCTGCCTCATTTCCCATGGACCAGGCGAATACACAGGGCCTGTTCTTGTCCCTGGTGACACATTTCTTCGTCCGGTCCACCGTGGCAGGGATGTAATCCGGGTTGTCCGCAATCCAGGTGTTATTCACACCCCACTCCTGCTTGTAAGCCATCTCTGCCCCATGGCTCTCATTATCCGCCTCATCCATCACATAGAAACCGTACTGGTCGCAGAGCTGGTAGAACTGTGGTGCATTGGGATAATGGCTGGTGCGGATGGAATTCACATTATGTGCCTTCATCAGCTCCAGGTCCCTGTGCATCTGTTCCAGGCTGATGGCAAATCCTGTCACCGGGTCACTGTCGTGGCGGTTCACGCCGTGAAGCTTGATCTTCTGTCCGTTGAAATACAGTATCCCTTCCCGGACCGCCACTTCTCGGATACCCATGCGCTCCACAATCACTTCCCCGGCTGTCTCCATAACCACCGTATACAGGTACGGGGTCTCCGCACTCCACAGATGGATATCCTCCAGCTCCAGGGTCATATGGCTGCTGCCCTCCTTCCGGCACAGTACCTTCCCGGCGGCATCCTCTATGGATACCTGTACCGGAATCTCCCTGTCCAGATAAGTAAAGGCAAGGTCTACCACGGCCTTTGCCGATGCCAGGTCCGGCTTGGCCTTCAGGAAATAATCGTACACACAGTCCCTGGGACGGGCCAGCAGATACACGTCCCTAAAGATCCCGCTCATACGGAATTTATCCTGGTCCTCCATATAGCTGCCGTCACACCATTTTAAAACCAGCACTGCCAGAGAGTTCTCCCCTTCCCGCAGTCTGTCCGTCACGTCAAATTCCGCCGTGGCATGGGACACCTGACTGTATCCCACATAGACACCATTTACCCACACATAGAAGCAGGAGTCCACTCCTTCAAAATTCAGGAACACTCTGGGGGCCCCTTCCTTTTTCTCCCAGATAAAGCTGCGCCTGTATGCCCCGCAGGGATTCTCCAGGGGCACATAAGGAGGATCCAGCGGAAAAGGATAGCATACATTTGTGTACTGTTGGAGATCGTAGCCGTTCATCTGCCACACAGAGGGCACCGGAATGGTATCCCAGGCCGCCTGTGCCTCATAGTCCTCTTTGTAGAACTCCTCTTTCAAGTCATAGATACTGTCATAATACCGGAAATCCCACACGCCGTTCAAGGACAGGAACCGGTCAGAGCGCTCCCTGTGCTCCTCTAAGCCATCCTGCCTGCTGCCAGCCGGTATGTAGTAGGCCCGGTCCGGCATGGTATTCTCGTGGAGGACATGAATGTCCTCGTAATGTCTTGGAATGATCATGTTCTTCCTTTCCCTGGTCCGCTTTTGCGATGCCAGAATATACCAAAAACCAGTTTCAGCGGGGAATTTCCCATGAAGATAACTCCCCGCCAAACCTGATTTCCTGGTACTTGTGTCTTTCTCTTTGAAGCAGTCCGGCCTTACACCAGTTTCAAGGTCACTACCTCGTAAGGCTTCAAGGTCACAGAGATCTTCCGGCCTGCCACCTGTGCCTCAGACTCCTGCTCCTCCAACAGATTGCATACATAAGCCCTGGCAAAATCTGTATTCACTGTCACCGTGGTCCTGGTGAGGGCATTTTCCGACTCATACATGCGAATCACAACGCCCCGGCCGTCCTCAGACCGCTTGATGGTCTCGATGACCACATTGGAGGCATTCACTGCAGCATAAGACATCTCTTCCCTGTCCGCAGCACCCTTCTCCACCTTGAGGGGCTGGTTGAGTCTGTAGGACTCTGCCACTGTGCCTGCCGCCCTCCAGCCTTCCTTGTGGGGATACAGGGCATAGGTAAAGTCGTGCTCCTCCTGGTCCGTGGTGGGATTGGGCTCTATGCCGGACTTGATCAGGGTCAGGGCCATGTTGCTGTCCTTTACCGAATGCCCATACTTGCAGTCATTTAACAGGCTCACGCCGTAATGACCTTCGGAGAGATCCATCCACTTCTGGCCACAGCTCTCGAATCTTGCCACATCCCAGCTGGTATTGGAATGGGTCTTCCTGGTGAGATTACCAAACTGGACATCGAAGGTAGCTTCATCTGTGTGCACCGCCACAGGGAAATGTACCTTCAGCAGGGTCTGGTGCTCCTTCCAGTCCACATGGGTCTGGAACTCAATCCTGCGCTGGTCTGCATAGAAGATCACCTTCTGGGTCAAGGTGGACCTGCTGGCCTTCCTGGTGATGGTCAGCACCGCACGAACCTTGCCGATCTCTGTCCACTCCATGCTCTCCACACCATCCACATTCCAGCTCTTCTCTGTGTAGAAGATGTCAATATCCCAGTTATCATAGTAAATGGGCTTATCCTCATACATGCAGATATGATTCAGCGTCTTGCCGGGCTGTACAATCTCCCTGTCGTTCTCCTTGTCATAGATCCGGTCGATCTCACAGTGCTCATCCAGGTGTACGCTGTAGAAAGGCGTCTCCAGGGTGTAATCATCCACCAGGGTGAAAGCTTCTGCCTGGTCTTTCGCTTCTTCCGCGTATTTCCCTTTGCTGAAGACACGGTAGCCCTTGGAAGGAATATTCTTCACAAACGCAACAGCGCCTTCCGTTGTCTGCTGTACCGGATACTGGTGCCCTTCTGTGTCCGTGAGGAAGTCCGCATCGCATTCCCCAAGGAGGACCACATCATTCCTGGTGCCACTGGTGGTATTGATCACCATCACGCCATCCCCTTCCCCGGCCAGTGCCCTGGTGCGTTCCCCGGAAAGAGTATCCAGATTCTCCTTCACCTGGGCATATTCGGCCTTGGTCACCTCATACACCTGGTGGATGGAAGATCCAGGCAGGATGTCGTGGAACTGGTTTAAGAGGATGGTCTTCCACATGGCATCCAGTTCGTCTGCCGGATATGCCACTTTGTCTGCGGTGAGCACCGACAGGAATTCCAGATCCATCAGTCCCAGCTCTGACTTGCGGTTGGAGCGCTTGTTGCGGGCCATGGAGGTCAGAGTTCCCCTGTGGTACTCAAAGTACAGTTCCCCTTCCCACACGGGCAGACGCTTATTGTCCTGCACGCGCTCCTTCAGTTCATCGAAGAACACACGGGCAAACTCCTGGCGCACTGTGGGGATTCCCTTTACACCCTTCTCCATTCTCATGGAGGTTTCCAGCATCTCCCTGGTGGGACCGCCGCCGCCATCCCCGTAGCCGTAGGAGATTAGGATGTCATTGTTGATATCCTTGTTCTGGTAGCGCTGCCAGCCGCCCATAATGGCATCCGGATGCAGCATACCGTTATAGGTAGTAAAGAAATTCGCCACCGGCTGTCCCACACCCAGGGTGGTGATCAAGTGGGTCAGCACCTCTGTCCCGTCAATACCCCTCCACATCATGGTGTCGTAGGGAACCTTGTTGAACTGGTTCCAGGCCAGCTTGGTGGTCATGAAGTAGTCAATGCCGCACTTCTTCATGATCTGGGGAAGTGCCCCTGTGTAGCCGAACACATCGGGCAGCCACAGAATGCGGTTGTCCACACCGAACTCTTCCTGGAAGAAACGCTTTCCATGCATGAACTGACGGACCAGGGATTCCCCGGAGGTAAGGTTGGTGTCTGCCTCCACCCACATACCGCCTTCCGGCTCCCAGCGCTTCTCAGCCACACGCTCCTTCACCCTGGCGTACAGTTCCGGGTAGCGCTCCTTCAGGAAGGCATACAGCTGGGGCTGGCTGGACATAAACCGGTAGTTCGGATATTCCTCCATGAGCTTCAGCACTGTGGCAAAGCTCCTGCCCGTCTTCTCCCTGGTCTGTTCCACTGTCCACCACCAGGCCACGTCTATGTGGGTGTGGCCGATACAGGTGGCGATCACATCCTTGTACCCGGCCATATCGGCGTACAGCGCCTTGTCAATGTAATCGGAAGCTTCCTTCAAGGTGCGGTAGAAATCCTCGGAATACGGGGTGCGCAGATCCAGGAAATTCACCGTTTCATTCAGGATATTCTCAATATCCTTGCGGTTCTTGTCATCCTCCTCCATGCGGGGGAAGGCCTCCAGGGGAACCTTCAGGTCATAGTAGAGCTTCGTGATCAGCGCATCCACCTCGTGCATGTTCACGAACAGCTGGAACTCCTGATGCAGGGTTCCTGTGTAGGCCTGCAACTCCAGTACCAGTTCCTCCCCTGCCACGGCAGATTCCCTAAGCAGCACTTCCCTGTGGTTCATGTCGATACCCTGCACCGCAGTGCCGTTCACAAACAACAGGAACTGGGGGTTCTTGCCATCGTCCCACTCATTGATCTGTGTCATGACATGCATCCACATCCGTTTGCCGGCAAGCTCTTCCGGCACGGTATAGATCGTCTTGAACCAGTAATGCTTGTCAGGTCCGTACCAGTGCATGGTGTCACAGTCAAAATCTTCCCAGGCCTCTTTCGCAGCCTCTGCATCCTCAGGATGCACATAATTGCCTTTTTTGTACTTCCAGTTCTTCACCGGAAATTTCTGCTTCCGCTGGAGCTTCCTCAGCTCATCGCAGATCACCTTGACCCTTTTGTCCAAAAAATGCATGTCTCCTCCTTTTCTGCCTCTCCTTTGGCTTACATTCATTTTTAATCAGGATCTCTTTCTTTGGTATCCACTTCCATTGTGCCCTGGCACGGACAGCCCGCCTCCTCTTACCGGCAGGAACCTGTTTGTGACAAGTATCTTGAGCCTTCATAGTATCATAGATTATCAAAATATGGTATCTATATTTTTCACCAAAAATCCGGGAATTCCAAAGCCTCATTTCAGTACAAATTACCCGGCATTTCCGGCATAAAAACGGCACCCGGGAAGTTCCCGGATGCCGGATCTGTACCTATTGTCCCCCTATGTGTTCCGTTTTATTCCCGGCAGCTGAAACCAGGCCGGTCAGGATGGCTCTATGCCTGCTTCTGCTCCTTTTTCGGTGTGATCTTTACCCTAAGCACATACCAGAGGCTGCCGGCCAGGCACACGGAGGAGTAAGCACCGCAGACGATGCCCACCATCAGCGGCAGGGCGAAATCCCGGATGCTGGTCACACCCAGCACATAGAGCACTGCCACCATGATAAATGTGGTAAGGGAGGTAAAAATGCTTCTGGACATGGTCTGGGTGATGCTCTTGTTCACCACATCCTTCAGATCCTCCTTGTGGGTCATGGTAGCCATGTTCTCCCGGATCCTGTCGAAGATGACAATGGTGGCATTGATGGAATATCCCACGATGGTCAGCATACAGGCCACGAAGGTATTGCTCACGGACACCCTGGCCACAGCGTAAAAGGCCAGTACCACCAGTACATCGTGCAGCAGGGCCACCACACTGCTGATGCCAAAACGGATATCGCTGAAGCGGATCCGGATATAGAGCAGCATACAGACAATGGCCACCACCACGGCAATGACCGTATCGGACTTCATCTCATCACTGATGGTGGAACTGATGGTCTCGGAGGTGATCATCTTCTGGTCCACCCCGAACTGTTCCACGAACATCTGGTTCAGAGCCTCCCTCTGGTCCACACCCAGGGTGGATGTCTTAAAGATCACCTCGCTGGAATCCTGCACCGTCTGGATCTGGACAGCACTGCCGGTGATCTCCTCGATCAAAGGCACCACCCGGGCGTTGGCCTCATCCAGAGTCATGCTCTCGTTGAACATAACGGTGGTGGCTGTCCCGCCCTTGAACTCCAGGCTATAGTTCAGTGCATCCCCGGAAGAGGCCTTGTGTACCCCCATAATGATAAAACCTGCTGCAATCACTGCCAGGGATATGCCAAAGAAAATACCCTTCTTAGACAGGATGTGCAGCACTTTGTACTCCCGCCCCACACCGTAGAGCTTCTCGCTCTTAAGACCCAGGGCATAGAAGGCATACAGGATATACCTGGTAACCACCAGGGCGGTGAACATGGACAGCACAATACCCAGCGCCAGGGTCTGGGCAAAGCCCTTCACAGAACCAGGTCCTAAGAACAACAGCACACAGGCCGCAATCAGCGTGGTGATATTGCCGTCTATGATAGCGGACAACGCCTTGTCGAAGCCGATCTTGATGGCACCCCGCACCGTTTTGCCCACTGCCAGCTCTTCCCGGATCCTGGCAAAGATGATCACATTGGCATCCACTGCCATACCGATGGACAGAATGATACCGGCCACACCGGACAGGGTCAGTGTCATGTCAAAACCGTTTAGCAGAAGCACCACCAGGGCCACATAGGCCAGCAGTCCGATCACCGATGCCACACCGGGCACCAGGTATACTGCAATCATGAATACCGCCACGATCCCAAGGCCGATGGCTCCTGCCTTCAGGCTGGTGTCAATGGCCTCCACCCCCAGCTGGGCGCCTACCACCTTGGAATGCAGTTCCTCCAGCTCCAGCTTCAGACCGCCAATGCGGATGGTGGACGCCAGATTCTCCGCCGCTTCCCTGGACTCAATGGGGGAGATCTGGGCATTGCCGTCTGTGATGACTACCTGCACGGCAGGGGCACTGATGATACCGCCATCATAGTAGATCCCCAGGCTTTCGTTTCTGCTGCGTGCCCTTTCCGTGGCCTGGGCGAACTTGGCAGTCCCCTCCTCCGTCATCACCAAATCCACCGCATTTACAGTGTTCCCCAGGGTCTGGGACTGGGTAGTGCCCGCCCTGGCATCCTTAACATCCGTACCCTCCAGCATGATGGAACCGTCTTCCCTCAGTTCCTCAATAGACTTGTGCATCACATAGGTATATCCTGTGGACCCGTCCGGGTTCTGCACCATCTGTCTGCTGTAGTTCACATTGCCCTCTTCATCGGTCTCAGAGATAAAATACAATGTACCCGGACGTCCCAGCTCCTGGAGAATGGTATTGGCATCGCTGACACCGGGAATCTCGATATTGATCCTGTCGGTACCCTCCTGGTACACAATGGCCTCCGTGCTGTAATTCTCCACACGCTTCTGGAGCTTGGCAATGGTATCGCTCATATCCGTAGCGCTGGGGGTAGCATCACCTACCACCTGGTAGGTGATACTCACACCCCCGGCCAGATCCAACCCCAGACTGATGTCGGAGGCACTTCCGTCCCCCTCCGGATTCACCCCGTAGAAGTCCACATATGTCACTCCGATCAAGAGTAACAGGATACAAAGCAGTATGACTATCGCCTTGTTTTTCTTCATTTCTTTCGTCCTTCCTTCCCTGTCTGTTTACTTTCCTATGTCATATGCCACCGGCATATGCTGTTACCTGCCAGAAGCCCGCATCCCGCTCACCTGCCTACGGGAACATGTTCCGGCTCTACAGATCCTTTCGGTTCCAGGTGTTCACTCCCCGGAATCTGCACTGGCAGCCTTTAACATAATGGCACATTCCACCCGCTTGCGCTCAAGCTCACACCCCACGTCATAGACATCCCGGATATCCCCGTGGAAATTGTAAGCATTGGCCGCACAGCCACCGCTACAATAGAACTTTGCAAAACATTTTCTGCACTTTTCCTTGGCATATACATTACAACACTTGAAAGTATCCCGGATATCCTCCCGGACAATGCCCTCTTCCACATTTCCCAGTAGAAATTTCTCATTCCCCACAAACTGATGGCAGGGATACAAGTCACCCCAGGGGGTCACCGCCAGATACTCTGTGCCGGAACCGCAGCCCGACAGCCGCTTGGCCACACAGGGGCCTCCCTCTAAGTCTATGGAAAAGTGGAAGAAATGAAACGGCTTACCTTCCTTCCTCCTGCGAAGCATCTCCACTGCCAGACGGTCATATTCTTCCTTCAGCTTCGGCACATCCGCTTCCGTTATGGCATAAGGATCCGTAGGGGCGGCCACCACCGGCTCCACGGAGATCTGCTGGAAGCCCAGGTCTGCCAGATGGAGCACATCCGAGGCAAAATCCAGGTTGTGGTGTGTGAATGTCCCCCTCACATAATACCGCTCCTGGCCACGGCTTTCTGCCACCTTCTGGAACTTAGGCACGATCAGGTCGTAGCTGCCCTGTCCACCTCTGAAAGGACGCATCCTGTCGTGAATTTCCTTTCTGCCATCAATGCTTAGGACGATATTGGCCATCTCCCGGTTGGCAAATTCCAATATCTGGTCATCTAACAACACCCCATTTGTGGTCAGGGTAAACCGGAACTTTTTGTTGTGGGGCTGCTCCAGGCTTCTGCCATAGTTCACCAGATCCTTCACCACCTGCCAGTTCAGCAATGGCTCCCCGCCGAAGAAATCCACCTCCAGGTTCACCCGGTTCCCGGAATTGGCCACCAGGAAATCCAGGGCCTTCTTTCCCACCTCCAGGCTCATCAGAGCCCGTCTGCCGTGGTACTCTCCCTCCCCGGCAAAACAGTACTGGCAAGCCAGGTTACAGTCATGGGCAATATGCAGACATAGAGCCTTCACCACAGTCTGGCGCTTCTTGAAATCGAACACATACTGCTCATAGATATCTCTGGCAAACAGCTGCCCGGCAGCCTCCAGCTCCAGCACCTCATCCACCGCCTCGGTGATCTCCTCTGCCGGATAAGGCAGGCCTGCCAGGTTCAGCACTGCCGCCTTGATGGTATCCGCATCCTTGACTCCCTCATTCACCAGCGGTTCCACCAAAGGTATCATATCATATACAATATCATCCACCACATGGACGCTACCGCTGTTCACATCCATGATTATGTTGTACCCGTTATTCTTAAACTGATGTATCACAGTATTTCGTTTCTCCCTATCTTTTCTCTTCCTTATAAAGCACAATGCCCATCCCGTAAAAGTCTGTATCCCTATGCAGGAGTCCATGCACGAAAAGAAGCAGCGATCTGAGTCGCTGCTTGCTTGAGCCTCACGGCCAGGTTATTTAATCTTCTCACAACTCTGGTTCCCTACCGTACAGGAAGTCTTACAGGCAGACTGGCAGGAAGTCTGGCATTCGCCACATCCGCCCTTCTTCATGGATTCCTTTAAGTCTCTGGTGGACAATGTCTTGATATGCTTCATGCTCCAAAAGCCTCCTTTAGTTTATCCTTAAATTTCCTGTAGTATAACATAAATTGCGCCATTGTAAAAGCTTTTTTTCAAAAAGAGTGTATGATTCGTCCCAAAGCCTGCATAAAGAAGTGCAGAATCCCCCGGGATTCTGCCTGTCAGCTCACCATTCCTCCCAGCATACCCCCTCCTGCACACAGCACCAGGGTGGTGAAAAAACGATTCCCCAGCCCCATGTCTCCTTTGCCAGCCACCAGGGATACCACTGCCAGCACCAGGAAATAGGCACCTCCTATCAAAAGACCCCACAGGAAGCGGCGGCTCTTCATCTTCTTTCCCGCCATCAGCCCGGCCAGAAAGGTACAGGCCACATAGATCACAACAATGGCCACGGATACCACTTTTTCCCCCAGCCCCAGCTTATAGAGGAAAAAGGCCAGAAATGCCAGCAGTATGCCTGTCAATATGTAAGAGAACAAAAGAGTCAGCAGCAAAAATGCCGCCGGGAATTCCTTTCCCTTTGAAGCCTGCTCCATATACCTGCCTCCATCCATAAACTTTTTATTAAATCATATGCCCGGGTTTGTGAAAACTTGACAACCACTTTCCTTCTATTGTATATTTAAATTTAAGACCGTATCCCCATGGATACAGAAATATAATAAAAAAGGAGTGATTTTTCTTTGGATGCCCCAGGTGTCATACAACTAGTCGTCATATTGGTCTTAGTCCTCTTGTCAGGCTTTTTCTCCTCCGCGGAGACTGCCCTGACTACCGTCAACCGTGTGCGGATCCGCACGCTGATTGAGGAGGGGAACAAACGGGCCGTCCGGGTGGATAAGATCCTGGAGAATTATAGCAAGATGCTCAGCGCTATCCTGATTGGCAATAATATCGTCAATCTGACTGCATCTTCCCTGGCCACCACACTTGCCCTGCGCATCAATCTGGCTGCGGGGATTGCAACCGGGATCCTGACCGTGGTGATTCTGCTGTGCGGGGAGATTGTCCCCAAGACATGGGCCATGCTCTCCGCGGAAAAGCTGGCCTTAGGCTACAGCGGCATTATCTATGGACTGATGCAGCTCCTCACCCCGGTGATCTTCTTAGTGGATAAGCTGGCCAACGGAATCCTAAGGCTGATGCACATAGATCCCAGCAAGCGTATGACCACCATGACAGAGTCTGAGCTTCGCACTTATGTGGATGTGGGACATGAGGACGGTGTCATCGAGAAGGAAGAGCGGGAGATGATCTACAATGTGTTCGATTTCTCCGATGCATTGGCCAAGGATATCATGATCCCCAGGATCAATATGGTGACGGTGAATATAGATGCCTCCTATGGCGAGGTCATGGAAGTATTCCGGGAGTCCATGTACACCAGACTGCCGGTATACCAGGAGGACAAGGACAACATCATCGGCTTCATCAATGTGAAGGATTTCATTCTGACCAAAGAAGAATCCTCCTTCCGGGTGGAGGATATCCGCAGGGATGCCTACTATACATATGAGTTCAAGAAAGTGGCCGACCTGCTCTATGAGCTCCGAAAGAAAACCGCCAGTGTCACCTTTGTGCTCAACGAGTACGGCGCCACTGTTGGCATGATTACCCTGGAGGACCTGCTGGAGGAGATCGTCGGGGAGATCCGGGATGAGTACGATGCCGATGAAGAAGAGCTGATCAAAGAGGCCGGGGAACGAACCTGGCTGGTGGTGGGCAGCATGAAGCTGGACGATATCAACGATGCCCTGGGAACAGACCTGGACAGTGAAGATTATGATTCCATCGGCGGCATCATCATCGAACAGCTGGACCGGCTGCCGGAGGACAACGAAGAAGTGACCCTGGCAAATGGCATTGTGCTGAAAGTACAGGGAATCGACCAGAACCGGATCGGAAAGGTGCTGATGACACTGCCTCCAGAGTCAGCAGAAGCTGACGGGGAAGAACCGTCCCCGGAAAAAAACACAGATACGGCACAGGATTAGAAAAAACCAGGGAATGCCACCGGCATTCCCTGGTTTTTTCACGCCCCGATGCTTCATGCATGACAGATAGCCGGTTATGCCTGCATCAGATACACAAAATACGCTGCATACCCTGCCAGCATAATGGCACCGCCTGCCCTGCCAAGCTTCTTCCTGCGCACCACACACACGAAGAGCAGCCCCATGGTGACCACGGCCACCAGGCTGTCCACCAGGAAATTGGCTCCGTAGACCACCGGGGTAATAAGCGCTGTGGTACCCACCACAAACAGGATGTTGAAGATATTGCTTCCTACAATATTGCCCACTGCAATGTCCGCCTTACCCTTCATGGCCGCCGTGACGCTGGTCACCAGTTCCGGCAGGGAGGTGCCGAAAGCCACTATAGTCAGACCAATAAAACGCTCGCTCATGCCGAATATGGTCGCCAGCACAGTGGCAGCATCCACTGTCACATCGCTTCCAAATACGATCATGGAACCACCTGCCACCAGCATCAGCAGCAGTTTCCACACAGGCTGTGCCTTCTCCTCCTTCTTCTCCTCTTCCCCCTGCTCCTTTGGGGATCCCTTCTGGGCCATTCGCAGCAGGTAGAGCAGATAGACCACCATGAACACCCAGAGTATGCCACCCTCCAGGCGGCTGATCTGGTTGTCCCACAGCCCCAGAAGGGCCAGAAGCGCCGTGACTACTATGGTAAAGGGAATCTCATACTTTACTGTGGACTTCTGGACTGGAATGGAGCAGATCACAGAGGCCAGTCCCAGAATCACCAATACATTCATGATGTTGCTGCCCACCACATTGCCGATGGTGATCTCTGCACTGCCCTTCAGGGCCGCCGAGATACTCACTGCCGCCTCCGGCAGGGACGTACCCATGGCCACAATGGTCAGTCCTATGACAAGCTGTGGAATCCCGAACCTGTCTGCGATCTTGGAAGCTCCTTCCACGAACCAGTCCGCCCCCTTCATCAACAATACAAACCCAACCACCAACAATCCCAGCTGTACCACAATCTGCATACTTTCTTCCTCCTGTCCGGACCACTTCCAGGGTCCTGTATGTTTGGTATTCTCTCCAAAAATGCTGACAAAAAAAGACCTTCAGCACCTTTTGTGCTAAAAGTCTTGTTCTTCCAATTCTGAAAGCGTGTAACCACGGCGGTCATGCGCCGGGGTATGTTGATTACACGATACAACTACTCCCTTTTAACTTAAAGGAAGCGTACCACATACCGCCTAAGATGTCAAGCCTAATTTTTCCGGCGCACCACCAATGCCTCTTACAACGTTACCGTTACGGCTACGCCGTAACGGTAACGTGATGCACGTGCAGTCTCGGGTTTGTCACGCAAAAGATGCGTGAAAACACCTCGCAGCGATACCCCAGTGAACAACTTTCTGTCCACACTGCTGTTCCTCCAGACGCACCTGCGGTGTTTTGTGCCGCAGCATAGCTTTTTCTGGTGCCTACTGGTAGAATACCGCCTGGATGCTGTTATAACCTGCGATACCATCTGCTTTCAGCGAAAGCCTCCTCTGTAGTACCATAGTCTCGCTTCTGGTCCTGGCTCCATACCGGCCATCCACATCCTGGTTATGTCCCAGGACCTCGTTGCACCTGCTCTGCCACCACCGCACTATATACCCCTTTGAACCGACCACATATTTCTTCCCACTCCTTCCGGCCTGCAGGATAACCTGCTGTCGTACATACCGGGTCTTCGGACCATCCGCACCGTCCTCAACCAGTTGCATCCCCTGCCTGTCCCGGTACCCGTCCTCATTGGCTGCCTTCTGAAAATTGCGGATATTCAGGTTGGGGACTTCCTCCCTCTCCTCCTTCACGTCCTCCCCGGAAAAATCTGTATAGAACCGGTTCTGGTCTACCCTGCCGGTCACTCCGTTTACCCTGCCATTTGAAGTAAACTGCCAGATATCCGCATTCTCCGCCTCTTCCTGGGACAGACTGGAAGTATACCTGGCATACCAGACATACATAGGTCCCACCATCGCCCGGATTCTGCCCAAATCAAAGAAATGGTGCAGATAGTCCCGGTTGGCATAGAGCACCGGGATATAACCGGCATCCCGGATCTGTCCCAGGAAAGCAATGGCCATGTCTGTGCCCAGCCCCCTGTTCACAGACACTCCGTTTTTCCGGGCATAATTCATGGAATCGTACTCGAAATCAAACGCAATGGGGCATTTTTTCCAGTATTTTGCCGCCTGAGCTATGGCATACTTTGCTTCCCTGGCTGCCATGGCCTCATTGTATGCATAGGAAAACCAATATAGCAACACATCCACCCCCAGATGATAACAGGCCTGGGCATTGACCACATAACGCTCATCCACATTGTTATTCCCATATCCGGCCCGCAGACCTATTCGCCTGTACCCGGCATCCCGGATCCCCTTGATGTCCACAGTCCCCTGGTGTGCGGAAATATCCGGCCCTTCATACCTTACCTCCCTGTGCATACTTTCTCCCTTCTGCTCCCGAATTACAGCATCTGTCATATCTTTTACAGATACTATATGCAGGCAGGGTTCCCCGGGGTCCTAAACACGACCACACCTGTAATCAGAAAGAGCCAGAACATGCCGTACACATACAATAACTTAACCTGTTGTGTCAGTTGATTATAGATGCAGAAAAACTTCAACAACATATGCTATTCTATAGTTCTACACCACTACATATGCTATAATGGCAGTAGGCAAAACGAAGCGAGTGCTTTCAGATAGCACAGCAAAAGCCCCCGGTGTAACAGCACCTGGGGTTTTCTGTTCCCGTTTTTGGCAATGGCAGAGTTGAAAAAAGAAGAACAAGACAAGAAGGATAAACCTGGACAAAAATATATAAATTTGATTTTGTTGCATAATGGAACTTTATGAAGATAACTATGAAAAAAGCCGCAAACCCTTGATTTTACTTAAAAATCTTGAATTTGCGGCTTTATTTCGTCTATGCGGATAACAGGACTTGAACCTGCACGGTCTCCCACCAGAACCTAAATCTGGCGCGTCTGCCAATTCCGCCATATCCGCCTGTTCCAGGTTGTACAAAAAGAGCTGCCTTTGTCAAGTCAATACCCCCGCCGCAAACAGCAGGGCACGGAAATTCATGCATCCGAGGGGGTAGGTATTCCCTCTCACCGCATTCGTCAACTGTCCAAGCCAACGCTTTGTTGGCTTTGCAGGCAACCACCGATTGACTCATTGCTTGCGGGAATAAAGAAACCCATGACCAATGTCATGGGTATGCGGCAGTCACCCGCCACACAAAACAAAGGAGAATGAGACATGGGGGATTCGAACCCCCGACAACTTGATTAAAAGTCAAGTGCTCTACCAGCTGAGCTAATATCCCATATCAGATCCAAACAGGGCTAGCTGGATTCGAACCAGCGAATGCAGCAGTCAAAGTGCTGTGCCTTACCGCTTGGCGATAGCCCTATAATGACACCAAGCATGCCGGTTACGGCATATCCGTAAAACGCCTTCGGCATCTGCCATCCAGAAAACGAAATGAACCTGTAAAAGGGTGGATAAAGGGATTCGAACCCTTGGCCTCCAGAGCCACAATCTGGCGCGCTAACCAACTGCGCTATACCCACCATATATAAGGGGAACAACCTTGAGGCCGTCAGTCCCATCCCCAATGTGCCCGAAGGGATTCGAACCCCCGACCCACGGCTTAGAAGGCCGTTGCTCTATCCAACTGAGCTACGGACACAATTCCTGTGGTTACTCAAACCAACGAAGCTTATTTTAACGTATTATTCCTCACTTGTCAACAGCTTTCTTGAAAATTTCAGGCAAATCACGCACGGATCTGAACTATTACATTGTGTCCGCCCCGCTTTCACCCATGGCACAGACAAGACTATGCTCCTCATAGATCCTCACAGGTTTCCAGACTCACCACAAGAGTCCCATTCTGGGCAGAAGATCTGATCACAATAGCACAGGAATACGGATTGACAAATTTCAGATCCTTGGAATTGCCTGATATGGTTGCATCCAGCCCCCTGGGCACATAGTCTACCGGCAGGGAGTGATGGTAATGCTCTGTGGCAGGTATCCCGGCCAGCACCATTGCGACATAAAGGTTGGAAGACACCTGGCAGATTCCACCACCTATCCCCTGGACTTCCCTGCCTCCGGAAAACACGGGGCCCATCACATAGCCATTGGCCCTGGTGCGGGGAAGAACTGTCTTGTTGAAGGAAAAAGTCTCTCCAGGCTGTAGCACAACACCGTCAATCCTCTCTGCGGCTTTCTGCACATTGATCGCTCTTGATTCTGTGGTATCATAGTAGGTGGTATAGCTTCCCAGAAAATCATCTTCCCCTTCCGGCAGGGCTGATCTGCCCTCCTGCCTGCCACATTCCACATAATGCCTGCAATAAGCCCCATAGTCGGCCCCGAAGGCTGCAAGCAGATCCTCATACCGGTTCATATAAGCACACAGATAGAATGCTCCATCGCCAGAACGCCCTTCGAAGACACCGTACTCCATATAATGCTCAAACAGTGCTTCCTCATCGTACCCGATGGCTTCCTGCAGGTCCGGATAGGCATTGTAGTAGTAGGACGCATCGAAAACAGCCCGGAAGCTGTCATAATAGGCCTTGTCTACACTTGCACCCGATGCCGCCCGGGCACGGACCGGCACCCACAAAGCCGCCATGGCACACAGTAACAGTACCAGTCCCCTGCCTTTTTTCACCAGATCCATTATGTTCTTTGTCCGCATTCTATGTTCTCCTCTGTTCCTGTTACCATCCGTTTTCCATGCTTCTGTTACAGCCCTTGCCACGACCCGTTTCGTTTTCCGGCCTGTCCATGCTGATCACATATACTTCTTAAGAAGTCTTGCCACTTCCTTGATATCTATGGGCTTTGATATGTGTGCATTCATGCCGCAGTCCAGACAATGCTTCACATCTTCGGCAAAGGCATCTGCCGTCATGGCAATGATGGGAATCTGGCCGGCATCCTCCCTGTCCAGGCCACGGATTGCAGCAGCCGCCTCGTAGCCGTTCATCACCGGCATCCGCAGATCCATCAGGACTGCATCATAGTATCCTTCCTGGGACTGTATGAATTTGTCCAGGCAGATCTGTCCGTTTTCCGCCCAGTCCAGCTCCAGCCCCAGCTCAGAGAGCAGTTCATTTGCAATCTCCCAGTTCAAGTCATTATCCTCAGCCAGCAGAACCCTTCTGCCCTCAAATCCATCCTGGGTCTCCTGTTTCTGCTCCTCCTGCTGCAGCTCATCTGTTAAAAATGGCTTCAGTCCATAGTACAGGGTAGACTTAAACAAAGGCTTCGACAAGAATCCATTTACCCCTGCAGCCTTGGCTTCCGCCTCCATCTCACTGTTATCATAAGCAGAGATCAATACAATGGGTATATCTGGTCCATAGAGACTGCGGATCTCCCGGGTCAAGGTAATACCATCCTTATCCGGCATCTTCCAGTCCAGAAGAAGCAACCTGTATCCCTCTTCCTTCCCCTGTTCCTCAGCCAGAAGGGCCATGGCTTTGTCCGTATCCACAGCGGTATCTGCACAGACCCCAAGATTCCCCAGAGACAGACGGATTCCATCGCAGGACCGGTCATCATCATCTATGACCAGCATCCTGCATTTTGGTAGTACCATATCCGACTCAGCCACCTGTGCTTTGGCCAGATCCAGGGTAATCCTGAAACTGCTGCCCTTTCCCGGTTCACTATGTATGTCAATGCTTCCCCCCATGGCATCCACAATATACCTGGTAATAGCCATACCAAGTCCGCTGCCCTCAATTTTCTGGACACGCTTGCTGTCGGCACGGCTGAAAGCCTCAAATATCTTCTCCTGGAATTCAGGTGTCATGCCGATACCGGTATCTTCCACTATGAGATGGACACGTACAAAGTTCTCCCCCTTCGGGGATGCTTCTTCAAAAAGAGACAGGGTAATAGAGCCGCCATCCGGTGTAAACTTGACAGAGTTCCCCAGCAGGTTCAGTAGTACCTGGTTGAGTCTGACACTGTCACAGCAGACCTGTTCTGTGGAAATATCATGTATCAATACGTCAAACCGCTGGTTCTTGGCACTGACCTGGGACTGGATGATGCCCACTACACTTTCCATGGTTTCCCGCAGGGAAATCTGATCCATGGTAAGGGTCATCTTGCCGCTCTCGATCTTTGACATGTCTAGTACATCATTGATCAGGCCCAGCAGATGTTTACTGGACATGGTTATCTTCTTCAGACAATTCTGCACCTGCTTGCGGTCCTCCAGATTAGAAGTGGCAATTGCTGTCATACCCACAATGGCATTCATAGGGGTACGGATGTCATGGCTCATATTGGACAGGAATTCGCTCTTTGCCTTATTGGCATCCACGGCTTCCTGCCTGACACGGTCCAGCTCCTCCATCTGCTTTCTCATATCCCGCAAATAGGTTCCAAACACCCAGAGCAGGGCCAGGCTTACCACCGCGCAGCCTCCAAACGCCATATACAGCCACTGCCGGCTTAAGGCAGAGATCTCTGCGTCCAGGGAATTATACGGCATAACCACAATCAGATACCACTCTGAGAAGGCCAGCTTGGTACTATGCATATGGCGGCGTTCTCCCTGGGCAGTAACCACGGCCGAATAGTGTCCGTTTGCTTCTATGGCTTTCCGCAGTTCCTCCACATACATCCCCCCGTTGTTTGTGGCTTCCGCCTCCAGGCGTTCAAAATAATTGTCCCTGTACGCCTCCCCGCTGCGGATCACGTAGTTTCCATCCCGGCTGATAATATGGGAATAGACCAACGAGCCCGACACATCCAGGGAAAGGGTCTCCTTGATATAGTCCGCGGAGAAGCCTGCCACCATCGACACGGCCCCCTCCTTGGCATCATATAAACCGGTTTCCGGCAGTCCCAGCACAATCCATTTGTTCCCGGCAGAGTCCACACCCAGGGCGATCTTCTGTTCCCCGTTCTCCAGGGCATCTGCAAACCGTTCCGGGTCATCCAGTGTAAGCGGCTCTCCCAGCAAAATCTCATATCCGCTTCCCTTGGTATAAAGGGCAAGATAAGAAAAATCCCGCAGCTTAATCCCTTGAACCAAGGTCTCCAGAAACAGTTCATTTCCCAGCTTTTGGACATCCGTCTCTCTCACCAGGGTCTGTAGCTGCTCATACCGCATCTTCACAGCCGTCTCAAAGTGAAGGCTGATCTCGTCACTCATGCTATGCATATAGACATCCCCAACAGCCCCTATGGTCCTGGCACTTTTCCCGCTCATCAGAAATACAGAAAAAGCAAATATACCCACACAAAGAAACAGCACCACCGACAATCTGACAACAAAACGCCGGGCCATTTTGTTCTTCATACCGCCATACATCCCCTTTTCCTATACAGCCTGTACAAAAACCGTCCCCACAGGCCGCGTCTGTTCCCATTTTATCACACCACTTTGGCCATATCAAGATGCATGACAGATATTTATGCAAGAATGAACGCAATTGTTATTGTTCACCCGGTATTGCCGCGAGGTGTTTTCACGCGTTCTCTGCGTGACAAACCCGAAACTGCACGTGCAGCACGTTGCCAAGAACAGCGTAGCCGCAAGTTGTAACGTTTTTCCATTACCATTCATCCGGCATTACAAAAATTCCTCCCCCATGCTGTCCCCAAACAGAACCCGGATCCTTGTGCCTGCCCCCTCCCTGCTCTCCAGCTCCAGCCTGGCATGGTGCTTCTCCACAATGTGCTTTACAATGGCAAGCCCCAGGCCCGTTCCTCCGGTGGACTGGGAGCGGCTCTTGTCCACCCGGTAAAAGCGCTGGAAAATTCCCTCCTGGTGTTCTCTGGGAATCCCGATTCCCGTGTCACACACTTCCAGAACCACATTCCCTGTGGAGGCTTCCCTGTATATCTTGACTTCCACACTCCCATTGGGTCTGTTGTAGCGGATCCCATTGTCACAGAGATTGTAGAGCAGCTCCTCCAGCATCTGTCTGTCGCCGTATATATAACATTTCTCCCCGTCTACTGTAAGCTGTACCTGGTGCTTCCTGGCACTTATGTCCAGCATCTCCCCACACACAGACGCCAGCTCATACAGGTCCAGGCGCTCCCAGGTCTGGCCCACCTGGCTGTCCTCCAGCTCAGAAAGTCTGATGATATCATTGATCATGGCCAGGAGCCTGTCTGCGCTGCTGTGGATTCCCCGGGCAAACCGCGGCACATCCTCTGAAGACGCCATGCCCGTCTCTATCAGTTCCGCATACCCGGAGATTGCCGTAAGAGGTGTCTTCAGTTCATGGGACACATTGGCTGTGAATTCCTGGCGGAATCTGGCATTTTTCACAATATCCCCATGCTGCTGCCTTATCCTGGCAAGAAAGGGTGTCAGTTCCTCATATTCTTCCAGGTTCTCTGCTTCCATATTTTCCGCCAGTCTGCCTATGGGAGCCACCAGCTTCTCTGTGAGAAAATGCGCCATATACAGTCCAACCAGAAGCAATGCCGCCAGAATCCACAAAAGTGGTGGAAATGCGTTGCTGAAAATACTGTAGCCATTCCCCGCATCCTTTGCAGTGCGCAATACCCCTCCATCCGGCAGCTGCAAAGCATAATAGAAGGTATTAAGTGCCAGGGTACTTGATTTTCTCACCGCCCTGCCTTCCCCTGTCTCCATTGCCTGGGTCACCTCCGGCCGATGCAGATGGTTCTCCAGACCAGTACCCTCCACACGGTTGTCATACACCACCCGGCCGGTACTGTCCATCCAGGTAAGCCTTATTCCCCTGTCCCCAAGCTTCTCCCCCAGAACATACAGCCTGGACGCCTCCTGTCCGGAAAACGTATTTCCCGTCTCCCCCCGGTCCCACGCAAGAAGTGCTGTGATATCCTGCAAATCCGTGAGTATCTGTTCCTGGAGCAGCGGAACATATACCGCCGTGATCAGGACAGCCGTGGACAGAATGGCCAGTGATATGGTGACAAGCAACATTCTGTTAAGCCTTTTTCTCATAGAGATCTCCTATTCTTTCTCCATCACATATCCTACATTCCGCACCGTCCTGATCATAGATGCCGCCTCCCCCAGCTTCTGCCGCAATGTCTTGATGTGCATGTCCAGGGTCCTGGATTCCCCCTGGAAATCCGTACCCCAGACCCGCTCCAGGATCAAATCCCTTTTTAAGACAATACCGGCATTCACCAGCAGAAGCTTCAGAAGTTCGTATTCCTTGTATGTGAGTTCGCACTGACGGTCTGCCACACTGGCCAGACGCCTTCCCTGGTCTAGTACCAGGTCTCCCAGTTGCAGAACCTTCTCCCGGCTGGCCGGCCCTGCACTCCTGCGAAGCAGGGCTTTCACCCTGGAGATCAGCTCCAGTACCCCGAACGGCTTTGTCATATAATCATCCGCTCCAATGTCCAGCCCCTTCACCTTGTCCAGCTCCGTGGTTTTGGCCGTCACCAGGAGAATGGGGATCCCGGCAGTGTCAACCCCTGTGCGGAGTTTCCTCACCACAGACAACCCATCCTCATCTGGCAGCATCACATCCAGCAGAACCAGATCCGGCATCCTCCGGGCCAGAGCCTGGTAGAACTCCCGGGCCAGGCCGAATCCTTCCACCTGGAAACCTGCACCAGAGAGCGCAAAACATTCTATTTCCTGTATGGAAATATCATCTTCCACCACATATATTGTCCGCATCCCACACCTCCTGCTCCTGCTCTTGCTCTTGCTCTTGCTCTTGCTCTTGCTCTTGCTCTTGCTCTTGCTCTTGCAACGATTTTATCCCACCTGGCTGCACCTTTGCAACCCTTTTTATGGCAGTCTGTACCGTTCCCCATATACCATCACTCTGCCCTGGAAACCAAGGTCATCCGCCTGCCTGACCCTGTCCAGATAGGCATGAGGATCATATGCATCCTGCCCTGCCTGAAGCAGGGACACTGCTATATTGGAACAATGGTCCGCCACCCGCTCATAATTTGTGATTAGGTCTGACAGCACAAACCCCAGGTCAATGGTACATTTTCCTTTTCTAAGCCGTTTCACGTGCCGCTTTCTGATCTCCCGGTTCAGGCTGTCTATCACCTCTTCCAGAGGCTCCACCTCCCTGGCCAGCTCCAGGTCCTCCCGCTGGAAGCTGTCCATGGTAATCTCCAGGATATCCCTTACAGCCCTGCTATATATCTGTAGTTCTTCCCATGCCTTTGGGGAAAAGCTCATTTCCTTCTCAGCCATCTCCCTGGCGGCCTCTGCAATGTTGCTGGCATGATCGGAGATTCTCTCAAAATCCCCGATACAGTGCAGGAGCACAGACAGTGTATAGCTGTCTGACTCTGCCAGATCCTTTGACCCCAGCTTCACCAGGTAATCACCCAGGCCGTCTTCAAAATGGTCTACCGCACACTCCAGGTCCTTCACCTGTCTACCTGTTTCCGGTGTATACTGTCCCACCAGTCCCAGAGCATCCGTCATGGCTTGTCTGGCCAGTCCTGCCATGGTCACAGCCACTTCCCGGCTCACTTCCACCGCATAGGCCGGAATCTCCAGGAAGCGGGGATCCAGGCGCTGTAACGCCATCTCCCGGCTGGCTGCCCCATCCTGGCCCGTAACGTTTTGTCCCCCATTCGCATCCCCCTTTCCTGCACTTACATTCCCGCCACGCTCCCGGATTGTAAGACAGGCCAGCTTCACCAGTCCTCCTCTGAATGGCAGCAGGCAAAGGGCTGCTGTCACATTGAACACGCTGTGGATGGCGGCAATACCAAAGGCGGTGGCCTTCTGCTCCATAAACCCAAACGGAGCAATTCCATTGATCCCATAAAACAGTATCATGAAGAGTGCCGTACCGATCACATTAAAATACAGATGGATCAGCGATGCCCGCCTGGCATTTCTGCTGCCTCCCATTCCCGAAAGCACTGCAGTGATACAGGTACCGATATTCTGCCCCATGATGATGGGCACCGCGGCGTCATAGCCGATGGCTCCCGTTACGCACAGAGCCTGCAGGATACCCACAGATGCAGAGGACGACTGCAGTAAGGCCGTGAGCACAAGCCCTGCCAGCATCCCCGGCACCGGGTGGGAGAACCGCGTCAGGATCCCTGTGAACTCCGGCACATCCGCCAGCGGTTTTACTGCACTGCTCATGGTATCCATACCCATCATCAGAATGGCAAAGCCAAGGAGGATATAAGCCACATTTTTGCGTCTGTCCCTGTGGGAGAAGAGCAGGATCCCCACCCCAACCAGGGCCAGCACCGGAGAAAAGGAAGTGGGCTTGCACAGGCGCACCAGGAAGGAAGAACTGTCTATGCCTGCTGCTCCCAGAATCCAGGAGGTGATGGTTGTCCCGATGTTTGCCCCAATGATAATGCCTGCTGCCTGCTGTAGCTTCATGATCCCGGAATTCACGAAGCCCACCACCATCACTGTGGTGGCAGAGGAGGACTGGATCACAGCTGTGACCCCTGCCCCTACAGCCACTGCTTTCAAGGGATGGGCCGTCAGCTTCCCCAGTATCTGCTCTAATTTCCCCCCTGAGATTTTGGCCAGGCCATCCCCCAGCATACTCATACCGTACAGGAAAAGAGCCAGGCCTCCCAGCATCGTCAGTAAATCAAAGAAATCCATACACTGTCCTCACTTTTTGTATTGCTGTAGTCTGATGCACTCTACAGTCTTCTGTCCATAGTGTAGGACTGTTCCGTAAAATATATAACCATATCAGGTAAAACCTGTGTAAAATTTCCCCGTCAGAAGCGTCCGCTTATATACGCTTCGGTACGCATATCCCGGGGGCGTAAGAAGATCTGCCCGGCACTTCCCCACTCCACAACCTCCCCTTCCAGAAAAAGAGCTGCATCATGGGATATCCGTACTGCCTGTTGCATATTGTGGGTGACCATCACAATGGTAAGCTTTTTTGCAAGTTCTTTGATCAGGTCTTCGATTCTCAAGGTGGACGAAGGATCCAGGGCAGAAGTGGGTTCGTCCATTAAGAGCACCTCCGGCGATACCGCCAGGGCCCTGGCAATACAGAGCCGCTGCTTCTGGCCGCCGGAAAGTCCACCGGCCGGTCTCTTCAGACCATCCCGTACCTCCCCATAGAGAAAGGCATCCTGCAGCGCCTGCTCCACGATCTCATCAAGAATCTCCTTCCGCCGGATTCCATGGCTTCTGGGACCATAGGCCACATTGTCATAGATGCTCATGGGAAAGGGCGTGGGCTGCTGGAATACCATGCCAACCTTTTTCCTCAGAAGCATGGTGTCCACCCTCCTGTCATAGACATTCTCCCCGTCCAGCAGGACCTCTCCTTCCACCCGGCTATCTTTTGTGAGATCGTTCATGCGGTTGAGGCACCTCAGAAAGGAAGATTTCCCACAGCCGCTGGGACCAAGCAGTGCCATCACCGACCGCTCCCGGATCTGTAAGTCCACCCCCTTTAACACCTGGCGGGAACCATAGTACAGATTTAGGTTCCTCACTGTTATTTTGCTCATGATCCCGCTCCCTTCCCCACCGCACCAAGCAGCACCTGTATGGCCAGCACCAGCACAAGGAGTACGCAGGCTGCCCCAAAGGCCACATCATATCTGCCATTCTGCATCTGTAGGTAAAGCTCCACGGCAATGGTACCTCCTGAGCTTTTCACCTTCCCTAAGAGCTCCCACACATTCCCGGGAAGTCCCTGGTCCAGCCTGGGCAGAAACCTGCCGCTGCCTGCGGTGAACAGGAGTGCCGCAGATTCCCCGGCGATACGTCCCACGGCCAGGATCATGCCAGTGGCAATCCCAGGTCTGGCAGCGGGCAACAGCACCGTGCGGATCATATGCCACCTGGAAGCCCCCACCCCCAATGCCCCGGCCCTGTATTCCTGCGGCACTGCCCGCAATGCTTCCTGCGTATTCTGCACCACCAGGGGCAATACCATGCAGGACAGGGTCATGGCCCCGTTCAGAAGGGAATATCCCATATGTAGCACACTGCCGAAAAAGGTCATGCCAAAAAGGCCGAAGACCACGGATGGCACTCCGGCCAGAATTTCAATGGCTCCTTCCACCAGAAACCTTCCTTTGCTGTGCCCGGCATATTCATTCAGATAGACAGCCGCCCCTACTCCCACCGGCATCACCACCAGAAGGGTGAGCACTACTATGTACAGGGTATTGACCATATTCCCTCCGATTCCCACTGTCTGTTTCAAGGCACTGGTCACAGAGGTCAGAAAGACAGGATCCAGTATACCCCATCCTTTCCAGAAGACATAACAGAGTATCCCAAGCAGCAGAAAGACCGCAAGGGAGGACGCACCATAGATAGCAGCACTGGCAAATACTTCCACTGTCCTTAGACGCTTACGGTACAAGGTGCCTTTACCCAAATTTTGAAGCCCCCTTTTTCAAGATTCCCAGAACCACCCCGTTTATCAGGGTAATGAATCCAAACAACACCAGGCCAATGGCAAAAAGCACTCCCCTGTGGGTACCCTGGGCATATCCCATCTCACTGACAATGGCCGTGGTCAGAAACCGGACAGAACAAAACGGCAACGGCACATTCACACAGTTTCCTGCCACCAGCATTACTGCCATGGATTCCCCCAAAGCCCGGCCCACTCCCAGCACCACTCCCGTGGCCACACCAGATCTGGCCGCCGGAAGAATCTGCCGAAATATGGTCTGCATCCTGGAAGCCCCCAGTGCCAGGGAAGCAGCGCGCAGTTCCTGTCCCACAGACCGGATGGCCGTCTCCGTGACGCTGATCACCGTGGGCAATATCATCACCGCCAGCACCAGCACGGCACAGAGCAGATTGGCACCTCCTGTAAACTGGTGCCTGTCAGACCCTGCAAAGACTTTCCTCTCCAGACGGTACATCAAGGGATTCAGCAGATAGATTCCCAGAAGCCCATAGACCACGGAAGGGATGCCCGCCAGCAGCTCCACCGCAGTCCGCACGATCCCCGCCCAGGGTTCTCTGGCCAGTTCCGCCAGGAATACCGCTGTGAGCACCCCCACCGATGAGCCCAGGAGCACAGCCAGACATGTGCCCACAAGGGATGTGAGGACAATATACAATATACCGAATCTGGGCGGTGTGCCTACCGGATCCCAGACCCTGCCAAACAAGATTTCCTTCCATCCCACCTCCAGAATGGCAGGTGCCCCTTTCTGCACCATGTACAGGACGATGGCAGCCACTGCCAAAAAGGAAACCATCGCGCAGGTGGCCAGTACAGACCCTGCCACCTGATCTGCTGTCCTTCCCCGGCCGGATCCCAGCACAGTGCCCACCGGTGTCACCGTATGAAAAGACTCTTCCACTTCTGCCTTACATGCCATCCTTCCCGCCCTCCTTCTTTCTCAAGGTCCGGCCAGGCCTATGTGGGCCATGATCTTCTGCCCTTTCCGGCCCCGCACAAATGTAAGCCATGTGTCCACCAGCAGATCCTGTCCGGTACCTTCTCCCCCTGTGACCATCACAAAAGGTCTGGACAGGGGATACCTGCCCTCTGCCACCTGCTCTACGCAAGGTTCCACCCCATCCAGCCACAGGCGCTTCACTCTTTCGTCAGCTTCTGCCATGGACAGATAACCGATGGCACCTGCCGTGGTGGCAATCCTTGCCAGCACCGCGCCTGCGCTATCCAGTTCATTTGCATGACGGCACTGCCCGGCCAGGCCCAGGTACGTCTCAAAGGCATCCCGGGTACCACTGCCGGCCTCCCGGCCAATGACCACAATGGGGATATCCTCCCCCCCTACCTGCTGCCAGTTCACGATCCTGCCGGTATAGATGTCCGCAAGCTCTTTTTTCGTAAGATTCTGCACCTGGTTGGAAGGATCCACACAGACCACAATGCCGTCCGTGGCCAGGAAGGTCTCCACCAGCCCCATTTTCCGCTCCTCTTCTTTCAAGGTACGGGAGGCATTTCCCACCTGGACCCTGCCCTCTGCCACAGCCTCAATGCCCGCACTGGAACCTACGCATTCCACTGTCACTGTCACCCCCGGGTATTCCTCCATAAAGCTTTCCGCCAGGGCCCAGGTCACCTTCTCCATAGATGTACTCCCGGCTATCTGCAGGATCCCCTCCGGTTTTTCCTCCGGCTCCCGGTCCTGCTCTGTATTCTTTCCCCACAGTCCCTCCTGGTTCTCATTGCCTTCCCTCCAGTCAGACAGTCCGGGACTCTCGTTTTGTCCCCTTCCATCCCGGATAAACAGTCCTGCCACAAACATACAGATTCCCGCCAGGATCAGGAATTCCCAAAACCCCTTTTTCCCTTTTCCCAAACCTTATTCCCCCACAGTCTCCAGGATTCCCGCCGCGATGGCCTGTGCTGTCTCCTGGAATCTCTCATCCAGCAGACGGTTGTCCGCATCCGTATTGATAAATCCTGCCTCCACCAGGACAGCAGGCATCCGGGTCCGGTTCAGAACTACCAGGTCATCCCTTTCATTCACCCCCTGGTCCTCATAGCCCACTTCTGCCAGCTGTCTGTTGATATTGGATGCCAGCCTTGCCGCCTCCCCATACCGGTTTATTACCAAGGTTTCGATCCCTGTGTACTGATTGGGATAGGGGCTGGAATTCCTGTGGATAGATACAAAATAATCTGCCCCCACCGCATTTCCTTCCATTGCTTTCTGAAGAGGAGACTCATAACGGTCATCTGTCCTGGTATAGTATACGTCCACCCCGTTTGCTTCCAGAATCTGCCCAATGGCCAGGGTCAGGGCCAACGCATCCTCCTTCTCCTGCCTGCCATTATAAACAGCGCCGGGATTCGCGCCACCATGTCCCGCGTCCAAAGCCACCAGAGCCATAAAAAGACCCTCCGCATCTCTTTCTATAAGATATGCAGAAGGTCTGATATTGTGCTATGTTTTATGCGCCGGTGTCCACCATGGTTCCTTTGATGTCCTCCGCCATCAGGTTCATTTTGTTTAAGATATCCTGGATTTCCTGCTGAAGGGAATTCTTCACCTGCCCCATCTGGATCATTTCTTCCACAGGTACGCTTTCCGTCAGTTTTTCCAGTTCCTCCTTGTGTTCCTGACGTTCCTTTACCAGCTCTTCCTGCTCATCCTTCTTCTCTTCGATGGCCTGGGCTTCCTCTTCCCGTTTCTCCTGCTCTTCCTCCAGATGATCCCTGGCCTCCTCCAGTATCATGCCTGTCACTTCCTCTTTGGCAGCATCCAGGATCTCTTCTGCCTGGGCCGTGGCTTTCAGCATAGGGGCTGTCTTCAGCCTCTCCCGCCTGGTTCCCCGGATGACACTGTCATCTGCCATCATCCCGGCCTCCTTCTCCTGTATGAGTCCCTCCTGGTATCCGGCTTCCCTGTCCAGCTCCAGCTGCCTGGACTGGTATTCCGTAAGCCCCTGGTCCTCTATCTCCTGGAGCCGTGCTTTTTCCTCCTGGGTAAGCCCTTCCGCCCCCGCTCCCAGGGCTTCCCGCTTCCGCAGAAGTTCCAGATCCTCCTGCTCCTGGCTGCCTTGTGCCACATGATAAGTCTGCTGTAGTTCTGCCTGTTCCTTCTCGATCTCCTTTAACCTGCTTTTGGCCTGCCCCCGCTCCTGCTGCATCTGGGCAAAATGATCCTTGCTCTCCTGGATCTCCCGGTCCAGCTTCCGTTCCCCTTCCCAGGTGTCACCCACTATCTTCATGGCCTGCTTCCTGGCTTCTTCCTGCCTCTGGCGGATGCGGTCCTGCAGCAGGGAATTTCCACCCAGGTCTCCTGCAAACAGATGCTTCCTTTCGTTTTTTTCTTTCTCCTGACTCCTGTGGGCCTCCGCCCTGTCCGTTCCTGTGAACCGTACCTTCCCGTTGCCGGCCTCTTGCATATCCCCTGCATAAAATACTGTCTTCTCTCCAACCTTCATGAACGTACCTCCCATCCTCTTAAAGTGATATGTCTACACCCACCTCGGGCCAACCGCTGAAAAGCCCACATGGAAAAAGCCCACATACCTTTTTAGGTATATCGGCTTTTTACCTTCTGATATTAAGCTTTCTTCCCGGACTCCCAGGGAAATGACAGGTATATCATGAGGCAAACTGGCTATTGTAGAGAGTCGCATAGAAGCCACCCCTCTTCAGCAGCATCTCATGATTGCCCTGTTCGATGATATGACCGTCCTTCATCACCAGGATCACATCCGCCTCCTGGATGGTGGAGAGCCGGTGCGCCACAATAAAGCTGGTCCTGCCCTCCATCATCCTGGCAAAGGCATTCTGGATCTTCAGCTCTGTACGTGTGTCAATGGAAGAAGTGGCTTCATCCAGGATCAGCATAGGCG
Source organism: uncultured Acetatifactor sp. (assembly GCA_910577665.1). Lineage (GTDB taxonomy): Bacteria > Bacillota > Clostridia > Lachnospirales > Lachnospiraceae > Acetatifactor. Next base: position 94,349 of record CAJTOJ010000008.1, read on the forward strand.
GCAGGCACAGCATCACCCTGGCAATACACAGAAGCTGTTTCTGTCCCTGGGAAAGGCTACCCCCATCCTCTGTGATCACTGTATCATACCCCTGTGGCAGACGTTTGATAAAGCTATGGGCATGGGACGCTTTGGCCGCCTGGATCACTTCCTCCTGTGTGGCCTGTGGTTTCCCCATGCAGATATTGTCCCGGATGGTTCCCGCCCTGAGCCATGTCTCCTGGAGTACCATGCCGTAGCTGGTTCTAAGGCTCCCCCTGGTGATCTTGCGGATGTCTGTCCCGTCCACCTTGATCCCGCCACTGTCCACATCATAGAACCGCATCAGCAGATTGATCACTGTGGTCTTGCCGCAACCTGTAGGCCCCACAATAGCCACCCGCTGTCCGGGCTTCACCTGCAGGTTCAAATTCTCAATCAGTTTTTTATCCGGCACATAGCTGAAGCTGACCTGCTCTAAGGCCACATTCCCCCTGGCATCGGTAAGAGATCTGGCATCCTTAGGATCCGGTGTCTGTACTTCCTCATCCATCAAAGCAAAGATCCGGGATGCGCAGGCCAGGGCATTCTGTAGTTCCGTTACCACTCCGGATATCTCGTTGAAAGGCTTGGTATACTGATTGGCATAGCTTAGGAAACAGGACAGCCGTCCCACACTGATCCCCCCTCTTATGGCCACAAAAGCTCCGAAGATCCCCACTCCCGCATACACCAGACTGTTCACAAAACGGGTGGATGGGTTGGTGATGGAGGAGAAAAAAATGGCTTTTAGGGAACATTTTTCCAGTCTGACGTTGATCTGTGCAAACTGTTCCTTCACCGCTTCTTCCCGGCTGAAAGTCTTCACGATCTTCTGGTTGCCCACCATCTCCTCAATCAAGGAGGTCTGCTCCCCTCTTACTTCTGTCTGTTCCTTGAACATCACATAGGTCCTGGTGGCAATAAAACGGGCTACCAGGAAAGAAACCGGCGTGATGCATACCACCACCAGCGCAATGGGCACATTCGTGACCAGCATGAACACCAGTGTACCCAGAATGGTCAGCACCCCGGTAAAAAGCTGGGTAAATCCTAAGAGCAATCCGTCCGCAAAGGTATCCACATCTGCAATCACCCGGCTCACAATGTCACCGTATGCATGGGCATCCAGGTATTTCAAGGGAAGTTGTTCCAGTCTGTGAAATGCGTTCTCCCGGATATCCTTCACCACATGGTAGGTAATATGATTGTTGCAGATATTCATCAGCCACTGGGCCAGGGCAGTAAACACCATAGCCACTGCTATTTTCCACAAGATGGAAAACACCCCTTCAAAGTCCACAAGCCCTTGAGCTACGATCAGATCCACTGCATCCCCGGTGAGTATGGGCACATACAGGGTAAGTACCACACACACTGCCGCCAGAACCAGGGACAGACCTACCAGGAACCAGTATTTCCGGATATAATGGAGTACACGCTTCATGGTGTCCATCTGGCTGGCCTTCGTATCTGTGTTATGCTTCTCTGCCATCTCCTGCCCCTCCTTTCTGTCCCGCTTCTGCCTCTTCTGGCTGTTTGTTTGTCCCGGCCTGGCTGCCAGGTCGTTCCTTGGGGTACTGGGAATAGTAGATTTCCCTGTACACCTCACAGCCTGCAAGCAGTTCCTCATGGGTGCCAATGCCTGCCATCTCCCCGTCATCCAGCACAATGATCTGATCTGCATGGCGGATGGTGGAAGCTCTCTGGGACACAATAAAGGTGGTGGTCGTCCCGGCCAGTTCCTTCAAAGCCCCCCGCAGTTTCGCGTCTGTAGCATAGTCCAGGGCAGAGGCACTGTCATCCAGGATAAGGATCTCCGGACGTCTCACCAGCGCCCTGGCAATGGTAAGACGCTGTCTCTGGCCTCCTGACAGGTTCTTACCGCTCTGGGAAATCCGGGCATCCAGTCCCCCCATCTTGCCTTCTACCACTTCCCTGGCCTGTGCCATATCAATGGCCTGCCACAGTTCCTCCTCTGTGGCACCGGGCCTGCCCCATTCCAGGTTGCTGCGTATGGTTCCCTTGAACAGTACCGCCTTCTGGGGTACCACGCCCATGCGTCTGCGCAGCTCCTCCTTCGGAATGAACCGGATGTCCCGGCCTTCCAGACGGATGGCGCCTTGTGTCACAGGGTAGAAACCAGGGATCAGGTTCACCAGGGAAGTCTTGCCAGAACCGGTTCCGCCGATCACCCCGATGGTTTCACCCCGGTGCACCGCAAAATGCATGTTGTGAAGGGTCTCCGCACCAGCACCTGCATATGTTAGGGACACATGGTCAAATTCCAGGAAGGGACGGGACTGCAAGACGCCCTGTCCCCCGGCTCTCTCCTGGCCGCAGGTCCCCTCATTGCTTCCGCCAGCGTGCAAGTCCTCCTGCCTGTCGGATGGCAGGTTCCGGATCTCAAACACCCCTGCCACCCGGTCGGCGCAGGCCAGGGCCTTGGTGATGGTGATGATCAGATTTGCCAGCTTCACCAGTTCCACCAGGATCTGAGACATATAGTTGAGGATGGCAATGACCTGCCCCTGGGTCAGATTCCCCAGGTTTACCTGGATGGCACCAGTGTAGATCAAGGCCACAATAGCACCATTTACGATTATATATGTCACAGGATTCATCACCGCACTGATTTTCCCCACAAAAGTCTGGCTGTGGGCCAGAGCCTTGTTATATGCACCAAACCGTGCCTCTTCCTGTGCCTCCTGGTGGAAAGCCCGGATCACCCGGACACCTGTCAGATTCTCCCTGGTGATTCCCAGCACCTTGTCCAGTCCGGCCTGCACCTTTTTGTACAGGGGCATGGTCCAGAGCATGATGCCAAATACCACAAGTGCCAGCAATGGAATGGCTACCACAAAAATCAAGGCACTTTTTACGTCAATGGTGAACGCCATGATCATGGCGCCAAATACGATGATAGGGGAACGCAGGAACAGACGCAGCACCATATTCACACCGGACTGCACCTGATTGATATCACTGGTCATGCGGGTGATCATGGTGGAAGTACCCGCTTTGTCCATGTTGGTGAAATCAAGCCCCAGAATATGGTCAAACAGAGCCTGCCTAAGCCTGGTGGAGAATCCCACCGCCGCTTTGGCCGCAAAAAACTGGGCCGTGATAGAGGACACAAGTCCTACCACAGCCAATGCCAGCAGGCATAGCCCCATCCTGCCAATGTACCCCACATCCGGGCTGGTCCTGCCGATTCCCCTGTCTATGATACCTGCCATCACCAGGGGAACCAGCAGCTCAAAAAAGGCTTCCAGGAGTTTAAAAAGCGGTGCCAGGACACACTCTTTCTTATACGCTTTCAGATATTTCCATAATCTTCCCATGTCTACGCTCCCTCATAGTTCCCAATTGTAATATCCTGTACACACAGCAGCCTGGTAACCGGAAGGACAAGGCACCTTAGTCCAGCACAATGCACTTGCCCCCGGAGCATCTCCGGTCTCCTGTCCGCCGCCTGGAATCTTCCCGCTATCTACAGGCTTTCCACACACGGATCTTGCAAGTACCTTCGCCACACCTCTGCCAGTGAGCTTACCCAGAGCTTCTTTCCTGGTCCAGAGCCAGTAAAAAAGCATCCGTCTGTCCTCCTCTGACCTGCACTGTTCCAGAAGCCTGCATTCTTCCCCGGCAAAAAAGCGGCTGGCAAGCTTACCATAATCTGCCTGCTGCATCTTCTGGATATCGGCGCCTACCTCCTGGCCAGACACGGCACACAACACATAGTCGCCGGAGTGGGACAGACTGAAAAAGAAAGGTCCCCCTGCCAGATAAGGCTTCCCCTGAGGACCATAGGTGTAGGATAACGGTACCGGGGCAGAAAGCTGCGTCTCCAGTTCCTCCAGAAGCTGTGATACCTCCAGCCTAAGGATCCGGCAGGCCTGGCTCCCCGGGGCGGCTGTCGGGGAATCTCCCCTGTACAGATAGTCAGCCATCCCCTTCTGCAGCAGCAGACCGGCGCCCATGCAGGCAGCCCTGGCCCCTTCTGTCCGCATACGTGCCGCCTTCTGGCGCCTGGTTCCATCTATCCAGCCTGCCGCCTTCTGTGCAAGCACTTCCTGCGCATCCTGTATTTCCTGCACCCTTTGTCTTTCCCATATATCCTGTTTTTCCTGTGCCTCTGGTTTTTCCCGGAGCAGTTCCCCGATCCAGAGAAGGTAAATTCTGTCTTCCATGCCATCCATGCCATCCCCGCAGGCATCCCCATCCAGCTTCCTGTGGGCATTCTTCCAAGTCAGCAACCCCGCCGCAAGCAGCGGGGTATGTGGTCTTCGCTCCGCTTCGGTGGGTACTGATCATGCGCCACCAGCGCTACACCCCCCTGGCGGCAGCGCCAAATAAATGCTGGCGCATCCGCCTGGCTCATTGCCCGCGGGAATATAGGCGTCCCCCTGACAACCTGCTTCTCATCCCTTCGTGACCTGGGATTACTCTGTCTCTTCCCCCTGTTCCTCCACCAGACTTAAGCACAGCTCCTCCAGCTGTGCAGGATCCACCTGCCCGGGGGCCTCCGACATCAGACAGGAGGCATCCTTCACCTTGGGGAAGGCGATCACTTCCCGGATACTCTCCGCTCCCACCAGAAGCATCACAAAGCGGTCCAGGCCGATGGCCAGTCCTGCATGGGGCGGCACGCCGTATCGGAAGGCATCCAGCAGGAACCCGAACTGCTCATGGGCCTTCTCTTTAGTAAAGCCGAGAGCTTCAAACATCTGCTCCTGTACATCGCTCTGGAAGATCCTGACACTGCCGCCGCCCAGCTCCACACCATTTAACACAATATCGTAAGCCTTGGCCCGCACCGCCCCGGGATCCTCTTGCAGCTTCTCCAGGTCTTCCTCCATGGGCATAGTGAAGGGATGGTGCATGGCTACATACCTCTCTTCCTCCTCGCTCCACTCAAACTGAGGGAACTGCGTCACCCACAGGAAATCAAATCTATTGTTGTCAATCAGCCCAAGCTGCCTGGCAAGCTCCACCCGCAAAGCCCCCAGCACGGCCCAGACTGTTTTCAGACGGTCCGCCGCAAAGAGCAGCAGATCCCCCGCTTCTCCTTCCATGGCAGCCACCAGGGCCTGTAGCTGGTCTTCTGTCAGGAACTTGGCGAAGGAAGACTTGCAGGTACCATCCGGCATCACCGCCAGATAAGCCAGTCCTTTGGCGCCGTATCCCCTGGCATATTCCACCAGGGCGTCAATCTTCTTCCTGGGCATTTCCGCCTGTCCCTTCACATTGATGCCCCGGACAGAGCCGCCTGCTTCCAGTGCCCCGGTAAACACACCGAAGCCGCAGCCCTCCACTACCTTGGATACATCCTTCAGCTCCATCCCAAAGCGGGTATCCGGCTTATCGGAGCCATAACGGTTCATGGCCTCATCCCAGGTCATCCTGGGGATGGGCAGAGCCACCTGCAGACCGATGGCCTCCCTGCACACCTGGGCCACCATCCGCTCTGTGGCATCCATCACATCATCCACATCCACAAAAGACATCTCCAGATCCACCTGGGTAAATTCCGGCTGCCTGTCCGCCCTGAGATCCTCGTCCCGGAAACATTTTGCTATCTGGAAATACCTGTCATACCCGGAGCACATAAGAAGCTGCTTGAAAATCTGGGGAGACTGGGGCAGTGCGTAGAAGCAGCCCGGATGCACACGGCTGGGCACCAGGTAATCCCTGGCTCCCTCCGGTGTTGACTTATTTAAAACCGGGGTCTCTATCTCCAGAAATCCTTCCCTGGAGAGGAAAGCCCGGATAGTGGTGGCAATCTTGCTGCGCAGGATCAGATTCCTCTGCAGGTCTGGCCTGCGCAGATCCAGATAGCGGTATTTCAGCCGAAGCTCCTCCTTTGTCCTGGATCCTTCCTCAATGGGAAAAGGCGGTGTCTCCGCCTCGGAGAGCACACGGGCCTCCTTCGCCCGGATCTCTATCTGGCCGGTGGCCAGATTCTCGTTCACAGCCCCGGAGCGCTCTTCCACCCGGCCTGTGACTGCCACCACAAATTCACTGCGCATCTTCTCCGCCTTGGCAAAATTCCCCGTCCCGCAGTCACCCTCCTCGAAAATAATCTGCAGAATCCCGGAACGATCCCTCAGATCCACAAAAATGATGCCGCCTTTGTTACGCTGCTTCTGCACCCAGCCCATAACGGTGACAGTCTCTCCCACATTGGCCACGGACAGCTCCCCGCAGCGGTGTGTCCTTTTCAAACCCTTCATTGATTCTGCCATAATTCCCTCACAATCTGCAGACCTTTTCATTCTGCGCTTTTTATCTTTTTTCCAACATCCAGACATGCCGCCTACGGCGTCAGTGCCATTCAAATGGCACAAACAATGGATGAAGAACGCTGTCCTTGCGTTCTTCTGTGTGAAGAAGCTCTGCTCGCAGAGCGTGAAATCACTTGGCGAGGCCTTTTTCGAGCTTAGTGATTTCCTTCGCACTTTTCCCGGTAGAACTCCACAATCTCCTGATACCCCTCTGCCGCAAGCTGCTCCTTCTGGAACTTCTTGTTCTTGTTCATGCGGACCACCAACACCTGGTTGCCCTCTTTTCTTGCCTCCTGGGCTTTGGCAATCACATCCATAAGTCCTTCCCCGGATACACCTTTTTCCACCAGATAAGCCGCCTTCCGGCTGTCCCCCGGCACCTGGAAACCGCTTTCTGTCAGCAGCAGGATGATCCTCTCAAAGCCTATGGAAAATCCACAGGCAGGCACAGCATTGCCGGTAAATTTCCCCACCATCTCATCATATCTTCCGCCGCCTCCGCAGCTCCCACCAAATTCCGGGATGGCGACCTCATAGATCGTACCTGTATAATAGGACATCCCCCTTACCAGGGTGGCATCGAATACCATCTGAAAATCTGCTGTCCTGGTGGCAGTCACACTGTCCATGATCTCCCGCAGACCCTGGGTGACAGAAGGATCCAGCACCCCTTCCAGCTTTTCGGCCAGATAGGCCACGCCGTCCTCCGCCTGGGCCAGTCCCCCATACAGGGCCAGATACTTCTCCACTGCCGCCTGGGGCAATCCTTTTTCCAGCAGTTCTGCCTGCACTCCCTCCTGGCCGATCTTGTCCATTTTGTCCAGGGTGATAAACACGCTGTCATAGTCCTCCCGGGCAAAGCCACTGTAAACTGCCATGGCCTTCAGGATCTGTCTGTCATTGATTCGGATCTCAAAGCCTTTGAAGCCAAGCCTCCCCAAAGTAGTGGTGGTGGCCAGGATCAGTTCAATTTCCGCCAGATTAGATGGCTCTCCCAGAATGTCAATATCACACTGCATAAACTGACGGAAACGTCCTCTCTGGGGCCGCTCTGCACGCCACACATTTCCTATCTGCAGGGCTTTGAAAGGCGCAGGCAGGGAGGCCGCATTGTTGGCATAATACCGCACCAGGGGCACCGTCAAATCGTAGCGAAGTCCCCCGTCCACCACTTCCTCCTCGGTCCGGGCCTGGGCTATATCCAGCTTCTCCCCCCGCTTCAGAATCTTGAAAACCAGCTTCTCATTGTCCCCGCCCTGCCTGTTGGTCAGGTTCTCAATATGATCCACACCTGGCGTTTCCATGGAGGTAAACCCAAAACTTCCGTAAGTCTCCTTAATCACGCCAATGACATAATCCCGGATCTGCATCTCCCGGGGCAGGATATCCCTCATGCCTGTAACTGGTTTCTTCTTCAAAGCCATACTCGTACCTCCTTGTGCGCTTTCCTTATTCTGATCCGCTGCTTTCTGCATATTCTTATACATAATATATTTTTTCCAGGGCGGTGTCAACTGCCTGAAAATCAAAAACCTGTGTAACTTTTCCGAAAATGTGCTATACTGATAGGCGTGGCAGGAACAGGCCCTGGGTAAAGCCACCCGGCCTGACCCAGGGCTACAGACACTCGTAAATCCCTACAACCAGGAGGAAACACATATGCTTGAACTACAGAATCTGTCCTTCCAGGTGTCAGACAACACAAAAGGACAGAAAGAAATCATAAAAGACATAAACCTGACCTTTGATGACCATGCCTTCATTGCCATCACAGGTCCCAACGGTGGCGGGAAATCCACCCTGGCCAAACTCATTATGGGCATTGAACAGCCCACATCCGGCCGTATCCTCTTCAATGGCACGGACATCACCGGGCTGAATATCACCGACCGGGCCAGGCTGGGCATCAGCTTCGCCTTCCAGCAGCCAGTGCGTTTCAAAGGCATCAAGGTAAAAGACCTGATCGCCCTGGCTGCCCAGAAACAGCCTGGTCCCACGCAGAATCAAGCCGGACCAGCATCCGGCCAGGACACCGGGGCCCAGGCAGCTTTCGCCACAAATGCTGCATTCCAGACCTCCCAGGCCCGGACCAACCTGTCTTCCGCCTGCGACTATCTCTCCCAGGTAGGTCTCTGTGCCAGGGACTATATCAACAGGGATGTGGACTCCAGCCTCTCCGGCGGTGAGCTGAAGCGCATCGAGATCGCCACCATCATTGCCCGCAATGCGCCGCTGGCTGTCTTCGATGAACCGGAAGCCGGGATCGACCTGTGGAGCTTCAGCAACTTGATCAAGGTCTTCGAGGATCTGCACCAGACCAGGGACAATTCCCTAATCATTATCTCCCACCAGGAACGGATCTTAAACATTGCAGATGAGATCGTGGTGCTGGCGGAGGGCAATGTGCAGGCCAGGGGACGCAGGGAGGATATCCTGCCGGAGCTGTTAAAGGGTACAGAGGGGTGCCGGTTCTACAAGTCAATAACCCCTCCGCAGACAGCGGGGCATGGAATCTGATGCGCCCCGGAAGGCATTGATCCTCACAGCATGCGCAATGAACCTGTGGAGAAAGAAAGGAGACCTATTATGGATGAGATACAGAGACTTTTATTAGAACAGGTGGCCGGTCTGCACGAGATGCCAGCAGGCGCCTACAATATCCGCGCCAATGGCACAAGCACGGACCGCTCCACCACTGCCAACATTGATATCGTGACCAAAGAAGACAAGCCAGGTATCGACATTGTGATCAAGCCCGGTACCCGGAAAGAAAGCGTGCATATCCCGGTGCTCTTAAGCCAGAGCGGACTCACAGAGATGGTGTACAATGATTTCCACGTGGGCGATGACTGCGATGTGACCATTGTGGCCGGCTGCGGCATCCACAACGGAGGAGATGCCGACAGCCGCCATGACGGTATCCACAGCTTCTATATCGGAAAAAACGCCCATGTGAAATATGTGGAGAAGCACTATGGCAGCGGGGACGGACGCGGTTCCCGGATCATGAACCCCGAGACCGTAATAGAACTGGGGGAAAACAGCTTCATGGAGCTGGAGACCGTACAGATCAAGGGTGTGGATTCCACCAGACGCTCCACCAGCGCCAGGCTGGCCGATGGTGCCAGACTCATTGTCACGGAAAAGCTGATGACCCATGGCAACCAGACTGCAGAGACCTCCTTCCAGGTGGACTTAGACGGGGCAGATTCCAGTGCCAACATCATCTCCCGCTCCGTGGCCAGGGACGAATCCAGCCAGCTCTTTCTGTCCAGAATCAATGGTAACAACCGCTGCAAGGGACATTCCGAGTGTGATGGCATCATCATGGACAATGCAAAGATCAGTGCCATTCCGGAGATCACAGCAGGTTGCCTGGATGCGGAACTGATCCATGAAGCCGCCATCGGGAAGATCGCCGGAGAGCAGATCACCAAGCTTATGACCCTGGGGCTGACAGAAGAAGAGGCCGAAGCCCAGATTGTAAACGGATTCCTGAAATGATCCGGTATTCCCTGCCGGATCCAGGCGAAAGGACTTTTTCTTTTGCCGGGTATACATAATCTCACAGCCTCCGGGACAAGATAGGAATAACAATTTTTGTCCCGGAGGTTTTTATTATGGAAGAAACAGCAGAAAACACATCCACACCTGGCACCCATCCGTCCCAGGCATCCCCCGCGCAACGCCCTACCCAGGCTTGTGACGGCAACCAGGCTGCCGCCCATGTGGCCTACGCTTACAGTGAGGTGGCGGCTATCTATCCCATCACACCCTCCTCCCCCATGGCCGAGCTGAATGACCAGTGGGCCGGGGAAGGCCGGAAAAACATATATGGCCAGTGCCTTACCATCTCCCAGCTCCAGTCAGAAGCCGGGGCTGCCGGGGCCATGCACGGCGCACTCCTGGCCGGGGCACTGTCTACCACATTCACCTCCTCCCAGGGTCTTCTGCTGATGTTGCCGGATCTCTATCGCATGGCAGGGGAATTGCTTCCGGCAGTGATCCATGTGGCAGCCAGGACCATCGCCACCCATGCCCTGTCCATCTTCGGCGACCACTCTGACGTGTATGCCTGCCGTCAGACAGGAGCGGCCATTTTCTTCAGCAGCAGTGTCCAGGAAGTGATGGACCTGACCCCGGTGTCCCACCTGGCAGCCCTGCAGGGAAGGATTCCCTTCCTGAACTGTTTTGACGGATTCCGCACTTCCCATGAGCTACAGAAAATCCAGGTCTGGGATTACGCAGACCTGCGTGACATGGCCGATGATGCCCCCCTGCTTCGTTTCCGGGAGAACTGTCTTCACCCCCATCACGGCAGGGCCTACGGCTCTGCCCAGAACCCGGACATCTTCTTCCAGAACAGGGAGGCCGCCAATCCCTTCTATGAGGCCCTGCCCGGGGTGGTAGAGACACAGCTTGCCAAGATCAACCATCGTCTGGGTACCTCCTACGGCCTTTTTGACTATTACGGTCATCCGAATGCCACCCATGTGCTGGTGGCCATGGGCAGTGTCTGTGAGACCATACGGGAATACCTGGATACCGTTCCCCAGGCGACATATGGTCTTTTGCATGTGCACCTCTACCGTCCTTTCAGCGTGCGCCACTTTTTAGAGAAACTGCCCGACACAGTCAGACAGCTTTCTGTGCTGGACCGCACCAGGGAACCGGGTGCCCCCGGAGAACCCCTGTACCTGGATGTAGCCGCAGCCCTAAGCCAGGGAAACCGGACAGATATACGGCTCTGCGGCGGACGCTATGGCCTGGGTTCCAAGGATACCACACCTGCCCAGATCGCCGCTGTCTTCGCCAACCACTCTTTGACAAGGTTCACCATAGGCATTCAGGATGATGTAACCCACTTATCCCTGCCGGTACCGGATCTGCCAGACATTGCCCCGGAGGCTCTTTTTGCCTGCAAATTCTGGGGACTGGGCGGGGATGGCACAGTCAGCGCCACTAAAAACATTTTGAAAATCGTGGCCAGTCATACCGATTTTACTGCCCAGGGGTATTTTGAATACGATTCCAAGAAGTCCAGGGGACTTACCATCTCCCACTTGAGATTCGGCAGGTTGCCAATCCACAGCGCCTACCTGATCACCCGGGCGGGTTTCGTAGCCTGCCACAATCCGGCCTATCTGCACAAGTACGCGGTGATGATAGAGGAGCTTACAGACAACGGCATATTCCTGCTGAACTGTCCTTACCAGGAAAAGGAGCTGGAAAACTATCTGCCGAACCTGGTAAAAGCCTACCTGGCCCGGCACCACATCCGATTCTACCTCATTGACGCCCTGGCCATTGGAAAGGAAATCGGTCTGAACAATAAGATCAGCACCATTCTCCAGGCAGCCTTCTTCGCCGTATCGGGGCTGCTTCCCGCCAGGGAGGCCAAAGAACGGATGAAGGAAGCTGCCAGGAAAAGCTATGGCAAGAGCGGGGAGAAGATCCTCAGGATGAACGAAGAAGCCATTGACCGGGGATTTGCGGAGGTCTTCCAGGTAGAAATTCCCGTTTCCTGGAAAAACTGCGGAACCGATCCTGCCAGTGTATCTCCCCCTGCAGGCACCGGGCAGGATGCTGTTTGCTGTCCCTCCCAGCAGGACTTTCCCCTGGACAATGTCCCCTCTCCTGACCGCCCGGAACTTCTGTCCTATGTACGGCAGATCCAGCAGCCTGTCACAGACCAGCGGGGCAACCTGCTGCCTGTGTCTGCCTTCCTGCCCTACGCGGACGGCTATACGCCACCTGGCAGCACCGCCCATGAACGCCGGAACGTGGCCACGGAAGTCCCCCAGTGGAAGCCGGAGAACTGCATCCAGTGTAACCGTTGTTCCTTCGTATGCCCCCACGCCGTAATCCGCCCTGTGGTCATGGACCCGGCACAGGCACAGGCCGCCCCTGCCGGGATGCCCCAGGTTCCCATGCTGGGCCTTCCAGAGCATACTTTTGCCGTGACCATCTCCTATATGGACTGCACTGGCTGCGGAAGCTGTGCCGGAATCTGTCCCGGCAGGCAGGGACAAAAGGCCCTGGAAATGTGTCCTGTAAACCAGCACCAGGAAAAACAAGTCTATTTTGACTACGGCAAACACCTGTTGCCCGCCCGGCATGCCCTGGAGAAATTTAAGCCTGACACTTTGAAGGGCAGCCAGTTTCTACGCCCTCTGCTGGAGTTCTCCGGTGCCTGTGCAGGCTGCGGGGAAACCCCTTATGTGAAGCTCCTAACCCAGCTCTTCGGCTCCCGCATGTATATCGCCAACGCCACGGGCTGTAGCTCCATCTGGGGCAATTCCGCCCCTTCCTGCGCCTATGCCCTGGACGACCAGGGGCATGGCCCCGCCTGGTCCAACTCCCTGTTTGAGGACGGGGCCGAATTTGGCTACGGTATGCTCATGGCCCAGGAAGCCGCTGCCAGACGTCTGGCATCCACAACTGCCCTCCCCGGACACCAGCCGGATGCACCTGCTGTCCAGGCCGAAACCAAGGATCCTGCTTCCACCATCCAGTGGGTCATAGGCGGTGATGGCTGGGCCTATGACATTGGCTTCGGAGGCCTGGATCATGTGCTGGCCAGTGGTAAGGATATCAACATCCTGGTGCTGGACACGGAAGTATACTCCAATACCGGAGGCCAGGCTTCCAAAGCCACTCCCCTGGGATCCACAGCCAAATTCCTCTCCGGAGGCAAACAGACCCGGAAAAAAGACTTGGCCTCCATAGCCATGACTTACGGCAATGTGTATGTGGCCCAGATCGCCATGGGTGCTGATTTCAACCAGACCCTGCGGGCTATCACGGAAGCTGCCGCCTACCCGGGCCCTTCCCTCATCATCGCCTATGCCACCTGCATTGCCCATGGCATACGCAGCGGCCTTGGCAGCAGTGCCCATGAGGAGAAAAAGGCTGTGGATGCAGGCTATTTCCACCTGTTCCGCTTCAATCCGGCCTTCCGGGAAAAGGGGCAAAATCCCTTTACCCTGGACAGCGGGGAACCTCATATGGATTACCAGGAATTCCTGGCAGGGGAGATCCGCTATAACGCCTTACAGCGCTACCAGCCCGAGCAGGCAAAGGAACTGTTCCAGAAGGCCGCCGCCCAGTCCAGGGAACGCTATCGCTATCTGAAACGGCTGGTGGATCTGTATGCCCCAGAAGAAACGGATAAAAGGGAAAGTCTGGAAGATTCGTAATGTACTGCCAGAAAATGCAGGAAAAGAAAAACAGACCAGGAGGTAAAAAATCCAATGGATACAGAAAAATATCTATGTGAACCCTGTGGCTATGTCTATGACCCAGTGCTGGGAGATCCCGATGGCGGCATCTCCCCCGGCACTCCTTTTGAGGAGCTTCCCGATACCTGGGTATGTCCTTTCTGCGGAATGGGCAAAGAAGTATTCCTCCCTTATCCGGAACAGACATAGACAACAAGATAGCGCTACCAGTGCTACGCACCCCTGGCGGCAAGAGCCAAATGGATGCTGACGCATCCGCCTGGCTCGTTGCCGCAGGAATCAGCGCAAGCCGAAATCCCGTATCCCCTTCTGCAGCCGGGACAGCCCCTGGATCAGTCTCTGCCTGGGACAGGCCGTATTCAAGCGCAGGAAACTGCGGCCCGGCGCACCATATTCTTCCCCTTCGGTCAGATACAGCCCCGTATCCGACCGGATGAATGCAGCCAGTTCCCCGGCATCCTCTGTGATGCCACTGCAGTCCAGCCACAGAAGGTAGGTGGCCTGGGAAGGCACCACCTTGATCCCGGGTATCTCTCTTTCCACCGTTTCCCTGACCAGATCTTTATTTCCCTTCAGATAAACGCGCAGCTCCTCCAGCCAGGCCTCTCCCTGCCCGAAGGCCGCCACAGCAGCCTGGATGGCAAAGGCATTGGGTTCTGCCACCTCGTCCGTATTCAGGCCCCGTTCCAGTTTGTGCCGGATATGGGGATCCGGCACCATCACTGCCGCTGTCTGCAGCCCCGCCAGGTTGAAGGTCTTGGTGGGTGCCAGGCAGGTGATGCTGTTATCCCTGCAGATCCGTGACACAGAGGCGAATGGTACATACTCACACCCTGGGTCCGTCAAGTCACAATGGATCTCATCGGAAAGCACCAGCACATGGTACCTGTGACACAGTTCCCCGATCCTGGCAAGTGTCTCCTGGTCCCAGATTTTTCCCACCGGATTGTGCGGATTGCACAGCAGCATCAAGGTGGTCTGGGGATCTGCCAGCTTCTCCTCCAGATCCCGGAAATCAATGGCATACCCTGTGCCGTCATAGACCAGGGGACTTTCCAGGATATTCCTTCCGTTGTTGCGGATGGAATTGAAAAAAATGTTGTATACCGGCGTCTGCACCAGCACATTTTCCCCCACTGTGGTAAGCTTCCGCACCGCGCTGGAAATAGCAGGCACCACCCCTGTGCAGAACACCAGCCAGTCCTTGTCCACCTCCAGATGATGCCTGCGGCTCCACCATCCCGCATACGCTTCATACCAGTCCGGTGTCACCACGCTGTAGCCAAAGACACCATGCGCCACCCTTGCTGCAAGCGCCTCTCTGATGGGTGGCGCTGTCTCAAAGTCCATATCCGCCACCCACATGGGCAGCTCCCCCTTAGGTATATCCCATTTCAAGGATCCTGTACCCCGCCTGTCCGTCATTTTGTCAAAATCTGCTTTCATGGCAATTCTCCTTGTCCTTACAGATCCTACCCACAGCTTTCCTCCACAGCGGCCTGGTTTCACAGACCCACATGCTGCCTGGTTCTCTGGACCAGGCCAGACTACAGGATGAAACCGCCCTGGCTTGTTCAATCCTCCCAGGATGCCCGTTGGGACTGCCTGCCAATCTCCCCGGCCTCAATCTTAGTCTGGTCCACCTTCACCTTCCGCCCGTCCAGGATCAGCTCCCCGATCCTGTCTGCCCGGATGATTCCCCCCCTGGGGTTGAACACACTGTCCACACTTCCCACAATCTCCACATCGGCCTGGGAATACTCGAAGGCCAGAGTGGTATTCAGCAGGCGGCAGTTTTTCATCACCAGGTTGTCAATATAGCACATCCCCTGCAGACTTTCTATCACACAGTCCACCAGGGTGATATCCCTGGAATTCCATCCCAGGTATTCCCCCGAGATAAAGGAATTGTATACGGTTACATGCTCTGCGTTCCAGAAAGCATCCTTGGACAACAGCCGTGAATCATGGATCTCCACATTGCGACAGCCATCAAAGCTGTAATTCCCCACCAGGGTAAAATTTTTCGCCACCACGTTCTTGCAGTTCATGGCAAAATAGTCCCCTTTGGCCGTCACCTGTTCCATCCGGACATCTTCACAATTCCACAATGTCTCGGCTGCATTGGGCATGTCCACATCCCGGAGGACGATCTGCTTCGACCGGCGGAAATTTTTGGGCGCCTCTATCACTGTGTGTTCCACGTTGATCTGCTCCGTATACCAGATGCCTGCCCTGGCCATGTCAAACAGACTGCAATCCCGCAGGGACACGTTTTTGCTATACCACAGAGGATATTTCCATTTAAACAACGTATTGTCTATGGCAAGATCCCGGCTCTCCTTCAGCGGAGACTCCCCGGCCTCAAACACACAATAGCTGATATGGGCATCCTGGGCCTGGAATAAGGCCCTCTCACCTGTCAATCTTTGTTCCTTGATCTCTCTCATTTTTACACCTCCATATGCGCTTCAGCGCATATACCAATCAAAATTTGAAAGTTTACTTTCAAACTTACACCTCCACATGCGTCTTCCATATTACACCAATTTTCCCAAAACTGCAAACATTAACCCTGCTCCAGCCTGTCAAAACTATGGATCCAGTCTGCCTTGAAGAAATACACCAGAAACACTATGCTGCTCAAGGACCAGGTGAGCGGATAGGCGCTGAACACCATTTCAATCCGGGGGTAAAAATGCAGGGCCAGGGTGATATACGTCACCCGGACCAGACACCAGCACCCCAGCATGGTAAACATGGGAACGGTAGCCTTGCCTGCCCCCCGCATGATCCCGGCAATGCAGTGGGATAAAGCCAGCAGACAGTAAAAAAGGGACTCCACCCTGGCCTGTCGCACACCGAATGTCAGCACCTCCGAAGAAGTGCTGAACAGACCGATCAGGACAGGTGCCAGAAGCCAGAACACAATTCCCACCAGTTCTGCCACCGATATGGAGCAGAGGATGCCGAATCTCACTCCCTTTTTCACCCGCTCATACTGTCTGGCCCCCAGATTCTGCCCCACGAATGTGGACAGCGCCATGGAGAAACAGGTAATCGGCAGAAACGCAAATCCTTCCACCTTGGCATAGGCACCGCATCCGGCCATGGCAAACTGGCCAAAGGCATTGATATTGGTCTGTACCACCAGGTTTGCCAGCGCAATCACAGAGTTCTGTACACCGGAGGGCAGTCCGAAACGCACAATCTTTCCCAGACTCTCCCTGTGGAATCCCACTTCCCTAAGGGAGAGTCTGTAGGACTCTCTGCTGCGGATCAGCTGCAGCATACACAGCAGGGCACTGATCCCCTGGGAAATGGTAGTGGCCAGGGCTGCTGCCCCCACTCCCAGGCGGAATCCTCCCACCAGGACCAGGTCAAGGGTCACATTCACAAGGGATGAGAATATCAGGTAATATAGCGGATGCCTGCTATCCCCTACTGCCTGCAGGATCCCTACAAATATATTGTACAAGACCGTAAAAATAATACCGCAGAAATAGAAACGGAAATACTCTATGGACTGGGGCAGTACATCTGCCGGGGTCTGCATCCAGCGCAGGATGGTAGGTGTCATCCCCACTCCCAGCACTGTCAGTATGCCTCCTGCCACCAGCCCGAAGGCCACATCTGTGTGGATGGCCAGCCGCATGGCTTTCTCGTTCTTCGCCCCATATTCCTTGGCAATGATGACCCCTGCCCCCATGGCCACTCCCTGAAAAAACCCCACCAGCATGAAGATCAGGCTGCCGGAGGAGCTTACCGCCGCAAGAGCCTGGTCCCCCAGGAATTTCCCCACAATCAGAGAGTCAAAGGTGTTGTACAACTGTTGGAAAACCTGTCCCAGGAAAATAGGAAGCGCAAAAAACAGCAACTTCTTCCAGATCGTCCCTTCGGTAAGGCTATTCTTCTGTGTCTGATTTGTCCCATCCATTTCGATCCCCCCTATCCTTACAGCTCCCGAATATTTTTCCCGTTGCATACCTAGGGATTCCCCCATATCTGCCCGGGTCTGCCAGACAGTACAAAAGAAGCACCCGAAACTACATAATCCAAAAAGAAAGAAAAATTGGAAATGACAAAAATAAGCCCGGCGATTGCCAAAGTCTGCAATAACTGGTCTTACTTTTGCTTTTCCTATAGCCATATAGTTTTTGTTGCTTTTCCTTCCTTGTACAGGCGGTAAGCTGTGTACATTCCAATCAGTTGGCTCCACTTGTGGTCACTGAGTCCTTCCGGCTGGGGCACCAGGATATCCAGTGACTGCATAACCCGCCGGTTGGCTTCTTCATAATACTGTTCCATCAGCGCATGTTCATCGTGCTTCAATGTCACTGTTTTTGGATCATCTGCCCACACACGGCATGGCGGTCATCCCAGTCTTTGAGAAGACAATATGCTTGCTTCTTGCGCTGTCCGGGAACTGTTTTACCCTATATACTCAGCCGTTTCACCATGGCATCATAGTGGATGCAGGAGACAAGCGCCGTCTCCCTGGTGATCCTGCCCTGCCTGTACAGCTTCAACAGGCTTCCGTCCATAGTGCACATCCCCTGGTCCGCACCGGACTGCATCTCCTGATCCAGCTGGTGCAGCTTATCTTCCCGGATCATATTCTGAACGGCGTTTGTGGTCTTCATGATCTCGAAGACCGGAACCTGACGGCCATCCACATCCGGAACCAGCTGCTGGCAGACAACCCCCTTCAGGATCTGGGCAATCTGCATCTTCACCTGTTGCTGCTGATTGGCCGGGAACACATCCAGGATACGGCTGATGGTATTGGCAGCACTGCTGGTATGCAGGGTACTGAACAGGAGGACACCTGTCTCTGCTGCAGTGATGGCAGCGGATATGGTATCATAGTCCCGCATCTCCCCCAGAAGCACCACATCCGGACTTTCCCGCAGGGCAGACCGCAGGGCCGGCAGATACCCTGGCGTGTCTATGGATATCTCCCTCTGGGTCACAATAGCCTTGTCATGGCGGTAGATATATTCGATAGGATCTTCCATGGTGATGATATGGCAGTCCCTGCTCTTATTGATCCTGTCGATCATACAGGCCAGCGTAGTGGATTTACCGGTTCCAGCAGCTCCGGTGATCAGCACAAGTCCTTTTTTGTTCTCGGCCAGGGATAGCACCGCTTCCGGTATCCCCAGCTGTACCGGATCCGGCAAGCCAAAACGGATCAGACGGATCACTGCCGCCAGGGAGCCTCTCTGCCTGAATACATTGACCCGGAACCGTCCCAGCTGGGAGATGGCAAAGGAAAAATCATCGTCCTCCCCTCGGTCCAGATTGGTTCTCTCCCGCTTGCTGATCTCATAGATCTGGTCAATATACCGTATGGTCATATCCGGCATCAAGATACCACCTTCCAGGCGCTCCTGTCTGCCGTTGATCTTGTATGTAATCGGAAGGCCTGATACCAGAAAGATATCGGAAGCACTGGCTTCCACAGCCCCTTTCATGATTTCCTGTATATCCATCTTCTCTCTCCCTTCGAATCTGCCCTCCACCGGATGCAGGCTCATATGATCAGACAGCAGGGGTGTCCTTACTCCCCATTCCACAAATTGCCCATACTGGTATCTTCTTCCCAGGCTTTGGTAATCTTCCAGCTCACGATCCCAAGTCTCTCCCCCTGGTCCTCCTTAAGCCTGAGTCCTACCATCAGACTATAGTCCCCGTCTGTGATCCTCTTCCAGGTCACCCCCTCCGTATCCGTGGTGGTATCCGGAAGACTCTGCAGATCCATGCCTTCCTCCAGGGCCTTCCCCGCCTCCAGCAGGAACTTCTGCCCCTCTTCCTCCAGGCCATACCGGGTCTGCACCGTGGCGGCATATTTTTCCGCCATGGACAAATCCGCACGGGCTGTTGTAAACGTCAGGATCCCCAATGTTGTCATGCAGATACTGATGACCGCAAGCAATAGGGCCAGCGGACCCAGTCTGATCGGAATATGCTTCATATACCTGTCTCACCTTTCCAAACGCTCTGTTTATCCTGGTTTTCGCAGTCACTATCTGTCAGTCTCCCCGCCCAGACAGACTGCTGTCTCCAGTGTATACACCGGCTCGGCACCGCCCCTCCAGTACACGGCAATACGGCCTTCCATAAGTTCCGCGCCATCTTCCCCGGCAGGTATCCACTCCACTTCCACATAATAATTCCCTGTGCTCTCCTGCAAGGGCTTCTCCCCCACATCATCATAATAGGCACAGCGGATCATGCGGCCAGCATCATTCCTGGAGGGAATCAGCCAGCCTTCCCCGAGCAGTGCAACAAATGCCTCCCAGCTGTCAGAGGCTGCCAACAGCTGGGCTGTATTCTCCGCCAGACAGACCGCATTGGTCAGCACCCTGGCCTGGGTGCTCTGCCGCCTGGAAAGGGCGAACACCTGGGTCAGCACCAGAATCACCACCATGAACACGGCGATAAGCACCAACATTTCCATATAAAAAGCTGTTATGTGTTGTTGTCTCTTCTTCATCCTGCCATCCATTCCCCGCCACAGCACTCCTTATTCACCCAAAAAACCAAGGCAGCCAAATGCAGTTTTCATTTCTCCTGTCCACGCCCACAGTGGGAGTATAGCAATACTTCCCCGGCATCCGTATGTACGGCATAGATCCCGTCTCCTCTCTCCTCCACCTGGAAGAGAGCCGTCTCCCCGATCACCATAGCCATATCAGGCAGTATCTCAGACTCAAGGCGCCCATAATCCTCCACCAGCACACCTTTCTCCTGGTAGATCCGGAAGGCATATCCGGTACTGCCATCTGCAATCACCAATATGGTCCTCCCGCCTTCTTCCTTCACCGAAACAGACCCTTCTGTATCATTGGCCCTGGCACAGGTAGACAGGTAGCCAAGCAGCGCCCTGGTCTTATTATTCCTGCCCTGGCTGTCCACAATATCCCTGTAGGTACTGGCTCCAAAGGAAACCAGCAGGAAAAAACCTGCCAGGAAGAGGGTTACAATCCCTATGGTAAAATAGATAACCGGCGATCTGCCACTGCGTTTCATCAGATATTCTCTCCTCTCGGCTGACAGGTCATGGCTTTGCATGTACCGTCACATATGGTGGCAGGTTGGATGCGAAAGCATCATACACCACATAAAAGTCCCTGGTGTTGACCTGCAATCCGTAATTCTCCTCCAGATAAGCCAGGTTGGGCGGATAGTTCCCTTCCACCACATAGCATTGCAGGGCACTGCGCTGGATCGCAGCCTGCAGCGCCACGGCGCTTTCCTCTTCCATGTCCCTGGAGGAAGTGCCGGATACCTTCCAGCCAGCATATATCCCTATGGCTATAAGCACTGCTGCCAGCACCACAATGGGCCAGCGTCTCTTCTTTTTATCAGAATACACTTATGACCTCCTGTCTCTCCACCAGGGTCTTCCAGATCCTGTTCAGCCAATGGAATTCATCATCCCGATCAATGGCAGCATGACACTGAGAAGGGATATCCCGATGGTCAGCATCAAGATGCCCGACAGCAGCGGATCCACTATCCCTACCAGTCTGTCCACCACATTGATGCAATGCTCCTCCAGCAGACCATTCAGGCGCTGGAGCACAGACTCCAGACTACCGCTGCGCTCTCCTGCAAGAAGCATCCTCCCATAGACCGGCTCAAAGAGTTCCTCATTGTATGCTGCCTGGGCAATGCTGTGTCCCTCTTCCATATGTCCCACACAGCGGCGGAGCTTCTCCTCCACCGGCTTGCAGTCTGTCATCTTCATGCTCTCAATCACCGCTACATCCTGCATCTCCCCGCTGGCCAGATACGTGGACAGGGCAGCTGTAAAACGGAACATCCCCATGCCCTCCAGGATGGTGGCACATACCGGTATCTTCCGAAGGACCCCTTCCACTACAGAGCGCTTCTTGCTGTTCCACAGTACCCTGCCGGCCACCAGTACCACTACCAGAACCACCATTACCACCATGGCCAGCCAGCAGAACCCATATGCCCAGCCTATGTAACGATAGGAGGAAGCGGCAAGGCTTCCTGTCAGACTGTCATACACCCCTGTGAAGGCAGGCAGCACCATGGCCAGCATCACTGCCAGCACAGCTATGATCAGCACCAGCATCACAGCCGGATAGGTCAAGGCATTTTTCAGCTTGTCTGATATGGTCTTCTGATCCGCATAGTAGCGGGATAACCGGAACAACACGTCCTCCAGCCGTCCCGTGGCTTCCCCTGCCAGGACCATCTGTATGGCATACCGTGGAAAGATCCCCACTGCCTTCATGGCACTCGACAGGCTCTTGCCCTGTTCCGTCTCCTGTCGCATGACTGCAAGTCCCTTTTCCAGGACACCGCCGCTTCCCGGCTTCTTCCCCTGGCCCTGCTGTAAAAGTGCAATTGCTTCATCCATCTGTATTCCTGACTGCACCATCATCGCCATACTCTCACAGAATGCACTGACCCCCAGGTCATCCAGTTTCCCGTATCTCATGCTCACACCCTCCTGCACGCTTTGGCGCACATACCAATCATCAATGAACGTCTGACCCCGCACTTCCAGGCATGCGGTTCCTGGCATCCGTGCCATCAAAAGATGGCAATGGCCTTCCATTTCCCAGAAACACTCCGCCTCTTAGCCATCTGCGCAGTCTTTCAATAATAACTCGTATCTGTATAGTTGTTCCCATCCCCAACAAAACTGGTATCTGCCCCTCCGGCGGAAAAAGTCAGATCCAGCCTGTTCCAGGAATCTGCAGATACCTGGAACTTCACTGTGACCCACCCTGTCTCTTCCGTGTAGAACATATTCCAGGCATGGTAGACATCATCCGGGGATACATCCCCGAATACCATCTTGGTAGGAATACCCTGGCTCCGCAGCATAGCTGCTGTCAGTGATGCATAGTCAAAGCAGATGCCCTTGCCTGTGGCCAGTGTCTCATCCACATCCGGCAGATACCCGGACTGGACAGATTCCGCCTTCGGATAATCATACTTTACATTGGCAGTAATATAATCATATACCGCCGTCACCACGCCCAGGGCATCTTCCGCTTTTTGCGCCAGTTCTGCTGCCTTCTTCACGCATTCTGAATCCTGGCTGTAATTTACATAATCACTGGGACGCAGGAAAGGCTGGAACTCATCTGCAAGAACCACATCCTTCTGTGCCGTGTAGATGGGCGCATACTTGCCCTCTGTCACATTCTCCATGACTTTAAAGGTATAAGTGCCATCTCCGCTCTGTAAGGGAAAAACAGACGGTGTTCCGTCCGAAGCGATGTTGTAATTATACTTGATATCCCCTTTCAGAACCTGGAATTTCAGTCTCTTGCCAGATTCTGCACTGACTGCCACGTATCCCTGGCTTAAAGCAGACAGATCCAGTTTCACAGTCTCTGTCCCTTCCGCCTTGTCGGCATGGAAAGCAGAATCTGCAAATTCAGGTGCCTGATAAGGCACAAAAGTAGTCTCACTGTCCTGTGAAACCATGGAAAGGCCCTCATCGGACGCTTCTTCCCCTGTCTCAGGTATTACAGCAGAGACCGACCCTGCCTGTGGGTTCCCATTCTCGCCCCTGCCATCTCCTGCCCTGCCACACCCCAGCAGGGACAAAAGCATAGCCAGGCAAATGCCATACATTTTTATTCGACGCATAGTATCCCAATACCCCCGTTGTGCCTTTTCGTCAGCAACACCGACATTCCCGGCAGGATATAAAACCATCCAGTCCTTTTTATTTTAATACAGTTGGTACCACAAGTCAACAATCCCACAGGAAGAAAAAAAGAAGCCCAGGCCATAAACCTGCGCTCTCCATTCCCTCTTAGGAACGACCCAGATCGGACTCGAACCGACGACCTCCGCCGTGACAGGGCGGCGCTCTAACCAACTGAGCCACTGGGCCTTATAAATGCGGTGAGATTACTCTCAAATGGACCTTCGGGGACTCGAACCCAGGACCGACCGGTTATGAGCCGGTTGCTCTAACCAACTGAGCTAAAGGTCCGCATACCCTCTCGGGAAGCATAGACACTGCTGACTCCAACGGGAATCGAACCCGTGTTACCGCCGTGAAAGGGCGATGTCTTAACCGCTTGACCATGGAGCCTGGACTGCCATTGCGGCTGGATTCACGCAAAAAATGCGGAACCGCGGAATGACTTAACAAAAGACATGTTACCATATTTCCCGGCGTTTGGCAAGAGAATTTTCCATTTTTTTGCGGAATGATAAATGTCAGAAGGAAACTCATCAGAGGAGACATTGTCCTCTCAATATTTTGGGCAAATCGGGCACCAGATTCATACAGCCGCCATGTCAATGTCTGGTCATTCATTGCTCCCGTGGTAAAAATGACCGTATTTTCTTTGTTGGTGAAAATGATTTGGGAATCAGTTACTTCCACCTTTCCAATATCCTTTTCTTCGAACATCCGCATAAATGTGTCATAATCTACTTCCAGCACCTGTCCCTAAATCAATAGCAATGTTATGAATAGATTGAACAGCAGCATGATCAACAGAACAAATCCCATAATAATAAATCATTGGTTTTTCAGGCGCCTTAACCTCTTTCATACAAATCTCCTCTTTCTCGTTACATCTGCTTCTTACCTCAAACCTCAGCAACAAAGCAAATAGATCTCACTCCTGCTCCAGCTTACCGGTATAAAGCTGATAATACATCCCCTTCTTCGCCAGCAGGCTCTCATGGTCCCCCCGCTCCACGATCCGCCCGTGATCCAGTACCATGATCACGTCCGAATTCTTGATGGTGGAAAGCCTGTGGGCGATCACAAATACCGTCCTGCCTTTCATCAACCGATCCATGCCGTCCTGCACGATCTTTTCCGTGCGGGTGTCAATGCTTGAGGTGGCCTCGTCCAGGATCAGCACCGGCGGGTCTGCCACCGCCACCCTGGCGATGGCCAGGAGCTGGCGCTGTCCCTGGGAAAGGCTGCTGCCGCTGCCCTTCAACTGCGTCCGGTATCCATCGGGAAGCCTCATGATAAAGTCATGGGCGTTTGCCAGCTTTGCTGCCCGGATGACCTCCTCCTCCGTGGCATCCAGCTTCCCGTAGCGGATATTGTCCATGACAGTCCCGGTGAACAGATGGGTATCCTGCAGTACCAGCCCCAGGGAATGGCGCAGGTCGTCCTTTTTGATCTTATTGATGTTGATGCCGTCATAGCGGATCTTGCCGTCCTGCACATCGTAAAACCGGTTGATCAGGTTGGTGATGGTTGTCTTCCCCGCGCCGGTGGCTCCCACAAAGGCCACCTTCTGCCCCGGCCTGGCGAAGATCTCGATGTCGTGCAGGATCTCCTTATCTTCCGTATATCCAAAATCTACATGGTCGAATACCACGTCCCCCTCCATGAGCTGGTAGGTGGTGGTGTCGTCCGCCTTATGGTAATGCTTCCACGCCCAGATTCCTGTCCGCTCCGACACCTCTGTCAGGTTCCCCCGGGCATCGTACCTGGCATTCACAAGCTTCACATATCCGCCGTCCTGTTCCGGCTCTTCATCCAGCAGCCCGAAGATCCTCTCCGCCCCCGCGATGGCCATGATGATGGAATTCAGCTGCTGGGAAAGCTGGGAGATGGGCTGGTTGAAGGAACGGGAGAACTGCAGGAAAGATGCCAGGGTGCCAAGGGTCATCCGCTCTCCAAAAATAGACAGGCAGGCTCCAACCATTGCAATCACCGCGTAGCTCATATACCCCAGATTGCCCAGCACTGGCATCAGGATGCTGGCGTACCGGTTGGCGTTGTTGGCGCTGTCCCGCAGCTTCTTGTTCAGCTCCTTAAAATCCTGTACGCAGGCCTCTTCATGGCAGAATACTTTCACTACCTTCTGGCCTTCCATCATTTCCTCTATATAGCCGTTCAAGTTACCCACGTCCGTCTGCTGTTTCACAAAATAATATCCGCTCTTTGAGGAGATGGTCCTGGTGGCGAACACCATGCAGACGACCATCACCACAGTGATCAGGGTCAGGGGCGGGCTCAAAACCAGCATGGAGACAAATACGCCCACGATCGTGATCACTGCGGACAGCATCTGGGGCATGCTCTGGCTGATCACCTGCCGCAGGGTGTCCGTGTCATTGGTATAGATGCTCATGATATCCCCGTGGAACTTGGTGTCGAAATACCGGACCGGCAGACGCTCCATATGGCCAAACAGGTCGTCCCTCACGGTCTTTAACATTCCCTGGGACACATAGATCATGATGAAGTTATAGGCCCAGGTGCAGAACACGCCGATATAGTAAACCGCCGCCATCGCCAACAACGCCCGTAAAAGAGGGGCCAGATCAGGACGGGCCTGGTTGACGAAAGGCAGGATGTAGTCATCGATCAAGTTCCTCATGAACAGGGTGCCGCCGATATTCGCGGCGGTGCTGGCCAGGATGCACAACGCCACAAGCAGGCACTGCCATTTATATTGTTTCAGAACATATGCGATCAGGCGCTTCAGTGTTGCTCCCATATTCTTCTTACCTTCCGCTTTCATCATCGCCGCCCTCCTTTGTCTGTGATTCGTAGATTTCCCTGTAGACCGGGCAGCTTCCCAGCAGCTCCTCATGGGTGCCCGCCGCCTCCATCCTGCCGTTGTCAAATACCAGGATCCTGTCCGCATCCTGGATGGATGAGATCCTCTGGGCTATGACGATCTTCGTGGTGTCCGGTATCTCCTCCCAGAAGGCCCTGCGGATCAGCGCGTCCGTTTTGGTGTCCACAGCGCTGGTGGAATCATCCAGGATCAATATCTTCGGTTTCTTCAAAAGCGCCCTGGCGATGCAGAGCCTCTGCTTCTGCCCTCCGGATACGTTTGCCCCGCCCCGTTCCATGTAGGTATCATATCCGGCCGGGAAATCTCGGATGAATTCGTCCGCTTGGGCAAGGCGGCAGGCACGGACGATCTCCTCATCCGTAGCGTCTTCCTTTCCCCACCGCAGATTCTCCTTGATCGTACCGGAAAACAGCACATTCTTCTGCAGAACCATGGCCACGTTGTCCCGCAGGCTGGCCATATCATAATCCTTCACCGGGATGCCTCCAACCCGCACTTCCCCCCTGGTGACATCGTAAAGCCTGGGGATCAGCGCGGCAAAGGAGGACTTGGCGCTCCCGGTGCCGCCCAGGATGCCGATGGTCTCCCCCGGCTTGATATGGATGGTCAGGTCGTTCAGCACTTCCTTTCCCGGATTGGACGGATAGGCGAAACTCACCTGCTCAAAATCAATGGATCCGTCCGGAACCTCTTTGACTCCGTGGGGCACGCTGTACAGGTCCGGCTCCTCGGCCAGGACCTCCCAGATCCTCTCCCCCGATGCTCTCGACATAATGAGCATTACAAAGGTCATGGACACCATCATCAGGCTCATCAGGATATTGATGACGTATGTAAACATGCTCATAAGCTGCCCTTCCGTCAGGCTTCCTGTGATGATCATCCTGGCCCCCATCCATGAGATCAGCAGGATGCAGGAATACATGGAGAACTGCATCACCGGGGAGTTCAGGGCAAGGAGCTTTTCCGCGCTTACGAACAGGCCGCGGATCTTTTCGCTCTCCTTCTCAAACCGCCTGGTCTCATACTCCTCCCGCACAAAGGACTTCACCACGCGCATCCCGTTCACGTTCTCCTGCACCCTGGCGTTCAGCTCATCGTATTCGTGGAACACCCGCCTTAAGGTGGGATTGGCCCTTGACGAGATCAGGGCCAGCACGGCAGCCAGGCAGACGATCACGATTAGGAAGATCAAGGCGAAGCGGGGATGGATCAGGAATGTCATCACCATGGCGCTGACCAGCATGATGGGTGCCCTGACGCAGATGCGGATGGACATCTGGAACGCCTGCTGCACATTCGATACATCTGTGGTCATCCTGGTCACAAGCCCCGCCGTGGAAAATTTGTCTATGTTGGAGAAGGAGAATGTCTGGATCCTCTCATACATGGCCTGCCGCAGGTTCATGGCAAAACCGGAGCTGGCGCTGGATGCCGTCCTGCCGGATTCCACCCCGAACCACAGGGCCAGCATGGCCGCCCCGATCATGGCAAGGCCGATCAGCACCACCTTTCCAATGCTCTGGTCCGCCAGGCCGTAATCAATGATGGCGGCCATCATAATGGGGATGATGACCTCCAGGATGACTTCCAGGACAACGAATACCGGCGTGAGGATGGCATCTTTTTTGTAATCTCCGATCTGTTTCAAAAGTGTCTTAAACATAAATGCCTCCCGTTTATTCCAATCATCTTTCAAACAGTAACCGTTCTGATAACCCTTGAACTGTTACTTCAAACATCATTCCTGTTTTCAGGAAGGGGAACCCATCCCTTTACAGGCGTCTTCGATCATGGAGACGCATTTCTCAATACCGAACATGCCGCTGTCCAGGCATAAATGGTAGTTTAAGGAATTCCCCCATTTCTGGTCTGTGTAGTACCGGTAATGGTCTGCCCGCAGCTTATCCCTCCTGCGGATCCTGTCATCCGCGTTTTCGCCCGAAAACTGTCCCCTCTCCATACAGCGCTTCTTTTTGAACGCCATGTCCGCATGGATGAAGACGTTCAGCACATCCTTCCTGTCCCGCAGAATATAATCCGCGCACCTGCCCACTATGACACAGGGGCCTTTCCCCGCAAGCTCCTTAATGACCTTTACCTGCGCAAAGTAAAGCTGATCCTGCAGCGGCTGATACTCCTCATAGCGCCCTCTTCCCCCATATGATGCGTAACGGGCGATATGAAAAAGCAGGCTGCTATTCATATGCTCCCCTTTTTCCTCAACAAATTCCTTGTGGAACCCGCTTTCCTTTGCCGCCATTTCAATGATCTCCCTGTCATAGAACGGCACATCCAGCCTTTTGGCCAGTTCGCCCCCAATGCTGTGCCCGCCGCTTCCGCACTACCTGCTTATGGTGATAATTCTTCCTTCCATAGATGCCTCCTTAAATCTTTTTCCAATATAATTTCAACATGATCAGGATTGTGATAAACGCCAGCGCGTCTGCCAGCGGGCCTGCCCATAACGCCCCTTCCACCCCTAATGCCAGCGGCAGCAATAAGGTGGCCGGGAGTAGATAAACGATCTGACGGGACAGGGACAGGACGGTTGCCTGTGTCGGCTTCCCGATGGCCTGGAAGAAAATGCCTGTCGCCATCTGCAGCCCGTTGATCGGACACGCCAGAAGGAAGATGCGGAAGCATTTCACCGCGAACTCATTGTACAGTTCCGACTCGGAACCAAACAGCCGGACAATGCTCATGGGGGCGAACTGGAACACCAGAAATGCCAGGACCAGCATGATCGTTGACGCAGTAAGTATGATACGGTATGCCTGCTTTACCCTGTCCTTCTGCCCGCTGCCGTAATTGTAGCCCCAGATAGGCTGCGCGCCTGTTGCCAGTCCAAGAAGGACGGCTGAGACGATCTGGTTCACCTTCATGGTAATGCCGATGGTCGTCAGGGGGATCTCCGCGCCATATTTCGACTGCGCGCCGTAAGATACCAGTATGTTGTTGGTGACCGCCATGACCAGCACGATGGCGATCTGCGTGATAAAGCTGGATATGCCCAGGCTGCTGACCTTCGCCATCACTTTCCTTGAAACGCGGAAGCACTTCTTATCCAGCTTAATGCTCTTAAATTTCCAAATATAGGCAAGATACAGAAAAGCGTTCAGTATCTGCCCGGCAATTGTTGCCCAGGCCGCTCCTTTTACGCCCCAATGGAACACAAAAATGAAGATCGGGTCAAGGATGATATTGGTGATACAGCCCACCAGAAGCCCTGCCATGCTGTATTTCGGGCTACCGTCCGCACGAATCATGCCCGCCATGCCGGAATCAATGGAAGAAAACAGGATCCCATAGGAAATGATCCGTCCAT
This sequence comes from uncultured Acetatifactor sp., assembly GCA_910577665.1. Classification (GTDB taxonomy): domain Bacteria; phylum Bacillota; class Clostridia; order Lachnospirales; family Lachnospiraceae; genus Acetatifactor. The sequence continues at coordinate 123,792 of CAJTOJ010000008.1, forward strand.
AATCCATGGCGTAGGGCAGAATGTCTTCTGTCGCGCCAAACAGCCTGCATAAAGGTTCCAGAAACAGGTTGAACAGCACACAGAGGACAATGCCGGCCACTGCCATGACCGAAATAGAGCATCCTATGCCCCTGGCCGCTGATTTTTCATCCCCTTCGCCTAGCTTCAGGCTCAAGTAGGCCGCGGCTCCGTCACCGATCAGCAGGCTTAACGCGATCGCAATCACAGTCATGGGCATGACCACATTGGTGGCGCCATTGCCAAGATACCCTACCCCCTGACCGATAAAAATCTGGTCAACAATGTTGTACAAGGCGTTGACCACCATGGAAATGATGCTTGGGACAGCAAAAGTAAGGATCAGCTTTCCGATCCGTTCCGTCCCCA
>CAJTOJ010000009.1 GCA_910577665.1 uncultured Acetatifactor sp.
TTCGCGTTTTGTGTGCATTCTCGTAACAGTTCAGTGCCCTGTCTGAACTGTTACGACTTTTCTTATTAACAGACGGATAAGTAATGACAAGCTTCTTTTTTTATGTTAGAATTTCTTAAGAATGCTGAAACTGGAACAGACAGGAGGGATGCTGTTATGCAGAAGGGAGCAGACAGTAATTTGATAGAACATATCTTGAATCTTTTAAGCATCCCGGAATACAGCCATATGGAGATAGAGCAGATTATGGAGGATACTGCACGAGAGGAAGCGTCCACTCCGGAGGGAACCCATTATATCCGGATCGTGCAGGAAGTTCTTCAGTTTATGGATGAGATGCCGGGGGGCTTTCTGATTTACCATGCAGATGAGGGCGAGCAGATTATTTACGCCAACAAAGCATTGTTGCGGATCTTCCAGTGTAAGACATTGGCGGAATTCAGGGAGTGGACAGGGAACTCTTTTAAAGGATTTGTGTATCCGGAGGATCTGGAGCTGGTGGAGCGGAGTATCCGGGAACAGATAGCAGACAGCCAGTATGACCTGGACTATGTGGAATACCGGATTCTGCGGAAAGACGGCGAGATCCGTTGGCTGGAGGATTATGGGCATTTTGTCCAAAGTAAGACAGTGGGTGATATTTTCTATGTCTTTGTGGGGGATGCCACAGAGAAAAAGAAACGCCAGCAGGACGAGAAGGCAGCGCTTGTCAGGGAGAAGGAGCAGGAAAAACGCAAGATCAAAAGTCTGATGGAGGAATATGACAAAGAGAGGACGCTGATCAACCAGGAGTACCTGCGGCGGTTGGAAGTGATAGAAAGCTTGAGTGTCAGCTATGAATCCATTTTATATGCAGATCTGAATACCAACAGGATACTGCCCTACCGTTTGAGCGGCCGGACGGAACGACAGTTTGAGAGCCGGTACCAGGTGATGGAATTTAGCTGGTTTATGGCAGACTATATTGCCACCTGGGTCCATCCGGAGGACCGTTCCAGGGTAGAGAAGGCCATGTCCGTGGATTATATCAAGGAAAAGCTCACTTACAATAAGACCTATTATGTGAATTTCCGGGCTTTGAAAGGGGGGGAACTTCAGTACCTGCAATTGCGTATCGTAAATGTAGGGGAGAAAAAGCAGATCTCCCAGGTGGTTATGGGGTTCCGCAGGGTGGATGAGGAAGTACTCCGGGGGATGGAACAGAAGCAGCTTCTGGAGGAGGCGCTTAAGAATGCCAATCTGGCGATTACGGCTAAGAATACTTTCCTCTCCAACATGTCACATGATATGCGGACTCCACTGAATGCCATTTTCGGTTATACCATCCTGGCCAGGAAGTATATCGCGGAAAAGGATGCCGTTCTGGGATATCTGGGCAAAATAGAGGCTTCCAGCGGACAGTTGCTGGATCTGATTGAGAAGGTGCTGGAGATCTCCTGGACAGAGGCACAGAATGTCCATGTGGTGGAAGGGGAATGCAATCTGTGTGATATCATACAGGATACCCAGAAGACTCTGCATACACAGGCAGAGGAGAAAGGGATCGACCTGTCTGTGGAGGCCACGGACCTACAGCATTGTGATGTGTATGCGGACGAGGAGAAGCTTAGGCAGATACTGTTGTATCTGGGGAACAATGCTGTGTCCTATACAGAGAATGGGGGCAGGGTGGTAGTCAGTGTCACAGAGGTGCAGAAGCTGCCCAACCATTATGCAGTGTATCAGTTCGTGGTGGAAGATACCGGCATTGGTATCAGTAAGGAGTTTCTGGAACATATCTTTGAGCCCTTTGAGCGGGAGAAGAATACCACCTTCAGTGGGATCCACGGAACCGGACTGGGTCTTACCATTGTGAAGAACCTGGTGGATGTACTGGGTGGGCATATTAAGGTCAGCAGCACCGTGGGCAAGGGCAGTACCTTTACTGTGACATTGCGGTTCCGCATACAGAACCAGCCTGTTGTCTTTTCCGCAGATACGGAATCGGCCCTCTCCCAGCTTCTGAAGCAGAAGATTCTGTTGGTGGAGGACAATGAGATCAATCTGGAGATAGAGACAGAGATTCTCCAGGGGCTGGGATTCTTCATTGAGACTGCTACAGATGGCAGTGTTGCAGTGGAAAAGGTGGAGAAATCCAAACCAGGGGAGTTCGGACTGGTACTGATGGACGTACAGATGCCTGTCATGGACGGCAGGCAGGCGGCGGAGGCGATCAGGAGGCTGGGGGATCCGGGCCTGTCCCATATTCCTATCATTGCCCTGTCCGCCAATGCATATGAGAGCGACAAGAAGAGATCCATAGAAAGCGGGATGGATGCCCATCTTACCAAGCCCATTGACATTCCGGTGCTGCTGGACACCATTGCCAAGACCATCCAGGGACGGGAAGCCATGCAGAAGGAGGAGATGGAGCAGGATACAAAAGGTCCGGGAGGGGGTGTGTAACCACCTGTGGAGGACGGTTGCCGTAAATGGGGAAAGTGGTAAGGCAGTAAATGTCTGGAAAGGAGTCTGTTATGGGGAGTATATATAGAAGCGCGGCGGAACTGATCGGACACACGCCGCTTATGGAAGTGGCGAACTATGCCAGGGAGCGGGAGATCAGGGATGTTTCCCTTCTGGTAAAACTGGAGTATCTGAATCCTGCGGGCAGTGTCAAAGACAGGGTGGCCCTGGCCATGGTGGAAGATGCGGAGGAAAAAGGCATCCTGGTAAAAGGTACAACCATCATAGAACCCACTTCAGGCAACACAGGGATAGGTCTGGCCTGCGTGGCAGCAGCCAGGGGATATCAAGTGATACTGACCCTTCCGGATACCATGAGTATGGAGCGGAGAACCCTGCTGCAGGCATATGGGGCCAGGCTGGTGCTGACGGAAGGGAAAAGGGGAATGACAGGTGCTATCGAGAAGGCAGAAGAACTGCGATGCCAGATACCGGGGGCAGTCATTCTGGGACAGTTTGAGAATCCTGCCAATCCGGCGGCACATGCTGCCTCCACAGGACCAGAGATCTGGGAGGATACAGAGGGCAGGGTGGATATCTTCGTGGCAGGGGTGGGTACCGGGGGTACTCTTACGGGGACGGGTACTTACTTGAAATCCCGGAATCCTGAAATACAGGTGGTGGCAGTGGAACCAGCGGATTCGCCGGTACTTTCCGGCGGCCTGCCAGGCCCCCACAAGCTCCAGGGCATTGGGGCAGGCTTTGTGCCTTCCATCCTGGATACCCGGATCTATGATGAGGTGCTGACAGTGGAGACTGAGCAGGCATTTGCAGCAGGCCGCCTGCTGGCCAGACAGGAGGGGATTCTGGCAGGCATCACCTCCGGTGCAGCACTGTATGCTGCGGAAGTGATGGCAAAGAGGCCGGAAAATAAGGGGAAAACCATTGTGGCACTGCTTCCGGATTCCGGGGACAGATACCTTTCCACGCCTATGTTTGCACCGGAGGCGGATGGGTAAGAAAGGTTTACCTCCAAATGCTGTGAAGAGCGCATCCGGCGGTGCAGGGAAGATGTGCTTCCGAATGCTGTGAACTGTGAAGGGCAAATCCGGATACAGGAGTAGGAGATCCCAGGTACAGGATACGGGAGCTTACCCTATGTGAGGTTTTCCCTTTGGTAGATGCACAGGGTGTTATCCATATGCAAAGTATCTATAAGCTCCCAGTTCCCGGGAACACGGCGGTAGAGCTGTATGGTACCGGTTCCTGCGCCACCTGCCAGGACAGGCCTGCGGGACTTGACTCCTTCCGGACTCTCGTAATTTAGGGCAAACATCTGCTCTCTGGTACAGGAACAGGAGATTTTTACCATGGCTCTCCGGTTCTTGGCCACAATGCGCCAGGCCAGACGTTTTCCAGTCTCCTTCTTCTCCCATTTCAGCCGGGAAGATAACAGGGTACCTGGCAGGCCGAAGGTAAAATCTTCTCCGGTATAGGTCAGCTGGATGGCCAGTCTGCGCCGCAGGGGGAAGCAGAGGAGCCGTGGGCAGCAGCCGTCCAGGGCCAGCACAGAGTGGCGCAGTTCCTGGCCGGAATGTTCACTGGTGAGCCTGCCGGAGGCAAGCTGTAGCCAGGGCCTGTTGAAAGCACGCCCCCAGTGTTTGTCCGCATATCCGTAACTGGAATCTGCATCTACCTGGTAGGTTACGCCATCCAGGGTCACATGCCCCCTGAAGAAGCTCCGGATTCCTTCCCCATGCCAGAAGCTGTCCAGGGCATGCAAAGCCTGGAACAGGGGACCTGCCAGGAAACCGGTGTGGCAGGAGACTGCTTTGTGTACTTCCACATCCCATTCCAGAGTACCGGCATCTGACAGGAAGAACCGCTGTGTGGCTTCTGATGGTGTCACTTCCAGAGAGCCATGTAGACGGTCTTCGCTGTAGAGACAGTCCCCTACCCGCATGATGAGCGGACTGCCAGAGGCCTGTAAGGCATCCATGGGATAAAAATGATGAAGCTGCACGCCCGGGCTGCCATCGCTGCCGGGAAAAGCTCCTGCCTTGACCATCACATAGGAAGGCCGGATACCGTTCTTTTTGTTATGGGGAAACTGACCTAACAAGGGAGTGCTACCGCCCAACCCTGGATTCACAAGGAAGAATTCTATGAAAAAAATACGGCTTGTTTCCGTTTCGGAGGAATACCCGGAAAAAGAATGCCACCAGCGCAGATAGCCTTTTCTGGCCCGGGAGCCGTGTAACATACATGCATTTCTGGCCAAGTCAGACTGATTCATCTATCATACCTGCTTTCTGATCATGTCCGGTAGTACGGTCATGGAACTGCCCGGAAAGAGATGGTTTCTCCCAAACAGGTTCCTTTACAACATTTCGTAGTCAATACCTCTATTATAATACCAGATGTAGTGTCTGACAATAGTGTCGGTGAAATATTAAGAAAGTCATGTAACAGTTCAGCGCCCTGTCTGAACTGTTACAAAGTCATCTTGAGCATCGTTGCGGTTCCCCCGGTATGATCGCAAAGTGTTTTCACGCGTTCTTTCCGTGACAAACCCGAGACTGTGTGCGCGAAATCATTGTTCTGCGTTTCTGCGCATCTATTACTGTGAACCATGACGGGATATTTTCTCTTGCAAAAAATAGAAGAAAGGGAAATAATAGATAGGAGAGAACGCCGGTGTAACAGAGAAAACAAAAAGGAGGGTATACACATGGACAGAATTTATTTTAATCATCCGCTTGACTTAAAGCAAGTGGAGATTACAGATGCTTTCTGGGGGAGGGAGCAGGAACTGGTGCGCAGGGAGGTAATCCCCTACCAGTGGGAGGCTTTAAATGACAGGGTACCAGGGGCGGCTCCCAGCTATTGCATGCAGAATTTCAAGACCGCAGGCCGGATTATGAGCCAAAAACGTCAGCAGGGGAGCGCTTTTGTGGCACCGTCATATTCTTACCGGGGGTTTGAGGCCCTGCCGGAGGATAAGGCCGCTCCTGATCCGGACAGGTTTTACGGATTTGTATTCCAGGACAGTGACTTTGCAAAATGGATTGAGGCGGTGGGCTATGCCCTGGCCAGTCATCCCGATCCAGAGCTGGAGAAAACAGCGGATGAAGCCATTGACATCGTGTGTGCTGCCCAGGCGGAGAATGGCTATCTGGACACCTATTATATCATCAATGGAATGGACCGGATCTTTACCAACCTGAAGGATCACCACGAACTCTATTGTTTTGGCCATCTGGCAGAGGGGGCTGTGGCTTATTACCAGGCCACTGGCAAGGACAAATTGTTACAGGCAGTGGGGCGGTATGCGGATTTCATCATGGAGCATTTCGGGCCTGGTGAAGGGCAGTGCAAGGGGTATCCTGGTCATGAGATTGCGGAGATGGCCCTGGCCAGGCTGTATGAACTGACTGGAGAGGGGAAATACCTGGAGCTTTCGAAATTTTTCCTGGACAGGAGAGGAGAGAATCCCCACTATTTTGACCAGGAGGAGAAGGAGCGGGCAGCTTATGAGGGCAGACCTTATAAGGCACCTGGGGACGAAGAACGCTATACATACTACCAGGCCCATCTGCCAGTGCGGGAACAGTCTGAGGCGGTGGGACATGCGGTTCGCGCAGTCTACCTTTACAGCGGTATGGCGGATGTGGCCAGGCTCACAGGGGATGAGAGGCTGTCTGACGCCTGCGGGAGACTGTGGGACAGTATTGAGAGGGAGAAGCTGTATGTGACGGGGGGCATCGGGGGCACTCATCTGGGGGAAGCTTTCTCCTATCCCTATGACCTGCCCAATGACACAGCCTATTCCGAGACCTGTGCGGCCATCGGCCTGGTCTTCTTTGCCAGACGTATGCTTCAGATGCAGCCAAAAGCCTGCTATGGGGATGTAATGGAGCAGGCCTTGTACAATACGGTACTGGCAGGCATGGCGCTGGATGGCAGGAGCTTCTTCTATGTGAATCCCCTGGAAGTAGTCCCGGAGGCATCCAGGAAGGACGGACGCAAGTCACATGTACAGAGTACACGCCAGAAATGGTTTGGCTGTGCCTGTTGCCCGCCGAATATTGCAAGGCTGGTCAGTTCCCTGGGGGCTTACATATACACCCAGGGCCAGGATACACTGTATACCCATCTGTATGTGGGAAGCCAGGTGGAGGCAAGGATAGGAGGCAGGATGCTGGATCTTAATGTGGAGAGCGGTTTTCCCTGGGACGGACAGGTGCATGTCACAATTCACAGGGAGGAGGCTTTGGCTGGAACGGACAGCGCCACCCTGGCTTTCCGCATTCCTGGCTGGTGCAAGTGGGCACAGGCCAGGATATGCAGACAGGGAGAGACCGCCTGGAGCGGCAGATACGACCGGGAGGGAGGACTTTCCCTGCTTTGTGGCGGGGAAGAAGGAAAAGTGCAGGACGGCTATCTGTATCTGGCTTCTGACTGGCAGGATGGGGATGAAATCATGCTTTCCTTCCCCATGGAGGTGCGTATGGTCCAGGCCAATACCAGGGTGCGGGAGGATATGGGAAAAGTGGCTTTCCTGCGGGGACCGCTCTGCTACTGCCTGGAGGAGGCAGATAATGGGAAGGATCTGCAGCTTCTGCGGGTAGACATGGAGAAACTTTTTCCCGAAGGCCATGGAACCATGACACTGGATCAGGAAACGATAGCTGTGGAGAAGACAGGGGAACTGGGGCATGAAATGTGTCTCTTAAAGGTACCAGGGAAGCGTCAGGAGGAATCCGCGCCGGAGGAAGGGCTTTACAGGGAGTACAGGAGACAGAAGGAGAAATCGGTATCCATGACCCTGGTGCCCTATTATGCCTGGAATAACCGGGGGGAAGGTGAGATGAGCGTCTGGGTTCGGTCGGAGTAGGCATTTCAAATTTTGATTGGTATGCCCGCTGAAGCGGGCATGGGGTGTAAATATGGATATCGGAGTATTTGACCACTATGAGGAGGATGGGCAGTTAAGCTTTTTCGGGTTTGGGGAAGAGGACGATGGGATCTGGATGCCCGGGGATCTGGAAGCTTATGTGGATCCGGAGGGCACCACAGTGGAGGGGCCTTCCGGAATGGGGGGGGTCCAGAGGAGATCTCCGGAAAGAGGATTCCGGGAGGGAAGTTCCCGGGGAGGCTTTTCAGAAGCCAGCTTCCGGGAACAGCCAGCCTGTCCTGGGTGAACCTTTCGGACAGGGGATTGCTGTGTGTGCCTGCTGCGGGAGGATGCTTCTGGTGACACAGAAAGAAGGCCGCTATGTGTCTGCATGTAGCAAATGTGGGGTGACATATGCAAGGAACTGTTCGAAAATAACTTGTGAAAATGGCGCAGGCTAAATGCACATATGCAAGGCAGATCACAAGCTATGGAGGAACAGTTCCTGAGTAGGTGTCCGGGACTATGCATAGAATGGAAGGAATCATTTCAGAAAGGAGGATCTGGATGGCCGAAAAAAGAGCATGAGGATATTCTTTTTATGCTGGTTTGTCAGGGCTATGTATTTTGGATATATAGATCCGGGAAGGAGGAGACAATGAAAAGCAATCTTACCACATTGTGTTATATCCAGCAGGAAGACAGATACTTGATGATGCACCGGGTGAAGAAAGAGCAGGATGTCAACAAGGACAAGTGGGTAGGGATCGGTGGTCACTTTGAGCCGGAGGAATCCCCGGAGGACTGCCTGCTGCGGGAGGTGAGGGAGGAGACAGGGCTGGAACTGGAATCCTGGCGTCTGCGGGGCATCATTACATTTATGACGGATATATGGCAGACGGAATATATGTTCCTCTATACGGCAGAATGCAATGAGGGGATTCTGGAGTGGGTTCCAAAAAAACAGGTATATGAGCTTCCCATCTGGGAGGGGGATAAGATTTTTTTCCGTCTTCTGGAGGAGGACAGGGGGTTCTTCTCTTTGAAGCTTAGGTACCAGGGGGATACGCTGGTGGAGGCAGTGCTGGATGGGCGTCCGATTTCGTGTGCGTAAACAGCCCAGCGTGCAAGAGGGTGCTGCTTAAGGACAGGAAAGCCGGCGTTCCACATAGGCATGAAAGCCCAGTCTCGATACGTAAACAGCCCAGCGTGCAAGCACGCGTGCTGTTTACGTATCGAGACTGGGCTTTCATGTGATGTTTTCTCGGATGCGGATGTCTACGGCCACATAATTATGTTCCTTTTCCGGCAGTTCCCCTGTGGTGAGGTAGGCGAAGAGCATGGCCAGTGGCCTGCTGCCTTGAAGTTTGGGCTGCTGGCAGATCACGGCAGAGATAATGCCCTGCCGTACCAGGTCCATGGTGGTGGGTACCTTGTCATAGGCGATGATCCGGATCTGTTCCTGTCTGCCTGCGGCAGTGACACTGCGGCAGCCGCCGCAGACGCCCCCGGCGGCAAAAAAGAGGGCATTGATTTCCGGATGTATGGCCAGGAGTTGTCCGGTTTTTTCATAGCTCTCGGTTTCATCATCGTGTACTTCCACAGTGTCTGTGATGTGGATGCTGTCCCTGTAGGGTTCCAGGGCCTTGCAGAATCCCGCAATGCGTTCTGTATGGCAGAGGATATTGGAAGAGCCGGTGACGATCCCCACATTGACCTGGCCGTGGGTCATGAGCCGCAGGAGTCCGGCGGCGGTGGCGCCGCTTCTGGTATAGTGGCTTCCCACGTAGGCGATGCGCTGTGAATGTTCAATGTCAGTATTCAGTGTCACTACGGGAACACCCTGGTCATGCAGGGCATCTATCCGTTTCCGGATCCGTTCATCATTAAAAGGAGCCATGGCGATGCCGCTGACGTCCTCTTCCATCAGGCAGTCTATGGCGGCAAGCTGGGCTTCCACCTGGCTGGCAATCAGCTTCACGGACACGGTGCAGTTATAGCCTGCAAGTTCCTGGGCTTTCTCATTGACCCCGGCCAGTACATCTATGTAAAAGGGATTCTCCAGGGAAAAGAGTATGACGCCCAGCTTCAGTCTTTTTTTCTGGGCGGCCAGGACCAGCCCGGCCCGGTTGGGCTTATAATCCAGTTCTCTTGCTAGTTTCTCGATTTTCCGGGCAGTTTCGGGGTTTACGGAGCCACGGTGGTTGAGTACACGGTCCACGGTGCCCCGGGATACGCCAGCCAGAGCGGCGATTTCTTTGATGGTAGCCATTGGTTGCCCTCCCTCTACAGATTTTCATTTTAGCATGGAAATAAGGACGTTTTCAAGGGGATTTTCAAGGTAAAACCACGGAACAAAGCACCTGTTGCAGTGAAGGGACTGTGGGAGAGGCTGGACGAGGGGGTGTATTAAATAAAGAAATGAGATCTAACGGTAACCACACCATGCGCAGAACATACCATAAAAGCCGGTTGCGGACAAGGGGGGAATCCGCTATAATAAAGTTGACAGGAGCGGAGCGAAGAAGGGAATGGCAGGTTACTGTTCACCCGATACTGCCGCCAGGTGTTTTCACGCGTTCTTTGCGTGATAACACCGAGACTGCTTGCGCCAAAAGGAGCGTTCTTTGGTCATTTTGTGTGAATCACGTTACTGCTACGCCGTAACAGCAACAATGGCATAAGATCAGCCCTTGGGTCTGTATGATTTTTCTTGCAATTTCACCTGGCAGCAAGTATGATAGAGGTATAGTGTGCCCGGGCACGCAATTTGGAGCAACCGGATTGTTGACTCATGGCGGTGCAGCCAGCTGCATATGGGTTTGGTTTTGAGGCAGGGCTGGCAGGTGGAATTGGAAATGAGAAGGGAGGTAGCAAATGCTGTACATAGGTGTGGATCTGGGGACATCAGCGGTGAAGCTGCTGCTGATGGACAGTGGGGGGAAGATCGTAAACGTAGTGTCCAGGGAATATCCGCTGTATTTTCCACATCCGGGCTGGTCAGAACAGAATCCGGAGGACTGGTATGAACAGACAGTGGCAGGGATCCAGGAACTCGTCCGGGATGTGGACAGGAGCCAGGTGGCAGGCATCAGCTTTGGGGGCCAGATGCACGGGCTGGTGATACTGGATGACAAAGATAAGGTGATTCGCCCTGCCATTCTGTGGAATGACGGCAGGACCACGGAGGAGACGGAATATCTGAATACAGTCATCGGCAGGGAAAAGCTTTCGGCGTACACGGCCAACATTGCCTTTGCCGGATTCACGGCACCTAAACTCCTCTGGGTGAAGAAGCACGAACCGGAGCATTTTGCCCGGATTGCGAGGATCATGCTGCCCAAGGACTACATTGCCTACAGGCTTACGGGGGTTCACTGCACCGATGTGTCGGATGCCTCCGGTATGTTGCTGTTCGATGTGAAGAACCGCAGGTGGTCTAAGGAGATGTGTGAGATCTGCGGCATCCAGGAATCCCAGCTGGCAAAATGTTATGAGAGTTATGAGGTGGTGGGAACCCTTCTGCCGGATGTGGCAGGTGAACTGGGATTGTATTCTTCTGTGAAGGTGGCTGCAGGGGCCGGGGACAATGCAGCGGCGGCAGTGGGGACGGGAACCGTGGGGGACAACATGTGTAATATCTCCCTGGGAACCAGTGGCACCATCTTTATCTCTTCCAGGCATTTCGGCGTGGACAGGTTCAATGCCCTGCATTCTTTCGCCCATGCGGATGGGAGCTTCCATCTGATGGGCTGTATGCTTAGTGCTGCAAGCTGCAACAAGTGGTGGATGGATGATATTCTGGGGACAAAGGAGTATGGGGCAGAGCAGGCCGGGATTGGCAGACTGGGTGAGAACCATGTGTTCTTCCTGCCTTATCTGATGGGAGAGCGTTCTCCCCATAACAACCCCAATGCCCGGGCCACCTTTATCGGTATGACCATGGATACCACCAGGGCGGATCTGACCCAGGCTGTGCTGGAGGGAGTGGCCTTTGCCCTTAGGGATTCCCTGGAGGTGGCGAAATCCCTGGGCATCTGCCTTGACCGCACCAAGATCTGTGGCGGCGGGGCCAAGAGTCCCTTGTGGAAGAAAATCATTGCCAACGTGCTGGATTTGAAGGTGGATGTGATTGAGAGCGAAGAGGGGCCTGCCATGGGCGGTGCCATGCTGGCAGCCGTGGCCTGTGGCGAGTACGCAAGCGTGGAGGAGATTGCCGGGAAAGTGGTGAAGATTGTGGATACCGTGGAGCCGGATCCGGAGCTGGTGGAGAAATACAATGTCTGCTATGCCCGGTTCAAGGAGATCTATCCGGCCTGCAAGCCTGTGTTTGAAGTGTTGTCTGCGGACGTAAGGGTATAGCTGTGACGGGAAAGGGTATAAAAGAGAAAGGATGCATATCAGCATGAAAATTTTATCTGTGAACGATCCGGCATTTGCAAAGTATGGCCAGATTGTGAAAAATGTGGATTTCACCGGTCTGGTGGAAGCTATGAAAACGACTCCGGTACCGGAGGGTGTTGTCTATGAACCCAGCGTAAAGGAGCTGGAAGCCTTGCCGGTGATGCAGGTGCTCACCCATGTGTTTTACGGGGAGATGCCCATCCAGATCGGCTACTGCAACGGGCACAACTCCAGGCTGAATGCCCTGGAGTACCACAGGAGTTCCGAGATCAATGTGATGGCCACAGATGCCATCCTGATGCTGGGACTGCGCCAGGACGTGGAGGCAGACTATACATATGACCCTCAAAGGTGGAAGCCTTCCTGGTACCTGCGGGGACTGCCGTAGAGGTCTACGCCACTACCCTGCACTATGCGCCCTGCGGCGTGGACGGGAAGGGATTCCAGGTGACCATTGTGCTGCCCAAGGGAACCAACTATCCCTTATCCACTTCCCACATGCGGGCGGAAGGGACAGCCACGGACAGGGAGGACTGTCTGATCACTGCTACCAACAAATGGCTCATCGGACACGAGGAGGGCGGACTGGATGCAGGAAGCTTCCTGGGACTGAAGGGAAGGAACCTGGATCTGGAACAGGATGGAGGGTGTTCCTGCTAGTTACCCTACAGGCTGGATGCCCTGGATGGACATTTTCAATAAGCGATTCATAAAAGAATATAAATAACAGGAGGATTCCAACATGAACAATTTACCACAGGTGAAAATCGGTATCGTGGCCGTGAGCCGCGACTGCTTTCCGGAGAGTCTGTCCGTAAACAGAAGGAAGGCGCTGATGGAGGCATACACAGCCAAGTACGGTACAGATAGTGTCTATGAGTGCCCGGTGTGTATCGTGGAAAGCGAGATCCATATGGTACAGGCCCTGGAGGACATCCGGAAGGAAGGCTGTAATGCCCTGTGCGTATATCTGGGGAACTTCGGACCGGAGATCTCAGAGACCTTGCTGGCAAAGCATTTTGACGGCCCGGCTATGTTCATCGCAGCTGCTGAGGAGAGCCAGAATGATCTGGTGGGCGGTCGTGGTGATGCATATTGTGGTATGCTGAATGCCAGCTACAATCTGAAGCTGCGCAATGTGCGTGCTTATATTCCGGAGAATCCCGTGGGTACCGCTGCAGAGTGCGCTGACCGGATCCATGAGTTTATTCCCATTGCCAGGGCAATCGTGGGATTAAGTGATCTGAAGATCATTTCCTTCGGCCCCAGGCCCCTCAATTTCCTGGCTTGCAATGCTCCCATCAAGCAGCTTTATAACCTGGGTGTGGAGATCGAGGAGAACTCTGAACTTGATCTGTTCGAGGCCTTCAAGAAACACGAGGGGGATGAGAGGATCCCGGCTAAGGTGAAGGAGATGGAGGAGGAGCTGGGCACTGGCAACAAGAAGCCAGAAGTGCTGCCCAAGCTGGCCCAGTATGAACTGACCTTGCTGGACTGGGTGGAAGCCCACAAGGGATACCGCAAGTATGTGGCCATTGCCGGAAAATGCTGGCCTGCTTTCCAGACCCAGTTCGGCTTCGTGCCCTGCTATGTGAACAGCCGTCTGGCGGGCATGGGCATTCCCGTATCCTGCGAAGTGGACATCTACGGGTGCCTGAGCGAGTTTATCGGCACCTGTGTCAGCAGTGATGTGGTGACGCTGCTTGACATCAACAACACCGTGCCCGATGACATGTATGAGGAGTCTATCCGGAACAAACATGCCTACACCCACAACGATACCTTCATGGGCTTCCACTGTGGCAATACCAACACAAAGAAGCTTACCTCCTGCAGCATGAAGTACCAGATGATCATGGCACGTACCCTTCCCGAGGAAGTAACCCAGGGAACCCTGGAGGGGGATATCATTCCCGGAGACATCACTTTCTACCGTCTCCAGTCTACCGCAGACAACAAGCTGCGGGCCTACATTGCCCAGGGCGAGATCCTGCCTGTGGCTACCAGGTCCTTTGGCGGCATCGGGGTGTTCGCCATTCCGGAGATGGGACGTTTCTACCGTCATGTGCTGATTGAGAAGAATTATCCCCATCATGGTGCAGTGGCTTTCGGTCATTATGGTAAGGCCCTGTTCGAGGTCTTCAAGTACATCGGTGTACCTGTGGAGGATCTGAACTACAACCAGCCCAAGGGTGTGCTGTATCCTACGGAGAATCCCTTTGCATAATCGTTGGGCCAGAAGGGCTTCCGGGAAGTGGCAGAAACGATTCCTGCGGATAGGTGAGACATAGATTTTGGTAAGGAAAAAGGCATTCCTGGAGGAACGGCGGGAATGTCTTTTTCAGTTGGCAGAGCATAGAACAGTTGGAGATGAAGATAAAACCTATGATGGATCATGCGGATCATACTGTGGATGCATTGGGAGTGTTTTACCATGAATTTATCAAATACTCTGGTGGAGATGGAAGCGGACTCGGTATTGTGCTGACACCACAGCATCTGACGGAATTTATGTGCGACCTGGCTGGGGTGAATAAGAACAGCAGGGTGGTGGACATATGCTGTGGTTCGGGTTCTTTTCTGGTTACGGCCATGGGTAAAATGTTCCAAGGAGCCAACCAGGAGGAGAGTAAGCGTATCCGGGAAAGCGGAATATATGGGGTGGAGTTTGATGACGGTCTGTACACATTGGCCATAGCCAATATGATTATACGGAAAGACGGGAAATCAAATATTTATAAGGGGGATTGCTTTCATGAGGAAATCACAAGGGAACTGAAGGATAAGCATATCAATATCGGATTAATGAATCCCCCCTATTCCCAGAAGGATGTAGTTGAACTGGAGTTTGTGGAGCACCTGTTGGATATTCTGTCGATAGGGGGAACAGGAGTGGTGGTAGTGCCCATGAGTTGTGCAATTGGGACGAAATATGGACATGTGCGGGAACGGCTGATGAAGAAGCATACATTACAGGCAGTTTTTTCCATGCCGGATGATATTTTTTATCCTACAGCTACGAATGTCTGTGTGATGGTATGGGAGGCGCATACTCCCCATGATGCGTCCCGGGAGACTTTTTTCGGATATTGCAAGGAGGACGGTTTTGTAAAGCGGAAGAAGCTGGGAAGGATAGACGCCTACGGAAAATGGGAGGCAATCGAGAAAAGGTGGCTTAGCCTGTATCGGAATAAAGATGTGGTGGATGGATTCTCTGCAAGGCGACATGTGACAAGCAAAGATGAGTGGCTGTGTGAGGCTTATATGAAGACAGATTATACAAAACTTACACAGGAAGATTTTCAGCAGACGATAAGTGATTATTTGTCCTATTTGATTAAGAGTGGGGATGTTTATGAAGCTTGAGATGGAGAATTGGAAGGAACATCCCTTAGATAGTCTGTTTCATATTGACAGGGGGAAGGCACTGACAACAGAAAATAAGGCAATGTATGCCGGAAAGATCCCTTGTATCAATGGTGCAGCAGAAAATAAGTATTCTGCTTTTTGGATCGAAAAGTCGAAGAGATCGGATTTGTCCTGCACAAGGCACCGGCATTGTCCATGTCCAGAGTAGGGAATGCCGGGAAAACTTTTTTACAGCCAGAAGATTTTTATGTGGCGGATAATGCCTTTTGTCTCACCCTAAGAGAAAGCAGTAGTATATATGTATACCAGTTTATCAGTACGACATTGAACCTGGAGATGTTCCGCTATTCTTATGGGCGGACAATTGCAATAGAAAAATACAGGAAATGCTTATCAAGCTTCCGGCTCGGGAAAATGGGGAACCGGATTATGGGTGGATGGAATGTTTTATCAAAAGTCTTCACTACAAGAGAATTCATACGTCTGTATCAAGAATAGAGAAGGAGATTCATCCTTCGGAGTGGGGAGAGTATGCGCTAGGTGAGTTGTTTCGTTTTGAGAAAGGGAAACGCCTTGTGAAGGCCGATATGATTCCTGGTTCTGTCAATTATCTGGGTGCAATTCGTGAAAACAATGGGGTTCGGGAGAAAATAGAAACAGATTTTTTCTGGGAACAGAACAGCATAACGGTTAATTACAATGGCAGTGTTGGGGAAGCTTTCTATCAAGCAGAGCCCTTTTGGGCATCTGATGATGTAAATGTCCTATATGCAAAAGGGTTCTGGACATTGAATAAATACAATGCCTTGTTCATTATCACTGTTATCAAAGCAAACAGGTATCGTTTCAGTTATGGGAGAAAGTGGACAATGGAAAAAATGAAGGAGACGGTTCTTCGTCTGCCACGGAAGGAAGATGGAACGCCAGATTTTATTTATATGGAAGAATATATAAGGTCACTGCCATATAGTGACCGGATCTGAAGATGGAATGAAATCTCTGCTGTTTACTTGTGTTACTGCAAGGCATTTCTACATGCCTTTTGCGTGACAACCTGGGACTGTTGTGCGCCAAAATAGGCTGTTTTGCACGTTTTGTGTGCATGGTTGCTGTGAACGGAGTGAACAGTAACAGGCCAAAAGAGTTGTTGAAGAGTACCCTGCAGAAACGCTTGCCGAGATATTACAGGTATGCTATGATAATAGAAAAGACTGCATGCACAGAAAAGGAGGGGTTATCATGGGACATTTGACTGAAAAGACGGCGATCATCACAGGCGCGGGGCGCGCGGTCCTGAGTGATGGCAGATGTGGGTCCATTGGTTACGGTATTGCCACAGCCTATGCCAAGGAGGGAGCCAATCTGGTGATCACGGGCCGCAATGTGAAGAAGCTGGAGGATGCCAAGGAGGAACTGGAGCGGCTTTATGGCATAAAAGTGCTCATTGTCCAGGCAGATGTGAATGCCGGGGCGGACAATGAGGCGGTGGTGGCAGAAGTGGTGAAGCGGACCATGGATACTTTCGGGCGCATTGACGTGCTGATCAACAATGCCCAGGCATCCGCATCCGGTGTGACTTTAGTAGAGCACACTACGGACCAGTTCAACCTGGCCATGTATTCAGGACTGTATGCGGCATTCTACTATATGAAGGCCTGTCACCCTTATCTGGCCAAGACGAAGGGCTCCGTGATCAATTTTGCCTCTGGTGCCGGTCTGTTCGGCAATTACGGGCAGTGTGCCTATGCGGCAGCTAAGGAAGGCATCCGTGGCTTGACCCGTGTGGCAGCCACCGAGTGGGCCAGGGATGGCATCAATGTGAATATCATCTGCCCCCTGGCCTGGACGGCACAGCTGGAACAGTTCGAGAAGGCCTATCCGGATGCCTTCAAGGCCAATGTGAAGATGCCTCCTGCAGGCCATTATGGCGATGCGGAGCTGGAGATCGGCCGGGTATGCGTGCAGCTTGCCCACCCTGATTTCAAATACATGACCGGGGAGACCTTGACACTGGAAGGCGGCATGGGGCTGAGGCCGTAAGAGGATTATTGCCGTAAGAAAGAAGCTGGAACAAGTAAGCTGGAACAAGTAAAATCCAGCACTAAGACAAAGGTCTGGTTGGGGCCGTGATCTGGAGAGGCCCGGTAAACTGGAAATCCATGGGCATTCCTTGTAGCTACAGGTATATGCATGGAAAAGCGCAGGCATTTTACCTGCGCTTTTTCACGGACTTCTCTGGGGATCTGTATTCTGGGGGCATTCATTCCCGCGGGCAATGAGCCAGGAGGATGCGTCAGTATCCATTTGGCTTTTGCCGCCAGGGGTGCGTAGCGCTGGTGGCGCATGATCAGCACCTACCGAAGCGGAGGGAAGAACACATACCCCGTTGCTTGTAGTGCTACAAGCTTAGTGCTCTGTTGCTTGCAGCGGGGGTGCTGACTCCTTCCTCACGGGCCGGATATATTTCCAGAACCGTGACGGATCGTGGTAGAAGTAGGCAATCCTGCCAGGGGAATCATCGAAGCAGTATCCGGTTCCGGCATAGTCAAATGCAGCAATGGCGGCATCGACCCTTTCCTCAACGATGGCGTTCTCCTGTTCGTAGTCAAAAGGACCATGCTCGAAGACAATATAATCTCCTTCTGGAATGTCTGCAAGGAACATCTGGGGTGGAACTTCACCCTGGTAATCTACAGGGAGCCGGACACCATAACACTCTGCCCGGGGAACCCCATAGCAGAAGGGCTTGCCCTGAGGGTCATGGAGATAGGCCATGATCTGACCGCCACCACTGTTTGGCTCGCTGCTGCCCTGGTCATCCAGCTTTCCCTGGATGCTGTCCAGCAGGCCGCAGATGGTGGCGCAGTCATTCCCAAGCTGGGCCTGTTTCTGCCAGAAGTCCCAGTAGCTGTTGCTCTCATAGCTCTTGATATACAGAAATTTGTGGGCGGGTATTGTTGTAAAGTAAATATTCACATGTTTCATGGTGTTTGACATATGCATTCCTCCGATTCTGGTCTGGGAAGCGGACATGGTCCGCTGTCCCGCTGCCGATTGCTCCTGCTGCTTTAGGGGAATGGAGCCTATTCCCAGAAAGTAGCGGTTAAAGGGATTCAGTTTGGTGCGCAGGATGAGTGGTCTGGGGTGCCTGCGGTACTCGCTGGGAGTGATTCCATAGATATCCTTGAAAGCACGGGTAAAGGCTTCATGGGAGGAGAAACCATAATCCAGGGCGATTTCCAGAAGTCCACGGGTGCTGTCCCGCACCTCCTTCAGGGCAAAGGCCACCCTTCTCTGGCGCAGGTAGTCCCGAAACTGCATCCCTGTGATTTCCTGGAACTTCCTGGTAAGGAAATATTCCGAATATCCCAGTCCCTCAGACAGGCGGCGTAGCGTCAGCGCCTCATTATCTTGTAGTCTGATACAGTTGTCGATCTCGTCTATCATCTGCTGGATCTTCTGTTGCCACTCGTACATTCCTGGTTTGTCCCTCCATTCCACCAGAACAGGCACCGGTTTTCCATTTCACCTGCCCTGCCATCATCCGTTTCATTTTCGATCCTGCTTTCCGGGTTCCGTGCCATGTGCCTGTAACCCTGGTGGCCGAGGGTGTTGGTGTTATGGGCCGGATAACCTGTCGTCCTTCTATACTTCACATAAAGTTACATGACCGCGCGGCATAGATGATATGTGAAGCTATTGTCTATCTTACAACATCTGAAAATAATATGCTTGATTTTTTTTGCGAAAAAGAGTTTCTCCTGTTTTGTGGAAGACAAGGGCAAAATAGTACAGGAATTTCCAGATTCCGTACAAAATAGTACATTGCACTTTTACATGAGAAAGTCTATACTTTTTCAGCTGAATAATGGTATACATGTATGTACTACAGACGCAAAGGCAGGTGGAAGGGACCAGGACAGGGCCTGGAAACCATAGGAGTATAGGAAAAGAGGATGATACTATGACGAAGAACATGACAAAGGGTTCGCCCATGAAACTGATACTGGGATTTTCCGTCCCGCTTTTTTTCGGTTTTCTGTTCCAGCAGTTTTATAGTCTGGTGGATACTGTGATTGTGGGGCGGTTTCTGGGTAAGGATAACCTGGCAGCAGTGGGGGCCACTGGTTCCATCAATTTCCTGGTGATCGGATTCTGTATGGGGGTGTGCAGCGGTTTTGCCATTCCGGTGTCCCATAAGTTCGGGGCCGGGGATTATCCCGGTATGCGCAGATATGTGGCAAACTGCGCCTGGCTGGCCATGGCCTTTGCCGCGGTGCTGACAGTACTGACTACCATGTTCTGCAGGCAGATCCTGGTGGTGATGCAGACGCCGGGGAATATCATTGACAGATCCTATCAGTATATCTGGGTGATTTTCCTGGGGATCCCGGCCACTTTCCTCTACAATATGACTTCCGGTGTAATCCGCGCCCTGGGGGATAGCCGGACGCCAGTGATCTTCCTGGTGATGTCCTCCTTCTTGAATGTGGGACTGGATCTTTTCTTCATCCTGAATCTTCATATGGGAGTCCAGGGGGCTGCCTGGGCTACTGTGATCTCCCAGGGGGTATCCGGGACCTGCTGCCTGTTGTTCATGTGGAAGAAGTTCGAGCTGCTGAGGATCCGGAAGGAAGAGTGGGCGCCGGACAGACATATGATGCAGATATTATGTGGTATGGGCGTACCCATGGGATTGCAGTATTCCGTCACAGCCATCGGAAGCGTGATTCTGCAGAGTGCCACCAATACCCTGGGTTCCGATGCAGTGGCGGCTGTCACGGCTTCCAGCCGGATCAGTGGTTTTCTGGCCTGTCCCTTCGATGCCCTGGGTTCCACCATGGCCACATACGGGGGACAGAATGTGGGAGCCGGCAAGCTGGACCGTATCGGGAATGGGATGAAATCCTGTATTATCCTGGGGGCCGGTTACGCTGTGATCGCACTGCTGGTCAGCATTTTCCTGGGAAGGCCCCTGGCCATGCTGTTCCTGGATGCCGCAGAGGTATCCATTATTGGCAATGTACGGATGTTGCTGGTCTTCAACACATCGTTTTATATGTTGCTGGCACTGGTGAACATCATCCGTTTCCTGATACAGGGCATGGGTTTTCCTACCTTTGCCATCCTTGCAGGTGTGTTTGAGATGATTGCCAGGGCTATCACAGGGTTCCTGCTGGTACCGCTGATCGGTTTCACAGGAGTGGCACTGGGCAATCCCATTGCATGGCTGTTTGCGGATATTTTCCTTATTCCTGCCTATCTGCATGTGCACAAAGTACTGAAAAAGCGCCTGGAAGGGGTGGAGGCGGTGTGACATTCCGGACCACTGTACCGGGCTTCATGGTTTTTCCGGGCAGAAAGGAGGCCTGGGTGCAGGATGGATATCCGGCAGGATCTTCAGGACCTTCCGGTCATAAGTCACCAGGCCGTTGACTTCCTCCTCCACATCGGAGAGCTGGGTGTAGACAGCGCCGGACAACCCTTTTTCCACCAGGGGAAACAGTCGTTTTTCCATAAGCTGTCCGAAAGCCAGGGTCAGTTCTTTGCAGTGGGCATATTTCCGGTAACCGTAGATGCGTTCCACACTGGAGTGGCCGGGAATATGGCAGGCATAGCCCCCGTATTCGGTGATGGCGAAGGCACGTTTCCGGTCGCGTTTCACCTTGAGGGGCCTGAAATAATTGTGGATACTCTTAAAATCCCCACTTCCCTGGTCGAACCAGCCACTGGCGTGGTCGATGGGGCGGGTGGGGTCTTTTTGTCTGACCAGTCCGGCGATCCTGGTGGCGTCAAATTGTCCCCAGCCCTCATTGAAGGGTACCCATACAGCCAGGGACGGCACATTGTAAAGATGCGCCACTGTATCCAGACATTCCTGTTCCCAGGCGCGTCTTCCGTCTTCCTCAGACCGGGAGAACAGGCGGTAGTGGTGATCCCTGGTGTGTACAGCAATATGGGGGAACAGGGTGGGCATGTAACACACCAGGGGCAGGTGATAGGAGGTGCCGCCACAGACCATGTCCTGCCAGACAATCATGCCCAGGCGGTCACAATGGTAATACCAGCGCAAGGGTTCTATCTTAATGTGTTTCCGCAGCATGTTGAAACCAAGACTTTTGGCCAGCCGGATGTCGAACAGGAAGGCCTCATCGCAGGGGGCGGTCATCAGGCCATCTGGCCAATAGCCCTGGTCCAGCAGACCATGGAGGAAGTATGGACGGTGGTTCAGGCAGAAACGCAGGATGCCTTTTTCATCTGGTTCCACGCTGAAATGGCGCATGGCAAAATAGCTGTGGATCCGGTCTCCTAAAAGGGTAACACTGCCGTCTGAAAAAGTGGAAGGATCTTTGGTGGTGGCAGCGGTTTCCTCTGCACCGGTGGAAGGGTCCGCTGTGGCAAAGATGGTAAATCTGTACAGGTAGGGAGTTTCCGGTGTCCAGGGATGGAATTCTGCCTCGGGGATGGACAGGGTCAGGGTGTTGGTATGGCAGGTTGTGACGGTGAGCAGTGGGGAACCAGGCGTGGCACTCCGGGGGGATTTCCAGGTACGGTCTGCGTCAGGGGAGGTATCTGTCTCCTGGTGGTAGCAGCAGGCTCTTTCCACAGTACAGATTAACTGGGAAAAATCAGTCTGGGAGAGCAGTTCCACTGCTACACATCTCCTGTCATAATCGGGTGAAATGCGGATCTGGGCAATATGTTTTTCGGGCACCCATTCGTACCAGACACTCTGCCAGATGCCACTCTGGGCCGTGTAGAACATGCCGCCTCTCTTCAGGGTCTGCTTGCCCCGGGCGTGGTAGGAGGTATCGCTCTCATCCCTTACCTTGACCTGTAAAAGCAGGGGAAGTTCTGACACGAAA
This sequence comes from uncultured Acetatifactor sp., assembly GCA_910577665.1. Taxonomy (GTDB): domain Bacteria; phylum Bacillota; class Clostridia; order Lachnospirales; family Lachnospiraceae; genus Acetatifactor. Next base: position 21,982 of record CAJTOJ010000009.1, read on the forward strand.
TCTGTCAGATCCACAGTAAAGGGCAGATATCCGCCCGTGTGGGTGATGAGTTCACAGCCATTTGCATATACGGTGGCCTGCTGGTCTACAGCGCCAAAGTGTAGAAGACAACGCATACTCTGTGCTTTTTTCTGTAATTCCTCCGGCGGGAACAACACCTGTCTCTGGTACCAGAGGATCTGGTTTGGCAGAAGTTGACGGCTTACGCCGGAGAGCGGGGATTCCGGGGAGAAGGGAACCAGGATCTCCCCATCTGCCACATTGTCTGGCCCAGGCTGCTCCACAGGACGGATGGCATACGTCCACTTTCCGTTTAGCATCTGGTACTGTTCCCGCTGCATCTGGGGCCTGGGATATTCCGGCCAGACGGCTTCTTCTATCCGGTCTTTGGTACAGCCTTCTGCATGGGTGATGTCTTTTAGGCGTTCTCCCCAGGGGGTATAAAGGGGGAGTAAGGTGTCTTCGGGGTGTTCACTGCTTAGGGAAGCAATGGCATCTTTCAGATTCATGTAGTCTGTCCTCATTTCAGATGGTATTTACAGAAAAAATGTTCAGTTATAAAATACTTTTACCCGGATGCCCTGGCTGTAATCACCGAACTGCTCCCCAAACAAAGTGCAGCCGCCGCAGTTGGCGGTGTCTTCGGGCACGGCGATACGGAAGGTGAGGGTGCTGTTGTAGTTCAAGGCCAGACTGTCTATGGTTACGTCAGAGAGCTTCTGCCCGCTGTCCATGAAAGTGCCCTCACGGTTTATGACCAGGGTTTTCAGAAGGCCATACTGGTTCAGGCTCCGGGGCCACCAGGCAGGTGACACATGTCCGGGTCGGTCCCCATAGTCTCCCGGACTGACCCAGATGCCCAGGGGAACCCCGTTTAGGGAAAAGTGGATGTCCGATGGGTAGTCTTCGTTGAAACCCGGATATTCCGAGGAGATCTCAAAGGAAATCTCCAGTCTGTTCAGCCGCTGTCCGGCCTGGAGACGGTTGGGCAGGCCATATTCCAGGTAGCCGCTGGTAAACCACAGAATGCCTGCGTCAAAATGTTCCGGAAAGGTAAAGGCATTCACGTCATCTATGGCACCGATGATCTGGGTGGATGTGGCCAGCCCGCAGGTGGGACGCAGGGACATGGCGGTAAAGCATCCCACCCGGATCTCATCCTGGTAGTAAGGGTCTTCCTGCCCGGCAGGTTCCGGCGCCATGTCGATGAGCAGCCTGCGGCAGCAGGGACTGGCCAGCTTCCGGGTGCCCCGTCTGCCAGAGGTGGTCTTGATCTGTATCAGCCCGGCTTCCACCAGCTTTCCCACATGCATGGAGATGGCGCTGTTGGTCAGGCCCAGGGTCTTGGCCAGGTAATCCATGCTGACCTCCGGGGTGGCATAGACCAGTTTCATAATTTCTACCCGCATGGGGGCGCTTAGTGCCTTGATGACAGGCTGTGCTTCGTCAAGGGAAGAGAAATGGAGCATAGGCGGCATAGGCCTCCTTCCTGTGGGATTATATGTGTTCCTACATATAGATGCAGGGGCAAAAGGTGTTTTGGCGGGTTTTCTGGTATCTGTATATAGTATACATGGTTTGGGGGAATTATTAAAGTACAAAGTGAAATAAATGTTTTTTATAAGGTGGTGCTGTCATTGTTTTCCTGTGCCATCGCCAGGTGCTTTCAGTCTGCTCTTTTCACCTTGACTTTTTTCCCTGGATGGGATAGACTGAAAATGTAAACAAAAAGTTAAATATTTCATTTTTTAATGAAATAAATTCCGCTGAAAATTTTTTTGCGGGAATCAATTTTTTCCAGGAAGACGGGAAGGAAAGGTGGAGGTTATGGCAAAGCTGTATGTAAATCCCCATGTGAAGAAGGGGCATATCAACCCTGAACTACAGGGACATTTTTCGGAGCATCTGGGCAGGTGTATCTACGAGGGTATCTACGTGGGGGAAGATTCGGATATTCCCAATGTGAACGGCATGCGCACTGATGTGGTGGAAGCGCTGAAGGAGATCCGGGTACCGGTACTGCGCTGGCCGGGGGGGTGTTTCGCAGATGAATACCACTGGAAGGATGGCATTGGACCGAAGGAGAGCCGCAAGAAGATGATCAATACCCACTGGGGTGGTGTGGTGGAGGACAACAGCTTTGGTACCCATGAATTCATGGAACTATGCAGGCAGCTTGGCTGCAAGACCTATGTCAACGGCAACGTGGGAAGCGGCACTGTCCAGGAGATGAGCGAGTGGGTGGAGTATATGACCTTTGAAGGGGTCTCCCCCATGGCAGATCTGCGCAAGGCCAACGGCCATGAAGCGTCCTGGAGGGTGGATTACTTCGGTGTGGGCAATGAGAACTGGGGCTGTGGCGGCAATATGAGGCCGGAGTACTACGGCGACCTGTACCGCAGGTACCAGACCTATGTGCGCAATTACAATTCCGGCAAACCCATCTACAAGATTGCCTGTGGTGCCAATGCCGGGGACTACCACTGGACGGACAAAGTGCTGGAGACTACTTTTGACCATGGGAACGGCTTCATGAACGGTATGTCCCTGCACTATTATACCCTGCCCACCAACAACTGGGGGAAGAAGGGTTCTGCCCTGGAGTTCGATGAGAAGGAATGGTACCGTACCTTGAAGGCCACCTTGAAAATGGAGGAACTGATCAAGGTTCATGGATCCATCATGGACCAGTATGATCCGGACAGGCGGATCGGCATGATCATTGATGAGTGGGGCACCTGGTACGATGTGGAACCGGGCACCAATCCTGGATTCCTCTACCAGCAGAACACCATGCGGGATGCCCTGGTGGCAGGTATTAACCTGAATCTGTTCAACAAACACTGTGACAGGGTGAAGATGGCCAACATAGCCCAGATGGTGAATGTGCTCCAGTCCGTGATCCTCACCGATGGGGAGCGGATGCTGAAGACGCCTACCTGGCATACCTTCCATATGTATCAGCATCACCAGGACGGGGAACTGGTGGAATCTTCCGTGGAGACGAAGCAGATCGGACTGGAGGAGGACTACCAGGTGCCGGATCTCACGGAGTCTGTATCCCTGGACAAGAACGGCAGGCTCCATGTGACCATGACAAATCTGTCCTTGACCGAGGACAGGGAGATACAGGGTATTTTTGCAGATACCACTGTGAAGAATGTGAAGGGTGAGATCCTCACAGGGAAGATGCAGGATCACAATACTTTTGAGAAAGCGGACGTGGTGCATTCAGAGGCTTTCAGCGCATTAGGAGTAAATGGCGGTAAAGTGACATTTACCATTCCGGCGTGCAGCGTGCTGCATCTGGAAGTGGAGGTCTGATCCCGATAAAGGAAAGAGGGGCAGAAACTGTCTTCAGACAGCTTCTGCCCTTTTTTGGGGGTTGTGAGAGGGTTTTCTGCTCCGGCGTTTTTACAACCGGGCCTTTCGGCGGAATTGGAATATGCCATATCTGCAGATATGGCAATACAACAGATAAATAACCGGCATCGCTCCCGGGCTTTAAAAGTAGCCTCTTACTGCCAGGGAAGCAGCACACCGAGACTCCCTTCAGCATGTCCGAAGCCGAAAGAACCTTCTGGAAAGCTGATGCAGATCTGATCCTCCCAGAAGTACCAGACAATGGTATTGCCTGTCAGGGCGTCCGAAAGATCCTGCTCCAGAAGGGTAGCATCAAAATCAAGTTCCGGATAGGATTCAAAAAGTAGTGTTTTGATGGTATCTTTCAGTGTTTCGTCCACAGTTATGATATCCGACAGTTTTAAGGACTCGCCGGTTCTGGTATCCAGGTTGAAGGTTATGGAATTATTGTTGGGATGGGGGCCTCCCTCATCCGTTGTCCTTCCAATCACCAGGCAGACTATCTCTTCATCACATCTGGTCAGGGATACAGAGATGGTCTGGCTGAAAGTATAGGCCGGGTCAATGTCTGCCTGGTACTGGCGGGCATTTTCTTCGGCATCGTCCAGGAAATGGATACACTGTGTGCGACATTGTTCATTGATGTCGGAAAGGGTACGGGACAGTGCAGGGAGCTCCTGGCCGGCCACAGCAAAGACCGGATATTGGGCGAACACAAGCTCCTGGCCGGATGCCCCTGTGCGGGCCTCACGGAGGATCTCCCAGGTTATGGAGACAGTGGCAGGGTCCGGGGACGTGGAAGTGTCTGGCGCGGAGGATGGCTCTGCTGGGGAAGCTGCCGTCTCAGAGGAGGAAGCTGTCATATTGTGAGGGGAATCCGTCCCGTCTTGTGATGACTCTGCCGGGAGGACAGGTACTTCTGTCCCGATGGAGGCAGGGGGTAAAGTGGTGAGAGGGATGCTTTCGTCTCTGCTGTTTCCACAGGCTGTGAGGAAAAGGCACACAAGCAGGAGACATGGGAATATTGTCCGGAAGAGCTTGGCTTTCTGCTTCATTGGTTGCACTCCTTTTTTGTCTGATGGTTCCGGCGATGGATCTCTTCTTAGACTAGCACAAAAGAAGGAAAATGCAAGGGAAGGGCAAAAAAGTTAATAATTTCGTCCTCTGGTAAGCGGGAACGGGTATAAAAATCAGAGAGAAATGACACAAAACCATAAGGAAATGTATGTTCAAAGGAGGAATGGGGTGCTACAATAGCTTTATATTTAACGATCAGGAGGAACCCGTCTATGAAATTCATACCGAAGACATTGGATTATACCTTAAGCCCTTATACAGGACTGACCAGGGAGAGCTGGCTGGAGGCCGGATCCTATATGCTGGAAGGAATCTTCCAACATATCCAGGATTTCCAGGATCCGGTGGTGATGCCCAGAAAGGAGACCCGGATCACTTATCCTCATCTGTGGGCCTCAGAGGAGATTCAGAAGACCCAGCGGACAGCGGAGGTTTTCGAGGGGCTGACACGTTCTTTTTTCATCGCCGCCCCTATGATGTCCAACCTGCCGGAACTTACGGTTTGTGGCTATTCCATGGCGGAATATTACAAGAACCAGGTGTTGCGGGTATGTACGAAGGGAGATCCCCTGTATGTGGGCACTTATGCAGACCAGCAGGAGATTACGGGACATGCAGATCCTTTCCGGGCCTTCCAGCAGACGGTGGAGACATGTGCCCTGGTGATCTGCCTGTGGGTGAGCAAGAAGCAGATCTGGGATACCTATACAAGAGAGGAGAAGGATATCATTGCAGATTTTCTGCTGTCCTATGCCCATGAGAACACGGTGCCTCAGAATTGGCGGCTGTTTAATATGCTGGACATGGCATTCCTGCATATGGAGGGCTATCCCATCCAGAAGGATGTGATGCGTGACCATGCCCAGGCTATCCTGAACTATTATGTGGGGGACGGCTGGTACCGGGATGGCCACTCCTTTGACTATTATTCCTGCTGGGCTTTCAATGTATATGCGCCCATCTGGAACCTGTGGTATGGCTATGAGAACGAACCCTGGCTGGCGGAGAAGTTCCAGGAGCAGTCCAACAGACTGATGGAGACATACGGGGATTTTTTCGACCGGGACGGCTGGACCAATATGTGGGGCCGCAGCAACATCTATCGGAATGCTGCCACCAGTGCCTTTGATGGCAATATGCTGCTGCGCGATGGCAAAGCGGATCCTGGCAGGGCCAGGCGGATCTCCTCCGGCTCCTTGATGCAGTTTCTGGGAAGGGAGGATTTCCTGTACAAAGGAGTGCCTACCCTGGGTTTCTACGGCCAGTTTTCCCCTCTGGTACAGGGATATTCCTGTGCGGAATCCCCTTTCTGGCTGGGGAAGGCTTTCCTGTGCCTGCATCTGCCCGCAGACCACCCCTTCTGGACGGCGAAAGAGAACAATGGTACCTGGGAGAAGCTGGGAAAGGAGGAGGTGAAAGTCACCTGCCTGGATGGCCCCGCCCTGTGCTTCTCCAACCATGAGGCGAACGGGGAGACCATCCTTAGGACTGGCAAGGTGGTGAAGCAGCCTGGAGATGAGCATGGCATGTGGAATTATTCCAAGCTGTGCTATAATACCAAGTACCCATGGGAATCCGTTCCCAGGCAGTCCATTCCTGCAGAAGCAGCTGTAGAGGCGGGGCATGCGCCAGGCGCGGCATCCGTCCAGGAACCAGCAGCGCAGGGGATGCCGGTCCTCCATGTGGAGTCCCAGCAGTATGTGCTACAGGATATTACCACGGGCAGCTTTACCAAAGCTAATGTAACCTTCTGGTGTGGCCAGAGGGAGGGGGTGCTGTACCGTAGGCAGTTCTTTGACTACCGCCTGGACCGGGAGTGTCACTGGACACAGGCCGTGAACCTGGCAGATTTTACGGTGCCCTTAGGCGTGGTGCGGGTGGACAAGCTGCGGCTGCATAGATGCCCTGTGGCCCTTACCTTGGGTGCCTACGGGTTCCCGGACAATGGGACGGAGATTGTGGAGAAGACCTGTGGTAGGGCCAGGGCCATTGTCCTGAAGGGCAGGGATGCCCTGGGAGGGGAGAAACAGCTGGCCATGACCATCTATGACGGCTGGCAGGAACTGAAACTGCTCCGCAGCCAGGGAACCAACCCGGACTCTGAGCGCTCTATCATCCTATATGCAAGTATGGAGCGTAAGAAACAGTACGGTTATGAACCCTATGTGTTGGTATCCCAGGTGATTACAAAGGAGAGTCACCAGGATTTCACGGAAGAAGAGCTTTTCCCGGTTCAGGAGATTACATACACTGACCCGGAAGGGTGTGGCGGCTACGGCCCTGTGACAGTGCGGATGAAGGACGGGAGCGTGAAAGTCGTGGAATATGAGGGCATGGAAGGCAGGATGAGGCTGTAGGTTCCTTTGGGAGGAATGGAATGAAAAAATACCTGCTGCCAGCCATGATGCTGGTGATATTTGAAACGGTGGCGATTACACTGTGGCTGACCACAGATAACCTGTTTTACCTGTTTAACTTCAGCTATATCGGGATGGCCATTGCATTGGGCATCTTTCTGTTCCTCCGGAAGTATCAGCATGCGAGACGTGTAACGCAGCTTCTGGTGGGACTGTATATGCTGGTCTACCTGGGACTGGCCTGCAGGGAGAATATGCAGATCGAGGGATTCTGGTACTATCTGTTTACCGGGGTATTTGAGGCGGCAACGATCCACTATGCAGTGGCCAAGATATTCGGGCCACTGCTCTTCGGAAGAGGATGGTGCGGCTATGCCTGCTGGACAGCCATGGTACTTGACTTCCTGCCCTATAAGGTGCCGGAACAGCCCCGCAGGAAGATAGGATGGATCCGGTATATCACCTTTGTGGCATCGCTGGTATTCATGGCCGCCCTTTTCCTGGCCCATGCAGGCAACATGGAAAGGATCATGTTTTGGGCCTTCCTTATAGGGAACCTGGCTTATTATGCCATTGGCATTGGCCTGGCTTTCCTGTACAGGGACAACAGGGCCTTTTGCAAGTACATATGCCCCATAACCATATTCCTGAAACCTATGAGCTATTTTTCCCTGATCCGGATAAAATCTGATAAGGGCAAATGTATATCCTGTGGCAAATGCAAGCGTGTGTGTCCCATGGATGTGGATGTAACGGACCCGTCCAGGAACAGGGAGAACGGAACAGAGTGTATCCTCTGCATGGAATGCGTAAGGAACTGCCCGAAAAATGCGTTGTAGGGGCTGTATCCTGCCTGCCCGGTCATCTGACCTGTCGTCTTAATCCATAATCACGCTGATGGGACTGTCCGGCGGCAGCTTTTCCAGGATCGTATTCTGTTTACACCATACTTGAATGAAATCGGGCAGCGTCTCCAGGGGTTTTAAACTGGTGACGCTGTTGTCTGTAATGTCCAGGTACTGTAAGGCTGGCAGCATCTCCACGAAATCAATGGAGTCGATCTGATTGGAGGCAATGTCCAACTGGGTAAGGCCCGGGAAGTGGCCGAACATGTCGCAATGTTCTGACAGGGACACCATATCCCCGTTGTTATAGGTGGGATCCCGCAGTACCTTCAGCCGTTTCATGGAGAGGATCTCCAGTCCCTCATTGGTGGGGATGGCATCGAAGTCCAGACCGATCTGGCATTCATCCAGGGACAGTTTGCGCAGGGTGGGGATCCCGAAGATCTCCTCCACATTGCCGAAGATATGGCTGTTGTCCAGAACCAGGGTTGTGAGGTTAGGCAGCTTGGTTAATGGCTCCAGGGACTCCACATAGGAGGAGAAATCATGGATAGTCAGGGTGGTCAGCCCCTGCATGGAGGTGATGGCATCCAGTTCCCATCCCGCACATCGCTTCAGTCCCAGGGAGGTGACACTGGACGCATCCCTGAGGGGGGAGAGGTCATTGGCATTCTCCAGGTAGAGTTGTTCTAAGCCGGACAGCTTCTGGAAGGAGGGCAGGGCCGTGCCATAACCCAGGCTGATGGACAGACTGGTCAGCTTTTCCAGGTCACCTACCACGGCATAATTTTCCACATTGTAATTATCCAGAAGGGACAGGACAGTCAGTTCGGGACAATCGGCCAGGGCGCTGATATTGGAGATCTGGGTATCCTCCACCGCAAGCTGGGTCAGGTGCGGCATCACTTTAATGAACTCAATGCTTTTCAGTTCTGAGGAGTCCAGGGAAAGCTGTTCCAGGCTGGTCAGCTTCATAAGGGGACTGTAGTCTGTCAGCCGGTCACAGCCGGTAAGGGACAGGCCCAGCAGTCCGGGAAATTGTTCCAGGGCAGAGATATCCTCCAGGGAGCGGTAGTCCACGCTTAAGTAGAGCAGGTTGGGGAAGGCCTCGATGCCATCCAGGCTGTCCTCGAAGATGGAATCCTTCACACCCAGGACGGTAATCTGTTCCGGATGAGGAAGGATCTCGGTGAACTCCTGGATGGTATTGTCCGCATATACATAATACAGATCCTGGAGGCCGTCTAAGTCTCCCTTGCTTAAGTCATCATCCAGATAGAGTTGCTGCAGGCCGGTGAAGGTCTTTAGGTCGGACAGCTCCATGCCGAAGGAATCGGTGAAGGTGAGGGACATTACGTCCGCTCCTGCAAGCTGATAGTATATGGTCTGATCCTCCTGGCTGATCTCCAGCATAAGGATGCTGTCCAGATCCTGGGCGGTGATGGCACTACAGGGTTTGTCGAAGATTACTTCCACCAGGTCCCGGAAAAAGCCAGACTGGGGCAGGGAAACCATCTCTTCCTGGCTGCTGGCGTCCTGTCTGTGCCCTGATTCGGAAACCGTCACCTCCTGTGTCTGGGGAAGGCGTTTTTCCTCCTTCTCCCAGTCTGAGGGAAGATGATCTGTGGCATCTGGCAGGTCTTGGGAACTCAACATTTTCACAAGGGCCAGGCTCAGGTTCAGTATGAGGATGACCAGAATGACAGCGCCTGTGACCAGAGTATTCCGGATACGGGTGTTATTCTCATGCGGGGTGGAAGCTCCACGGGTGGGGGACGTGACAGGACGTCCGGACGTGCCTGCCTGCTGGGAGGACGTCTGGCCTGTGCCCTGTGTCTGCCAGGTACCTTGAGGCTGTCCGCCATAGGCCTGTCCTGGGTAGGAAGCCTGTTGGCCGGCACCGGCCTCCTGGTTCCGCAGATAATAGCCGCAGTCCTTACAGGTCATCCTGCCGTTGATCATTTTCAGTTTTGTGCCACACATAGGGCATTTTTTCTTTTTGTCTGCCATGATAGTCTGCTATGCCTCCTTGTCCGCACCAGCGGACCAAACCATAATTCAATTCTTAAATAAAGAAACCTTGTTGCATATTGTGTGCTTGCAGGAAATGCACTTAACAGGGAACCACATGGACCATGAAGACCATTTCTTCCGGCAGGATGCCGTCTTCTGCCACAAAGACAATCTCATAGGTTCCTGTCTGGGTAGGATCCGGGGTCCAGGTGAAGACACGGCTTCCCGGATCGAAGGCAGCTCCTCTGGGAAGGTTCCTGCAGTACAGGGAAAGGGTTACGTCTGCGCCCTTTACGCTGTGGTATCCGGCAGAAACCCGTTCATTATAGACAATACCCGTATCGGCCCTGGCTGAGAGATCTGTGGCAGGATTCCTGGCTGTGAGGGTCACGGTCAGGGGTTCTCCTACGGATAAGGTCCGGGGAGCCATAGGCAGGAGAAAGGGTCGGTGCACGGTCAGCGGCAGGGGGTAGGAATCGGTATCCACCGGGTAAGAGTAACCGCTCTCCGGACAGGGAACCGTAGGGTAGGGGTAAAGGTGGTCCGCAGGGGTTCCCGGGGCAGGGGCGTGGATCTGGATCCGGGCGATGTCCAGGCAGGGGGAGGTTATCTCAAGGCCAGTAACGCTGGTGGCGAAATAAGGTTGTCCTGGCACATATTCCGCATTGGTGTGCCGTCTGTAGTGATGGGTGACAGCGGCAATGGGGGCAAGCGGGCTGCCATCCGGATCCAGGGCACAGGCTGGCAACTGCAGACCTTTCAGGGATACCTGATGTACATCATCCAACACACAGGCATACCTGCCGTCAGGTATCTTGCAGGAGATGGCAACATCCTTGAGGCATAGTCCCTCCACATGCCTGGCGTAGAGTCCGAAGGCTGGCAGGATCCCCCAGTTGCTGGGCTCCGGATATACATCGGGAAGCTCCGGCACATTACAGGGATCCTCAATCCAGCCGCCGTTTACCGGATCCCAGCTGACCCTGGGGAGCAGGCCTTCGTTCTTCAGGAAGAAGGTATTCACCAGCCAGGGAAGGCTCTGGACCTTGGGTTTCGCGTGGAACTGGGAATAGCTCCAGTCTGTGTTCAGCTGGCGCTGTTCCACTGCGTGCTCCATGGTCAGGCCACCCCTGTACTCCACGGAGATATTTTCCAGGGTCACATTCTGCAAGGGGGAATCCACAAGGCCCATCAGGAGAATAGGGTATCTGGGATCCACATTGGTGATCTTCACATTGCGGATCCGCACATTCTCAATGGAGGCCAGTTGCCCGCAGCCTACCCCGTTGGCGTACAGGGGCAGATCCTCACGGGGGATCTCCCGGGAGAGATCCGGCTCATAAGAATGGCTTGCAGGGTTCCAGGCTTTCAGATAGTAATGTCCCTCCCGTTCTTCATAGAGGGCAGGGTTGCAGCGCACCGGGTCTTTGCCGTCCACAATCTCAAAGGAAGAATGTCCGTCTATGGTGACAGTCCTGGTATGGCGGTAGGAAGGGGTGTAGCGCCGGATGGGATAACAGTGGAAGGCACTGTCATCTGGCAGGATCCATTCCGGCCGGTCCAGCCGCACATTGCCTGGGGCAGGTGGATAAGCCGGTGAGGAGTCATTGCCTGTCACAGGAAAACGTCCCCTGTCCCCTGCCCGGAGGAAAATGGGGGAGCTGGACACATTGTCCATGACACAGTCCTCAAAGATCACATCTGTCAAGGAGGAACAATCCACTGCCTCCAGGCAGAATCCCCTGGAGCGGTCAAATTTTACCCGGCGTATGGTGACCCGGTGATAGCCGCAGGTGGATTCGGTGCCGAACTTTACCCGGCCGGTGGGACCGCAACGGTCTTCGGCCACCAGCTTGTCCCGGGTATAGCTTCCTGCGTACACGCTTCCCGCATCATAACCGCTGACAATGCAGTCTTCTATGAGAACATTTTCCAGGGGCCTGAAGATACCTGCCCCAAAGGAGGCTTTCAGGCACAGACCATCATCGGTCAAGGAATTGCAGGTACAGTGGCGGACGGTTACATCCCGGCAGCAGTCAATATCAAAGGCGTCCCGGGTAGTGTCCACAAGTACATGTTCTACATAGAGATTCTCACAGCCTTCTGTGATGATGGCGAAGTGCCCGCCGATGGTGACGGAAAAACCGGAAAAAACCACATTCCTGCACCGCACCAGGGCGATCCCCTTGTTGCCGAACCACTGGCCCCTGTGGCCGGGCAGCCTGCGGTCTGCAGGAAAAGGCGGATCTCCTCCTTGAAGGACATATTCCAGGATGCCGGTATCCGGGTGGAAATACCCCCCGGTGAACAACCCACTGCCATAGATCATGATGTTCTCCAGGTCGGCCCCGTAGACCAGGCTGTTGGCAAAGTAGGAATGGCCGTGGTCCTGGAGTCCCAGATAGGGGTTCGCTTCCGGCTCTTCGTACCAGTCTCCTTCTTTGGGCTGGCCTGGGCCAAAGGGGTGCAGATCCTGTATGGCGGCGGCCACCACACAGCCCTCCTCCAAAAACAGGTTCACATTACTCTGGAGCAGAATCGTATATACAGGGAAGGTGCCGGCAGGGAATACGACTGTGCCGCCGCCTTCCTTTGCCGCCTGCCGGATGGCGTTGTTGATGGCTGTGGTGTTTTCCTTAGGGGTAGCCGTCCCGGAGGCCCCGAAGTCAGTGATCAGATGCCGGTTTTCTCTTTGCAGGTCTTTTGGGACAATGGAGGCACCGGTTGCCTCTGGTATGGAATAAGTAGTCATGGACAGCTCCTTTCCATCCTGGGCCATGGAGATTGCCGTGGCTGAAAGCGAATGCAGCAAGAGCGGCTATCCGGCTCTTTCCTTCCAGGATATGGAAAGATTATACTATAAGTCCAGAAAAAATGCATTTGTTTTCAGATTACAGGTGAAAAATAAAAAAAGGTATGTTATAATACATCCAAAGCGTGGGCTTTCGGGTAAGCTCCAGGGATGGCGGTATGGGCTATAGCATTGGAGACGGGTATCCGTATTAAAAAAAAGAGGAACTGGAGACGGGAAAAGCGAAAACGAAAGGAAAAGGTATTCAATTATGGAGAACCAGTACGCAAATGTGAACCCGGCCATGAGTGCGGGTCCTACAGGGAGGAAGAAGCAAAAGTTTTACGATGGGATCCAGGTGCGGATTATGACAGTCATGATCCTGGCAGTAATCATTTCCGCCATGTTACCTACTTATGTGGGCATTAAGAGCTTCAATGCCCAGATTACAGACACCGTGGAATCTACCATGCTGTCGCTGGCAGATGCCTATGGCCGTCAGCTGTATATCACACTCACGGTAAACGGGCAGATGTTATCTACAGAGGAGCTGACCCAGCTTCTGGGTGATGTGGTCATTGAGGGTGTAGAGGGTAGCTACTGCTATGTGGTGGACGGCAATGGCGTTGTGATGATGCATCCGGAGTCCAACCTGGTGGGCAGGCCGGCAAATAACGCGGTGGTGGATGATCTGGTGGGACAGATCCAGGCTGGCAGGATTCCCCAGGCTGGTGTGACAGAGTATGAACATGAAGGTGTCACAAAGATGGCCAGCTACTACGTGGTGCCGGACGGTTCCGCAATTGTAGCTTTGTCCGCGGACAAGGCAGAAGCTTTGAAATCTGTCAGTGAATTCATGGTGCTGTGTATCGGTATTGCCATGGGCATCACGGTTATCCTGGCCATAATCGGTTTCCTGATTGCAAGGGCCATTACCAGACCCATCAAGCTTCTGACCAAGGTCATTGACCAGAATGCAGAATTTGACTTCTCGGATAAGAGTACCAGCAAGATGCTGGCGGCGGGACGGGGGGAGACTGCCATCATGAGCAGCGCCTTGGATACCATGCGGGAGAATGTAACGGGACTGGTGGGACAGCTCACAGATATGACCGGGAAGCTGAAAGACAATTCCGAGGCGCTGAAGGACATTGTGGAGCAGCTTAACAGCAACTCCTGTGACAACTCTGCTACCAGTGAAGAACTGGCGGCCAGCATGGAGGAGACTTCTGCCACCACAGCTGTCATTGATGAGAAGATGACGGACATTGACGAGAATACCAAGAAGATCAGCAATCTGACCAATGAGGGCGAGAAGAGCGCCCAGCAGATCATCCAGAAGGCAGAAGACTTGAAGCGCAACACAGAGGAAGCCGACAGGAAGGCCAAGGATATCTACGCCAAGGTGAAGAAGGAATCCGATGCCGCCATAGAGAAAGCCAAGGAGATTGAGCAGATCAATGCGCTGACTGAGGCCATTGCCGCCATAGCCAGCCAGACGGAACTGCTGTCCCTGAATGCATCCATAGAGGCGGCCAGGGCAGGAGAGGCAGGAAGAGGATTTGCAGTGGTGGCAGGGGAGATTGGCAACCTGGCCTCCCAGTCCACAGAGACGGTAAACAATATCTCTACCATTGTGTCCGGGGTGAAGGATGCCGCCATCAGCATGGAAAGCTGCCTGCGTCAGACCATTACTTTTATGGAAGATGCTGTGATCAGGGATTACAATATGTTCATTGGTGTCAGTGAGGAATACAGCGCAGATGCGAAATCCTTCTCCGACATCATGCAGACCATCAACCATTCCCTGGGAGAACTGGAGACCAGCATTACGGATATCTCCAACTCCATCCAGGGTATCAATGCCACGGTCAATGAGGCGGCTATCAGTATCAATGATATCGCCATCAAGGCTACGGATATGGTGGGATATGCTTCTGACACCGGGAACCGTGCAGAGGAGAATGCAGGTCTCTCTATCCAGCTGGATGAGATTGTGGGTAAGTTTACGGTATAAATAACGAAACAGAGTAAAATGAGATACTGGGAACCGGGAGAGGTCTGAGAGGACATTTCCCGGTTCCTCTTTTGCAGATTATATCTTGACAATCCTTTTTCCATCGTGTATCATCATGTGCAAATAGTTTGAGAGTCAAATATCTTGATATTCAAACAAATGGAGTTTCAAACTATTACACCTAGTAAAGAAAACCATAATAGAAAAGGAGAAGGATCATGTTTGAGAAGGTGAAGGAAGTTATCGTAGAGAAGCTGAACGCAGATGGCATGGAGATCACAGAGGAGACCAGCTTTAAGGAGGATCTGGACGCAGATTCCCTGGATCTGTTTGAGATGGTGATGGCACTGGAAGAAGAGTTTGACATAGAGATCCCTTCCGAGGATCTGGAAAAGCTGGTGACGGTAGGGGACGTGTTGGAGTATCTGCAGGCCAAAGGCATTGAATAAAAAAGTGGAAGAAGAGTATGGGTATGGAGACGAGAATCACGCAGATCCTGGGAATTGAATATCCCATTTTTCAAGGTGGTATGGCCTGGGTGGCCGAATGGAACCTGGCATCCGCTGTGTCCGAGGCAGGGGGCCTGGGCATCATAGGGGCGGGCGGAGCACCTGCTTCCTTTGTGCGGGAGCAGATCCGGAAGGTGAAAGAAGTTACGGACAGACCTTTCGGGGTGAATCTCATGCTGATGAATCCGGAGGCGGATGAGATTGCCAGGGTGATTGTGGAAGAAAAGGTGCCGGTGGTGACTACCGGTGCGGGAAATCCCGGGAAATACATGACTGCCTGGAAAGAGGCAGGGGTAAAGGTGATTCCTGTGGTGGCCAGCAGCGCCATGGCAAAGCTTATGGAGCGTGCCGGTGCGGATGCAGTGGTGGCAGAGGGCATGGAGAGTGGTGGCCACATTGGCAATATCACCACATTTGCCCTGGTTCCCCAGGTGGTGGATGCCATATCCATTCCGGTGATAGCAGCTGGCGGTATCGGAGACGGAAGAGGGCTGGCAGCAGCTTTTATGCTGGGGGCGGAAGCCGTCCAGGTGGGTACCCGGTTTGTGGTGGCAAAGGAATCCATTGCCCATGACAATTATAAGAAGAAGATTCTGGGAGCAAAGGATATCGATTCCCAGGTTACAGGTATGAGCCATGGGCATCCGGTCCGGCAGATCAGGAACCAGATGACCAGGGAGTACCTGAGGCTGGAGAAGGAAGGCGCTTCCTTTGA
Source organism: uncultured Acetatifactor sp. (assembly GCA_910577665.1). Taxonomy (GTDB): domain Bacteria; phylum Bacillota; class Clostridia; order Lachnospirales; family Lachnospiraceae; genus Acetatifactor. Next base: position 37,669 of record CAJTOJ010000009.1, read on the forward strand.
AGAGCTGGAGCAGCTCACATTGGGTGCCTTGCGCAAAGCGGTGGTGGAAGGGGATGCAGTAAACGGCACCCTTATGGCAGGTCAGATTGCAGGGCTGGTCAGCAAGGAACAGACCTGTAAGGAGATCATACAGGATCTGATGGAAGGGATGCAACGTGTGGCTGCGTTCCGGGATGCCTGTGGGAGCGGGGTGTGAGATGGGAAAGACAGCATTTATTTTCCCGGGCCAGGGTGCACAGTACTGTGGCATGGGGAAAGACTTTTATGAGAAGTTTGACATAGCAAGAAAGGTCTATGGGATTGCCGGGGAAGCTACAGGACTGGATGTGGCAGGACTTTGCTTTACGGAGAATGACAGACTGGATGTGACAGAGTATACGCAGATTGCCATGCTTGCCACAGAGGTAGCAATCCTGGAAGTGATCCGGGAGCAGGGGTACCGGGCAGACTGCTGTGGGGGACTGAGCCTGGGAGAGTACGGGGCACTGGCTGCTGCCGGGGTCATGGGGCTGCCGGATCTGTTCCGCCTGATCCGCAGCCGGGGGGTCTACATGCAGGAGGCGTATCCCACAGGAGGTGCCATGACTGCAGTGCTGGGTCTGGATGCAGATGTGATCCGGAGTATCTGTGAGGATACAGAGGGTATCGTATCCATTGCCAATGACAACTGCCCCGGCCAGATCGTGATTACCGGGGAAGAAGGAGCAGTCCAGGCAGCATCAGACAGACTGAAAGATGCCGGAGCAAAGCGTCTGGTTCCCTTGAAGGTCAGCGGTCCGTTTCACTCTGCACTGCTTGCCGGGGCAGGGGAAAAGCTGGGGGCAGAGCTTATGGGAGTAGAGGTGAAGGATCCCACGATTCCCTATTACAGCAATGTGGAAGCAGTTCCGGTGACAGACAGCTCCAGGGTGAAGGAACTGCTCACCCGCCAGGTTTCCGGAACCGTCAGATGGCGGGAGATCATGGAACATATGCTGGCGGATGGGGTGGACACTTTTGTGGAGATCGGTCCCGGTAAGACACTGACCGGATTCCTGCGCAAGATATCCAGGGATGTGACAGTGCGCAATGTGGCTGTGGTGGAGGACCTGGACAGTCTGTCAGAGTGCCTGTGACAGACACCGGCAGGCTGGATGCAGGGAAGGTGAAGGCAACAGGCTGAAGCCCGCACAGGTACAGATACGAAAAAGAGCATTGCCAGGCAGGAAAGGGGAGAGCAGGATGGAAACAGGAAGCGGAAAAGAGACTGCATATGGGGCAGGAGCCATGCAGACAGGCAGTCTGCATGGCAAGATCGCCCTGGTCACAGGCGCAAGCCGGGGGATTGGCAGGGCTATTGCCGGGAAACTGGCCGGGGAAGGCGCGCTGGTGCTGGTGAATTACAACGGCTCCAGGGAACAGGCCCTGGAAGTAGTGGATCAGATCCGCAGGGAAGGCGGCCGGGCGGAGGATGTGTGTTGTGATGTCTCCGACTTTGCAGCCTGCGGGATCATGGCAGAAGAGATCATACGGAAATACGGCCATGTGGACATCCTGGTGAACAATGCCGGGATCACCCGGGACAACCTGGTTCTGCGCATGACGGAGACAGAATATGACCAGGTGCTGGATACCAATTTAAAAGGGGCATTTAACACCATCCGTCACCTTTCCAGGTATTTTCTGAAACAGAAGAGCGGGAAGATCATCAATATATCCTCGGTGTCCGGTATCATGGGCAATGGGGGACAGGCCAACTATGCAGCTTCCAAGGCAGGGCTCATCGGGCTGACCAAAAGTGTGGCAAGGGAGCTGGCCTCCAGGGGCATCTGTGTCAATGCAGTGGCACCTGGTTTTATCGAGACGCAGATGACAGAAGCCATGCCGGAGAAAGCCAGAGAAGCCCTACAGCAGAAAATACCCATGGGCAGGGGCGGCCAGGCAGAAGATGTGGCCGGTCTGGTGGCATTTCTGGCGGGAGGCGCCGCAGATTATATCACAGGACAGGTAATCGCTGTGGACGGGGGCATGTGCATGTAAAGTCCATGCCCTGGAGAGGAATAAGTGCGCCTTACATACCGAAGGACGAAAGAGCAGCGTTCTTCGTGCACTGTTTGTGCTGCTGAAACGGCAGGAAGCTTGAAAGTAAACTTTTGGTGCCGGATCTGTGGTCTGGCACCAAAGAGCAGATATGGATTGGTATGCGCGCCCAAGCGTGCAAGGGGGTATAGGAATGAGCAGACGTGTAGTAGTGACCGGCCTGGGGGCAGTGACGCCCATTGGCATAGGAGTGGAGGCATTCTGGCAGGGGATTCTGGAAGGGAAGACAGGTTTTGCGCCCATTTCCAGGTTTGATGCCACAGGCTATAAATGCAGACTGGCGGCAGAAGTGAAGGATTTCCAGCCGGAACAGTATATGGACAGGAAGACAGCCAGACGCATGGAACTGTTTAGCCAGTTTGCAGTGGCAGCAGCAGGGGAGGCCATTGCAGATGCCCGTCTTGTGATGGAGGAGGAAGACCCTTACCGGGTGGGCTGTAGCATTGGAAGTGGTGTGGGCAGCCTCCAGGCCATGGAGCGGGAATGCGGCAGGCTGGCAGAAAAAGGGCCTTCCAGGGTAGGGCCTCTTTTTGTGCCGCTGATGATCTCCAACATGGCTGCAGGAAATGTGAGTATCCAGTACGGACTGAAGGGGAAAAGCCTGAATGTGGCTACGGCCTGTGCCACAGGAACCCATTCCATCGGAGAGGCATTCCGGGCAATCCAGTACGGCGATGCAGATGTAATGGTGGCCGGGGGGGCAGAAGGGGCTATATCCCCTATTGGTATTGCAGGCTTTTCTTCCCTGACAGCGCTGTCCGACAGCACGGATCCAGAAAGATGCTCGATTCCCTTTGACAAGGACAGGAGTGGATTTGTGATGGGGGAAGGAGCTGGCGTGGTGATCCTGGAAGAACTGGAGCATGCAAAAGGCAGAGGGGCACATATCTATGCGGAACTCCTGGGCTATGGCACAAGTTCGGATGCCTATCATATCACATCTCCCGAGGAGGACGGCTCCGGGGCTGCCAGGGCTATGCAAAATGCTTTGGAAGACGGTGGTGTGAAGCCGGAGGCGCTTACCTATATCAATGCCCATGGTACCAGCACCCATCACAACGACCTGTTTGAGACCAGGGCGATCAAGCTGGCCTTCGGTGCCCATGCAGCCCATCTGAAGATCAACTCTACCAAATCCATGGTGGGGCATCTGCTGGGGGCTGCCGGGGCAGTGGAATGCATCACCTGTGTGAAGGAACTGGAAGAGGGGTATCTCCACAGGACAGTGGGACTCCGGGAGACAGAAGGGGAGATGGACCTGAATTACTGTATGGAAAGTTACCGGGAGGAAGTGCCTTATGCACTGAGCAATTCCCTGGGATTTGGCGGTCACAATGCCTGCATCCTGCTGGGAAGGATGTAAGCGGAAGAATTGTAACACAGGAGGCCGCCAGGTGTTACTGTGCACGGCTACACTGTAACAGCAACGTGATGCACGCGCAGTCTCGGGTTTGTCACGCAGGGAACGCGTGAAAACGTCTGGCGGCAGGTCGGGTGAACGGTAACCGTCAGGTTACAGAGAAAGGAGTCATATACCATGTCACTATATACTGCCAGGGAGATCATGGAGATCATCCCGCACAGACAGCCGTTTCTGCTGATCGATACCATTGAAGAGCTGGAACCCGGGGTACGTGCCCTGGGCAGGAAATGCGTCAGTATGAATGAACCCTATTTCGCAGGGCATTTTCCAGGCAATCCGGTGATGCCGGGGGTGCTGATCCTGGAAGCCCTGGCCCAGGTGGGGGCGGTAGCCATGCTCGCCCAGCCTGAACTGTCTGGGCGCACGGCTTATTTTGCGGGGATAGACAAGGCAAAGTTCCGCAGGAAGGTAATTCCAGGGGATGTGCTGGAGCTGGAGACACAGATCGTCAAAGTGAAAGGGCCTGTGGGAGTGGGCAGGGCTGTAGCCAGGGTAGACGGCAAAGTGGCGGCCCAGGCAGAGCTGACCTTTGCCATAAGTTGAAGTCCTGCTTGCAGCGAGCGGAGGGTTGGAGCATTTTGAATGGCACTGACACCGTAGGCGGTATGCCGGGAAATGGAAAAAAATGTCCGGGAAGGGCGGCACAGGGGTAGAGAGATGAATCTGGATCGATATAAGTTAAAGAGGGCAGAATATTTTGCCAGAAAGCTGAACAAACTGAATGCTTACCTGTCCACAGGCGGGAAGAAGCCAGAGGAGATGGAGGAAGTCCCGGAGGCAGGCGCTGCGGCCCAGACCCCGGAGCAGGCCAGGGAGGCCTATCTGATCCGCTGTCCCAAATGCGGTATGATGGTGAACCGGGAACGGGTGGTCAGGAGAAAGTATATCTGTTATGAGTGCGGTGGGTACTTCAGGGTGAAGGTACCGAACCGGATCCGTATGGTGGCGGATCCCCATACCTTTGAACCCTGGTTTGCGGATATGCCTCTGTGTAACCCTCTGGAATACCAGGGATATGAGGATAAAGTGGTACAGGCGAGGGAGAAGACAGGGCTGGACGAAGCGGTAATCGTAGGCCGGTGCAAGGTATTCGGGGAGGATATCATGCTGGGGATCTGTGACTCCCGTTTCCTCATGGCCAGTATGGGACATGTGGTGGGGGAGAAGATCACAGCAGCCATTGAGCGGGCCATAGAGGAGAAGCTGCCGGTCTTTCTCTTCTGCTGTTCTGGTGGAGCCAGGATGCAGGAGGGAATTATCTCCCTGATGCAGATGGCCAAGACCGCTGCCGCTATCCGGAAGCTGGGAGAGGCAGGGCTTTTGTATTGTACTGTGCTCACGGATCCCACCACAGGAGGGGTTACTGCCAGCTTTGCCATGCTGGGGGATGTGATCATGGCGGAACCCGGCGCATTGGTGGGTTTTGCGGGCCCCAGGGTCATCCGGCAGACCATTGGACAGGAGCTGCCGGAAGGCTTCCAGACAGCAGAATTCCTGGTGGAACATGGTATCATTGATGGTATTGTCAAGCGGGAGAGCCTGAAGAAGGTAATTTATTTCCTGGTGAAGGCCCATCAAGGCAGGGAGGGCAGCTATGCCCAGTTTGTGCCGGGTCGGGAATTCCGTTTTGTATTAAATGAAATTTTAAAGGAAAAGACCTTCCAGGTGGCGCCTAAAAATGCCTGGGAGAAGGTGAAGGCAGTGCGCCGGGTGGAACGGCCCCAGGCCTGTGACTATATGGAGCATATTTTTGACTATTTTGTGGAGTCCCATGGAGACAGGGCATTTGGGGATGATCCTGCCATAGTGGGAGGCATCGGATTCCTGGATGGGCAGGCTGTGACGGTGATTGCAGAACACAAGGGCAAGGATATCCAGGAATGCCAGAAGCGGAATTTCGGTATGCCCATGCCGGAGGGCTACAGGAAGGCCCTGCGTCTGATGAAACAGGCGGAAAAGTTCCATCGTCCCATCCTCACCTTTGTGAATACAGCAGGTGCCTTCTGCGGTATAGAGGCGGAGGAGAGAGGACAGGGGGAAGCCATTGCCCGCAATCTGCTGGAAATGTCGGCCTTGAAGGTTCCGGTGTTATGCATTTTCATCGGTGAAGGAGGCAGTGGCGGTGCCCTGGCCACAGCAGTGGGCAATGAAGTATGGATGCTGGAGAACGCTACGTATTCCATTTTATCGCCGGAAGGATTTGCCTCCATCTTGTGGAAGGATTCCTCCAGGGCCAGGGAAGCCAGTGAGGTCATGCATATCACGGCACAGGATCTGAAACAGCTTGGGGTGATTGAGAAGATCGTCCCGGAGTTCGGCGGTGCGGACAGTACCACGGTGGCAGCCATTGGCGGTTATCTGAAGGAACAGATCAAAGAATTCCTGCTCCGGTTCCAGGGAATGGAAGGGGAAGAGATCGCCGGAAGGCGTTATGAGAGATTCCGGAAATTTTAAGCTGCAGCAGTTTTACTTAAAAAGCAGCGGTACCGTAGCAAAAACGCAGCAGGTGTATTTTTGGCAAAGCGTAGGTGGAACAGTAACAATTCTAAGAGATGTAGGAAAGGACTGGGACATGTCAATCAGGATAATAGGAACAGGAAGTGCCCTGCCGGCACACCAGGTCACAAATGAGGATCTGGCGAAGCTGGTGGATACTTCCGATGAATGGATCAGGGAACGCACGGGGATCGGGTGCCGGAGAATCTCCACAGGGGAGACGGTGGTCTCCCTGGCGGCAGATGCCTGTAGGAATGCCCTGGAAGACGGGGGAATGGAAGCTTCCGGCGTGGAACTGCTGCTGGTGGCTACCTGTACGCCTGAGAGAGGGATTCCCTGTGCAGCCTGCCAGGTACAGGACAGACTGGGTGCACAGAATGCAGTGGCTTTTGACTTAAATGCCGCCTGCGCAGGCTTTTTATTTGCCCTGCATACAGCCTGTGCCTATGTGGAGGCAGGGATCTACCGCAATGCCCTGGTAGTGGGAGCAGAGGTGCTCTCCAAGATTGTGGACTGGTCAGACAGAAGCACCTGTGTCTTGTTTGGGGATGGTGCGGGGGCAGTGTTGGTGGAACATTGCAGGGAAGGTGGTATCCTGGGTTATGTGCAGCATTCTGACGGCGCCAGGGGCGATGTGCTCAAGTGTGATAGCCGGGCCATCCAGAATCCCTATATCAGCTCCCGGATGGAGGTACCTTTCGTACAGATGGATGGCCGTGAGGTATTTGCCTTTGCAGTGCGCAAAGTCCCGGCCAGCATTGAGGAGGCCCTGGAAAAGTCCCGGATCCAGGCAGCAGAGGTGGATCTCTTTGTACTGCATCAAGCTAACAGGCGCATCCTGGAGGGGATTGCCAGGCGGCTGGGGGTAGACCTGGAACGCTTTGCCATGAATCTGGACCAGGTGGGCAATATGTCCTCCGCAGCCATACCGGTGCTTTTGGATGAGCTGAACCGGGAAGGCAGGCTGAAGAGGGGAATGACCCTGGTGCTGGCAGGCTTTGGGGCAGGTCTCACATACGGTGCCTGTGTTATGCAGTGGTAAAATCAGGAAGAATCTGAAAAATTCATTGACTTTTTCCGGGAAATTGGTAAAGTTATAGTATTGGCGTGCGGCGCTTTGGACTTGCCGTCCGGCGCCCTGTGTCATACCATACAGGCAACTGGTGGAGGTTCTGTAGTATGGCACTTGTCAGAGGAAGGGTAAGAGAGGAAATGGCACGAGGGACAAACCGTTCTCTGAATGAATTGCTGGTAAGCCTGTTCAACCATGTGATGGATATGGAGGCGAAGGCGGTCATCACGGAGGAATACAGGGATATTACCAACAATGACATGCACATTATAGAGGCGGTAGGGGTGGAAGAACCCAGGAATATGTCCTCCATTGCCCATGAGCTATCTGTTACCGTGAGTACCCTGACAACGAATATGAACGGACTGGAAAAAAAGGGGTATATCCGCAGGGAACGCAGCCAGGAAGATAAGAGAGTGGTATATGTGATCCTGACAGAAAAGGGGAGAAAAGCATTTTACCATCATCGTGATTTCCACAAGAAAATGATAAAGGCCATATTGAAAGACCTGGGTGAGGAAGACATGGAGATCCTATATCGGTGTCTGATGAATCTTAGTAGCTTTCTGGAGCCGGAAAAGGGGATGGATGAGTCTGGAAGAGGGGATTCAGGAGAAAAACAAGAAAGATAAGCTGCAGACGGACTGCAGGGAGATTCTGGAGGGCATTTACCCGGATATTGTATACATCAATTGCCGGACAGGCAACTGTATCTATATCAAGGACAGGGAAGGGATTGCCGGAAAAAAGTATAAGGAGCACAAGTGGCAAAAGCTTAGGGAAGATGCCATGCGGACAGTCTGCCCGGAGGATCTGGAGAGATGCAGGACATTCACCTCCATGGAAAACCTGCAGCGGATCGGCGGGAAGGAGCAGTCTGGTGACACCTATATATTTGGACGGATTTACCACGGGGAATACTGTCTGCAGCAGTCTGTGATTGTGCCAGAGGGACCTGGCAAAGAGGGGGTGCTCCTGTACACACGGGATGCAGATGAAGCTGTACAGGCAGATGAGCACATGAAGAGACAGCTTTTCAGGGAATTGCAGAGAACCCAGGAGGCAGAACTTGCCAGGACGGAATTCCTGCGGTATGCAGACAAGGAATTACAGGCCTCCATGGGTGTGATGATGGACAGATATCTTGATAAAGAGGGACAGGCGGCAGCGGCTGTCCGCATGGGACGTTATATCAAGACACAGATGGCAGATATTACCAGGTTGAGCAGCCTAAAGGAGAGACGGCTCCAGATCCGGAGGGAAGTGTTTGCTGTGGATACATTGCTGGAGGACTGCAGGGAGTATGCCTGTAGCAGGAGAGGGGATGACATTTCCTTCCAGGTGGAAGTGCATCCTGAACTGCAAAAGACCTATTATGGGGATGTTCTGCGTCTGATGCAGGTATTGTTCGGGCTGCTGGCCAATGGATATGATTACAATTGCCAGGGAGGCAGTGTGCGGTTGGAAGTGGGCCTGGAAGAAGCCGGGAAATCGGTGGACAAGGTGTTCTTCCAGGTCAGTGATACAGGCAGGGGGATTCACCCGGAGTTCCTGCCCAGGCTCTATGACCGGTTCGCCAGGGAACAACCTGGGGATCTGGAGGAGACCAGGGTCGGGCTGGGCCTGTTTGTAGGGAAAATCGTGCTGGACTCCATGGGAGGTACCATAGAGGCAGACAGCGTGCAGGACCAGGGAAGCAGCTTCCGGATCATGGTGCCGCTGGTACATGTGGAGGCCATGGACCGGAAAGAGGACTGGGAAGGCATCTCCTGGAGTCCCCGTACCAGGACTGCCGGGGAAAAACATGTACTGCTGGTGGATGACAATGCCATGAACCTGGAAATGGCTGCGGAGCAGCTCAAGGAAGATGGACATAGTGTAGTGGGATGCCTGGACGGGAGGGAAGCACTTAGGACCTTCGCATACAGCGTGCCAGGCACTTTTGATCTGGTGCTGACAGATATGGATATGCCTGGAATGGATGGAGCAATGCTTGCGGAGAAGATCAGGAAGCTGCCACATCCGGACAGTGACCGTATATGTATCATGGGGCTTGGAGCCAACAGGGCTGCCCTGGAGAAGGCAGATAAAAGCATCTGGTTTGACCGTATCCTGGGGAAACCTTTTGATATCAAGGCATTTCGCGGTGTGGTGCAGGAGAATAAGGCAGAAGTATGAGCAAAGGAGAAGACAGGAAGAAGAAACTGGGAAGAATCAAGACCCTTATCTATGGAAGGACAGCTATCATTATGGTGGCATTCCTGGCACAGCTTGCCATGCTGGCAATAGGGTACTATTGGCTTCGCGGCTACAACTTCGTGTTTTACTGGCTGTTTGTGACCATAACAGTCATAGCAATCGTACATATATTCAACACAGGGGAAAATCCGGACATGAAATTGTCCTGGATGTTCCCCATTGCTGTATTTCCGGTATTCGGGGCTATATTTTACCTGGCGATTATCCTACAGCCAGGCACCAAGGTACTCTATGGGAGACTACAGAAGGTATCCATGTACACCAAGAGATATGTGCACCCTGACAGGGAGGTCTGGGAGAGGATGCAGGCGGAGAACCCACAGATGGGACGGCTTGCCCAATACCTGTGCAGCTGTGACAACAGTCCGGTCTATGAGCATTCGGCGGTGAAGTATTATGCGCTGGGAGACCTGCAGTTTCCGGATATGGTGGAGGAACTGAAGAAAGCAGAAAACTATATTTTCCTGGAATTCTTCATTGTCAGTCCGGGGCATATGTGGGATACCCTTCTGGCTATCCTCCGGGAGAAGGTGAAAGAGGGAGTGGATGTACGGTTCCTGTATGATGGCACCTGTGTGCTGTGGTATCTGCCCAGCTATTATCCCCAGCTTTTGGAAGAGGAAGGAATACATTGCAGGATGTTTTCCCCCATAAAACCCATATTCTCCCCCCACTATAACAACCGGGATCACAGGAAGATTGTGGTCATTGACGGCAGGGTGGCTTTTACCGGCGGTATCAATCTGTCGGATGAATATATCAACCAGAAAAACCGCTTCGGCCATTGGAAGGATGCAGGTATAATGGTGAAGGGGGATGCGGTGGAACGTTTTACGTATATGTTTCTGGAGATGTGGAACATCTCGGAGAATACCGTCCCCAAACGGGGAAAGAAAGGAAAGTCTGACGGACAGGGGGTTACCCGGGAAGCTGCCTGCCCTGGGATCCGCAGGGAGGAGGACTATGGAAGATACAGGAAGACAAGGGACAAGACCCTGGTCCGGGACGGCTATGTGATTCCCTACAGTGTGTGTCCTTTGGGACCGGAACGTGTGGGAGAGCGGGTCTATCTGGATATCATCCATACAGCCCATACCTATGTGCATATCATGACGCCTTACCTGATCCTGGACTATCAGATGATTATGGCACTTTCCTATGCGGCCAGGCGGGGGGTGGAGGTAATCATTATCATGCCTCATGTGCCGGACAAACGGTATGCTTTTATGCTGGCAAAGACATATTACAACCAGCTCCTGGAGGCAGGGGTACGGATCTGTGAGTATGAGCCGGGATTTGTCCATGCCAAGGTGTTTGTGTCAGATGACTGCAAAGCAGTGGTGGGAACTGTGAATCTGGACTATCGCAGTCTTTATCATCATTTTGAATGTGGGCTGGTTCTGTATCAGAATTCCCAGGTGGCCCTGATTGAGCAGGATGTGCAGGATACCCTGCCGAAATGTCTGGAGGTGATCCCCCAGGACTATGGGAGGCTTCGGCTGATAGACCGCGTTCTGGGCCGGATCATGCGTATCGTGGCACCTCTCATGTAAGGGCCGGGGACAGTGCAGGGATCTGCTGCCTCAAGGATGCGGTGTGGGTGGCATGGTTCATGCCAGTCAGGATCCTGCGTGCGCAGATGGCACAAAATATGGGGATATTTGTGGGCAGGGGTGGGAACCTGCTTTTTTTGTATGGCTGTGAAACTTTCCCGGGTTTGCAGCATGGAAAGACGCCGGCAGAAGGGGACTGCCTTTTTGCGTGACTGTGAAACTTTTCCTTGTAAGATGCGTCCATAAGGGTATGAGGAAGACCTGGCAGAGGGCAGGCAGATGTCAGGGGGGAAGGATCGGCTATGGCAGGGGGCAAAAGGATCCAAGGAAAGGAGGAAAGATTTGAAAGACACACAGATACTGGATTTGTATTGGGCCAGGGATGAGAGAGCCATTGCAGAGACCCAGGAAAGTTATGGAAGATACTGTTACAGCATCGCATTCCGTATCCTGGAAGACAGGGAGGATGCGGACGAATGTACCAATGATACCTGGCTGCGGGCGTGGAATGCCATACCGCCTGGCAGGCCTGGAAGGCTGGCGCTTTTTCTGGGAACGATCACACGGAATCTGTCCCTGGACAGATGGAAAGGAAGGCATACCATGAAACGCGGCGGAGGCGAGATGGTGCTGGCCCTGGATGAGCTGGCGGAATGCGTACCGGGCCGGAACCATACAGAGGAAGCGGTGGAGGCGGCAGAGCTGGAGAGACTGCTCAATGTGTTCCTGCATACCCTGCCGGAGAGGGAATGCAACGTGTTTCTGAGAAGGTACTGGTATGTGGAGGAATATGGGGTCATAGCGGACAGGTATGGATTGAAGCTGAACACGGTAAAGACCATTCTCCACAGGATTAGGAGAAAGCTGAAGGATTATCTGGAAAAGGAGGGGATCACACTGTGAGAGACAGGAAAACAGAAGCATTGCGGATCATGGAAGCCTTGAGTGGTGTGGACCAGAAACTGCTGGAGCGCTGTGGTGTGGAAACAGGAGAGGGGATACAGATACCGAAGACACAGGGCAGGGATACTCCTGTGGCGGGATCACATGGGCATGTCAAGGGGGGATGCCGGAAGATATTCTGGCAGCAGGGAAAGGCCTGGGCAGCCTGCATAGCCCTGGTGGCAGTGGGTGCATTGTCCTGGGGTGCTTTCCGGTTTGCGACAATGCCACATGGATCGGTCTGGGATGACAGCAAGGCAGGAGGCCGTGCAGAGGATGCTGCCATGGAAGCGGTGGATGGAAAAGGAGAAGAGTTCGGGGAAACTGCCCAGGGGAAGGGAGACCTGCCAGAAGAAGGCGGTGCAGATACCGGCAAAGGTGCGGATGGCAGCTATGGGAATCCAGAGGATTCTTCTGGCAATGCCAATGGGAAGGGCCAGGAGACTGTAGGTGATGCGTCCCCGGAGGAGGGGAACGCCGATGGGGGAAACCGGTGGACGGATGGATCCATGGAAGCAGACCAGGGTGTCATGGAAAACCCTTATCAGGAGATTACCAGTGAACAGGCCCGGAGTGTGGAAGTCCTGGGAGATTACATCCCCACCCGGCTTCCTGCCGGATATAGCCTGGAATCTGTGCAGGCAGAGATTTCCCCGGAAGATGGCAGCACGGACAGTCTCTTCTTGACCTGGACCAGAGGAATGGATTATATTACTCTATATATCAGCAAAACAGGAACAACGCCACCTGCCACGGTGGACGTGGACAGGCCGGAGACATACGATAAGCGTCTCTATGGGATTCCCTATGGGGAAACAGTGCCGGAGGCATACCAGGAGAGTGTCATGTGGCCGGTGTTTGCCTGGGAGGATATGAGTCTGGAGATTGTGGAGAGCCGCATGGTATCTCCCGAAGGGGACAGTGGAGATACCAATACGCCCAGGGGAGAATTCATGGTACTGTATCCGGACGGGGTATTGGTGCGGTTTACAGGCAGAGGAACCCCGGAGGAGATCTGGACATTACTGGGCCAGTGAGGGATGGAAGCCCCGGTTGCCGGTGGCTGGTTGAATGAGACTGGGTAAACGGGTGTGGTTTGTTCCGGAATGGCACAGGAACCTTTATGGTAAATGACAGTAAGGCGGCCAGGATCCATAGATGAAAAAGAGGGAAAAAGCAATGACAGCACAGAACAAGGAGGCACATTCCATGACGCAGGGGAGAATCGGGCTGCCCCTGCTTGCATTTACCATTCCACTGGTGCTGGGGAATCTGTTCCAGCTTGCTTACAATGCGGTGGATTCTGTTATTGTAGGGAAGCTGGTGGGGGAGAGTGCCCTGGCAGCAGTGGGGACGTCCACACCTATTATGAATATAGCGATCCTTCTCATCAGCGGCATGTGCATGGGGGCCGGCATTCTGATGAGTTCTTATTACGGGGCGGGGGATTATGACACCCTGTCCGGGCAGATCAGCACCACATTCCTTGGGGGGTGCATGTTTTCCCTGGTATTTTCCCTGGTGATGCTTTTTCTGGCAGAACCGGTGCTGTGCCTGATCCAGGTGCCCGGGGAAGTGGTGCCGGAGGCAGCAGCCTACCTTAGGGTGATTTTCCTGGGGCTGGTCTTTACGTTCCTGTACAATTTCCTGGCCAGTACCTTGCGTGCCCTGGGAGACAGCCGCACGCCCCTGTATTTTCTGGTTGTCAGTTCCCTGACCAATGTGGGACTGGACCTGGTGATGGTGGCAGGCCTGGGGCTGGGTGTCCTTGGCAGTGCAGTGGCCACTGTGTGCAGCCAGGCACTGTGCTGCCTGTTGTGCGGTGTGTATATCCGATTCAGGGTGCCCCTTTTGTGCCTGGGGAGAAGATGGCTGGTGTTTGACAGGAAGCTGCTTGGAAAGACCTTGTCCTATAGCAGTGCCAGCGCTCTGCAGCAGGTATGCCTGCAGCTGGGTAAGGTTATCATCCAGTCGGTGGTGAATACCCAGGGGGTAAGTGTCATAGCGGCGTTTACCGCGGTGAACCGGGTGGATGATTTCGCCTACACACCCCAGCAGAACATAGGCCATGCCATGACAACGTTCATTGCCCAGAACAAAGGGGCAGGGGAACATGGGCGGATAAAGAAGGGCTTCTTCTGGGGAATGTGTATAGAGGTGGCATATTCCCTGTTCCTGCTGGTCTTTATCTTCCTGGGGGCGCCTGGGATCATGGGATTGTTTGCAGAAGGGAAAGGATCCGGGGTAATCGGACTGGGTACGGAATACCTGCGGCTGATTGCCTTCCTGTATTTGCTGCCTGGATTTACCAATGGCATACAGGGTTTCTTCCGGGGGATGGGAGATCTGAAGGTAACACTTTACAGTACATTTATGAATATGTTGGGGAGAGTGGTGGCTGTGATCCTGATGATCCAGGTGTTCCACATGGGATTTCCCAGCCTGGCCTGGGCGAATATGGCAGGCTGGATCCTAATGCTTCTGTTTGAGGTACCGCTTCTGGTGAGAAGCTTGAAGCGTCAAGGGTTCTCATTCTCCCGCATGCGGTAGCCGATGCCGATCTCTGTGAATACATACTGGGGAAGGGCCGGGTTCTGTTCGATCTTACGGCGTATATTGGCCATGTTTACCCGCAGGATCTGGTTATTGCTGTCCATATAAGGACCCCAGATGGCACTCATGATAGCTTTGTAGGTGAGTACCCGGCCGGAGTTTTCCGCCAGTAGTGTCAGAAGCTGGTATTCTACCTGGGTTAGGTGGATTTTCTCCCCGGCCAGGGTGGTGGTCCTTCGCTCGAAATTGATCTCCAGATCCAGTGCCCGGTAGACCCTGTCCTGTGCGGACTTGTGGTGATGGCGCAGGCAGGTGCGGATCCGGGCCATCAGTTCCCCGGTGCCAAAAGGCTTGGTGATATAGTCGTCTGCACCCAGATCCAGTGCCAGCACCTTGTCTTCTTCCTTGGTGCGGGCGGAGATAATGATGATGGGCACGCTGCTCCAGGTGCGGATCTGCTGTAGCACCTGGCAGCCGTCTATATCAGGCAGTCCCAGATCCAGAAGGATCACGTCAGGGCACAGGGATGCGGCCAGACTTAAGCCTTCCTGGCCGGTGGAGGCTGTTACGACCCGGTAATCGTTACCATTCAAAGCAGTGCTCACAAAGGACAGGATAATCTTGTCATCTTCAATCAAAAGTACGTTTCTCTTTATGCACATGGTGGAGATTCTTCCTTTCTCTTCGGTAGAGTAAATGTAAACTCTGCGCCGCAGTCATGGTTGCGACCTAACAGGGAACCATGGTGGGCGGTGACAATGGTCTTGCAGATCACCAGCCCAATGCCCATTCCCTTCTGGGCGTCTGTGGAGTGGGAAGCCGTGTAGCTGCTTCCATCAAAGAGATGTCCCAGCATGTTTTCCGGAATACCATTCCCATAGTCCCGTACTGTGAAGGAGACCTGGGGTCCATCGGACTCCACAACGAAGTCGATGGGTGAGGCATTGCCGGAGTGGAGAAAGGCATTCTCCAGAAGGTTGATGGTCACCTGCTCGATGAGTACCGCATCCATGGGAAGCATGATAAAGTCATCGGGAATCCTGGCGTGGATAATGCATTCAGGGTGACGTTTTCCCATCTTCTGGATGGCAGCGCCCACAACTTCCTCCACAGATTCATCAGAGGTATTGATTCTCATGTCTTCGTCACGGATCCGCGTGACGGTGAGCAGGTTTTCCACCATATTGATCAGCCAGTTGGAATCCTCATAGATATTCTGTACGATATTCATCTGATCCGTCTGGCTGAGTTTGTCCTGGTTTTCCAGGTATACAAGGCTGTTACCCAGGATCCCGGTGAGTGGCGTCCTCAGGTCGTGGGAGATAGCGCGCAACAGGTTAGCCCGCATTCTCTCGATCTCTGCTTCTGCAAGCTGCTTTTCCCGTTCCTCGATCAGACCGGACTGGGTATGCATATGGATCCGCATGGAGCTTATCCATATGGAGATGGAAGCCAGGAACAGAAAGGCAGTGGAATACCCACACAGGGGAGAGGCCGTATTCGTTGCGGGATACAGATACAGCACACGAAAGTAAAACACCGCATATAAAGAACAGGCAATGCCATAGAGATATCCGGTTGTACTGGAAGAGACCAGGATCAGGAAAAAGGCGAAGACCAGGGGAATGTTGGCCGAATTCCTGCCAAGGATCACATGACAGAGGCAGGAAAGCCCGGTGGCGGTAGCCATGAAGCACAGAGACAGAAGGGTACTGTACAGATGTTGTTTGAAGCGGGGTAATGTCTGTAATCTCTTTTGCATGGAAATTCTTCTGTTCCTTTCCGGCCGCATGGCGGCTGATTCCTCGAGTCTGTGATTTCTGGTTTTTCTTCGTGCCGGGGCAGCCTGGCCTGGTCCCGTAGTGGTATCTTACATGGAAGTGTTATGTCATATCCTGCGATAGGATTATACCCTTTTCCTGGAAAAGACGCAAGAACATTTGTAAAAATTCTGTGTTAAAATGGCGTTAAGGGCAACCCTTAAAATTCCGGATGTGTGGATAACAGTGACAGGGTTTTGTCATGTGGCAGACATAAGCCGGAACCATCGCCCGGATGCCCCGCAGGGCAGCACCAGCGGACCTTTCCCGACGGGCAGCCCGATTTCTGCGGCTTCCACCTGGCCTCCTTTTTCTTCTGCCAGTACGGCCTGTAACATATAAGCCAGCACGCCGGGTGCAAGTCCTGTTGTGTAAGAATTGATCAGGAAAAACAGAGCATCCCTGGACAGAAGCTTTGCGGTAAGGCGCACCAGGGAAAAGAGGTTCTCCTCGATCTTCCAGATTTCCCCTTTGGGTCCCCTGCCATAGGAAGGGGGATCCATGATGATGCCGTCATACTGGTTGCCCCGGCGGATCTCCCGCTCCACGAATTTTGTACAGTCATCTACCAGGAAACGGATGGGAGCATTGGCAAGGCCGGAGGCGGCAGCATTTTCCCTGGCCCATCCTACCATGCCCTTGGAGGCGTCCACATGGGTGACAGCAGCCCCTGCTGCTGCGGCGGCCAGGGTGGCACCGCCGGTGTAGGCGAAAAGATTGAGTATCCTGGCCGGTTGTCCCTGGGGGCGCCGGGAGTCCCGGATCAAGCGGTAGAACCAGTTCCAGTTTACGGCCTGCTCCGGGAAAAGTCCTGTGTGCTTGAAATGAAAGGGTTTGAGCCTGAAGCACAGACGGCGGCATTCAAGGGTGTCTGGGCATACAAAATCCGGTGAGGCCTTGGCCGCAGGCACTTCTGGCAGGTCGTAGCCAATGCTCCATTCGTCCGGTAGATGGAAAAATTCCCATTCTCCTCCCCCCCTGGTGCTTCTATGGTAATGACCGTTCTTCTGTTTCCAGCCCTTGTGGTCATGGGGGGTATCCCAGATGACCTGGGGGTCAGGGCGCACCAACAGGTACTCTCCCCACCGTTCCAGTTTCTCTCCGGAGGAGGTATCCAGTATTTCATATTCTTTCCATTGGTCTGCTATCCACATGAGGTGTGTCTCCTATGACATATTATGACCTGCCAGCCTGTATGGCACTTCCTGTGTCAGAGGCTGGCTGAACTGCTACTGCTAATTTTACCATGACAGCAGGCGCTTTTCAAGATGTCTTCGGTTCATGATTCTTTTAAGTACTTTCAGAGGGTGGTGCGGCTGATCTGTAGTTTTTTGGCGGCAGCGGACTGGTTGCCGCCTAGCTCATTTACTGTTCTGCGGATGATTTCCCTGGTGATCTCTTCCAGTGCCCATTATACCGGGACAAGGAATTACGCCATGCTGCTGGTGCACCAGAACCTGCGGGTGGTGCACGTGTCCGCCCATGTGTCCCTGCGGGAGGTATGTGACCGGGTGAAGAAGGCGCGTATCCTGGAGGTGATCTCCATCGCAGACCGGGCCTGCCGGGATATGGGCATCCGGGAACCCGGGATCGGTGTGGCGGGACTAAATCCCCACTGCGGGGAGAAGGGGCTTTTAGGCAGGGAAGAGCTGGAGGAGATCGGGCCTGCTGTGGAACAGGCTGTAAGGGAAGGCGTGTGTGGAAGGTCCGATTCCCCCTGACAGCATCTTTTCCAAAGCGAGGGGTGGCATATACGATATTGTGGTGGCCATGTACCATGACCAGGGGCATATTCCCCTAAAGGTGGTGGGGTTCGTATATGACCAGACAGAAGGGAGGTGGGAAGCTGTGGAGGGAGTGAATATTCCCCTGGGACTGCCCATCATACGTACTTCTGTGGACCATGGCACGGCCTACGACCAGGCAGGGACAGGTTTGGCCAGTGAGATGAGTCTGCTCCATGCCATGGACTATGCCACATTGCTGTTTAAGGCGCAGTCGTAAACGTTACTGTTCACTCGATATTGCCGCCAGGTGTTTTCACACGTTTTTTGCGTGACAAACCCGAGACTGCACATACATCACGTTGCGGTTACGGCGTAGCCGTAACCGCAACGTGATGCAAACAGAGGATTGGGGGCTGGCAGAGAGACGGGAGACATGCTATAATGGATTTATGGCAGGAAGGTAAGGGACAGGTAAGACAGATGGAAGACAAACAGGTAGTGTGGGATACAGGAGAGGCGTCTTTGGTCCTGCTTAAGAAGGACGGCAGAATCGGGCTGTTGTGGAAGGGCAGTCCGGTATATGAGCTGGATCTCGGTCAGCTGTGCTGGTATAGCACAGAGAGTCCCTGGAGACTGGAGGGCAGGCTATGCAGCTTACCATATGGATACCTTTGAGATTCCTTTTGCCCACGCTACCATGGACGCACGGTGCGAGGACAAGGAGGCAGGGTTGTATTTCTTTGTGACGGCGGCAAAGCTGTACCAGCTGACAGGAAAGTCCTGTTTTGAGGAGTGGGCACGTCTTGCCGCAGACTGGATCCTGACCTTTGTCTACCATTGGGATACTGGTTTCAGACCTGGTACAGCCTGTGCAAAGGAAGGGTTTCATTCCACAGGCTGGCCGGGAGTAAGTGTCCAGAACCACCATCTGGATGTGTTTTTCCCCACCTATGAGCTATACCAGTTCGGCAGGCTGTGTGGGGATCACAGGCTGATGCAGCTGGCGAGGCTGGTCAGCAATGCCCTTACCCAGGGCGTCTGCACCAGGGAAGGGGAATGGGGCTATACGGTGATCGGGGAACAGGGAGAGCAGTACTACCAGACCAATTATTTCCAGGTGCGCTATCCTGCTATCTTGAACTACATGGCCCATTACAGGGGAGGTATGCAGGTGTGGAATCCCTCCTGGATCACGGCCCAGGTCATGAGCAGCGCCTTGAAATTCCATTATCTGGAAGGGTTTTCGTAGATGTTGTGGGCTTTTCGGGTGCATCCGGATCTGTTTTGAAGTGCAGTCGGATCAGTCAACAACCCCGCTGCAACCAACGGGGCATCAAGCTTGTGGCGCTACAGGCAGAGGGGTATGTTACCCTCGCGGCAAGAGCCGGATGCTGGCGCATCCGCTTGGCTCGTTGTACACGGGAATAAAAAAGCAGGAGTAGTTCCTGGCCAAGGAGGAAGGAAGATGTTAGGGATCAGAGAGTTTGCTTCCTATTATAAGGAAGAGAGAGGCTGGACGGAAGCTTTTGAACAGGCGGTGGCAAGGCTTTCGGAGGAAGGAGGAGGTACCCTTGTGGTGACACCGGGCCGGTACGAGACGTACTCCATTGAGCTGAAGAGCAATATTACCTTGCAGGTGGAAGCGGGTGCAGAGATTTGCTTTAAGCAGGACTGGCAGGGTTACCAGGAGGTCCGGTCGGAGTACGAGGGAAAGAGCACCGGTATGTTTATGCCCTGTATTTATGCCAGGGATGCGGAGAATGTGACTCTGTGTGGCCAGGGGACCTTGAACGGCCAGGGAGAATACTGGTGGAAGAACCTGGGGAAATTTCCGGCGGCCAGGCCTTATCTGGTTTGCTTTGAGCGTTGCAGCAGGGTGAAGGTGCTGGATGTGAAGCTGGTGCAGTCCCCGGTGTGGACCCTGCATCCTCTCTATTGTGAGGATGTGGAGATCCGGGGGGTCACCATCCGCAATCCCTGGGATTCCCCCAATACAGACGGGATCAACCCGGACGGATGCTGTAACGTGCGGATCGCAGACTGCCTGGTGGATGTGGGGGACGACTGCATTACCTTGAAATCCGGCACGGAAGAGACCCCGAAAAAGCGTCCCTGCGAGAATATTACCATTACCAACTGCAACATGGTCCACGGCCATGGCGGTGTGGTCATCGGTAGTGAGATGAGCGGAGGTGTCCGCAATGTGACCATTACTAATTGTGTGTTCCAGGATACGGACAGAGGGATCCGGGTGAAGACCAGGAGAGGCCGGGGCGGCTCCATGGAGAGTATTCTGGTTTCCAATGTGATCATGGATCGGGTGCTGTGTCCTTTTGTGTTCAATATGTACTACAGGTGTGGCATGAACGGGGGAAGCTACAAGGATAAGTTTGCCCATGAGGTCACAGAGGCTACACCAATGATCCGGAATATCCAGATCCAGAACTGCATGGTGACAGATGCCAAGGCGGCAGCGGGATTCTTCTATGGCCTGCCGGAGATGCCGGTGGAGAATGTGAGCATATCAGACTGCACCATCCGCATGAGCCGGGAAGCGCAGCCAGGGTGTCCGGGCATGATGGAAGACCTGGATCCCATGAGCGGGGAAGGAATCTATATGAGGAATGCCACTAAAGTGCGTTTCCGCAATGTGAAGGTGCTGGGGTACCAGGGGGAGGGGGAAGGAAGAGAACCCTGGAACGTGGACGAGTCGGTGGAGTGGGAAGCAGAGTAAAAAGCAGTGTGACGTGATGGAGTGGATGGTATATGCGTTGTCTGAAGAGTCAGGGAATGCGCAAGAGGGCGCCGGAACCGGATCCTCTGCGGGCCGGGGCTGGAAGCCGGAAGACCTGGAGAAGTCCCGGGTGATCATTGGGAGCACCCATGGGGACAGCCATCCCGGCAGCGGGCATCTGGAAGGGAATTGCAGAGGCAGGGGGGATGGCGCCGGGTATTTCTGCACGGATATATGTGACGGGGAGAGTCAGTGCATGGATGGCAGTATACCCTGGTGGAAGAGTGGTGTCCTGCATCTGTTTGGCGAACATGCAGTGAGTCCCGTGCGGAAAGCTTATCTGGAATAGAAGGAACAGGCGGAGCCTGTTTTGCGGATCCGGGAGTCTTATCAAGTGACATACGGAAAATGCTTTGTATGTAAAAAAATACAAGATTTTCAAAAAATATCTTGCAAAGTCCGAAATTACCATGTATACTTACTGGTGCTGTGACATGATAGCTGTGAAACGTGAGGTTGCTGGTTGTCAGAAATGGCAATTGGGTTTTCCGTGGAGCGAATGTCAAGTTAGGAAACTGACGACAAGTCACTGTACCGATTGAGAGTCTACAGGTTATGTAGAAACAACGTGTGGGAGTCTGGCCAAGAGATAGTTGCGTGAGGATTTAGGACACACACGGAAGAGTGTACAGTCACCGCTTGTCGTACTCAAAATGGAAACGGGAATTCCTGTTTCCGAAAAGTGCGAAAAGGAGGCGACTTTTTTTATGGCAAGTCAAGTAATGAGAATCACCCTTAAGGCTTATGAGCATCAACTGGTGGACGCATCTGCCAGGAAGATTATTGAGACGGTGAAGAAGACCGGATCCGAGGTGAGCGGTCCTGTGCCCCTTCCTACCAAGAAGGAGGTTGTGACAATCCTAAGAGCCGTACACAAGTATAAGGATTCCAGGGAACAGTTCGAGCAGAGAACCCATAAGAGGCTCATCGACATCATTGCACCTACCCAGAAGACGGTAGATGCGCTCCAGAGACTGGAGATGCCTGCAGGTGTGTACATTGACATCAAAATGAAAACCAAATAAAACCAAACCCTCTACTTAGACGTAAGAACACATCTTCCTGCCAGGCGGGGGGAAGGGGACGCAAGTTCCCACGGTTATGGCGCAACATGTAACCGGGTGGTCCGCTATGTAGAAAGCCTGTAAAAGGCAGAAAGAGAGGAAACATGAAGAAAGCGATTCTGGCAACCAAAGTGGGTATGACCCAGATCTTCAATGAAGACGGCACATTGATTCCTGTTACCGTCCTCCAGGCAGGTCCCTGTGTGGTGACACAGATCAAGACCCAGGAGAACGATGGCTACCAGGCAGTCCAGGTGGGCTTCGTAGACAAGAAGGACAGGATTGTGAATAAGGACGCCAAGGGACGGAAGGAAGTCATCCACAGACATGGTGTCAACAAAGCGGGACAGGGCCATTTCAAGAAGGCAGGTGTCAGCTCCAAGAGATATATCAGGGAATTCAAATTTGAGAACGCCGGGGAGTATACCCTGGGTGCTGAGATCAAGGCAGATATCTTTGAAAAGGGAGACAAGATTGATGCTTCTGCAATCTCCAAGGGAAAAGGATTCCAGGGTGCCATCAAGAGGCTGGGACAGCACAGGGGACCTATGAAGCACGGTTCCAAGTTCCACCGCCACCAGGGTTCCAACGGTGCCTGCTCCTCCCCCAGCCGTGTGTTCAAGGGCAAGGGAATGCCTGGACATATGGGTAGTGTGAAGGTAACTGTCCAGAACCTTGAGGTAGTGAGGGTGGATGCCGAGAAGAACCTGCTACTGGTAAAGGGTGCAGTGCCGGGTCCCAAGAAGGGTCTGATCACCATCAAAGAATCTGTAAAGACACAAGGCTAGTGAGCGGGAAAGGAGGATCAATCATATGGCACAGGTATCTGTTTATAATATGGAAGGCCAGGAAGTTGGCACAATAGAATTAAACGATGCGGTATTTGGTGTGGAAGTAAACGAGCACCTGGTACACATGGCAGTGGTACAGCATCTTGCAAATATGCGCCAGGGAACACAGAAAGCGAAGACCCGCGGCGAGGTATCCGGAGGTGGCAGAAAGCCCTGGAGACAGAAGGGAACAGGCCATGCAAGGCAGGGTTCCACCAGGTCACCCCAGTGGACCGGCGGCGGTGTGGTGTTTGCACCCACTCCCAGGGACTACTCCTTTAAGATCAATAAGAAGGAAAAGAGAGCTGCGTTGAAGTCCGCATTGACCGACAAGGTGGCAGGAAGCAACCTGATCGTGCTGGATGAACTGAAATTGAATGAGATCAAGACCAAGAATTTTGTGAAGGTGATGAACAACCTAAAGGTGGAGAAGGGTCTGGTAGTGCTTGCGGAAAGTGACAGGAACGTAACGCTGTCTGCCAGGAATCTGGCTGAGGTGGACACCTGTGTGGCCGATTGCATCAATGTGTATGACATTATGAAGGCCAAGAAACTTGTCCTGACCCGGGACGCCGTTGCAAAGATTGAGGAGGTGTTCGCATAATGGCTGATATCAAATACTATGACGTAATCCTCAAACCGGTTATTACCGAGAAGAGTATGGCTGGCATGAGCGAGAAGAAATATACTTTCCTGGTTCATACCCAGGCCAACAAGAGCCAGATCAAGGAAGCCGTGGAGAAGATGTTCGAGGGCACCAAGGTAAAACGTGTCAACACCATGAACTATGATGGCAAGAACAAGAGACGCGGCATGGTGGTTGGCAAGACAGCCAAGACCAAGAAGGCAGTGGTACAGCTCACCGAGGACAGCAAGGATATTGAGATTTTTGCTGGCCTGTGATGCGGGATTTAAGTATGCGGCCCGGGAAGGGCTGCGCAAAGAATCAAAGAAAAGGAGATAAGAACAATGGGAATCAAGACATATAATCCCTATACACCTTCCAGAAGGAATATGACGGGATCCGACCATGCGGAGATCACCAAGCAGACGCCGGAGAAGAGCCTGTGCAAATCCTTAAAGAAGCATTCCGGACGCAATAACCAGGGAAAGATTACGGTAAGACACCGTGGAGGCGGATCCAGAAGGAAATACAGGATCATTGATTTCAAAAGGAATAAGGACGGGGTTCCCGCAACTGTAATCGGCATCGAGTACGATCCCAACAGAAGTGCCAATATCGCGCTGATCTGCTATGCGGATGGCGAGAAAGCTTATATCATAGCACCCCAGGGGCTGACAGACGGCATGAAAGTCATGAACGGACCCGAGGCAGAGGTGAGAGTGGGCAACTGCCTGCCCCTGTCTGAGATCCCCGTAGGTACCCAGGTGCACAATATCGAACTGTATCCCGGAAAGGGCGGCCAGATGGCACGTTCCGCCGGAAACAGTGCGCAGTTGATGGCCAAGGAAGGCAAGTATGCAACACTTCGTCTTCCCTCCGGTGAGATGAGAATGGTTCCTCTTGTCTGCCGTGCCACGGTAGGAATTGTGGGCAATGCTGACCACAACCTGATCAAGATCGGAAAAGCAGGACGTAAGCGTCACATGGGCATTCGCCCCACAGTGCGCGGATCTGTCATGAACCCCAACGACCATCCTCATGGCGGTGGTGAAGGCAAGACCGGTATCGGGCGTCCCGGTCCCAGCACTCCCTGGGGCAAGCCTGCACTGGGTCTTAAGACCCGTAAGGCGAAGAAGCCTTCCAACAAGCTGATCGTAAGAAGACGCGATGGCAGGGCAATCAAATAATTGAGGAGGAGAGACAATGGCTAGATCACTGAAAAAAGGACCCTTTGCAGACGCAAGCCTGCTGAAGAAAGTAGACGCTTTAAATGCATCCGGACAGAAGCAGGTCATCAAGACCTGGTCCCGCCGTTCTACAATTTTCCCTTCTTTTGTGGGACATACAATTGCAGTCCATGACGGCAGGAAGCATGTACCTGTATATGTGACCGAGGACATGGTAGGTCATAAGCTTGGTGAGTTTGTGGCCACCAGGACATACCGCGGACACGGCAAAGACGAGAAGAAATCCAAAGTAAGGTAACGAGATAACGATACGCACAATTACCCGGGAGGGTATTGCAGGATGTCTGACTGCAGCAAATGACACTGTAGCAGATGCGGAAGGAACAGCGGACGGTTCGGGAACCGCCAGGTTTCTGGAACCGAAGACTGTTCGAGGAACCTGGTGGGCATAAGATCCCCGGGGATTCCTGGAAAAGGAGGATATCATCTATGGCTAAGGGACATAGAAGTCAGATTAAGAGAGAAAGAAATGCCCAGAAGGATGCAAGGCCTTCTGCAAAGCTTTCTTATGCAAGAGTATCCGTACAGAAGGCATGCTTCGTACTGGATGCAATCAGAGGAAAGGATGTGCAGACAGCGCTGGGTATCCTGGAGTATAATCCCAGATATGCTTCCAGCCTTATCAAGAAGCTGCTTGAGTCAGCTATCGCCAACGCGGAGAACAACGGCGGACTGAACAGGGAGAACCTGTATGTGGCAGAGTGCTATGCAAACAAGGGACCTACCATGAAGCGTGTTCACCCCAGGGCGCAGGGAAGGGCTTACAGGATCGAGAAGAGAATGAGCCACATCACTGTTGTGCTTGATGAGAAGAAGTAAGGAAAGGAGCAAACAATACAATGGGACAGAAAGTAAATCCTCATGGCATGAGAGTCGGGGTCATCAAGGACTGGGACTCCAAATGGTACGCTGAAGGCGAATTTTCCGAGTACCTTGTGGAAGATTACAACATCAGGAAGTACTTGAAGAAGAAATTATACAGCGCAGGTGTGTCCAAGATTGAGATTGAGCGTGCATCTGACAGGGTGCGTGTGATCATCCACACTGCAAAGCCCGGTGTGATCATTGGTAAGGGCGGCGCTGAGATTGAAGTGACTAAGAATGAACTTTCCAAGCTTACGGACAAGAAAGTCCTGATTGATATCAAAGAGATCAAGAAGCCCGACAAAGATGCACAGCTTGTGGCAGAAAATATTGCCCAGCAGCTGGAGAACCGTGTATCATTCAGACGTGCCATGAAATCCTGCATGGGCAGGACCATGAAGGCTGGCGCCCTGGGTATCAAGGCAGCATGTGCAGGCCGTCTTGGCGGTGCAGATATCGCCCGTACAGAGTTCTACAATGAAGGAACCATTCCCCTTCAGACACTGAGGGCTGACATTGATTATGGCTTCGCAGAAGCAGATACCACGTATGGTAAGGTAGGAGTCAAGGTTTGGATCTACAAAGGCGAGATCCTTCCTACAAAGGGAAATCAGACGGAAGGGAGCGATAAATAATTATGTTGATGCCGAAGAGAGTAAAACATCGTAAACAGTTCCGCGGAAGCATGAGAGGTAAGGCCTCCAGAGGCAATACCATAGCTTACGGTGAATACGGTCTGGTGGCTACCGAGCCTTGCTGGATCAAGTCCAACCAGATTGAAGCAGCCCGTATTGCCCTTACCCGTTTCACGAAGCGTGCAGGACAGGTCTGGATCAAGATCTTCCCCGACAAACCTGTGACAGCAAAGCCTGCCGAGACCCGTATGGGATCTGGTAAAGGTACTCTGGAGTATTGGGTAGCAGTTGTGAAGCCCGGCCGCGTTATGTTTGAGATTGCCGGTGTTCCCGAGGATCAGGCCAAAGAGGCACTGCGTCTTGCCATGCATAAGCTTCCCTGCAAATGCAAGATTGTGTCCAAGGCAGATTTGGAAGGCGGTGTAGAATAATGAAAGCGAATAAGTTTGTAGAAGAGTTGAGAACAAAGTCTGCGGAGGACTTGAACCAGGAGCTTGTTGCTGCCAAAAAGGAACTTTTCAATTTGAGATTCCAGAATGCAACCAACCAGCTGGATAATACGGCAAGGATCAAAGAAGTGAGAAAGAACATTGCACGTATCCAGACAGTCATCACTGAGAAGGCCAGGGCATAAGCCGAAAGGGCGCAGAAAGGAGATCAACCGTGGAGAGAAATTTGAGAAAAGTCCGCACTGGCAAGGTTACCAGTGATAAGATGGATAAGACAATTGTTGTGGCGATTGAAGAGCATGTGAAGCATCCCCTCTACAAGAAGGTCGTGAAGAGGACCTACAAGCTGAAGGCACATGATGAGAAGAACGAGTGCGGCATTGGCGATACCGTGAAGGTGATGGAGACAAGGCCCCTGTCCAAGGACAAGAGATGGAGACTTGTGGAGATCGTTGAGAAGGCAAAATAAGCTGTTACAGACAGGCGGCAGGCAATGCTGCCCGTATCTGGAATAATTGGAAATATCCCATATCTGGCCGCTACAGGCGGCGAAGGAGGAAAATCATGATTCAGCAGGAGACAAGACTGAAGGTTGCTGATAACACAGGTGCCAAGGAACTGCTCTGCATCCGTGTTATGGGCGGCTCTACCAGAAGATATGCGCACATCGGCGATGTGATTGTTGCTTCCGTCAAAGATGCAACACCAGGCGGCGTTGTAAAGAAGGGTGATGTGGTCAAGGCCGTGGTCGTCCGTACGGTAAAGGGGGCGCGCCGCAAGGATGGATCCTATATCAGATTTGATGAAAACGCAGCCGTGATCATCAAGGATGACAAGACACCCAGGGGAACCCGTATTTTTGGGCCGGTAGCGAGAGAGCTTCGTGAGAAACAGTTCATGAGGATCGTGTCCCTTGCTCCCGAAGTATTATAAGGAGGCGCCATATGTCCATGTTAAAGATTAAAAAGGGCGATACCGTGAAGGTGATCGCCGGCAAGGATTGTAACACAGAAGGAAAAGTGATTTCTGTAGATGCCAAGAAGAGAAAGGTGCTGGTGGAGGGCGTGAATATGGTCACAAAGCACGCAAAGCCGTCCCAGGCCAATCCCAACGGTGGCATCATCCAGAAGGAAGCTCCTATTGATATTTCAAACGTAATGCTTGTCTACAAAGGCAAGGCAACCAGAGTCGGTTTCAGGATGGAGGGCGACAAGAAGGTTCGTTTTGCAAAGGCAACCGGCGAAGTGATTGATTAATCAAAAACTGTGGAGTTCACAGTTGGGAAGGAGTAGCGTAAAAGTGGCAAGATTAAAAGAGTTCTACTGCGACACAGTCGTAGAGGCTATGACGAAGAAATTCGGATATAAGAATGTGATGGAAGTACCCAAGCTTGACAAGATTGTCATCAACATGGGCGTGGGTGAGGCGAAGGACAATGCCAAGGTTCTGGAGTATGCTGTAGGGGATATGGAGAAGATCACCGGCCAGAAGGCTGTCCTCACCAAGGCCAAGAAGTCCGTGGCAAACTTCAAGATCCGTGAAGGCATGAATATCGGCTGCAAGACTACACTGCGTGGCGAGAAAATGTATGAGTTCCTGGATCGCCTGGTGAACCTGGCACTGCCCCGTGTGCGTGACTTCAGAGGTGTCAATCCCAATGCATTTGACGGCAGGGGCAATTATGCCCTGGGTATCAAAGAGCAGTTCATTTTCCCGGAGATTGACTATGACAAGATTGACAAGACCAGAGGCATGGATATTATCTTTGTAACCACTGCGAAGACCGATGAAGAAGCACGCGAGCTGTTGACCCTGTTCAACATGCCGTTCGCAAAACAATAAGGAGGTAGATTCTCATGGCTAAGACATCATTGAAGATCAAACAGCAACGCAAGCCTAAGTTCTCCACACAGGCCTATACACGTTGCAAAATTTGCGGCCGTCCCCACGCTTATTTAAGAAAGTACGGAATCTGTAGAGTTTGCTTCCGCGAATTGGCTTATAAGGGTGAGATTCCCGGTGTGAAGAAGGCGAGCTGGTAAGCTCCCCGAATGTTGAGAAGGAGGAAGAAAACAATGACAATGAGCGATCCCATTGCAGATATGCTTACAAGAATCCGTAATGCCAACATGGCGAAGCATGACACCGTTGATGTGCCTGCTTCCAGGATGAAGACAGCCATTGCCCAGATCCTGTTGGATGAAGGTTATATTGCAAAGTATGATATCATTGAGGACGGCAATTTTAAGACGATCCATATTACCTTGAAGTATGGTGCCAACAAGACGGAGAAGATCATTTCCGGCATCAAGAGAATTTCCAAGCCCGGTCTGCGCGTGTATGCCGGCAAGGATGAACTGCCCAGGGTACTGGGAGGGTTAGGTACAGCCATCATCTCCACCAACCAGGGCGTGATCACAGACAAAAAGGCACGGGAACTGCAGGTAGGCGGAGAAGTGCTGGCATTTGTCTGGTAAAGGACATAAGATGGCTGCAAAGCAGACGGTTTCCGGGATGGTACAGTTTCTAATTATTTGATTGATTAACGATATAGGAGGTACGGGCATGTCACGTATAGGTAGAATGCCAATCGCGATTCCCGCAGGTGTGACTGTGGAAGTTGCAGAAAATAATAAAGTGACCGTTAAGGGTCCAAAGGGTACACTGGAGAGAGTGCTGCCCTCTGAGATGGAGATCAAGGTTGAGGGTGCGCAGGTTCTGGTATCAAGACCCAATGACCTAAAGAAGATGAAATCCCTCCATGGACTTACCAGGACACTGGTCAACAACATGGTAGTAGGCGTGGTGAATGGCTTCGAGAAGAAGCTGGAAGTGAACGGTGTAGGCTACAGGGCTGCAAAAGCGGGCAAGAAGCTGACACTGAATCTGGGATATTCCCATCCCGTTGAGATGGAAGATCCTGCGGGGATTGAGACTGTGGTGGAAGGCCAGAATGTGATTATTGTCAAGGGTATTGACAAGGAGAAGGTTGGCCAGTTCGCCGCTGAGATCAGAGACAAGAGAAGACCTGAACCTTACAAGGGCAAGGGTATCAAATATGCGGATGAGACGATCAGACGTAAGGTTGGTAAGACCGGTAAGAAATAGCAGATAAGGAGAGTATGAAGATGGTTAACAAGGTATCCAGAAAAGACGTCCGTGCAAAAAAGCACATGAGAATTCGTAACCGCTTCAGTGGCACACCTGCAAGACCCCGTCTGGCTGTGTTCCGAAGCAATAATCATATGTATGCTCAAATTATCGATGATACTGTTGGGAATACATTGGTGGCGGCCAGCACCCTGGAGAAAGAGGTAAAGGCAGAACTGGAAAAGACCAACAACGTTGATGCGGCTGCATATCTGGGAACTGTCATTGCAAAGAGGGCCATTGAGAAAGGAATCCAGGAAGTGGTTTTTGACAGAGGAGGATTCCTGTATCATGGAAAGGTCGCAGCATTAGCTGACGCAGCCAGAGAAGCTGGCTTGAAATTCTAGGAAAGGAAAGAGGAACACATCATGAAACACACAATCATAGATGCAAGCCAGTTTGAGTTAAGTGATAAAGTAGTTACCATCAAGCGTGTTGCCAAGACCGTTAAGGGTGGCCGCAACATGCGCTTTACGGCCCTGGTGGTTGTAGGGGATGGCAATGGCCATGTAGGCGCCGGACTTGGGAAGGCTGTGGAAATACCCGAAGCAATCCGAAAGGGAAAAGAAGATGCCATTAAGCACATTGTGGAGATCCCGCTGGATGAGAACAGCTCCATCACGCATGATTTCATTGGCAAATATGGTTCTTCAAACGTCCTGTTGAAAAAGGCTCCCGAAGGTACTGGTATCATCGCCGGTGGTCCTGCCCGTGTGGTATGTGAACTGGCAGGCATCAAGAATATCCGTACAAAATCTCTGGGATCCAACAACAAGCAGAATGTTGTACTGGCAACGATCCTGGGTCTGAGCCAGTTGAAGTCTCCTGAAGAAGTGGCAAGAAACCGTGGGAAATCCGTGGAAGAGATTCTGGCTTAAGGGTGCCTTGTGAGGGCAGATGCCATATCGCTTCTGGCGGCATGGAGACTTACTTGAAAGGAGAATAGAAATGGCTGACAAGAAATTAAAGATCACATTGGTGAAGTCCACTATTGGTGCCGTGCCCAAGAACAGGGCCACAGTTGAGGCCATGGGACTTCGCAAAATCGGCAGGACAGTGGTTCTTCCCGACAATGCTTCCACCAGGGGGCAGATCCGTCAGGTGGCTCATCTGCTGAAGGTTGAAGAAATAGAAGGAAACGAATAAAGGAGGTGACAGAGATGGAATTGTCCAATTTAAGACCCGCAGAAGGCTCTAAGCAGGGAGATCGTTTCAGAAAGGGTCGTGGCCATGGCTCGGGAAATGGCAAGACTGCAGGCAAAGGCCACAAGGGCCAGAAAGCCCGTTCCGGTGCTCCCAGAATCGGCTTTGAAGGCGGCCAGATGCCTTTGTACAGACGTATCCCCAAGAGAGGCTTCAAGAACAGGAATTCCAAGGAAATTGTTGCCATTAATGTGAGCGCCCTGGAGCGCTTTGAGAATGGCGCCACAGTGGATGTAAATACATTGATAGAGGCTGGTATCATCAAAGATGTGAAAGATGGCGTGAAGATACTCGGAAATGGAGAATTTACCAAGAAACTCAATGTGAAGGCAGGTGCATTCAGCGCATCCGCCAAGGAGAAGATTGAGGCTCTCGGTGGAACAGCAGAGGTGATGTAATGCTTACAACACTGAAAAACGCATTCAAAATCAAAGAGATCAGAAGCAAAATCTTATTTACCTTTGCCATGCTGGTTGTGATCCGGATCGGGTCACAACTGCCTGTGCCGGGTGTGCGCGGTGATTTTTTCCGGAACTGGTTTCAGTCCCAGGCTGAAGGCACGTTCAGTTTTTTTGATGCGATAACAGGTGGGTCTTTCATCAACATGTCCATATTGGCGCTGAACATTACGCCGTATATTACCTCCTCCATTATCATGCAGCTTCTGACCATTGCGATTCCGAAGCTGGAGGAAATGCAGCGGGACGGAGAGGATGGAAGGAAGAAGATTGCATCCATTACCAGGTATGTGACCATTGCCCTGGCCTTGATCCAGTCTACGGCTATGGCAGTGGGATTCGGCAGACAGGGCTATCTGATAAAGTTTGATGCATTGAACATTATCTGTGCCATTACCACTCTTACCGCAGGCAGTGCGTTCCTAATGTGGGTGGGAGAGCGGATCACGGAGAAGGGAATCGGCAATGGTATCTCTATTGTCCTGGTGATCAACATCATATCCAGGCTGCCGGAAGATCTGCATAACCTGTTCCAGCAGTTTGTGGTGGGAAAGGCTCCTGCCACGGCCATCCTTGCAGCGGCGATCATCTTTGCTGTTATCGTGGCCATGGTGGTGCTGGTCATCATCTTAAATGACGGGGTACGTAAGATTCCCGTACAGTATGCGAATAAGGTGCAGGGCAGGAAGATGGTGGGAGGACAGACCTCCAACATTCCGTTGAAGGTAAATACAGCAGGGGTGATCCCGGTGATCTTTGCCCAGTCCCTTCTGCAGCTTCCGAGCATCATATCTGCTTTTGCAGGATATTCCGGGACCGGTGTCTGGAGTGAGATCCTGAAATATCTGAATTTCAGCCTCTGGTGCAGGCCCGGTCAGATCAGATATACAGCAGGTTTACTGGTATATATTGTATTGATTGTGTTCTTTGCTTATTTCTATACGTCCATTACCTTTAACCCGTTGATGATTGCTGACAACATGAAGAAGCAGGGCGGCTTTATCCCAGGCATCAGACCTGGAAAGCCTACCAGTGAATATCTGAACAAGGTGTTGAACTACATTGTTTTCGTAGGTGCCATTGGCCTTACCATCATTGCAGTGCTGCCCTATGTATTCAGCGGTGTGTTCGGTGCTACCGTGTCCTTTGGCGGCACAAGCCTGATCATTATCGTCAGTGTGGTCCTGGAGACCATGAAGCAGGTGGAGTCCCAGATGCTTGTCCGCAATTACAAGGGCTTCCTGGAGAAGTAAAGTGGATCGGACCCAGGGCGGCTTGTGTGGACCGCACGAAATGTCATAGACCGGGCAGGTATACCTGCCCGGTTTTTGGGCATATGTAACCGGGCGGTTATTGTTCACTGGTGCCACCGCGAGGTGTTTTCACGCGCTTCCAACATGGCAAACCCGAGACTGCCTCGTACTAAAACGCCTGTATTTGGCGTTTTGTGTGCATAGCTGCTGTGAACAGTAATACCAGGGCGGACAAAATTTTTTCTGGGTTAAGTCTATTGCAAAGTCCTGTAAAACAGGTACAATGAGTAAGAAGGAATATGGAGAAGAGTAGTCCTTGAAATGGCTTGCTTTTGCGCAGGAGTCTGGCAGGGCAGTCCATTGGGACAGACAGGAGAGGATATGAAGATTATTATGTTGGGCGCACCTGGCGCCGGCAAAGGTACCCAGGCAAAAATGATAGCGGAGAAGTACCAGATTCCCCATATCTCCACAGGGGATATTTTCCGTGCCAATATCAAGAATGGCACCGAACTGGGCGCAGAGGCCAAGAAATATATGGATCAGGGTCTTCTGGTACCGGATGAACTGACTGTGCGGATCCTGCTGGACCGTGTGGCAAAAGAGGACTGTGCAGGTGGTTATGTGCTGGATGGATTCCCCAGGAATATTCCCCAGGCCCAGGTGCTGGATGAGGCCCTGGAGAAGCTGGGAGAGAAGATTGACATGTGCATTGATGTGGATGTGCCTGATGATAATATCGTACACAGGATGTCTGGCAGGAGGGCTTGTCTGAAATGTGGTGCGACGTATCACCTGGAGCATATCCCGCCCAGGCAGGAAGGGGTCTGTGATACCTGTGGCAGCGATCTGGTGCTGCGGGAAGATGATAAGCCGGAGACCGTGCTGAACCGCTTGAAGGTATACCATGAGCAGACCCAGCCGCTGATAGAGTTCTACAGTACAAAAGGGGTGTTGCAGACAGTGGATGGCACTATGGATGTACAGGATGTGTTCTCTGCGATTGTGGGTCTTTTAGGGTAGTGGTACTGGAGGTTGGTTATGGCAATTATCATTAAGACAGCCCAGGAGATTGAGCTGATAAGGGAGTCCTGCAGACGGCTTGCGGATGTGTTCCAGAATCTGGAACATGCCGTGAAACCCGGCATGTCTACCATGGAGATTAACATCCTGGGAGACCAGATGATCAGGAAGCATGGGTGTATTCCCAATTTCCTGCATTACAATGGATATCCTGCATCTATCTGTGTATCCGTGAATGAAGAAGTAGTACACGGTGTTCCCAGGAAAAAGCGGATCCTGCAGGAGGGTGACATCGTGAGCCTGGATGCAGGGCTGATCTACAAAGGATATCATTCGGACATGGCAAGGACCTTTGCCATTGGGAAGATCAGCAGGGCCACCCAGCAGCTGATTGATGTGACCAGGCAGAGTTTCTTTGAAGGGATAAAGAAGGCCAGAGCGGGCAATCATTTACATGATATCTCCAATGCCATAGATGCCTATATCAAGCCATACGGCTACGGTATTGTCCGGGATCTGGTGGGTCACGGTATCGGTACGATACTGCATGAAGATCCGCAGATTCCCAATTTTGCACAGCAGCGGCGGGGTCCGAAACTGCGTCAGGGCATGACATTGGCTATAGAACCTATGGTCAACATGGGCAGGGCCGATGTGGAGTGGCTGGACGATGACTGGACAGTGGTGACAGAGGATGGATCCTGGTCAGCGCATTATGAGAATACGATCCTGGTCACAGACGGGGAACCAGAGATCCTCACACTCTACGAGACAGATGCCATCGGGGCAGCATCAGGGGAATGACATGGTAGGGCAGTTTGTGTTTTCCAAAGCAGGGCATGACAAGGGTACCTTGTATGTGATTGTGGCGGAAGAGGGAGATTTTGTGTATGTGGCGGAAGGGCGTCTTAAGACCCTGGAGCATCCGAAGCGCAAACGGCGTCTCCATATCCAGCCTGTGAACAGGACAGTGGAGGAAACCTTGTGCAGGAAGCTTGCCGGCAGGGAGAAGGTCTATGACGAAGAGATAAAGTATGCAATCAGGCAGGTGAAGGAAAAACGATCAGACAGGTGAGAACTGTCTGCAATTTTCATGGAGGGAATGTATGTCTAAAAGTGATGTAATCGAGATCGAGGGAACTGTAGTGGAGAAGCTGCCCAACACCATGTTCCAGGTGGAACTGGAGAATGGGCACAGAGTGCTGGCCCATATCAGCGGAAAACTCCGCCAGAATTTTATTCGTATTCTGCCAGGAGACAGAGTGACCCTGGAGCTGTCCCCCTATGATCTCAGCAAGGGACGTATTATCTGGAGGGATAAATAGGAGACTTCCAGAAACCAGTCTGGTGGACGGTGAGTGCTAATTGCGCAAGGATTCATGCACTGGTGTACCAGATGGAAGATTATGCAGGTGAGGGATGATGGAGCTGGCCGTACAGGAGTATGACCGGGCTGACATATCGGACAGATAGGTGCAACAGGGAATCGGGAACAAGGGAAGGAAGGCCGGGAAGCAGGTTATGGCTAGGAAGATACGGAATATGGTGATCCTAATATTGTGCAGTGTGATGGCGGGAACCCTGCTTCTGACAGCTACGTTCCTGCTTCCTGTGGAACCTGCCAGACAGCATGCAGAGGAATCCCTGTATGATATGATAGAGGTCAGGGAGGATCCAAAAGGCGATACCCTGCGGAAGCGGATTGTTGGCCTGAAGGAGAATTTCACAGATACCCTTATGGTGCAGAACTGTCTGGAAAAAGTGGAGGGGAAGGGACTCCTGGAGCATGCCATGTATGTCTACCACTATGACATCCAGGGGGAAAATGAGACCACCTGGCTCACAGAGGAATCCCTGGTGCGGTTCCTGCGGCAGGGGACAGAGGGGATGCATCTTAGGGAATATTCCAAGTACTGGCATGGGTATCTGGTATTTTTGAAGCCACTGCTTCTGCTTCTGTCCTGGGAGCAGCTGGAAGTTTTTCTTCTGGTGATACAGATCCTGTTTCTGGCTTTGGTGGTGGCAGTATCCTGCTACAGGAAAAAGCCCTGCCTGGGTCTGGGTCTGCTTTGTACGCTTCTGTTTATGAAACCTTTGCGTATCTGGATGTCACTGGCCATGTCAGTGTGCTGGTGGATCATCCTGGCGGCTGTGCTGGTGCTCCTGCTATTCCAGGAGAAGATAGAGAAGAGAAACTGGCAGGGTGAGTTTTTTCTGCTGGTGGGCATTGTCACAGCCTACCTGGATTTTCTGACTTACCCCATTGCTACACTGGGTATTCCTTTGTGTGTGTGGCTTATACAGTACCAGGAGATGACACAGGATGGGAAGGCGGTAGCACAGGGTACAGCAGCCGGTCTGGATGGGAAAACGGCGCAGGATCCCACAACAGGCAGTGGCAGGAAGCAGGGACGGGGGCTGTCTGGTCTGGCAAGGGTGTGCGGACACATATTCTGGCCCTGCATCTGCTGGGCAGTGGGATATGCAGGGATGTGGGGCATGAAATGGGTGACTGCGGAACTGACCTGCCAGACAGGTACCCTGCGGAATGCAGTGTGGTCCATTATCACCCGGGCAGAGCCTCTGGATGGCTACCACTCTTTTTTCTCGGGGATATTTCGCACTTGGAACGCCATGATCGGACAGTATGATGCACTGTGGTATGGTATCTTGTTCGGGCTGATTGCAGCAACAGCGGTGGTGTCTGGCCTGGTGTGTCTGCGAAAGGCAAGGAATCGGGACTGGATGGTTACCATGTTGGCTTTGGCGGTGGTGGCTATGCTGCCTGTGGGGTGGATGATCCTGACACAGAATCATACAGCCATCCACAGCCTGTTTACTTTCCGTATTCTGGGGATATCCATCCTGGCACTCTGGTGTATGTCGATTTCTTCCATTGCAACGATCCATAAGGCAGGAAAACTGGAGGGAAGGAAAGGTTGAATAAAAATGCGTATGCAACGGTTGATCTGACTGCGCATTGCAATGCGCAGGTGGGTATAAAAAGAAAGAGAAGCAGAAGTCTTTTACAGGCCATATGCCTGGGCTTTCTGTTGCTGTATCCGCTGCGCCATATCCATCTGGGAGTGGATCTGTGGGATGGTGGATATAACTATGCGAACTTCCAGTATGCCGGGCTGGAACATATGGACTCCATGTGGTATTTTGCCACCTGGATAGCCAATGGCTTTGGCAATGTGTTGACGAAGCTGCCCTGGGGGGACACCATGGCTGGCATGAATGTGTATACTTCCCTGGTGGTCGGGGTGACAGCGGCAGGGGCTTATCTGTTCTGCGTGAGAAAGCTGTGCATGCCTGTGTGGGTAGCGTTTGTCGGGGAAGTGCTGGCCCTTAGCCTGTGCTGGGCACCTTCGGCAGTCCTGTACAACTATCTGACTTACGGATTCCTTCTGGCAGGTATCCTATGTCTGTACCAGGGACTCATGCAGGGGAAGAACAGATATCTGATACTGGCCGGGGTCATGCTGGGACTGAATGTGGGAGTGCGTTTTTCCAACCTGGTGCAGATGGGATTGATTCTGGTGGTATGGTACGATGCCTTTATGGAAAAGAAGAAGCCTGCCCAGGTATTTCGGGAGACAGGGCTGTGTATCCTGGGATATGCAGGGACTCTCTGTGCCTTTTTGTCATATATGGCATGCCGGTATGGACTGGGGGAGTATACAGAAG
This sequence comes from uncultured Acetatifactor sp., assembly GCA_910577665.1. Taxonomy (GTDB): domain Bacteria; phylum Bacillota; class Clostridia; order Lachnospirales; family Lachnospiraceae; genus Acetatifactor. Next base: position 74,878 of record CAJTOJ010000009.1, read on the forward strand.
GGATTCGCCGATTATTTGCCATGACGGAGCATGCCCCGGATTATTCTGCCCTTTCCATGCTGGAGGGAATGGTCTGGGCCTATTACAACAGCAAATACTGGGTGAAGTGGCTGGTACTGGCGGTAGTCATTGGTTTCCTGGTCTGCCTGTTGTTGCCTAGGACCTGGGTGTGGGCAAAAAGGATCCTTTCGATTCTGGTGATTGTGACCATGCAGGGATGGCTGGTGAGACGGGGATACTGCATCCGGGATTTTGCGTCTTATGATTCCATCTATTTTCCCTGTATCTTTGTGTTTGAGATGGCGATCGGCCTATCCCTTCTACAGCTTCCCTTCAGGAAGGTGAAGCGGGAATATAGGATACAGGCCCTGCTGGTGATACTATTGTTGCTGCTCTCTTCCCTGGGAACCAACAATGCCGTCTATTCCAGCATGAACAATCTGTTTCTGGCACTGCCCCTTTTTTTGTGGATGGCATACCGCTTCCTGCGGGAGTACAGACACATCTTGATATTCCCCCTCCAGGCGGTCCTGGTGGTGGGAATCCTGTTGCTGACCGTCCAGGGAGTGGAATTCGGAATACGTTATGTCTATGAGGAGGCTACAGGGGCCAGGGATCTCAGCGCTCAGGTGACAGGGGTGCCTGTCCTTCGGGGGATGCACACCAGTCCCCAGAGGGCAGCACAACTGACAGGGCTGTATGCATATCTGGAGGCAGAGGACCTTCTGGGGGAGGCATGTATCCTCTATGGTTATATTCCGGGGATTTCCTATTATATGGGACTGGAGCCGGCCATCAATATATGGAGTGACCTGGATTCCTATGACCCTGCGGTCATGCTGGAGGATCTAGAAGAAGTGGATACCAGGGGGAAAGAGGACGGCACGAAACCATTGGTGATTCTGGAAGGGCGATACCGGCAATATATAGAAACAGGTGATTTCGCAGAGTTGGAGCAACATGTCATTGCCTGCATAAAATTTCGGTATATCTGCGCATATATGGAACAAAACGCATACTACCTGGATTATGCCAATGAAAAGTACGCAGTATACCGGGCAGCGAGGTGAGTTTTGGACAGTGGGGATCAAGTAGGAGGCAGAATGTAATGACAGACAGCAATAAGGGACAGCATTTTGTATGGAAATATTTACCTGTTGCAGCACTTGTGATCTGGGGGGCATTTTCCATTACCAATAATCTGTGGTATGATGAGGCCTACTCTGCATCCATGGTGTCGCTTCCGTGGATACGTTTGATTTACATCACAGCAGTGGATGATCACTCCCCGTTTTACTATATACTGCTGAAGCTGTTCTACCATCTCTGCGGAGGCGGTACCCATTTCTGGGGACTGAAACTGATGTCAGTGTTCTTTATGCTGGGCTATATCCTGCTGGGCAAGTATTATGTAAAAAAGCTGTTTGGGGAAAAGGTATCTGTATATTTTATGCTGTTCTCCATCCTGTCACCCATTATGAGCGTCCAGGCGGGAAATGTGCGGATGTATGCAGTAGCCATATTTTTCATGACGCTGACGGGACTGACAGCCTATGATATCTACCTGGGGGCCACCAGGAGAAAATGGATTGTATTCTGTGCAGCTAGCATATGTACAGTATACTGTCATACTTTTGCCTTGATACAGACGTTTCTCTTTTACCTGCTGTTTCTGGCGGTGTTGCTATATACCCGTCAGAAGGAGAAGATCAAGCCGTTTTTCTTATGTGGAATCGTTGTATCCGTGGTATTCTCTCCCTGGCTTCTTGTGACCTGCCGGCAGTTTATCCTGCGGATGCGCTATGACACGGGTTCTGTGGCGATACACCCCACCATGTACTCCTTTATGGACTATTGTGCGGAATGGTTCTCTGCCCTGGAGACACCGATTGCACCAGTGGTGTTCCTGGGACTGGGAATGACGGTGGTACTTGGTTATTTTGCGGTTGACTGGATGCGCAGGGAGAAGAATTATGCGCCGGCTGTGGGAATGGGGGCACTGGGGCTGACAGTGCTGGCAGGTGTCTTCATCTCTGTCTATGTGAATAACTGCTTTCTGGGGAGGTATGCGTTCCCGGGATTTGGCTTTCTGATGCTTTTCCTGGCGGTGGGCTTTTGTCAGATTGCATCCTGTAAATGGCGGTTTTCCATACTGGCAGTTGCAGTTTTTTGTTTTCTGATGCAGTACATCTCAGAACTTCGGCTGGAATATGACAGGGGGCTTGAGACATATGAGACGTTCTGGGAGGAACAGGTGACCCAGGAAGATGTGATGATAGGTCCCTTTGTCCATGCTATTTTTTTGAATGTGTATCATCCGGAATTACAATACTATCTCAATGGATACAAAAGTTACAGTATACCTTTTGTAAATACCGATGAACTTACGAATATAGCACAATTGGAGTCTGTGGGGGGGAATATCTGGTGGATCTGTTTCCAGGGAGGGACACCGGAAGCGCTGGCAGATGTCTACAGCTATGAGGAAGCGGTGAGTTTCCACTATATGTACTACGACTTTGTAATATACAGGCTTGAAAAGAAATAGTGCTGGTTGAACTGTTGTTACCGTTCACTTCATTCACAGCAACAGATGCACACAAAACACCAAATGCAGGCATTTTGGCACATGGTAGTCTCGGGTTTGTCACACAAAAAAATGCGTGAAAACACCTCGCGGCGGCACGAGTGAACAGTAACGAACTGTTTTCAAAAAGTTACAAAATAGGCAGAAAAAGGCTTGCAAAAGGCAATTTGCCATGCTATAATGTAAAACGGTCTTTTTTGAAAGGAGGGTTTAACGTGAAGGTTAGATCATCAGTAAAACCAATTTGCGAGAAGTGCAAAATCATCAAGAGAAAAGGACGCATCAGGGTAATCTGCGAGAATCCGAAGCACAAACAGAGACAGGGATAATCACCGTCTGACGGCTGACCGCAGCTGTTTCAGATCAAGTGGGTTCTTGTCCGGTTTATATGTGCGGCTGAACCAGTGCGTATGCACTGATTATCATAGAACTGAGATAGAGCTTACAGGCGATTACTTCTTGATACCACGACAAAAAGAATTTCTAAAACATAAAGGACATGATTTAAGAAATTCTAAGTTTTGTCGGGAAAAATGCAAAGCATTTTTCCGGCATCCGGCAGAAAAGCATTGTTGTGGAAAGATCGGATTGGATCAGATTCTGGATGAATGTCCGGTTGGGTGTAAACCCCAATCAATGAGTAATGAAAAGACGCACCATAAAAACAGACCAGACGGTGCGCACCGTGCCTGGCTGCAAGCGTATGGCAGGACTGGCACAGGATATCTGACAGAAGGATATCCCACATTCTAAAAGTGAATGTACAGGAAATGGAGGAAATGTAAATGGCTCGTATCGCAGGTGTTGACTTACCTAGAGAAAAACGAATTGAGATCGGTCTGACCTATGTCTATGGAATTGGCAGGCCTACTGCCAACAAAGTACTGGCAGAGGCAGGCGTGAATCCCGATACCAGGGTCAGGGATGTGACCGATGACGAAGTGAGGAAGATCACAGAAGCTATCGACAAGCTGGGCGTTACAGTGGAAGGTGACTTGAGACGTGAAATTGCACTGAATATCAAGCGTCTGCAGGAGATCGGCTGTTATCGTGGGATCCGTCATCGTAAGGGACTTCCCGTCCGCGGCCAGAATACCAAGAACAATGCAAGAACCCGCAAAGGACCGAAGAGAACCGTTGCGAACAAGAAAAAGTAAAAATTGCGTAACTGTAAATTCAAGGAGAAAGTAGGTTAGTTTAAAATGGCGAAACAGGTTGCAAAAAAAGTGACAAAGAAGCGCGTAAAGAAAAACGTTGAACGCGGACAGGCACATATCCAGTCTTCTTTTAACAATACCATTGTTACACTGACGGATACAGAAGGCAATGCTTTGAGCTGGGCCAGTGCCGGTGGTCTGGGATTTAGAGGTTCAAGGAAATCTACTCCGTATGCGGCTCAGATGGCAGCAGAGACAGCCACGAAGGCAGCCTTGATTCACGGACTGAAAACGGTGGAGGTGTTCGTGAAGGGTCCTGGTTCGGGACGGGAGGCCGCTATCAGGGCGCTTTCCGCAGCAGGTCTTGAAGTGGTCAGCATCCGTGACGTGACCCCGGTTCCACACAATGGATGCCGTCCGCCCAAGAGGCGCCGTGTATAGTGCTGGTGCCGCACAGGTTTATCAAAGTTAACTATGTTGGAAGAAGGCGCGAAGGTGCTGTAAACAACCAGGAAAAGGAGAATAAAAATGGCAGTAAATCGTGTACCCGTATTAAAGAGATGCAGGGCCCTGGGACTGGAGCCTTCCTATCTGGGCTATGATAAAAAGTCCAACAGGCAGAACACCAGGGCGGGTAAAAAAGTAAGTGAGTATGGCATGCAGCTTCGGGAGAAGCAGAAAGCCAAGTTCATTTATGGTGTGCTGGAGAAGCCTTTCCGGAATTATTATAAGAAAGCAGACCGCATGAAGGGCATGACTGGTGAGAACCTGATGGTGATGCTGGAGAGCAGGCTGGACAATGTGGTGTTCCGCATGGGATTTGCCCGGACCAGGAGAGAGTCCAGACAGATTGTAGGCCACAGGCATGTGCTGGTAAACGGCAGGATCGTGAGCATTGCTTCCTACCGTGTGAAAGCCGGTGATGTGGTTCAGATCAAGGAGAAAGCCAGATCTTTCCAGAGATATAAGGATATCGTGGAAGTAACTGGTGGCAGACTGGTACCCGAATGGATGGATGTTGATATAGAGAATCTGAAGGGAACCATCAAGAATCTTCCCACCAGGGAGATGATTGATGTGCCTGTGAATGAGATGCTTATAGTCGAGTTGTATTCTAAGTAAACCCTGCTGGCCTCTGAGGTCATATGGATCCGGTTGGTACGGTGTCCCCGGTTTATGGCGGACATGGTATACGGTATATATGGCTTCGGAGTGCTTGTGTCTTATAAAAACATTCAAAAAGGAGGGTATTCGCAGTGTTTGATTTTGAAAGACCAAATATTGAGGTCGCTGAGATTTCAGAAGACAAAAAGTATGGCAGATTTGTCGTAGAGCCTCTGGAAAGAGGTTACGGTATCACTCTTGGTAATTCCTTGAGGAGGATCATGCTTTCTTCACTGCCCGGGGCAGCGGTAAGTCAGATCAAGATCGAAGGCGTACTGCATGAATTCAGCTCCATTCCAGGCGTGAAGGAGGATGTGACAGAGATCATCATGAACATCAAGAGCCTGGCCATCAAGAATAACAGCGAAACCAATGAGGTAAAGACTGCGTACATTGAGTTCGAGGGGGAAGGCGTTGTGCATGCCTCTGATATCCAGGCGGATCAGGACATAGAGATACTGAACCCGGAGCTGGTGATTGCTACCCTGAGCGGCAAAGATACAAAGCTTTATATGGAGCTTACTATCACAAGAGGCCGAGGCTATGTGAATGCTGACAAGAATAAGCACGAAGACCTGCCGATAGGTGTCATTGCAGTGGATTCTATCTACACGCCTGTGGAGAGAGTCAATGTGACTGTGGAGAATACCCGTGTGGGACAGATTACCGATTATGATAAACTGACCCTTGATGTGTTTACAAATGGAACACTGGTTCCCGATGAGGCCGTCTCCCTGGCGGCAAAGGTGTTGAGTGAGCATCTGAACCTGTTCATTGATCTGTCCGAAAACGCCAAGACTGCAGAAGTGATGGTGGAGAAGGAGGATGATGAGAAGGAGAAGGTTCTGGAGATGAGCATTGATGAGCTGGAACTTTCCGTACGCTCCTACAATTGCTTGAAGAGAGCCGGAATCAATACAGTGGAAGAGCTTTGCAACAAGACCTCAGAGGATATGATGAAGGTCCGCAACTTAGGCCGCAAGTCCCTGGAGGAAGTACTGGCGAAGCTGAAAGAACTGGGTCTGCAGCTGAATCCCAGCGAAGAATAACAGACAGGCTGGGGCAATGTTTTGCAGGCGGATTCTTCCTGGTGCCTGTGCATTGGGAAGAGGTACTGACAGATTTTCCGCAGGCGGTAAGTCCAAAGGGGACGCCTGGGGTTCATCTCTAAATGGCATAGCCAGGGCAGTTTACATGCTGCCGCACATCCGGCAAGTAAGTCCAAAGGGCGTGGCCGGGTGTACCATGAAATGAGAAAGGATATAGAGAGAAATGGCAAAGTACAGAAAACTTGGCAGGACGTCTTCCCAGAGAAAGGCGCTGCTTAGAAATCAGGTAACAGCACTGTTGTATCATGGAAAGATCACTACCACTGAGGCAAGAGCCAAAGAAGTAAGGAAGATTGCAGAAGGGCTTGTGGCAATGGCGGTGAAGGAGAAAGACAACTTTGAGATGGTGAAGGTCACCGCAAAAGTGCCCGTGAAAGACAAAGATGGCAAGCGTGTCAAAGAAGTGGTGGATGGCAAGAAGGTGACGAAATATGATACCGTGGAGAAAGAGATCAAGAAGGATCTTCCCAGCAGGCTACATGCAAGACGCCAGATGTTACGGGTGCTTTATCCTGTGGTATCTGTTCCCGAACAGGCGGCAGGCCGGAAGAGGAACACCAAGGAAGTTGATCTGGTTGCAAAGCTTTTTGACGAATATGGTGTAAAGTATGCAACCCGCAATGGTGGCTATACCAGGATCGTGAAGATCGGTCCCCGCAAGGGAGATGCTGCCATGGAAGTGATTCTGGAGATGGTATAAAGAAGACAGGCAGTTACAGTATAGCAAAATGCAGGGAACCGATGGAGTGATCGGTTCCTTTTTTGCAGCAGACGGGAGTGGACATGAAGAGATTTCAATATGATAAGGAAGATGTAAAGAAGACTCTGGATATGGCATGGCCAGCTATATTGGAATCCTTTTTTACTGCTTTTGCAGGCCTGGTGGATTCCCTTATGGTGAGTTCCCTGGGCTCTTATGCGGTTGCAGCGGTGGGATTGACTACACAGCCCAAGTTCCTGGGACTGGCCCTGTTTGTAGCTGCCAATGTATCCATTTCTGCCCTGGTGGCCAGGAGGAAAGGGGAAGGGAAGCGGGAGGATGCGAACAGGATCTTTGCAACATTCCTGGTGTTTGTCCTGGTGATGGCAGTGTTGCTGAGTGTGTTGCTGGTAGTGTGTGCCGATCCGATCATCCGGTTCTGTGGTTCGGAGGAACTGACCCACGACAGTGCCGTCTTGTATTTCCGGATTATTATGGGTGGAATGATATTCAACTGTATCCAGATGGGGGTGAATGCAGCCCAGAGGGGGGCAGGAAATACGCGGATCACCATGCGCACGAACCTGGTGTCCAACCTGGTGAATATCATAGCCAATTATCTGCTGATCCAGGGACATTTTGGCTTCCCGGCACTGGGGATCAGGGGGGCGGCCCTGGCTACGGTGCTTGGCACCGTGGTATCCAGCATCATGAGTGTGCTTTCTGTATGGAAGCAGGATAACTTTGTCAGTATTCCGTACATATTGGAGCAGAAGCTGCGGCCTGCCTGGGAATCTTTGAAGGGAATCGTCAAGGTAGGGTATAGTGTTTTTGCAGAGCAGGTGCTGATGCGGGTGGGCTTTATGATGACTGCTATCATGGCAGCCAGACAGGGCACTGCAGCCATGGCAGCTCACCAGGTGGGGATGAACATCATGGGGCTGTCTTTTTCCTTCGGGGATGGCCTGCAGGCCACAGCGGTGGCGTTGATCGGTTACAGCTTAGGGGCCAGGCAGCCTGAGAAGGCCAGGGATTATGGGAAGACATGCCGGATGATAGGCGGAGTCATATCCGTGGTACTTGCTTTTGTGTATTTCTTTGGGGCCAGGCTGCTGATGTGTATGTTTTTCCCAAAGGAGCCAGAGATTGTGGAGATCGGGGTCAGCATTATGCATGTAATCATTTTTGTGGTGATCCTGCAGATCTCTCAGGTGATTTATATGGGATGCCTGCGGGGGGCCGGGGATACCCTGTACACAGCCATTGCTTCCACCATCAGCGTCACATTGGTGAGGACTTTCGGGTCTTATCTGTTTGGCTATGTATTGCATATGGGCATCACGGGAATCTGGTTTGGGGTGATTGCAGACCAGTTATCCCGGTTTCTTTTTGCCAGTCTGAGGTTCAAACAGGGAAAATGGACCCAGATCAAGATCTGAGGAGACCAGCCCGGAATGTGGTCAGGGCAGGCTTTTCTGGAAGTGCTGGTAGTCCTTTGAGCTGTTCCAGTTTCCACCCCAGGTGAATCCATGATCAGTGAACAGTTTATAACAGAGGTCTTCCTTGTCTATTTTGTAGGCAAAACGGTTAGAGCGGTCGGCGTAAGGAAGGGCAGAGGCAGGAGAGACCTGTTCTGCGCCGTCTTTTCCGTAGGTGATGTAGGGATTGTACAAGGGGTTTATATCCACGGCCAGGCCGTAAGCATGTCTGGACAGATGTGTGGTGCCTTCTACTACCCGGTAATTGAAGCAGGAGGTATTGTTGTCTTCCATGGAAGCATTGTCATCCCCGTCATAAGTGTCGATCAGCAATACCTTCTCAAGCTGGTACTCGTTGAGATAAAGCTCCTGGAAGATTTCCGCCAGGTCCTGGGCAATGGCAGCATTGCATATCAGTTCGCCCTGGGTGGAATCTCCTTCAAAATTGTAGTGGAGTATATGCAGGTATCTTAACTCTTCAAAGGTAATGGCAGGATCCGGGACGGCTCCTTCCCCCTCTGTCACAGGATAGGAAATACCAGTCATATAGCGGCGAAGGTTGTCGGATATGGGTTCATAGTAAAATCCTTCTGCCAGCTCGGTGCGTTGTTCCAGCTGGGAGGTGCCGTTCAGAGAAGCGCCCACAAGGAAAGTATCCGGGTCTGCTTTGGAGGTGGGGGTATCTGTAGAAACATTTGCATCGGACGGATCTGCGGAAAGGGACGTGTCCTCAAAACTGCCTGCATCGGAAAGGGAAGGCCTGTCCGTGGAAGAGGGCGTGGATCCCTGGCTGTCTGAACCGGTAATGGCAGGCTTGTCTGTAGAAGCAGGCATACTGTCAAAACTGTCCTTAGGCGCGGTGGTACTGTCTGCACCTGTTTCGTCCCGGTCTGCCTGAAGGGAGGCATAATCTGTAAGGCTCATGGAGTTTCGTGCAGTGATCCGAAGGAGACCTCCGGCCAGGATGGTTATGGCGGCCAGAATGACTAACATTTTTATGAGTTTTGATTTGTCCATATGTGTTTCCTTTCCCGTATTAGCATCAGTATAGCATCTGCAGGTTTTTTTGTAAATGATTGCGAAGGACGTGGGGGTGCAATTTGGCGTTGTAATTCGGGAAAGAATCGAATATAATGGTTTCACTGAGTGCTTGTGTTCCTGTCTGGGATCTGTAGTGGGAGGATCCTTCTGCCAAGCTACAAAAACGGGGGGTCCCAGAGAATGTACAGGCAGGAGGAAAGAGGGACCTGGGCAGCATGTCTGGAGGTTATATGGGAATTATCAAGACAAAGGATCTTGTGTTTGAATATATCAGACGGGATGAGGATGGAAATGTGGAGGGGATTACCACAGCTGTGGACCAGGTGAACCTGGAGGTTGCCCAGGGAGAGTTTATTGCCATTCTGGGACATAATGGTTCGGGAAAATCCACGCTGGCAAAACACATCAATGCTATCTTAAATCCTACAGAGGGTACTGTCTGGGTGGATGGCATGGACACATCTAAGGAGGAGAATGTCTGGGACATCCGCCAGAAGGCTGGCATGGTATTCCAGAATCCGGACAACCAGATCATCGGGCAGGTAGTGGAGGAGGATGTGGGATTTGGTCCGGAAAATATGGGGATTCCTACAGAAGAGATCTGGGAGAGGGTGGAAGAGAGTCTGCGTGCCGTAGGCATGTATGCGTTTCGCAAGCATTCTCCCAATAAACTTTCCGGAGGGCAGAAGCAGCGTGTTTCCATTGCAGGGGTGCTGGCCATGCATCCGCAATGTATTGTGCTGGATGAACCCACTGCCATGCTGGATCCCAGAGGACGCAGGGAGGTAATCCGGGCCGTGCGGGGACTGAACCAGGTGGAAGGGATCACAGTACTTCTGATTACCCATTATATGGAAGAAATCATTCATGCAGACAGGGTTTATGTGATGGACGGCGGCAGAATAGCCATGGAGGGAACCCCCCGGGATATTTTTTCCCAGGTGGAGAGATTAAAGGAACTGCGCCTGGATGTGCCCCAGGTGACACTGCTGGCCTATGAATTGCAGCAGAAGGGGGTCAGGCTTCCAGATGGAATCCTGACAGTGAAGGAACTGGCAGATGCCTTGCAGGGATATTTGTGACAGACATTTTGCGGACAATACAGGAAGACCGAAATAGAATCAAAATAGAACCAAAGCAAGACCAAAGGAGGATCCATGTCCATCATTTTAGATCATGTAAACTATATATACGGTGCGGACACTCCCCTGGCGGTGAAAGCCCTGGATGATGTATGCCTGCAGTTTCCGGACGGACAGTTTGTAGGGATCATCGGTCATACAGGCTCCGGGAAGTCAACACTGGTACAACATCTGAACGGTCTCGTCAAAGCCACTTCGGGACATATCTATGTGGACGGCGAAGACATCTACGACAGAGATTATGACAGGAAGAAGCTGCGAAGCAAGGTGGGACTGGTATTCCAGTATCCCGAGCATCAGCTTTTTGAGATAGATGTGTTCACGGATGTGTGTTTCGGACCCAGGAATTTAGGCCTGGAGAAGAAGGAAGTGGAGCTGCGGGCTTATGAAGCCCTGCGTAAGGTAGGCCTGCCAGAAGACCTGTTTTACCAGTCGCCTTTTGAACTGTCCGGTGGACAGAAAAGAAGGGTGGCTATTGCGGGAGTGCTGGCAATGAAGCCACAGGTCCTGATCCTGGATGAGCCTACAGCAGGTCTGGATCCCAAGGGACGGGATGAGATCCTGGGACAGATCAAGGAACTCCAGTGTACTACTGGTATGACGATTCTGCTGGTATCCCACAGTATGGAAGATGTGGCCGAATATGTGGACAGGATCATTGTGATGAACAAGGGAAGAGTCATGCTGGATGACGAACCACGGGAAGTATTTGCACAATATAAAGAACTGGAGGAAGTGGGGCTTGCGGCACCCCAGGTGACCTATATCCTGCATGAATTACAGGAGAGGGGATTCCAGGTGGATGTGAATGCCACCACCATCGGGGAAGCCGCAAAGACTATCCTGCAGGCCATAGGAAAGAAAAAAACAAACATTTAGGAGACATATGCTCAGAGACATTACACTAGGACAATATTATCAGACAGAATCTGTGATCCATAGGCTGGATCCCAGGGTAAAACTGGCCGGTACACTTCTGTATATCATTTCCCTGTTCCTTTTCCGGAATTTCCTGGGATATGTGGTTGCCGCCGTATTTCTGGGGATAGTGATCAGACTTTCCCGTGTCCCGTTCCGGTTTATGGTAAAAGGCATGCATGCGATCCTGTTCCTGCTGCTGTTTACGGTGATATTTAATCTGTTCCTGACACCGGGAGTACCACTGCTTACCCTATGGAAGCTGACCATCACCAGGGAGGGAGTGGAGATGGCTGTGACCATAGCCATACGCCTGACCATGCTGATCATCGGATCGTCTATTATGACGCTGACCACCACGCCGAACAATCTTACGGATGGTATGGAAAAAGGTATGCGTCCTCTCAAGTGGATCGGGGTTCCGGTCCATGAAGTGGCAATGATGATGTCCATTGCATTGCGGTTCATTCCGATCCTGTTAGAGGAGACGGACAAGATCATGAAGGCGCAGATTGCCAGGGGTGCAGACTTTGAGAGTGGCAATCTCATGAAGCGGGCCAAAGCCATGGTTCCCCTACTGGTGCCCTTGTTTATCTCGGCCTTCCGCCGTGCCAATGACCTGGCCATGGCCATGGAGTCCCGCTGCTACCGGGGAGGGGAGGGCAGGACGAAGATGAAGCCCCTGGTCTACAAGGGAAGAGACAGGATCGGGTATCTGTGTATTGCGATCTACCTGGCGGTGAGCATTGCGGTGGGAAGACTGCCGGTTTTCTGAAGGCCTTATGGTGTGGCAGCCTTGCAATGGTTCGCCATTTGTCTGCGTTGCCAGGGCAGTGTGGCTGGAATTGTGACATTTTATTTTTGACGGTTTTGACAGGAGAATCCATGGAAAAGAAGCGTGTGAAGCTTGTGGTTGCCTATGATGGCACCATGTACCACGGCTGGCAGATACAGGACAATGGGGCCACTATTGCAGGAGAACTAAACAGATGCCTCTCAGAACTGCTGCGGGAGGATATAGAAGTCATGGGGGGAAGCCGCACAGATGCCGGGGTGCACGCCCTGGGGAATGTGGCGGTATTCGATACCACAAGCAGGATGCCTGCCAGGAAGATTTCCTATGCCTTGAACCAGCGGCTGCCGGAAGCTATCCGCATCCAGGATTCCAGCCAGGTGGATCCGGACTGGCATCCCAGATACTGCCCAAGCCGTAAGACTTATGAATACCGGGTCTACAGGGCACCTTTTCCCATGCCTACCAGGAGGCTGTATACACACTTTACGTATCATGACATGGATGTAAGACGGATGCAGGAGGCTGCCGCCTATCTGGAGGGTGAGCATGATTTCAAAAGCTTCTGCCAGGCCGGCGCCCAGGTGGAGAGTACAGTGCGGCAGATTCATTACCTGGTGGTGGAGGAACAGGGTCCGGAACTGGTGATCCGGGTGTGTGGGAATGGATTCCTGTATAATATGGTGCGGATCATTGTGGGGACCTTGATAGAAGTAGGGAACGGCAGAAGGCTGCCGGAGTCCATGATGGACGTACTGGCAGCCAGGGACCGAGGTGTGGCGGGTCCCACGGCACCAGCCAGGGGACTGACACTGATAAAATATGAGTTCTATGTGTAGGTTTTGCAAAAAAGGCATTGACATCGGAAATGCCCTATAGTAAAATGTATGACTGTGGCAATGTTTCAAGACGCCAAGCCAAAGCCCCGGCGAGGCGTATGAAAATAGAAGACGAACCGTTCTGTGGAAACCTGTGCCGTAGCCGGACATCTGCGAATCTGGTAGAAGCAGGACAAACAAAGTGCAATACGGAGGGAACATCATGAAAACATTTATGGCTAGCCCGGCTACAATCGATAGAAAATGGTATGTAGTAGATGCTACAGGCATGACCCTTGGACGCCTTGCTTCAGAGGTTGCCAAGGTTCTGAGAGGCAAGAATAAGCCGATCTTTACACCTCATATGGATACTGGTGACTATGTGATCATAATCAATGCCGAGAAGGTAGCAGTCACTGGCAAGAAGCTGGATCAGAAAATTTATTACCATCATTCCGACTATGTGGGCGGTATGAAAGAGACCACCCTGCGGGAGAAGATGGCTAAGAAGCCCGAACAGGTAGTGGAACTTGCCGTGAAAGGTATGCTTCCCAAGGGACCTTTAGGAAGGCAGATGTACAGGAAGCTCTTTGTATATGCAGGACCTGACCACAAGCAGGAGGCTCAGAAGCCCGAAGTGCTGACATTCTAAAGGATAGGAGGAAAGTAATCAATGGCTAAGACAGAGAAGTACTACGGTACAGGCAGAAGGAAGAAATCCATCGCAAGGGTATATCTGGTACCTGGAAAAGGCGATGTTACCATTAATAAGAGAGGCATGGATGAATATTTCGGACTGGAGACCTTGAAAGTGATCGTCCGGCAGCCTCTGGTAGCAACAGAGATGAACGAGAAACTGGATGTGATCGTGAACGTGCGTGGTGGCGGGTACACTGGCCAGGCTGGTGCCATCAGACATGGTATTGCAAGGGCTCTGCTCCAGGTGGATGGTGATTTTAGGCCTGTTTTGAAAAAGGCTGGTTTCCTGACACGTGATCCCCGTATGAAGGAGAGGAAGAAGTACGGCTTGAAGGCTGCGAGACGTGCACCTCAGTTCTCCAAGAGATAAACAAACAGGGCAAAGGATTTCAAGTATATATACTCCGCAGGTTTTCCTGCGGAGTTTTTGTATGCATAAATGCCCAAAACAGACTTTTCCATGCGTTCGCAGAATGCTATGCACAAGGCAGCCTGCCATGGTACCGGGTGGACAGTAACGATAAAACCACAACAGAAGCAAAAAAGGCTCTACCAATTTCTAAGAAAACAGATATAATAGGTAGTATAAGAGCCTGTATAGAGTGAAGGAAAACGGGAGCTGCGGCTTAGGATCTATGAAGACTGCACGCGCCAAAATAAGCGTTCTTTGTTCATTTTGTATGCATCACGTTGCCGAGAGCGGCGTAGCTGTGAACAGTAACGGAAGCATGACAGGGTTCCGTAAAAAACAAAACTACTATAGAATATCTATGGGAAAAGTACTATAATGGTATTAAAAATTTATGAGAAGAAGGGTCTGCACCTAAGAGCGTGGGGCAGGGGAGGAGCAGAATGTTCAAGAGGAAAGGAAAAGGAAAACATATCATGGCTACTGTGGCAGTGCTGATGGCTGCCATGACAGCAATGATGACAGGTTGTGGAAAGGAGGACTATGGTCTGGACAAGAAGGATCCACAGACCATTACCATATGGAATTACTATAACGGGGCACAAGCAGTTGCCTTTGAACGTCTGGTGGATGAATTCAACAATACAGTGGGAGCCGAGAAGGGTATCCTGGTGATTGCAGAGAGCAAGAATAGTGTGTCAGAGCTGTACCAGGCCCTGGAGGATGCCGTGAGCCGTAAGGCTGGTGCAGAAGAACTGCCGGATATCTTCCAGACTTATCTGGACAATGCGGTCGCTCTGGACGAGAACGATATCCTGGTGGATCTGGGTAAATATATAGATAAGGAAGAGCAGGCGGAGTATGTGGATTCCTATGTCCAGGAGGGATATTTTGGGGGGGATGATGCCTGGAAGCTGTTTCCGGTGGCCAAGAGTACGGAAGTGATGATCCTGAACAAGACCGACTGGGATCTTTTTGCTGCCGGGGCCGGGAATGTGAGTGTGGAGGATCTGGCGACTGTGGAGGGACTGGCTGCCGTGGCAGAGAAATACTATGAATGGAGCGGGGGAAAAAGTTTCTTTGGAAGGGATGCTTTTGCCAACTACATGTTTGCGGGAAGTGCCCAGCTGGGTATAGAAGTGTATACGGTGGAGAATGGGCAGGTGACCCTTAACTTTGACAAGGATGTGACCAGAAAACTCTGGGACAATTACTATGTGCCTTATGTGAAGGGATATTTCAAACATGTGGGGAAATACCGTTCGGATGATGTCACCCTGGGGGAGATCATAGCCCAGGTATGTTCGACTTCCAGTGCCTCTTACTTTCCCACGGAGGTGACCAGGGACGGCGACAGCTACCCCATTGAACATCTGGTA
The DNA here is from genome assembly GCA_910577665.1 of uncultured Acetatifactor sp. GTDB lineage: Bacteria > Bacillota > Clostridia > Lachnospirales > Lachnospiraceae > Acetatifactor. The sequence goes on from CAJTOJ010000009.1 coordinate 90,272, forward strand.
CTTCCGGTGCCGGGATTTGCGGAGGGAAAGGGCTATATCGTACAACAGGGGGCATGTATGGCTGTGACAAAATCCACCAAGAGACGTGAATATGCCAGTGTGGTCTTCTTGCGCTGGCTTACGGAGACAGACCGCAATCTGGAATTTGCCCTGAGTTCCGGATACCTGCCGGTGAAGAAGGAAGCAAATGATATCCAGAAGCTGCAGGACTATCAGGTACAATCCGGCCATGAGATGGAAGCGCTGCAAATGGACATTATTACCTGTGCTTTTGAGGAGTTACAGAAGAATACCCCTTATACCACTGCGGGATTCCAGGGAGCGGACAGCCTGCGCAGTCTTCTGGGGGATGCCATGATCAGCCAGGCCATGGCAGACAGGGAAGAGATCCTGGCGGCTTCTCCTTTGGAGGCAGAGCAACTGTTGGAACGGGATCTGGGTGATGCACATTTTGAGGAGTGGTATGCATCCGTGAAGTTACAGTTGGAGGACATCTGCAGCAGGTAGGAGGCTGGGACCTGTTTGGGTAGAACTTCGATGCAGCAGATGGGGGAAGGCATGAAGAAAGCGGGAAAAAGTAAACTAAACACCAGGATCATGAGCACGATCATTGTTGCGATGTTGTTCCAGATTGCTATATTTGTAAGCATTATTTTTGTGACGGAGACTCCGGGCAAACTGGATGCCAGTGCGAAGAAAATTCTGGAGAACATGGTTGACACCAGATGCAAAAGCCTGGAACAGAATCTGCTGTCCTGGGCGTATCTGGATCATTTTGAAGAGAGTATCCAGGGGCTTTTGAACCGGTTCTCAACAGATACAGGGGAGACAGTCTCCAGGATGCTTGCCAGGGAAGATATCAGGAAGCAGTTTCTGAGCGAGAGCCTGCCTATTATCCTGGAGACATTGAGATCCAGGAATGTGACGGATTGTTTTGTTATCCTGGAGAATGGTACCGAGAACCATGATACGATATTCCTGCGGGATCTGAACCCGGCAGATGAATCACCGGAGAATTCGGATGTGATGGTGATGGCAGGAATCAGTGAATCCATGTTTGAGAGGGGACTGACCCTGGGGGATTCGTGGACCGAGCAGTTAAAGTTTACCCAGTCTGCAGGGAAGGTCTATGAGCAGGCGGTCAGTGTAGGAAATGCGCACGGGGAGGAAGCGGCAAGGTATCTGGGGCATTTCAGCAGTGCTTTTCGTCTGCGGGAAAATGATGCAGAGATGATTTCTTATATGATACCCTTGATGGATGAAAAACAGTCTTGCATCGGTGTGATCGGAGTGGGGATCAGCCTGGACTATCTGCGGCATTTTCTGGATAGCAGGGAAATCGGCATAGATGATATGGCAAGTTACTGCCTGGGATATGGCAGAGAGGATGGCAGTGGGGAGATTGTGCTGGTGCAGGGTGGAAGATTCCGGTCCGCATTTCCTTCCGGTTACCAGATTGCGGTGGGTGAGGCAGATAGCAACGAAGGTTTTTTAAGGATACGGGATGCAGATGCCTATCTGTATATGGCACCTATGCGTCTCTATGATTCCAACACGCCCTTCGAAGACGAAGTGTGGTTCCTGGGTGGAATCGTGAGGGATTCTGTGATGACGTCCTCCTCTAAAAACCTGCTGACGGTGCTTGCCATGGCTTTTTTCATTTCCCTGGTGGTGAGCATCTGGGGAGCTTATGTGATTACAGGCCATATGACAAAACCCATCAAGGTTCTGATGAAGGGAATCCAGGAATTTTCCGTGGGGCATGTGGTACTGCCGCGCACACAGGTATATGAACTGGACCGGCTGGCAGAGGCTGTGGAGCGGCAGGGGGAGAAAGTAATCCGGGAGAGTGCCAGGCTGGTGGAAATCATTCACATATCGAATCTGCCCATTGGCATCATTGAACACGACAAGGAAGCAGACCAGGTACTTTTTGCAGGAGAACTGGCCAGTATGCTGGAGCTGCCTGAAGAAATGGGCGGTGAGTGCTATGTGGACCGTAAGCGGGCGGAGGAGCTCATAGAGGAGGTACTTTCCCGTATGCAGGTGGAAGAGGATGAGGAGGATGTGTACCTTCTGAACAGACATGACGGAGGTACCGCCTATATCTACATGGTGAGAAAGGATACAGAGAACGAGACGGTCTATATCTTCCAGAATGTGACAGATACGGTGTTGGAGAAGAAGAAGATCCGTCATGAGATGGACTACGATGCCTTGACCAATCTCTACAACAGAAGTGCGTTCCGCCGGATTGTTTCCAGGCTGATGGAGAGTGGCCAGGCAGGACCTGGTGTGATGGCGGCCTGGGATCTGGATCATCTGAAATATGTGAATGACAGTTATGGCCATGAAATGGGGGACCGGTATATCTGCCTGATGGCAGAGGCCCTGCGGTCTTATGCAGGGGGGAATTTTTATGCCACCAGAAGATCCGGGGATGAATATATGGCCTATTTCTGGGGTGAAGATGTCCAGAGCCTGCGGGAGAAGGTATTGCAGCTTCATGCCGGCTTTGTGGAACATAGGATACAGATAGGGGATGGCAGCCAGATCATTTTGTCTGCTTCCGGTGGTTTTGCCGTCTGTGGAAGGGATGGCACCACCTATGAAGAACTGTCTCAGAATGCGGATTTTGCCCTGTACGAGAGTAAGCGCAAAGCCAAGGGCAGCATCAATGAATTCAACTGGGAGAGCTATGAGAAAGACAATATTTTAATGCAGGGTGTGGGAGAGCTGAACCGTATTCTGCGGGAGAATACAGTGCGTTATGTCTATTTGCCCATTGTATCTGTGAAGGACGGTTCTGTCTATGGCTATGAGGCGCTGATCCGTCCGGTTTCAGATATGATCCTGGGTCCTGCGGAGCTGCTACGTCTGGCGGAGAGCCAGTCCAGGCTGGGGCAGGTAGAACGCTTGACATGGCTCTGTGCTTTGCAGGATTTCTTCCAGATACAGATGCTGCCGGAACATATCCATCTGTTTCTGAATTCCATTCCAAGCCAGTGCCTGACCATCGGGGAATTTGAGGCAGTGGAGAAACAGTATGGGGAGAAGCTGAAACGGGTGGTGGTGGAGCTGACCGAGAATGCCCGGGCTGAGAAGGAGATTGAGGAGCGCAAGACCCAGTTCTGCAGGAAGAACAATATGCAGATTGCCCTGGACGATTTTGGTGCAGGCTACAGCAACAGTGATGTTCTGATGAACCGTAGCCTGGATTTTGTAAAGATCAACGGCGGTATCATCAGTGGGATCCATACAGATGTCACCGCACAGGAATATGTACGTGGTATCATCAATTATTGCCATGGGAATGGCCTGTGGGTAGTAGCGGAAGGGATCGAGGATAATGACGAACTGGCAAAGGTAGTGGAACTGGGGGTAGACTATGTGCAGGGACTTATCTTCGGGGAACCGGAGTTCGAACCCGGCAGGACAGATTTTTCAGAGGAACTGTCAAAAGTCCAGGCAGGCCATGTGTCGTGCAGAAACGGAAGGTGACATGGAAATTGAAAAGATCCTGGGGCAGGTGGATGCCCTGTATGGGGAAAACAAAGGCATGGAGGCGGAGCAGTTGATGCAGGAAAGCATTGCCGCAGCTGTGCAGGAGCAGGATGATGAAAGCCTGCTGCAGCTTCTGAATGAACTTCTGGGATATTACAGGGAGACCAGCCAGAAGGAGAATGCTTTTCAGATTGCCGGCCAGGCCATGGCCCAGGCAGAGCGTATGGGGCTGAAGGGGACGCTTCCCTATGCCACCACACTGTTGAATGTGGCCAATGCCTTCCGGGCAGGGAACAGGCTTTCAGAATCCCTGGAACTATACCGGGAGGTGCAGGGCATCTATGAGAAACTGCTGGCACCAGATCATATGTTTATGGCAGGATTACAGAACAACATCAGTCTTCTATACCAGGAGATGGAAGAGTATGGCAAGGCAAAGGTCTGCCAGTTAAGGGCTCTGGAAATTGCCAGGGACAAAGGGGCGGATTATGAGCTGGGAGTGACCTATGCCAACCTGGCGGCTACCTGTGTGCAGATGGGGGACGCTGAGGAAGGTGGACGTTATGCCAGGGAAGCCGTAAAAGTATTCCAGGCCATGGGAGTGGAGGACAGCCATTATGGTGCTGCCCTTGCTGCCCTGGGAGCCTGCTGCTATCAGCAGGGAAAATACCAGGAGGCCTATGGGTATTACCGTCATGCCATGGAACTGGTAGAACAGGGCATTGGCAGGAATGAGGGGTATTACAGGCTGAAGGAGCATGTGAAGAACTGCGAGAGGGCTTTGAGGGAGACAGAGGGCCGCAGTATGCCGGTGGGAAGCCAGGAAGCGGTAGCCGGGAATGGTACGGCCCGGCAAACAGTGTCCGGGGAGCTGGGAAAGCAGGAAGCGGTATCCGGGGAGAGCAGGAAAGAAGCTGTATTCCAGGGCCGGGAAGGCAGGGAAATGGAAGGATGGGAACAGGAGGCCGGATGTGGTCTGGGACTGATACTGGCCAGGGAATACTATGAGACTTATGGACGCCCCATGATCCGGGAGCTGTTCCCTGCATATGAGGGGAAGATTGCTGTGGGCCTGGCGGGACGGGGCTCTGACTGTTTCGGCTACGATGACGCCGCATCCAGGGATCATGACTGGGGTCCGGAGTTCTGTATGTGGGTTACAGAGGATACCTATGAGGCCATAGGGGAAAGTCTGCAGGCGGCCTATGATAAGCTGCCCACAGAGTATCGTGGTTACAGAAGAGGCAGGACGGTAAGTGGCAGGAACCGGCGGGGGGGGTTGCGCATCCCGGCATTTTACAGAGAGCTGACAGGCGCTGCACAGTATGAGGAGCTGGATTGGAGACAGGTAAATGACTATGGGCTGGCTGAGGCGGTGAATGGCCAGGTGTTCCGGGACGATGAGGGCATCTTCTCGGCATACCGGCAGAAGCTGATGCGGGGATATCCCCAGGAGATACAGTATCTGAAGCTGGCGGAGGGGGTGGCCAGGGTTGCACAGGTACTCCAGTACAATAGTGGTAGGATGTTGTCCAGGGGGGATGCGTTGTCTGCACGGATGTTCATATGGGAGGGCATCAAAGAGTCCATGAAGCTACAGCATTACATGGAGGGCAGGTACCCGCCCCATGACAAATGGCTGCACAGGAGTCTGCTGGAGTCAGCATCTGGCCAGAAGCTGGAGAGGCTGCTTTTGCAGCTTGCAGATGCGGTATCCAGAACGCCTGCAAAGCCCTTTGGCATACAGGGGGATTCATCTGGAACAAAGGAGGCGGCAGGTGGAAAGCAGGGATGGGAGATGCTTCCGGAGGAAGCCATGGACTGGGGAGAGGAAGTGGCGAAGCTGGCAGAACAGGTAGGTGCCTGTTTTGCCATGGAACTGTATAGCCGGGACTGGATCAGCGACATAGACCCTTATCTGGATGCCCACAGCAAGGAGCTGCTTTACAAGGCATCCCTGTGTACCAGGGACAGGGAAGACCTGGCCCTGGACATTGCAAGATTGGAGTTTGAAGCCTTTGACAAGGTACACAACGAAGGAGGGCGGGCAAGCTGCCAGAATGACTGGCCTACCTTTTCCATCATGCGTAAGAGCCAGTACCTTACCTGGAACAGGACCATGCTGATGCAGTACCTGTATGATTTTCACCGGGAATACGCGCTGGGACACAATCTCATTGAGGAGAAATATGGCAGGATGATGGAGAGTACGGCTCCAGAGTCCTATGAGAAGATCAAAGAGTATTTCCCGTTACTTACAGAAGAAAAGAAAGCCATCATCAGTCAGATCTGTGACATGCAGGTGGCATGGATGGAAGAATTTGCCGGGCGTTATCCTGCCCTGGCAGACAATGCCAGAAGCATTCACACTTATGAGGACAATCCGTTTGACACTTCTTATGAGACATATCTGCGGGGGGAACTGGGTACCTACTCGGACAAGATGCTGGAACTTTATGGCAGGTATGTGGTGCAATATGCCAGGGAAGGAAAAAACCTGGCGGAGGATATTATGACGAACAGTGTACACATGTATGGATATGAAAGCCTGGAGGAGGCTGAGCGTAAGGTCAGGTGATGACAGGCTGTAAAAGGAATTTACACAGTACCGTGTTTCCGTGTGGGAAAGACATATGGAAACACGGTAAAATTATGCCATTAAAGCGATTTGAATATAAGAAAAACCGGCATTTTTGGCGGGTTACGATAAAATTCTACAAATTCATTTTTGAGTTGACATGTTCTAACATTTCCATTAAAATATAAAAATATTATAAAATTCTTATGAAGGAGAGGGAAAATGAAAAATATTCTGAAGCAGTTCAGTTTCTGGATTGCGCTGGTGTGCTTTGGTGCGGCAATTGCCCTGGCAGTGGTAAGCAGTATCAGAAATCCCGGCATACCAGCCATAGACAGGCTGGAACGAGGTATGAATAGACATGACATAAAGAGTATCATACCTTGTTTTTCGCCCGAAGTACAAGAGGATTTGCGGGCTGAGCTGAGTCTGTATGACAGCATGGATGTGGACATGTTCGGCGAACTTCCGAAGGATCGCAGTGTCAATCTGATCTACGGAGAGACCATCACGGACCAGGAAGGGGATAGCACCGTTCCTGTTTTTATGGTCTATATGAAAGACGGGATCTGTGAGGACGCAGATTTAGATGAAATAGATCTGGTTGAGGTAGATGGTAAGCTCTATCTGGAAGATTTTTGATTCATAAGTGCGCACACAGGGGGATGTTAAAATGAAAAAAATACTGAAAAAGATAGGGAACCGGTTTCCCATATTCTGTGGGGCAGTTCTGCTGATGCTTCTTCTGGCGGGCTGTAGCGCAGGTTCCACCATAGATGCGAACCTTGTGATCAACAAGGATCTGTCCGGTATACGGCAGATGAACATAACCATCAGCGAAGATGTTTTCCAGGAATATTTTACAGGTAGTATTGAAGACTTAAACAACCTGATCGGGCAGAGCTGTCCACAGGGTATGACATGGATTTACAGTGAGGAAGGCGGTGTGAAGCAGTACAATATGGAGATCGCTTTCTCCTCCCCGGAGGACTACAGGGAGAAGGTGACATCCATTCTGGGCAGTGAACCTGAACAGCTTGAGATTGCTGCACCGGATACAGTGTGGGCCAGCGGCATCAGTGTGGCAGAGAGCTTCACCAATCAGGATCTGTTAAAGTGGATGCGGGATCTGCTGGTGGGCAATGGTTTTGTGCCAGAAGACCGGGCAAATATGATCTTTTCTGACGGAACCACCAACGTGGTGTATGGAGATCAGACCTACAGGACGGGCAACAGGATCAATGTAAATGAAGTGGAGTATGTGACCATTGATTCCATGCGGATCATGACCCAGGTGAATGACCTGGGGGATTACAGCCGCCAGGTGGTGATCCAGATCCCGGCCTCTTCCATGAATAAAAAGGGAGAGGAAATCAAGGCATTTATGGATGGGGTAGTGCCTGTTTCTGCAACAGGAACCTGGGAGGAAGGTGAGGAGAAGACGGTTTTCACTGTCTCTGCACAGCAGATGGATCCAGCCGCACTGGCCGCATTCAACACTGCGGTCTTCGTCTCCCCGGAGTGCACAGTGGCCAGTACAGATGTGTCATCCTATTTTTCCCCGTTTACTTTTGGGGCGCATCTGACAGAGCATATTGACCTGTCCGGGTACCTGGCAGGGGATTATAGTAGTTTCAATGTCAGTTATGAGGTATTGATGCCAGAGGGCTACCAGGTTTATAGTTCCTCTGACGGGATCTCCCAGGATTACAGTGGAAGATTTTCGGAGGAAAGCGGCTATTATGTAATGAGAGAAGACTGGTGCAACGGCCAGCCCATGGATTACTCCATTCAGGTCCAGAAAAGGTACAAAGTACAGGAGCTGGCTGTGGAGACAGCAAGACACCTGGGCGGGGATCTGACCAGAACCAGCAGTTTCGTGCTGGAGAAGATACCTACAGAGGAAGAACAGCAGGCCATGATCCGGGCGGTGGAAGCCAGGGCCGGTGTGGAAGCTTCGGAGGAGACATCCCCTGAGGAGGGGGCAGTGCCAGAGGATACAGAGGTGGCGGCCGGGGAAGATGCCGGAGGGCCGGATACCCAGACACCGGAAGATACCGTTCCAGAAGAAGCAGAGACACCACAAGAGGAAGAGAAGGAACCAGAAGTGGCAGAGGTTACCGTTTCCGGGGAACTTGTGGAGGACGTCTTCCAGGTGGTGGTCAGCCAGAAGGGAAGTCCGGAGGCCATCAGCAGGAGCACGGATCAGTTGTTTGAAGAGGCAGGCACTTTGGTCTATGCTGTGGACCGGGAATTCTGGAAGGTGAAGAAACAGGAAGCCTTTGCAGAGAGTATTACCTTTGGCAATTTGCTGGAACATGTGACAGAGGATTTCAGGATCCTGTATACCTTGAAGCTGGGAATGTTCCGGGATATGCAGTATTGTTCCAATGAGGATGTCCAGATGGAGGGTGGTACCTTGAGCATGGAGACAAGCAGCGGCAGGGTATCTGTGACTTACGTGGGAACGAAGCTGGATCTTCTGGCCATTCTGTTCTGGGTGCTGGTGGGACTTGGCCTGCTGAACCTGCTGATCTTGCTGGTGAAGGCAGGGGTGTTCAGAAAACTGCCAAAGATACAGGTAAAACAGGCAGGTGCTGCGGTAACAACAGCGGCGATTCCGGAGGCTGGGACAGTACCCATGGCTTCAGCACAGCCGGATGTGACTGCCACAACAGCAGTTCCTGTCACAGAGCCTGTCCAGATAGTGCAACCCTTCCAGACAGAGGCGGCAGCCCAGATGACAGAAGTTGCGGTTCAGGAAGGTGTCCAGTCAGGGGCAACAGCCCAGACAGCCACTGTGATCCGGGATAGCATCCAGGCAGTCACGCTGACCCGGCCAGAAGGAGCAGCAGGTAATCAGACAGCCTGCTTCTGCCCGAAATGTGGTACTCCCAGGGAAGCAGGTGCTATGTTCTGCGAAGAGTGTGGCAACAGGTTTGAAGAATAAGCGTTATTGGATTGTTTTTGTTCTTATTACAATATATATGTTACATCAAGTAAAAGGAGGAAATGTATAATGGCATTTTGCAAGTATTGTGGCAAACAGTTAAACGAGGGACAGGTGTGTGACTGTCCAGGTTCCGTGGCAGCGGCAGGAGCTGCCCAGCCGGTAACCCCGGCGCCCGCTCCAGCGCCTGCTCCGGCGCCAGTACCCACTCCCGCCCCGGCGGCAGGTCCTGCACAGGGAACCACCCAGCAGACAACAGGACAGCAGGCTACGGGACAGACCACCATCAATATCACGCTGCCGGACAAGGAGAAGGTGACTGCCACGGCGAAGAATGCCTGGGACAGCATCATTGGCATCTTGAAGAAGCCCGCCACGGAAGGTGCAGCATTTGTGGCCAGGGCAGATCTTACCCTCTCCATCTGCCTGATTGTGATACAGGCTGTATGTTCTGCCCTGTTTGGCGCATTTTTTGTGGGGAAGGTCAACGGCTTGATCAGATGGGCCGGTGAAATTAAGTTCTCCGGGATTAAGGCATTTTTCCTGACATTGCTGTTCTCCGTTATCTTCTCTGCCATTTTGATGCTGCTTTTCTGGCTGGCAGGCTTGATTACGAAGATGAAGACAAACTGGAAGCAGATGCTGGCCCTGGTGGCAGTGCGTTCTGTTGTCCTGGTACCCCTTATCCTGGTCAGTGCACTCTTGATGCTTATCAGCATTTTCACTGGAATGCTGGTAGGATTCCCTGTTTTCTATGGTGCAAACCTTCTTGGCATGCTGGCCCTGGTATCAGCAATCCGGGGTGTGGAGGGATGCAGTGACAATAAGGCTGTCTATGTGGTATTCGTGGTGTCTGTGATCTTCATGATGGTGAGCATCTGGCTGGGACTGAAAGAAGCGCCTGCATATCTGCCGTCTTCTATTAGGGAAGGCATGGACGGATTGAGAATGCTGGATTCCCTCATGAATAATATATTCTAAGTATGAGGACAGATAAGATTGGATATGGGTGCTGTACCATTGCTGCAGTGGGATTCTTTCATGTGGGGTTGATCCTGCTGGCGGCATATCTGTGCCTGTTCCGCGTAGAATTCATGAACCGTATGTGTGATAAATATCAGGTGCCCTCCCGGCTGGAAATCAGCCGGGAGGATCTGCACCGTGTCACAGGGGAGATGATGGCCTTTGTCAAGGGCCAGGAGGGCGACCTGGATGTGACAGTTACCCTGGGAGGAGATGCCAGGGTTTTTTTTAATGAGCGCGACAGACAGCACCTGGAGGATATAGCAGGCATGGTGAGGAGCGGGAAGAGATTCCTTGTTCTGGGAGGACTGTGTTTCCTGGGGCTGTTATTATTCATGGCGCATAAGGGAATGCTGGAATGGCTGTGCAGGGGATATCTGTTTTCCTGGCTCTTTTTGTTGGGGCTTTTCCTGATAGTGGGAATCTGGATGCTGGCAGACTTGACTGGCTTTATCAATGCCTTCCATCGCCTGTTTTTCAACAATGACAGATGGATCCTGAACCCTGCGAAAGATATGCTGATCCGTCTGTTTCCCAGGGCATTGTTCCGGGATGGCGCCGTACTGCTGGCCAGTGTCCTGGGCGGGATACATGTGACGGTCACGGTTCTGGCTGTGTGGGGAAGGGGAAGGCTATTGCAGGAGCCGGGGCCTGGAACTTCCCGGACGGGGAGGGGAAGAACCAGGAGTCTGTAGGAAATGTGCCGCAGGTTTACTGGTTTGATGTAGAAGCTGCCGATATTGTGGGGGACTATGAAAAGGACTATGAAAACATCTTAAGAGGAATGGAGAGTATGGCAGGAGGCGACCTGGTATTCGACCAGATTCACATAGACTACAGCCAGGTTGACTGGGAAGAGGGCCGGGGTGAAATGACCCTTACTTTTACTTGCAATGGACGGCCTTGTGAGATATTATTGAAAGTATTAGATGACTGGCTGGATGTCTCCATGCTGGACAAACTGAACGCCATCATAGAAGCACTTCCAGGTTATACGGGAAGAAAGATTTTCGGCTGTAGTGACATGGGGCAGGAGGTATTCCTGTTCTACCAGGATGCCTTCTGGGCGCAGGAATTTGAGGAGAAAACAGGCATTCAGCTTGGGCCATAGAAAGGAACCGGAAAATATGGAATGTATATTCTGCAAACAGGAGATTACGGAGGATTCAAGGTTTTGCGATAAGTGTGGGAAGATGGTTCCCCGGTGCCCTACCTGTGGGAAAGTGATCACCAGGAGGATCCGTTTCTGCGGCAATGATGGAACTCCCATACCAGAGGAGGTTCTGTCCCTGTTCGCACCGTCAGAGGGGAAGGCAGAGGAGATTCCGGTGCAGGTGGAAACAGAGGAAGTGCCGACAGCAGAGGAGATTCCGGTGCAGGTGGAAGCAGAGGAAGTGCCTGCAGCAGAGGAGATTCCGGTGCAGGTGGAAGCAGAGGAAGTGCCGACAGCAGAGGAGATTCCGGTGGCAGGGGAAGTGCCGGTGCAGGCAGAAGCAGAAGGGACATCTGTCCGGGCAGAGACATTGGCAACTGTGGAGAAGCCGTCTTTGGAAGCGGAAGAGTCTGTGGAGAACGTGTCTGAACCCACAGAAAATCCTGCAGAAGGCAAAATACAGGAAGAGTCACCAGCAGCAGAAACAAAGCTGCAGGCACCGGTACCGCCACAGCAGGCCGTTGCACCGCAGCCCATCGTGTCGCCTCAGCCCCCTGTGCCTAAGAAGAAAAGGGGTGGCCTGGTATTTTTGATTATCCTGTTTATCCTGGTGGCCCTGGCAGTAGGGGCAGGCTTTGGTTACGCAGCCGCAGAAGGCCTGCTGCCTTTCCCGGTTTTCCAGGCAGATGTCAAGGACCGGAAGGATCAGAAAGACCAGGAAGAGCAAGCAGACCAGGAGGATGGGCAGGCTTCTTTGGAAACGGATCCTGTGGAATCAAAACCAGGAGAGGCAGCTTCCGGCTCAGGAGAAGTATCCCAGGCACCAGAAGGCACACAGGATCCCGGACAGGAAGCCGGCACTGCTTCTGCCGAAGTGGGAGCAGCCTCTGGCCAGGAAGCGGATGCCTCCGGCGAATCCCGGGAAGGGGAGTCTGCGGAGGAGACTTCAGATCCTGCTCCAAAGGAAGCGGATCCGCTGACGGAGTTCATTATGAATTGTGACAGCAGGTATTTTACAATGGAGGAACTGGAAGGGCTGGATGCGGATATGTGCCGGATTGCCCGCAATGGCATCTATGCCAGAATGGGGCGTAAGTTCAATGATGAGGCATTACAGTCCTATTTTAGTCAGTTTGACTGGTATGTGCCTTCTATTGAAGCCGGAGATTTCCAGGAAAGTATGCTCAATGAGTATCAGATTTTCAACCGGGACTTGATCGTGGAATATGAGAAGGCTAAAGGATACAGATGACAAGAGATTCGGGCAGGATACCGGCTGGAAAGGGAAGAGGAGACTGGTAATATGAGGGATGTAATACAAGGAAACAGAAAACCAAAGAGGCACTGGACAAGTCTGTTAGTTGTGGGATGTATCCTGGCTGTATTGGCGGGATGTGGCAGGGATGCAGATGAAGGACAGGGGATGGATGTGGACGGATCGAAGCAGACAGAGGCGGTTACCGGAGCAGATGAGGCGAACCATGAGGATGATCAAGGTGGGGAAGAGGACCAGGGCATGAAAGAAGACCAGGGGACAGATACTGAGAATGGCCAGGCAGAAGGAAGTGTAGCGGATGCTGAAGGGGATCCGGCCTGGAAATCTGACTCTGGTAAGGAGGATGCAACTGTACCAGAGCTGCCTTCTCCTTCCATGGTCTGTTATACAACAGACCGGGTGAATGTACGGACGGCGCCTTCCACAGAATCGGAGGTCTACCAGATCCTGGCGAACCATACAGAGGTGGGGGTGATAGACACAGTGGAAGACTGGAGCCGCATCCTGCTGGATGGCGGTATCTACTATGTCTCCAGTGCATATCTTAGGGAGAAGGTGGAGGGGAGCAATGGTTATCTGATAGTTATTGACGCAGGCCATCAGGGGAAGGGGAATTCCGAGAAGGAACCGATAGGTCCCGGGGCCACAGAGACCAAAGCAAAGGTATCCAGCGGCACCAGTGGGAAGACCAGTGGACTGAATGAATATGAACTGACTCTACAGGTGGCTTTGAAGCTTCAGACAGAACTGGAGAGCCGTGGGTATGAAGTCATCATGGTTCGCACCAGCCATGATGTGAATATCAGTAATTCGGAGCGGGCGGCTGTGGCCAATGATGCAGGAGCAGACGCTTTTATCCGGGTACATGCCAATGGTTCCACAGATACGTCTGTAAGCGGTGCCATGACCATCTGCCAGACAAAAAACAACCCGTACAACAGTGAACTGTATACCCAGAGCAAGGATCTGTCCACCTATGTGCTGGATGAACTGGTGGCAGCCACCGGGTGCAAGAAGCAGAGGGTGTGGGAGACAGATACCATGAGTGGTATCAACTGGTGCCAGGTTCCTGTCACCATTGTGGAGATGGGTTATATGACAAATCCGGATGAGGATGCTTTGATGGCCACGGAGGATTACCAGTACAAGATCGTTACAGGTATCGCCAATGGTATTGACCAGTATCTGCTTGTACCAGGGACTGAGTAGTCTGTTATAAAGCAGGTGATGCCAATGAATACGATTTCCATAACGATTCAGAATTTGTATGCACCCTGTGGGTGTGCCTGCCGGTATTGCCTTCTACAGTCCTGTAAAAAGGCAGAGGGAGTCGACTATTACCGGGGAAAGAAAATAGCAGAAAAATTCGTGGAATGGAGTAAGGCTGGCAATTTTTCCAGTACACCCATGTATACCATTGCTTATTGTGCAGAGTATCCGGAACTGTTCGACAATATCGCCTTCAACCGTTCCACAGGTGCTGCTACCGGATTCTTACAAGGTAATGGTATTGCCATACGGGACAAGGGGCAGACGGATCACTTTGTTGCAAGGCTGAAATCGGCTGGCATAAACATGATTGATATCACCTTTTTTGGGAACCAGGAATATCACGATATATTTGCCGCCAGAAAAGGGGATTATCAGTTCATGTTACAGCTTGCAGATAGTGCAGCCCGGGCTGGTATCGTGTGTGCGCCAAGTCTGGTGATTACGGAAGAGAGCAAAGACATGCTGGAGGAGCTCATCCTGATCCTTCGGAAGATAACGGATATCAGTCATATCCATGCTTTTTTGCCGGATTACAGAGGGCGCGGCAACCTGACAGAAGATGTCCGCCTAACAAGGGAAAGCTATATGGCATTGCCTGATACAGTGAAGGATAGGATCCAGGGCAGCAGATACAAGACGGAGCAGGAGTGGCTGTCAGAGGGAGAACTGCCGGATTATACGAACCGGGCACTTATCATCTCCCTTCGCAAGGATAATATTGCACTATTAGAGAGTATGAGCTGTGATGAAATGGTGGCATATGTGGAAGGCCTGGATGATGCGTACTACCAGACAATACCGTCCATCCATGAACTTGCACATCTGTATGGAGACCCGGCCAACACGAGGCTGTATCGGCCCAGGGATTTATTCTGGAAATGGCAGAAGCGCTACATAAAGCAAAACCATATTGATATCTACGATGTGACGGATGAAAGGTTTTGCTGTACCGTGAGAAGTTAGCCATCTGTTGAAGCGCACAAGGAGGTATAGACATGAAATTTGAGATCAGAGACAGCTTTTATGCAGATGGAAAGCCCGTGCAGATTATCTCCGGCGCTTTCCATTATTTCCGCACAGTATCGGAGTACTGGCAGGACAGGCTGGAGAAGCTCAAGAACATGGGGTGCAATACGGTGGAGACCTACATCCCCTGGAACCTGCATGAACCGAAGAAGGGAGAGTTCCATTTTGAGGGGATACTGGATGTAGAGTCCTTCATCCGGCTGGCCGGGGAACTGGGACTGTATGTGATCATTCGCCCGTCTCCCTACATCTGTGCGGAATGGGAGTTCGGAGGACTTCCTGCCTGGCTGCTGGCAGCGGATGGTGTGAAGCTTAGGGTCAGTGATCCTACATTTCTGGGCCATGTACGGGACTATTACCAGGTGCTGCTTCCCAGGCTCACACCCTGGCAGTGCACCAGAGGTGGTCCGGTGATCTTGATGCAGGTGGAAAATGAATATGGCTATTATGCCAACGACAGGGAGTATCTGGGTGCCATCCGGGATCTGATGGTGGAGGGCGGCGTGGACGTGCCTCTGGTGACTTCGGACGGGCCTTTCCCGGAGAGCTTAAACGGTGGGAAGCTGCCAGGTGTACTACCCACTGGGAACTTTGGTTCCAGGACCAGGGAGCGTTTCCAGACACTGGCCCAATATACGGAGGGAGGCCCGCTGATGTGTACCGAGTTCTGGGTGGGATGGTTCGACCACTGGGGCAACGGGGGGCATATGAGAGGTAATCTGGAGGAGAGTGTTCAGGACCTGGATAAAATGCTGGAAATGGGCCATGTGAACATTTACATGTTCGAAGGTGGCACGAATTTCGGTTTTATGAACGGCTCCAATTACTACGATGAACTGACGCCGGACGTAACTTCCTATGACTATGACGCAGTGCTCACAGAGGATGGCCAGATCACGGAAAAGTACCGCAGATACAGGGAAGTCATTGGCAAATATACGAAGTTGCCCGAGATGACCTTTTCTACCCAGATCACGCGCAAGGCTTATGGGCCATTGCAGGTCCGGGATAAGGTGAGCCTGTCGTCTACCCTGGACACACTCAGTCAGGGAATACCTGCCATTTCCCCTCAGTCCATGGAACGCCTGGGGCAGAACTATGGCTACATTCTGTACCGCACTTTTCTGCACAGCGAGGAGAATCTGGACAAGATCCGCCTCTGGGGGGCAAACGACAGAGCCAATATCCTGGTGGAGGATAAGCCGGTGCTGACCCTGTATGACAGGGAGCTTCTGGAGGAACATGAACTGCATCTGCCTGTGGATAAAGGAGCCAGGATGGATATCCTGGTGGAGAATATGGGCCGGGTGAACTTTGGCCCCAGGATGGAGCAGCAGCGCAAAGGTATAGACCATTGTGTGCAGATCAATGGCCACATGCACAACCACTGGGAGCAGTATCCGCTGCCTTTGGATCACATAGAAAGGGTGGATTTTGGCGGAGCATACCTGCCTGGGACGCCTGCCTTTTACAAATTCTCCTTCGAGACCAAAGAACCTGGGGATACTTTCCTGGATTTTGCAGGCTGGGGAAAAGGCTGTGTCTTTGTAAACGGATGCAACATCGGAAGGTTCTGGGAGATCGGTCCCCAGAGGCGGCTCTATATCCCGGCGCCTCTTCTTAGGAAAGGCAGGAATGAGATCATTCTGTTCGAGACAGAAGGGAAAGCCCCGGAGGAGATTGTACTTAGGGACCAGCCGGATATCGGATAGGGCAAACGTCATAGGCAGACAGGTTGGCGAACGGCAGTCTCGAAAAAACGCGAAGGAGTGCATTTTGGGCTTCGTGATGTCAAAATGGCATAGGGACTTTTATGGACAAAAGTTGCGTTCAGCTGCGCCCATTCGCAAAAATCGTGCCTTTCGGCACTCCTTTGCTGCTTACGCAGCTCTTTTTGCTCATTAACGGGGCGCTCCCTCAGTGGAAACCGATGGATGAAAATTCGTGCGAGCACGATTTTCACCCATACGTTTCCCACTGGCTGAACTTTTGGACGTAAAACAGTACAAAAACTGCCAGAATATGTAACATAAATACAAAATCACATATTTTTCTCCCTTTTGTGCATACTGGAATCTGTGCCATGATGAAGCATGGATTGAAATAGCCGGTTTGCTCCCATGGCACACAGCCGTGGGCAGGGGATTGACAGAGTGGTATAGAACCCGCTGTATCACATGACAAAAACAGCCTGCGGCAAGGAGTGCAGGCTGTTTTTTTGCAGGGAATATGCTACAGGAATATATTGCAGGGAATGTGCTGTAGGGTGCTGCAGGGAAGAGGATGCGGCGAAGGGCTACAGCGCACAGGGAGGGAACAATATGGATATGTATGGATTGGCAGGAGGTGTCACGGGAATGGGATATGGGCTCACAGATATTCCGCTTGGATATGAGATGGCAGCCAGGGCTGGACATGATCTGTCCATGGTGGGATACGAAGGGTTAAGCGAAACGGATAAGGAACATCTGATCCTGCGTTGTAAAGATGCGCAGAACAGGAACGAGATGGAGCGGATCGTGGATACCATGGCGCCAGGGATGGATGTCCAGGCGTTGTTACAGGAGGACGGTGTGCCCGAGAGCTTGAGGGATAAGCTATCATAGGGTATGTTGCAGACAGTAGATGCTTTACCCGGGTATTTTGCCAGAGGACAGGATATCCGGGCAGGCAACAAAACGATAAAGGAACCGGAGAAATCATGCCAGGCTGCCAGGAGAGGAAGGATAAAAGGCAGGTCAGTACCACCCACCGTCCATAGTGACCACCTGGCCCGTGAGATAGGCCGGGGCCTGGGCCAGCTGTAAAAGCAGTGCGGCTGCTTCCTGGGGAGTGCCGAGACGGTCTGCCGGGATCTCCTCCCGCAGGGCATCCAGCTCTTCAGGGGAAAGGGTGCCGTTCATAGCAGTGTCAATGACGCCGCAGGCAACTGCATTGACCTGTATATTGCTGGGAGCCAGTTCCTTGGCAAGGGCCTTTGTGAAAGCATTGACGCCACCCTTGGATGCGGAATAGGCTACTTCCATGGAGGCCCCCTGGCAGCCCCACACGGAGGACACATTGAGGATCCGTCCGCTGTGGGCCTGTAGCATCAAAGGAATGGCAGCTTTGCAGGTATAGAAACAGGCATCCAGATTCACAGCCATGATCCGGTGCCATTCCTGGGCAGACATGTCTGTCAGCAGTCCCAGGTGGGCCATGCCGGCATTGTTGACCAGGACATCCAGATGATGGATTCCTGTAAACAGGCTTGCCACATCTTCCTGGCATCCCATGTCGGCCTGGATGGCCACGCAGGATACCCTGTGGGTTTCCTGGAGTCTTGCAGCAGTCTGCCGGAGGGAATCTATGCTGGTGTGACAGGTCAAGTATAAATCATATCCGGCGCTGGCAAAGGCTTCGGCGGTAGCCAGGCCGATCCCTCTGGAGGCACCGGTGATAAGGGCGTTTCTTTTGGCATGAAGGGAGTCTGTGCTGGTATTCATGGGAGTTCCTTTCCGGCTGTGGTCCACATCTGGAGACATCCTTTGGGATACATTAGGCCATTGTACATGTATAATAGGGATTTGGGACTGCTTATATAAAAATATCATAGTACAGATGGCTGTGCATGTCAATTTTTTACGCTATTGTCTTTTGTGCCAAAAACTGTTACACTAATCTTGGCACAATTCCCACGAAACAAGGAAAGGCACTTGCTTTGACAGCACTGTTCCGGAGGCCTTCCCTATAAAGAAATGAGGCAGATGGTGGGAAACCGGGGAAGAGAGGATGGATATGTACGATTTAATTATCATTGGTTCCGGTCCGGCAGGTTTGTCGGCAGCAGTCTATGGAAAGAGGGCAGGCCTGAACCTGCTGGTACTGGAGAGGAATCCCATGAGTGGCGGCCAGGTACTGAACACCTATGAGGTGGACAACTATCTGGGAATGCCGGGGGCAGACGGTTTTGACATGGGAATGCAGTTCAGGCAGCATGCTGATAAGCTGGGCGTGGAATTCTGCGAGGCTCTTGCCATATCCATTGAGGACAAAGGTGACAGCAAAGTGGTACACACCCAGGAAGGTGCCCTGGAGACAAAGGCTGTGATCCTGGCAGCAGGTGCTGTCCATGCCAATCTGGGGGTACCGGGGGAGACGGAATTTGCAGGAAAGGGTGTGTCTTATTGTGCCACCTGTGACGGGGCCTTTTACCGGGGCCGGACAGTGGCAGTGGTAGGGGGAGGGGATGTAGCCCTGGAGGATGCCATCTACCTGTCCCGCACCTGTGAGAAGGTGTATCTGATCCACAGACGGGATGCCCTCCGGGGAGCCATGGTACTCCAGGAGGAGCTGAAAGCCTTGCAAAACGTGGAGATTCTTTATAGCCATACAGTGGAAGAGATCCAGGGTGGCGATACGGTGGAAGGGATTTTGTTGAAAAACGGTAAGACAAAAGATACCTTCACGCTTCCGGTGTCTGGCGTGTTCGTGGCAGTGGGGATCCGTCCTGGAACGGAGCTGGTGCGGGATCTGGTGGCTTGCGATGAGGGGGGATATGTGGTGGCAGACGAGACAGGAGCCACCGATGTGCCCGGCATCTATGTGGCTGGGGATGTGCGGAAGAAACCCCTGCGGCAGATTGTGACGGCGGTGGCAGACGGGGCCAATGCGGCAGTGGCGGCAGGAGAGTATTCCCGGGGAAAATGAGGCAGAATCAACAAGGATGCCGGCGTATTCTGCCAGAGGTGTAAGCAGGATAAGAATTGTGCGGCAATTCTAAATATTTTGGGAAGAAGAATGAAGAAGTTTTAAAAAAAGAATCATGATAAAAATGGTTCTTTTTTTATGTGTAGTTATGGAAAACCTTGTAGAATGGGACTTTTTTATCTTTTTGCCATTTTTCTTCCCGTGTTGACAAATTTAAGAAAAAGTGATATATTCTTTAACAGATGTAACAAATTTGTAATAAATAGAAACTGAATGTAATGATTTATACATACTTTTGACAGGAAGGGGATAAGTTGGAATGTTGATGCGCAAGACTACGAAGGTTACGGCATATATGCTGGCGGCAGCCCTTACATTTTCCGGTATGGGCCTTACGGCCCAGGCCGCATCCGATTCAGATTCTGTACTGCCCAGCGGCGGCGTGAGTCTGGCTCTGGGAAAAGGGACGAAGCTGGAAGATATATCAAACAATCCCTCAATACCGATAGAAGCGCTTGTAGAATGGATGAATCTGGAAGAGCTGGCAGAGGAAGAGACTGCGGCACCTACAGAGGAAGACATTTTCCGGAATCTGGTGATCGCCCAGGTGAATAATTATGTGAATGTGAGAAGCCTTCCCAGTGAGGAGGGAGAGATTCTAGGCAAGCTGTATAACGATTCTGTGGGAACATTCCTGGCAGAAGAGAACGGCTGGTATCAGATCACTTCTGGCAATGTGACAGGATATGTGAAAGCAGAGTACTGTGTCACCGGTGAGGCGGCTGTAGAGATCGCCAGACAGGTGGGGAAGCGGTTTGCCACGGTCACTACCACTACATTGTTCGTGCGCACGGAGCCCAGCCTGGAAGCATCCAGGATGAGTATGGTTCCGGAGGGGGATCAGCTTCTTGTGCTGGACGAAGTAGAAGGCTGGGTGCAGGTGGACGTGGAGGAAGGCGTTGGCTGGATCTCTACGGAGTATGCAACCCTTCACAGTGAATTCGTCCAGGCAGAGTCCAGGGAAGAGGAAGAAGCCCGTCTGGCAAAGGAAGCAGAAGAGCGCAGGAAGGCCAGGGAGGCAGCGGAAGCCGCCAGGGCAGCCCAGATGCAGGCAGAAGGAGCTACCCAGAATGTCACTCAGGATACCGGAAACTACGTGGTAAGTGGCGGTGGCAGCGAGATGGGCAATGCGGTGGCAGAATATGCATTGCAGTTTGTGGGGAATCCTTATGTGTATGGTGGTACCAGTCTGACAAACGGCGCGGACTGTTCGGGATTTGTTATGAGTGTGTATGCGAACTTCGGCGTGAGCCTGCCACACTCCTCCGCATCTGACCGTTCCCAGGGATATGCGGTGGGTAGCTTGTCAGAGGCACAGCCTGGCGATTTGATCTGCTATTCCGGCCATGTGGCCCTGTATATTGGAGATGGACAGATTGTACATGCGTCCAACAGTAAGACGGGGATTATCGTATCCAATGCAGGATACCGCAAGATCCTGGCCATCCGGAGAATTTTCTAAGAGCATTCCATAGGACGGGAACCTTACCGGCGAGGGTATGGTTCCCTTTTTTTGCGCGGACAAAGAGCCAGGCGGGAGTGTTTGCGCGTACAAAAACACCTTGCGGCGTCATTCCGTGAAAAGGTACGAGAATTATGCAATTTGTCAAAATATTATTTTTTGGGAAAAAAGCATTGACAATCCGGGACTGTGCAGAATGCACAAAATCATATGAATGTACGGGATACCGACCAGGGAAGGGGACGACTGTGGGAAAGTTATCCACAGGGGGAATGTCCGAAAAAGCTGTATTTTTGTTTTATACACCAGGTTATGCACATTATCCACAGGTTTTGCGGTATTTGTATACCAGAAATAACAGCGGAAATGTAGAACGGATGTTTTGTGGAGTTGTCCTAAAATCCGTTTTAGAACAGAAAAAAACAGAAATATGGTTGACAGACATAATGTCAAAAACAGGTAAATTAATCTGAAAATTATTGCAAAGACAGGAGGGGACATGGTATAATAACTTCATGCAAGGCAGGAACTGGACCTTGGAACAACTATAAACTACCGAAGGGGTGATCCGTATGAAATTCATCATTGTAGGCAGGAATATCGAAGTTACACCTGGACTGAGGGCAGCTGTGGAGGAGAAGGTAGGCAAGCTGGAGAAATACTTCAACCCTGATACGGAAGCCCACGTGACCTTAAGCGTGGAGAAGGACCGCCAGAAGATTGAGGTGACGATTCCCGTGAAGGGCAATATCATCCGTTCCGAACAGGTCAGCAATGATATGTATGTGTCCATTGACCTGGTGGAGGAGATCATAGAGCGCCAGCTCAAGAAGTACAAGACCAAGATCGTGGACAGGCAGCAGGCATCCGGTTCCTTCAGTAAGATGTATGTGGAAAATGATTACATGGACGATGAGGAAGTGAAGATTGTCCGCACGAAGAAATTTGACATCAAGCCCATGTATCCGGAAGATGCCTGTATCCAGATGGAACTGCTGGGACACAGTTTCTTCGTATTTAATAATGCGGAGACAGACCAGGTAAATGTGGTGTACAAGAGAAAAGGAGATACCTACGGACTCATCGAGCCGGAAGTCTGACAGGGCCGGAGGGCGCCCATATGTATTGCGGCGGCTGGCTGGAAGAAAAGTAGGAGGAAAAGAAAAGAGGATGGAGAGACAGCCCCGGAATGGTTCCGGGGCTGTTTTGTAGCCGGGACATCTTGCATCTGGCAGGAGCATTGGTATATGTCGAATGATTTGGTGTCTGGCAGGAACATTTGCATAAGCCGGATGATCTGGTGTCTGGCAGGAGCATTGGTATATGTTGGATGATCTGGCGTCTGGCAGGAGCATTGGTATAGGTCGGATGATCTGGCGTCTGGCAGGAGCATTGGTATAGGTCGGATGATCTGGCGTCTGGCAGGAATATTTGCGCAGGTCGGCTGTGTGGTATCAGTCAGGTCTGGTAATACTGGGCCTGGGCCTGCCACAGGGCATAATATTTGCCATCTGTCTGGGATACCAGTTCCTGGTGGCTGCCGCATTGTACCAGGGTGCCCCTGTCGAATACGGCAATCCTGTCACAGAACCGGCAGGAGGACAGTCGGTGGCTGATATACACGGCAGTCTTGTCCTGTACCAGGGTGTTGAAACTGGCGTAGATCTGGGCCTCTGCAACGGGATCCAAGGCGGCTGTGGGTTCGTCCAGGATAAGAAAGGGAGCGTCTTTGTACAGTGCCCTGGCAATGGCGATCTTCTGTAACTCGCCGCCGGAGAATGCTATCCCGTTTTCGTCAAATTCCCTTCCGATACAGGTATCCAGACCATCGGGAAGGCCTGCAAGCCAGGGGGAGAGTCCTGCGTCTTCCAGGCAGCGCCTGGCCTTTGCGGCATTGTAATGGGTACTGCCTGCCACATTGGCCCCAAGGCCGTAAGCGGGGAGCCTGAAGTCCTGGAACACCACGGAGAAGACCTGCTGGTATTCCCGGTAGTCATATTTGCGGATATTTATGCCGTTTAGCAGGATCTCTCCTTCTGTGGGATCGTAAAGACGGCACAGGAGTTTGATCATGGTGGTTTTGCCGGAGCCGTTTTCCCCCACCACGGCCAGCCGCTCTCCTATCTGGAAACGCAGGGAGACATGGCGCAGGGCGTAAGTTTTACTGCCGGGATACCGGAAGGAGACATCCCGGAATTCCACATCATATTTCCTGTCAGTGCGTTTTTCTACACAGATACTGCCCTGGTACATCCGATCCGGGATATTCAGGAAGGAGAACTCTGTCTGCAGGAAAGGCGCATTGTTCCGGATACTGCCCAGGCAGTACAGCAGGGAAGACACTCCGGCAGAGAGGGCGGTGATGGCAGATACATACTGGGCAAGGTCACCGATGCCAAAGGCCCCTGCCCAGGCTTTCATGCAGACATACATATAGACAAAACCGGTGAAGAGACGGGAGACGACTGCGGAGAGGGCGTAGTAGGCCCCTCCCTTCCTGTGCCAGTACCTGTCCGCATAGGAACCGGGGGTGAAGTCGCAGGCGGCATATCCCAGATAGTTCCGTGCAAGCAGGTCCTGTCTGTAGATCCGCATATCCATGGCCCGATCCTGCTCCATGCCGGTCCGGAAGTGGAACATATAGATCCGGTTTCCCTGGGTGGAAGTCTTGTAGAAGGAGGACCAGAAGGAATCGGCCCTGTTAATGAGCCTGGGGGATAGTATGGTCATTCCCACCAGGCCAGTGGCCAGGACCAACAGGAACAGGGGATGGTTGAGAAGGGACAGGCTGTGCCCGGCGGGGATCTTCCTGGTAAACAGGGTGATACATAGGATAATGGCTCCCAGAATCTGGACCAGGCTGCCTGCCAGGTCCTGGAACTGGTTCGCGGAGCGCAGGATCCCCCAGCCGCCGAAATTCTGCCCCTGCTCTATTTTTGCGATCAGTTCGTGGGTATGGGGCTGCTCTAATGCTTCAAAATCCATCTGTAGGAGTTTTTGTATCACAAACTGATCCTTTTTCTGCCAGCAGGCCGCATACAAAGTGTTCCTGCGCCGGGTGAACAAGGCACTCCCCAGGGCCAGTACGGCTGTGGACAGCAGTACATATCCTGTAAGGGAGAACAGGACTTCCCGTCTGCAGGCTCCGGTGATCTCATTTAAGAGCCGCGCCGTAAAATAGATGGTCACATAAGGGGACAGGGTCTGGAACAGGAGCAGGGCAGCCGTGGAAGTAAACAGCCGGGGATCTGCTTTCCACCAGAGACAGAAAGCGCGTCTCCACAGCAGGAGACTGGCCAGAAGCCCGCTTTCTTTCGGCTTTTTTCCTAAGGTGGGACCGGTGTGTCTGTGATGTTGTTTCATAAGTTGTTTCCTCCCTGGAATTTTGTCTGTGCATGGAGCCGCAAGCCGGGTTACAGTTGCTCATTTCTTTGGATGGATATTATTCGTCAGAACCTGCAGCAAGGCTGGAACCGTGTACATCTGGTCCGGCGTTGTAATAGCGGCCCTGGACCTGGAACAGGGCTGCGTAGTGTCCCCCCAGGGCCAGCAGTTCCTCATGGGTGCCGGTTTCCGTGATATGGCCGTCTTCCAGCAGGATGATTCGGTCACAGAACCGGGTGGAGGCCAGCCTGTGGGAGATGAAGATGGACGTGCGGCCTGCCGTCAGTTCATTGTATTTCTGGTAGATGTCGTGCTCTGCCAGCGGATCCAGGGCGGCTGTGGGCTCGTCCAGCACCATGATGGGGCGGTCCTGGTAGAGTGCCCTGGCCAGCATCAGACGTTGCAGCTGTCCGCCGGAGAGTTCTGCGGCATCGTCAAAGACCTGTTTATTCAGGGTGGTATGATAGCCTTCTGGCAGGGATTCCACTTTTTCAGCCAGTCCTGCCAGCCGGATGCAGTGTCTTACTTTCTCCAGATCCAGGGGCGGGCTGCCGGAGGGGAGGCCTGGGAAGGGGGTGGCACCTTTGGCATGCTTTCCATATGAAGTATTGCCCGCCGGACCTGGTTCCTGTACAGGCTCTGGCATGACAGCCTGGGCCACATTCTCGGCGATGGAGGCAGCCATGGCAGAGAAATTCTGGGACACCAGGGAGAAGTGCTGGTAATAGTCCCGGCGGTTGCAGGGCCGGATATCTTCCCCGTCTAGCAGGACTTTTCCCTGGGTGGGGTCGTAGAAGCCGCAGAGTAGTTTGATCAGGGTGGTCTTCCCGGCACCATTACAGCCTACGACAGCCAGTTTTTCCCCGGGACGGATGGTGAGGCTGATATCATGCAGGGTATCTTCCTGGGCGCCGGGGTATCGGAAGGATACATGTTCCAGGGTCAGTTCACAGGATTTGCCGGAGGAGGACAGGGGAAGGCCGTCCTCAAAGGCAAAGGGTTCTTCACTGTCCAGGAATTCCCTAAAGAGGGACAGGGAAAGGCTTTTGCGGTGGAGCAGGGTCAGCTGGGACAGGATCTGTGCCACCTGCCCGGTAAAGCCGCCCAGGGCAGTGAAATAGAGTACAAACCCGGCGCCATCCAGGCCTGATCCGGGTTCTGTGACCAGGAAGATCAAGTAAAGATAGGCGATCCCATTCCGAAGGAAGGACAGCAATATGCCGAAGATATCGGCTAACAGGTAGGACCGCTGGACTTTTCCGTGGTAGTCCTGGTAAAGCTGCATGGCGCCCTGGTACATGTCCTGGATCCAGGATCCCATGCCGAAGATACGCAGATCCTTGGCCAGCCTGTAATCCTTGGCCAGCCTGGTGGCATAGTCCATCTGGTGGACATACCGGGCCTCCTTATCCCGGTGGAGATAGCCCCATCTGCCCAGCCTGGTGGCAACCGCGTAGTCTGCCAGGGAGAGGAGAAGGGTCAGGGCCACGATGGCAGGATGCAGGGAGGACAATACAGTCAGCCAGAGCACCAGGCTTATCACATTGATGAACAGGACTGTCAGATCCTCCCAGATTTTCTCCGCAGGAGAGACATTGTTGAAGCACACATCCATGGACTGGTTCATCCGATCCAGAAAGCAGGGATCCTCCATGTGGGGATAGGAGGTCTGGCACATCTTGTCATGGAGCTTTAAGACCAGCTGCAGGCGCACGGTGATCCGGCCTATACTCACATTGGCTTCCAGGTAACGTCTTGCAGCATCCAGAAGCAGGAGTCCTCCTGCAAAAGCGGCGATGACCCACAGAAGATCCGTCAGGCTCCCTGCCTGTTCCAGTGTCCGCAGGACAGCCGGGGTTACATACAACTCCAGCAGGTTGATTCCTACCCCGGCCAGGGTGAGCAGGATCACGAAGAGGAGGACGCTTTTGCAGGTGTGGCAGGCCTCCCGGATCATGAAGAGGATATTTGAGGCCATGTGATATTTGGGTTTTAAGGGTTTGTGCATGTGGATCCCTCCTTGTTGTCTTACAATATTTGCTGTCTGATGTTGTTTTTCAAGTACAGTGTACTGGATTGTTTCCTGCTGTGGGCAGATACAGGTGCATGGCATGGATTTGTTTTTGTTCCTGTATTGTAACATGAAATGGGCAGGTGCGGGGCATCTGAGGACAAGTGGTAGGAAACGGGGGACAAAAAGTAAAAGATGGCCAGGGAAAAGGTCTGGCAGATCTGACAAAAATAAATTGCAGCAGGATCAAATGGAGGTATCGGCAGATATGGGGAAACAGACAGATGTTTTTATGGTATGGCATAGGCACGAACAGACAGATGACTATGGCACACATGAGGAGGTAAAACTGATCGGGGTCTTCTCCTGTGAGGCAAAGGCCAGGGAAGCCATTGCACAGGTGAAGGAGCAGGAGGGGTTCCGGGATTTCCCCTGTACCTGTTTCGAGATACACAAGGCTATCATAAACCAGGTAGGCTGGGCTGACGGCTTTTGTACGGTGCGCTGGACAGAATAATCCTCAAGGGATGTCCACGTCCTGCGGCAGCAGGATCTCTGTGGAAAAGACACCGTCTTCACTGCCCCGGTTCAGGTAGCCGTGGTTGCGCTCCACGATGGTGTCGATGCGCACCAGGCCAAAACCATGGCCTTCTCCCTTGGTGGAGCGGAAACGTCCGTTTTCCTTCTGCCGCTTTTTCCGGGCAGTCAGATTGGTGAATACCATATAGAGCTGAGTGTTCTTCATGTCCATGTAGACCCGGATCAGGCGTTCCCCTTCGGGTAGTTCCATGCTGGCCTCAATGGCATTGTCAAAAAGGTTGCCGATGAGGATGCACAGATCCAGTTCAGAGGTGGTCAGGGCCACTGGCACATGAGCATCTGCCAGGACCTTGATCTGTCTGGATCTGGCCAGGGAGATCTTGCTGTTCAGGATGGCGTCCGTCATTTTATTGCCGGTTTTGACCAGGGTGTCCACGGCAGACAGATCGGTGTCCAGTGCGTCCAGGTACTGCCTGATGGCGTCCATGTCATCCTGGGAAGCATAGCTTTTCAAGGTCTGGATATGATTGCGGTAATCATGGCGCCAGCCACGCATCTGCTGGTACATGTTCTCTACCTCGGCATAATGGGTTTCCACCAGGTTGGCCTGGTAGGCGGCAATGTGCCGGTCTATGAGTCTGGATAGGATCCACATATGTCCTCCTTAGGGTGCCTGGTGTCGGTTCCTGGCATTTAGGTATCTGTTGGATATGGCTGCCTCATCTGGCGGCTGGCATTAGGCCGCACCAGTCCGGCGGGAAGGTATCTGACAGAGTGGTGTGTCAGGTCAGCGGAAATAGGCAATGATTGCCTGGTTGATCTGCCTGTACAGTCCCCGGGAAAGGGGCACCAGGGTGCCGTCCTTCAGACAGACTTCCGTCCGCTCGGCGTATTTCACATACCGCAGGTTCACCAGATAGGATCGGCCTGTCTTGAAAAAGCTTTCATCCAGTTCCCGTTCCAGTTCACAGAGGGGCATTTTCACGGAATATGTCTCCTGGGCATGGATCAAGGTATAGTTCTTCTGTGCTTCCAGGTATCGGATCTCTGCCAGGGGGATGCGCAGGGTACGATGGTTCTGCTGTAGGATAAGGCTGCGGCCTGCAGTGGCGGTCCGCTCTACTGCCCGGTCCAGGACGGCAGAAAGCTTTTCTGGGGATACTGGTTTCAACAGGTAGTGCAGGGCCTCTACATCGTAGCCCTGGGCCAGGTACTCAGTATAACCGGTGACAAAGACAATCTGGATCTGCCGGTTGCGGGTCCGGATCCTTTTTGCAAGTTCCACGCCACTTACCTGTCCCATCTCAATATCCAGCAGCAGGATGTCAAAGGAGGGATCCTCCTCATATCGGAAGAGAAAACTCTCTCCATTTGGAAAATGCAGGATATGGGTAGGAAGATTGCGGGATCCGGCCCATTCTGTTACCAGGTTTTTCAGATAGGCAGCCTGGGCCTCTTCGTCTTCACAGATTGCAATATTGTATGTTGCCATAATGATTTGCGCCTTCTTTTCTGTTATGATTCCTGCGCACCTTTAGTGCCCTTTGCTTTGCAGGGGGGTGCTGACCCGAACCCTGTCTGGTGAAGTCATTATACAGGATAAGGGAGGATCCTGGCAAGCTATTGGGAAATTTTGACTTCCGCAAGGGGGAAGAACGTTACTTTGAGCGGCAGGGCCGTGAAAAGTAACGGAAGAACTGTTTGACATTCCGGTGGAACCCATCCATAATGAAGGAAAAGCTGTAAAAACACTTGGGAGGTACTCATGACGAACCAGGAATTGGAAGAAGAGAGAAGACGATTAGGCAACCGAAGCAGTAAGATCATCGGTGGATATGTGACAGAGCATTTGTTCCGGCAGTCTTTCCTGAAGGGTAAGGTATCCTTTTCCGGTGCCTGGTGGTTCTCCAGGACACGGGAAGGGCAGGTTTTCTGGTTTGTGGAGGAGGGGAAGCTGTCGGAACTGGACCTACAGATTGCAGGTTTATTGGAAGCCAGGGGACAGAAATGTTACCAGCTGTATCTGCCGGGAGGTACCTGGCAGGTCTGTCAGATAGATACGGGGACAGGCTGGAACCTGGAGGATTTTATCAGGCAGCACGGCCTGGAGAGGATTCCGAAGTTTCGAAGGCAGGTAGATCTGACAGAGGACTAGATCCTGCAGCTGGAAAAGTGCATCAGGTATTACAGGCAGGAGAATATGCTCGCTGACCTGGAACGCAGCATCCAGATAGAAGACCTGTTCCTGAACCAGTATTTCTATACCAGCAATATTGACCTGTTTGTCCGGCCAGAAAGCGGACTGGACAGGATGCCGGTGTGCCTGGAGATCAAATTCAAGGATGAGTTCCTGTATCATGGAGATCCCTTTTTCGGAATGGACTGTTACCAGCTTGAAACCGGATACAGTCTGCTGGAACGTGCGGGGATGAAGATTTTTAATGTGGTATTATATAATGGTAAAAGAGATGCAAGCAGGAAGACAACCACCAATATATTCGATTATCTGGAACGGGTTGAGAGCCTGCAATGGAAATATGCCAGGGTTTCACGGCTGGTACCTTACGAAAAGTATTTTATGCAGTCAAGGAAGACCACCTTTACCGGGACACAGAACAAGAGCCGGCCGGTATACTGTATTCCCATGGGCATATATCGGAATCTGACGGACATGGGGCAGATCCTACAGACGGAAGAACTGCTGGACGCAGAGGGACATCCCTTTGACTATGATGCAGAAAACCAGAAGAGATGTCCCAGGTGCGACAGCCCATTGCGAGAGCGGGAAGGGATCCATGGGAAATTCCTGGGGTGTTCCGGATATCCGCAGTGTAAGTATACAAGAACGTGGAGGGGTGGATGGTAGATTCCTTCTGATGTTGGAATGCGGAACCTGCTTTTCTCATATATTTTCTTAAAGCCGGAACAGGGGCGGAACATGGGGAAAAAGAATGGGACAACACGGATCGACAGACTGCGGAAAGGTATCCTGGCAGAATGTGTGCTGATACTCCTGCTGGCCGTGCTGGTGAGAAGTGGAAGCAGGGAACCGGTGACGGAGACCGGGGCCAATGCGGGTGCCCTTTCCATAGAAAATGACTACATAAAATGGGTGGATTTCACCGTGTCCTATGAGGCATTGTGTAAGGCCTATGAATGGGACGTAGACACCCATGGCACGGAGCATGAAATCTGCTGGGTGGAGCTTCTGGCCTACACCGCCGCCAGGACGGGAGGGGAATTCGGAAAGGAAGCACTGAAGGTCATGGATAAGGCGGCAAAGTCCCTTTCAGAGGGAGAGAAAACCCTGGAGGAACTGACAAAAGACTTGAAATATTATACCTATTATCTGGAAGCCTATGAAGCAGCCATCGGCGGCCTGGTGGGATCTTACCAGGAGGAATGCGTGGATGGCACAGGGCAGGTGACTTATGAGGAGAAATATGGACTGAAAGGATATTTTCCCCTGGCAAGGGGATTTGATTATAATCACTACGATGACTTCGGGGCGGGGCGGAGTTACGGGTATAAGAGGAGACATCTGGGCCATGACATGATGGGTCTGGTGGGGACGCCTATCATGGCAGTGGAGTCCGGCGTGGTGACAGCCCTGGGCTGGAACCAGTACGGCGGCTGGCGCATCGGCATCAGCAGTTTTGATGGGAAGCGGTATTATTATTATGCCCACCTGCGGCAGAACTACCCTTATGCGGAGGGCCTGCAGGAGGGCAGCGTGGTGACGGCTGGGGACGTGATCGGGTATATGGGCCATACCGGCTATAGCGCCAAGGAGAATGTGAACAATATCGAGGTGGTGC
>CAJTOJ010000010.1:0-17998 GCA_910577665.1 uncultured Acetatifactor sp.
CATGTGGCATACTTGCACGTACATTTGGCGACTGCCGCGAGGGTCAGCACTCCCGCTGCTTGCAGCGGGGGTGTTGACTTATTCCAGATTGAGGGACAAATGCGGCAATGAACAGGAAACAATACAGAAAGAGGAAAAAACTCAGGAAGAGAAAGATTAAGCGGCTTATGATTGCGTATCTGCTGAGGGCAATCGTCATACTGATACCAATTATAATGATGATACTTATGGTTTGCGGATGTCTTTACATATACGAGAGATTTACAAAGGAAAATGAAAAGGTAAATAAATACACGGATATATACACAGATAGAAACGCAGGCAACGATGTTGCTCCTGTTACTTCAACAGAGAATAATGCCCCAGGATTTTGTGTTGTCGTGGATGCAGGGCATGGAGGAAGTGACGGAGGTACTGTCAGCGGCAAGGCAGTAGAAAAGGATATTAACCTTTCAGTTGCATTGAAGCTGAAAGCTATTCTGGAGAAGGACAATATAGAAGTTATTCTGACCAGAAGCTCCGATGAAAATATAAGCCTTGCAGATCGTACTTCTGTTGCAAATGACTCCAATGCAGATTTTTTTATCAGTCTTCATTGCAATTACTATGAGAAAGATGCCCAGATAGCAGGCTTGGAATGTTATTACAACAATTCAAATGCGACAGAAAGCAAAGGATATGCGGAAAGTATCATCGATGCAGTTTCGTTAAGTAAGGATATTGAAACGAGGTATGCAAAAACAGAGGGCTATTATGTTTTGCGAAACACGCAAATGCCCGCTGTTTTGGTAGAAATGGGATTTCTCTCAAATTATTCTGAAAGTCAAAAGCTGTTGGATGACGATTATCAGGAAAGTTTGGCACAGAGAATTGCAAAAGGAATTTCCAATGAAATAAAGAGAGGAGAGAATCTGTGAAGAACAATAAAAAAGGCGATAGAGCAAAATTGAGATAGAGCTGTTGCTCCAAAAAGCGCTTAGGGTACAACAGGAACCACCACTATGGA
Organism: uncultured Acetatifactor sp.; assembly: GCA_910577665.1. Taxonomy (GTDB): domain Bacteria; phylum Bacillota; class Clostridia; order Lachnospirales; family Lachnospiraceae; genus Acetatifactor. The sequence continues at coordinate 1,007 of CAJTOJ010000010.1, forward strand.
AGTGAATCACAATGAATAACGGAAAACACAATCTGGCTGGCGCCGTGCGTGAAGCCCGGACAGAACTCGGTCTTTCCCAAGAAAGACTTGCCGAAATCCTGAATATTGACTCATCCACTATACGGGGCATTGAAGCCGGGCGTGGCAACCCCAAATTTGAAAAGCTGTACTTGTGGATTGCGAAATTTTTGAAAAGTATCTGGAGAGATCTGGAGAGTTTTCGTATACCGGCAGAATAAACCGGGAGTGGAAAAGTAAGAGATTCCTATGTGCCAAAAAAATTTTATTCGTAATACGAAAAATACTTGACATTTCGTATTACGGAAAATATGATAGTATGTAGTTGTAGAGAGGAGTGTGCCTATGGGAAAGAGAGGGCGTCCGAAATCGGATGTTATAAAAGAGCGTATCGTAACCATAAGGATGTCTGAAGTAGAATATCACACTCTAAAGGAATACTCTGATAAATATCAACAGACTATAACAGAAACTATCAAAACGGGAGTTGACTTATTGTATAAAACTCGTACGTAAGGCACAGGATTCCTTCTTTCCTAACAAGGAGTGGCTATGGCTAAATCACGAAAGGACAATAAGGGGCGAGTATTGCAAAAGGGGGAAAGCTACCGTAGTTCAGATGGAAAGTATTAATATGCCTATGCTGATGAAGCAGGGAAAAGGCGATATATTTATTCTAAAAATCTGACTGCCGAGCTTCACGAAGCGAAAATGAAAAACAGAGAGCCTCTTATTTTACCTTATTTCACTTGCCATAGTCTGCGCCATACATTTTGCGCAAGGTTTTGTGAGAACGAGAATAATCTGAAGGTAATCCAGACGGTAATGGGCCACGATGTTCGTCTGAATGGTACTGAATAATACCTTGACCGGATGATTGTAGAGATACGGAATACTTGATAATAATGAATAATTATGGTTATGTGTATCATTATGGAGGAAGTGCAGACCATTGTAGCATTGGGAGCCGGGAGCATCATAAAGCGGGCGGAACCGGACGGGTTGAGCGGTGTGAGAATGTGAAGGATGTGGCATTGTATATAGAGAAAATCCAGGAGATGATACAGAGGAAGCATGTATTGCTGGGTTGAACCGGAAGAAGTGACTGCTCCGGGAAGATCCGGAAGCAGAACCCTGCTGTTAGGGAATTGTATGCACTGCACACAGATTTGCGAGGGGGTACCGACATGGACACGCTACATCAGGAATGGATCCGGGGAGAAATGCAACGTTTTCAAGTGCCTGGTATATCCCTGGGGCTGATAAGGGGAGGAAAAACCAGAGAGACATTCTATCTTGGTTATGCGGACAGGGAGCAGGAAAAAGAAGTGACAGAACAGACACTGTATGAGGCAGCGTCCTTGACCAAGCCGCTGTTTGCCTACTATGTTCTGGAACTGGAGAGAAAAGGGCTGCTGACAACAGAAACGAAACTGGCAGCACAGCTTCCGGAGTATCCTGTCTGTAAGGATCCTGGGGCAGACCGGATTACAGTGCTGCATACCCTGACCCACAGTGCCGGACTGGAGAACTGGGGGGAGAAGCCGCTTAGGCTGCTGGGCAGACCAGGGGAGAAGTTCCGCTATTCCGGGGAGGGATATCGGTATCTGCAGGCCTATGTGGAGAAGCTTTGCCAGGATACATTGGATAATTTGTTTGCAAGGGAGGTATTTCCCGTTTTGGGGATGCGCACCAGTGCCCTGCGGTACTATGATGTGTCTTGCGAAAATATGGCGAAGTGCTATGATGCTATAGGAGCACAACAGATGGATCGGTACCAGATAAGGGAACTGGACAGGGAACCCAATGCGGCTTATTCCCTGTATACAAATCTGGAAGACTATTGTAGTTTTCTGGAGACACTTTGGAAGGAGAGGGATCTTCTGGGGAAGATGACCAGAACCAGGATGGCGGCTTCCAGTCCCGCTGGAAAGCTGTATTGGGGAGCCGGGGCGGGTGTGTGGCTGGGCAGGGAGAGGATGCTTTGGCACTATGGGGACAACGGGAATTTCAAGAACCTGCTTTATCTGGGGGTGGACACAGGTGACGGGCTGGTCTATTTTTCCAACAGTTATCATGGACTGAGGGTAGGGTTTGCCATTGCAGAAAAAGTATTTGGGGAAGATTACGGGGAACTGGAGACATTCGCAGCAAAATGGGAGTAGGGCGGTGACAGAAGGAGAGAAGGAGGGCATATGGGTATCAGGGAATATGGCTATGTGGTAGGAACGGGAAAGCCTGGTGCGAGAAATCTGATCACGGATGTGCCCGGAGTGAAGGTTGGGCATTGCACGATTGATAATGCCCAGAACCAGACCGGTGTCACGGTCGTTCTGCCCTGTGAAGGGCTTGTGTATGGGAAGAAACCCCTTGCGGCGGTGTATACGTTGAACGGGTATGGCAAGACCATGGGCAGTATCCAGATCCAGGAGCTGGGAACCCTGGAGACACCTATTGCCCTTACCAATACCTTGAACGTGGGCAGGGTGGCAGATGCCCTGGTGGAATATACCTGTGTACAGTGTGAACAGGCCGGTGTGGAGATGCACAGCGTCAATCCGGTGGTGGGGGAGACCAACGATAGCAGGATCAACCATATCAGGCACCGGGCTGTAGGAGAGGCTGAGGTGATGGAAGCCATCTCCCGCGCAGATGTGATATTTGCACAGGGAGCGGTGGGAGCTGGTGCCGGAACGGTGTGTTTTGGATTGAAGGGGGGGATCGGCTCTTCTTCCAGGGTATTTTCCTTTGGTGGAAAGCAGTATACCATAGGGGTGCTGGTACAGTCTAACTTTGGCAGCCTACAGGATCTGTCTATCTGCGGGGACCCAGTGGGGGAGAGAATCGTGCACCTGCGGGCAGGAGAAGCCAGGGTAGCCGTGAGTCCCCAGGCAGAAGGAACCCGGAATGTCATGGAAAACCGGACGTCTGCCAGGGAATGGGCTCACGCCGACCAGGACAGAGGTTCTATCATGATCGTCCTGGCCACGGATGTGCCCCTGGATGCCAGGCAGCTTAGGCGTGTGCTGAAACGTGCAGCAGTGGGGCTGGTCCGCACCGGTTCCTACATGGGACATGGCAGCGGAGATGTGTTCTTAGGCTTTACGAATGGGAATTTCATGCCGGACCAGGAGGGGGAAGAACTGACGCAGATCAGATGTTTTCCGGAAGGTCAGATCAACCTGCTTTTTAGGGCAGCGTCGGAGGCCGTCCAGGAGGCTATCTACAATTCCCTGGTGTATGCGGACAGACGGACGGGGACGGACGGGAGAGTCTATCACAGCCTGCGGGAATACCTGTCTTGATAACAGGGAAGTGTGAAGGGAAAGGCTATCCAAAGGAGAGAAGGAGGATGTAGACAATGTGTGATGTAAGGAAGGCAATGGAATCCAGAAGTTCCACAAGAGGCTATACAGTGCAGCCTCTGACAAAGGAAGAGATAGAGGCCCTGTTACAGGCAGGATTACAGGCGCCTACAGCGGCTAACCGGCAGGAGATCCATTTTACGGTTCTGCCGGGAGACCATCCCCTGCTTGGAGAGATGGAAGCGGAGAAGAACCGGTTGCGGGGACTGACAGGGGTGGAGCATAATTTTTACTATGAGGCACCTGTGGTCATCATCCTAAGTGCAGAGCAGGGATTCCGGTGGAGTGCCCTGGACGCGGGGATCGCCGTGGAGAACATGGCCCTGGCAGCGGAGGGGCTGGGTCTGGGCAGTCTGATCATTGGCTGTATCTATGATGCCTTGCGGGGAGAGAAGGAGGCATATTTTCACGAGGCTTTGCAGCTGCCAGAGCAATATGCTTATGAGATTGCCATAGCAGTGGGGCATAAGGCGGTGGAGAAGCTGCCCCATACCTATGAGGCGGCCAGACAGGTGACATACCTGTAACAGGAAATTTGCGGCAAATTTGTTCCAAAAAAGGACTTGACTTTTCCGGAAGAAACAGGTAATATAAATGATGTTGCAGGTGATACTAGATCCTGTAACATATGTGCGTTTAGCTCAGCTGGATAGAGCGTTTGGCTACGGACCAAAAGGTCGGGGGTTCGAATCCTCTAACGCACGTTATGGTATGTGATACAGGATACTGCGTATATACAGCAGGTTCCTATAGCACATGTGAGACGGAGGTCATAAGAGACTTCCGTTTTTTTGTGATTGGGAGATTGCGCCAAAGGTGGAAAGAAAGTATAATAGAGATGACATTGGCTGGGGGACGCAGGTGGGATAGAATGGAACAGGGAACAGAGAAACTTCGGTTCTGTAGGAAGTGTCTGACCAGGGACATGATAGGACAGGAGGATATTTTCCGCACACTGAGGGAACATATAGAGAATCTGGATCCGGACAGCAAGGCAGACCAGGGGTGTTATGAAGAGCGGTTGGCGATCTGCAGGGAATGTGACCAGCTTTTGGAAGGGATGTGCAGGCGCTGCGGATGCTATGTGGAATTGCGGGCAGCAGTAGAACGGAACATCTGCCCCGGGAAAAAGTGGTAGTAGATTATAGAAGAATAGAAGAAAATGCTTACGGCAGGAGTCATCTATGGAAAAACAGGAATTTCTGGAAAAATTACAGGCTGCACTGAATGGGAAGGTGCCGGCCAATGTGGTCATGGAGCACAGGAACTATTATGAAGACTATATCAATACGGAGATCCGGAAGGGAAGGAGCCAGGAAGAAGTGCTCTTAAGCCTTGGGGATCCCAGGCTGATTGCCAGGACGATTGTGGAGACCAGTGGCAGCCACACTGGATATGCAGGAGGGAGTACTGGCAGGAATGAGGACGGGAGCTATGGAAGCGGAAGGAATCAGGGGGGCCGGGGCCATACCGGGCGGGGACAGGAAGGGTATCAGGGATATAACCAGGGGGAAAAGCCTGTGCGATGGGTGAACATCCCGGCCTGGGCCTGGCTGGTGATCGGGATCCTGGTGGTAGTGCTGGTACTCAGTGTGGTCTTCTCTGTGATCGCAGCGCTGATTCCCATTATACTGCCTATACTGCTGGTGTTGTTCTCGGTGAAGCTGTTCCGGGACTGGATCAACTGACAGCAGGAATATAAAAGTATAAGAGCCATCGGAGGGGACCGATGACTCTTAATGAGGGGAGTATAAATATTATATAAGGGGTGTAAACAGACCGATGAAGGTTATCTGCTTACAAAAACAGTATAGTACTAAAGTCCTAAAAAAGCAATACGGAAATAGTACCAAAGTACTATAAAATTTTTTGTATATTTTTTATGAGTTTTTGCCATACTACTCTTGTAACTGATAACCGGCAGCGGTTAAAACCAGCCAGGAGCCGCATATGGCGGCAGAATGAGAGGAATTATGGACAACAAGTTCAACAACACAAACAACTCTGAGAACTGCAAGAACAGCCAGAACAACAGCCAGAATAGCCAGAACAACAACCAGAATAAGAACCAGAAGAACAATCAGAGCAAAAACCAGAGCAGCCAGAACGAGAACTACTAAGTTCTACAGTGAGGTACTGGGGAGACATTTGTTACTGATCATGCATAGAACAGTAACTGGTATTCAGATAATAGGGACACAGGGTATGTGTCCCTATTTACATATCTGGAAAAAAATTGTATACTATAGGCACTTTGAAGACGCAGACTGTGCCAGCATGGCAGACAGGTGCCAGGAAAAGCCTCTGGAAGGTGCAATGTGGCTGGGGAAGCTGTGTGCGTCAGGGGAATGGGAAGCTGGAAGAAGCGGATGGATGGGAGTGGCCATGAGAAAATTTGAATTGATTGCTCCGTGTCATTTTGGCACGGAGTCTGTCTTGAAGAAGGAGATCATAGATCTGGGTTATGATGTGACGGAGGTGGCGGACGGAAGGGTTACCTTCTTCGGGGATGAGGAGGCGGTGTGCCGGGCCAATATATTCCTGCGCACAGCAGAGCGGATCCTCATTAAGGTGGGCAGCTTCCGGGCAGAGACTTTTGAGGAGCTGTTCCAGGGTACCAGGGCTTTGCCATGGGAGGAATACATACCTAAGGACGGGAAATTCTGGGTGACCAAGGCAGCCAGTGTCAAATCGAAGCTTTTCAGTCCCTCTGACATACAGTCCATTATGAAGAAGGCCATGGTGGAGCGGCTGAAGGAGTCTTATCATGTGAGCTGGTTTGCAGAGGACGGGGAGTGCTTTCCGGTCAGGGCATTTCTCATGAAGGATCTGGTGACAGTGGGGCTGGACAGCACCGGGGAATCCCTGCACAAGCGGGGATACCGTAAGCTGACGGCAAAGGCCCCCCTGGCGGAAAATCTGGCGGCAGCACTGATTCTGCTGACACCTTGGAACAGGGACAGGATCCTGGTGGATCCTTTTTGTGGCAGCGGGACGTTTCTCATTGAGGCAGCTATGATGGCAGCAGGAATGGCGCCAGGCATGAACCGGGAGTTTACAGCGGAGAGCTGGAAGCATATTGTGGATGGCAGACTCTGGTATGACACCATAGATGAGGCCAGGGAACTGGTGGATCTGCACATAGACCCGGATATCCAGGGATATGATATTGACGATGCTATGGTCAGTATCTCCAGGGAGAATGCCAGGGTGGCAGGGGTGGACAAACTGATCCATTTCCAGAGACGGGGCGTGGAACAGCTCAGCCATCCCAGGAAATATGGTTTTCTCATCACCAACCCTCCCTATGGGGAACGATTGCAGGAGAAAGAAGAGATGCCGGCCCTGTACCGTACCCTGGGGGAGAGATACCGTGCCCTGGATGCCTGGAGCCTGTATGTGATCTCGGCTTATGAGGGCACGGAGCATGATATTGGGAGAAAGGCAGATAAGAACCGAAAGATTTATAACGGAATGATGAAAACATATTACTATCAGTTTTTAGGCCCTAAACCGCCGAAGCAGGGCAGAAGACCAGAGTGAGCATACAATTTACAGGCAGTTGGAGGAATGTCATTTCATGGGGAAGAACAGCAATGCAGCAGGATCAGAAAACCAGATCCTGTTTGCCACAGGGAACAACGGGAAGATGAAAGAGATCAAAAGGATCCTGGAGGATTTAGGCATGGAGATCTGTTCTATGAAGGAAGCCGGAATCTTTATTGACATTGAAGAAAATGGAACCACATACGAGGAAAACGCCTTGATCAAGGCCCGGGCAGTGGCGGCCTGCACAGACAAAATTGTCCTGGCCGATGACTCCGGTCTGGAGATTGACTACCTTGACCGGGAACCGGGCGTCCACTCTGCCAGGTATATGGGGGAGGATACTTCTTATACCATCAAAAATGCCAATTTGATCAGTCGTCTGGAGGGAGTGCCGGAGGAACAGCGCACGGCCCGGTTTGTCTGTGCCATTGCTGCCGTACTGCCAGATGGCCGGGAACTGACCACCCGGGCTACGGTGGAAGGAAGAATTGGCTACGAGGAGAAAGGGCAGGGCGGTTTCGGTTATGACCCGGTTTTCTACATACCTGAGCTGGGGAAGACCACGGCGGAACTGACGGAGGATGAGAAAAATGAGGTGAGCCACAGGGGGAAGGCGCTTCGTCTCATGAAGGAGGCGCTACGGAAATTATGAGAGTACTCATTGTCAGCGATACACACCGGAAAAACAATCATTATTTTGATGTGCTCAGACAGGAACAGCCGGATCTGGTGATCCATTGTGGGGATGTGGGGGGAAGCGAGTATGCCCTGGAACAGGCGGCAGACTGCCCGGTACAGATTGTTCTGGGCAACAATGATTTCTGTTCCTGCCTGCCCGGGGAACTGGAGTTGGAGCTGGGCTCCTATAAGGTGTGGGTGACCCATGGACACAAGTATTATGTAACTATGGGAAATGAGTATATCAAGCGGGAAGCACGGGCCAGGGGAAAGGATCTGGTTTTCTACGGACATAGCCACAGGCCGGTGATAGATGACGGCAGCGGCATCATCGCAGTGAATCCTGGCAGTCTCTCTTACCCCCGTCAAGAAGGCCACAGGCCATCTTATGTGCTCATGGAACTGGACGGAGAGGGGAAGGCAGCGTTTGAGATCAAATATGTATAGCAGGGTGTGTCTGGAGTATGGCCTGTATACCTTAACACAGGTGCATGGCAGGAAGTAAAAATATGTGGAAAGGTTACTGTTCACTCCGTTCACAGTAGCAGATGCATACAAAACGCAAAGGACATGCGTTTTGGCGCACGCTGTCTCGGGCGTTTATGCAAAATGCGCATAAAAACGTCTCGCGTTACTAATGAGTGAACAGTAACGTGGAAAGACCTTGACGGAAATCAAGATTCTGGTTATACTAGTAGTTAGGTAAAAGAAACATAAGCTAAGATGGAAGAGGTATTTGTCATGTTGATTTGCAGATGCGGAAGGATGCGTAAATAAGTACATTGTATCAGAGAGCGCGGGAAGCGTTTTTTAGTGTGCCTTAATTTACCAATTCCTGTCTGCAAGAAATGACAAAACCTTTAAATGCATGTGGAAGTCTTTTTCCGGTGTGTTTACAGGTGTATTTGTCAATGCAGGGGAAACCCTGTTTTTTTGATGCCCAAAAATAAATAAATGTCTTAGGACAACCCGGTAAGCCGCGGGAAAATGGAAGAACAGGAGAACAGAAAAACGGCTGGAAAGTAAGGCACTGAGAAGCCTGGAAATCTTGGAACAACCGGAAAGGAATTCATATGGATAAAAAAAATAAGTATGTGGTGGGAACAGAAAGACGAACCATGGCTAAGGCTCTGTGGTTCATGCATGGGCAGATGTACAGGTACCAGCCATACAGCACAGTGCTACCCGTTTTGGCATGTCTGTCACGGGTGGGGCAGTCGCTTCTGTTGGTGCTGTTGCCCAGGTTTGTGCTGGATGCTGTGTGGGAAGGAAAGCCCCTGGATGGACAGTCAGCCCTGGGGATTATGGCACTGGGAATAGGGCTGTCCGTGGCTGCTGTCCTGCATCTGATAAGCAGTAATGAGGTGGGGAAATGTGCCCAGACATTGGTATTTAGGAAGCTGAATCCTCTTTGGGAGCGGAAAATGCTTCGCATGGAGTATGCAGTACTGCTTTCTGGCAATGGGAAAACCTGTGCGGAGAAAGCCAGACAGGCCATCTGTAGTCCCAACTGGGGGATAGCAGTACTCTGGAACAAAGAGACAGCTCTGCTGGAAGCTGTATCAGGGTTGGCTGTGTATTGTGCCATTGTGGGGATGCTGCATCCTCTGGCGTTGGTGTTTCTGGGACTGTGCTTTCTGGTGGAACTTCTCTGGGGGGTATGGATGGAGAACAGGAAACAGGGGCTGAAGGAGGAGAAGGCCCGGGTTGACAGACAGTTGCATTATATGGCCTATGGCACCAGGGGAATGGAGGAAGCCAAGGATATCCGTGTCTTTTCTATGGAAGCCATGTTGCGGCAGATTACCAGGAAGGTGATCCGAGACAAGAACAAAGTGGAAACAAAGGTGCAGAGATGGCAGTTTGCGCGGATGGGAATGACAGCACTTCTGATCGCGTTTAGGGATGGAGCCGTCTATCTGTATCTGATAGACCGTTTTCTGCATACGGATATGTCCATTGGGGATTTTTCCCTGTATTTTGCTGTAGTCACTGGAGTGGGTATGTGGCTGACGTCACTGGCAGGGACGGTCTCGGAATGCTGGGAAGCAGCCCATTATGCCAAAGACCTCTATGAATTTCTGGGGTTGCCAGAAGTACAGGAAAGAAAAGCAGAAGAGACAGGAAGCGAAGCGGAAGAAGGGAAGGCGGAAGAGACAGTAACCGAAGTAGAAGAAAGGAAGGCGGAAGAGACAGGAAGCGAAGCGGAAGAAAAGAAAGTGGAGCAGGCAGGAATTGAAGTAAAGGAAATCAAAGAGGAAGAATCTGGGACGGAAGAGGCAGAAGAGACGGAAACATGGTCAGGGAAAGCAGAGAGGGAAAGGCATTGGATGCATGGATATAACAGCGGTTCAATTGGATTTGTATGGGAAAATGTTTCTTTTTCCTATGGGGTATGGGAGGATGGGAAAGAGCGGAAGATTCCCATTTTCCAGGAATTTGACCTACAGATCAAGGCCGGGGAGCGACTGGCTGTGGTGGGTGTCAATGGCGCAGGAAAATCCACTCTGGTGAAACTACTGTGTGGGCTGTTACAGCCGGACCAGGGCAGCATCTATATCAATGGAACCGACAGCCGGATAATTCCCCGGTGGGACTACTACAGCCTGTTTTCGGCAGTCTTCCAGCATTCCAGACAACTTCCGGTGAGTGTTGCGGAGAATGTGATGCTGAATGTGCGTAAGGAGCAGGAGGAAACAGCCATGTGGGACTGCCTGGAGAAAGCCGGGCTTCTGGAAAAAGTGAGGTCTCTGCCCGAAAAGGAGAAAACCTGCCTGGTGAGGCAAGTAGCAGAGGAAGGGACAGAGCTGTCCGGCGGTCAGGTACAGCGTCTGCTTCTGGCCAGAGCCTTGTATAAAGATGCCCCGGTGTTGATTCTGGACGAACCTACGGCGGCTCTGGATCCGCTTGCAGAAAGTGCAATCTATGAGAAATACAGCAGTCTGACTCAGGGAAAGACATCCCTTTTTATCTCCCACAGACTGGCATCCACCAGGTTCTGTGACAGGATTCTGTTCCTGGAGCAGGGAAGAGTAGTGGAAAGTGGCAGTCATGAGGAATTGATGGAGCTTGGAGGGAAGTACGCTGCCATGTTCCAGGTGCAGAGCAAATATTATGCAAAGAATGAATAAGACCTGTGTCTAAGATGCATGTAGCAGGCATCCGGCAGATGAAAAGGAACTGGAAAAATGCTGGTGGAAAATGTGTGGATGAATTGAAACGGAAACAAAAAGAAGGAGACCAGGAAGGAGATCGGAAAGGGAAGACCAGGAAGGAGACCGGAAAGGGAAGACCAGGAAGGAGACCGGAAAGGGAAGACCAGGAAGGAGATTGTGAAAGAATGGAGAAAGAAAAACAAGAAAAGATAGAGAAAGAAGCATGTAGAAAAAAGAGCAGGAAAAGAGAGGAAGCTGGTATGAAGAAAAACGGAAGAACACTGGGAAAGGATATAAAAATTGTCCGCAGGGGGATCCGGGAGCTGAACAGTCTTTTTGCAAGAGGAGATACAGAAGGCAGAGGAAATAAGCATAGACTGGGACAGCCACAGAAACAGGTACCCTGGGGCTGTCTCTCCGGGCATATGGCGCATGTACTGGTAAGGAGTCTTCTGGTGGCTGTGATGCCTTTTGCTACTGCGGCAGTAACGGCAGGCATCTTAGACAGGCTGATGGAGGGGCAGAAAGAGGAGAGGCTGGTGATGGCCTGTATGCTGGGAGTGGGATTGTTGTTTGCATGTTCCATCTGGAAGAATTATGAAGACTGCCGCATTGCGGTGGGTTACAGGCGGCTGTTCGATTCCTCAGAAATCAGCCTGACAGACAAAGCATATAGATTGCCGTATGAACTGTTAGAGGCAGAGGAAACCAGGCGCCTTCGGGATGAGATCTCCGGAAACATCCATCTGTCCGGCGCGGGGATGGCAAGTCTCTACTGGGACATGGATGTGCTTTGGACAAACCTCATTTCTGCAGGCATTGCCATTGTCATTTCGGGATATTATGGGTGGCGTATGATTTTCCAGGAAAGCAGGGCAGGCGGAATATCTGTTGGGACGGCCGTCCTGGTGCCCTGCCTGGGGTTGTTGGTGGCATTCTGTGTCTTCCTGTCCTGCCGGATGACAGGAAAACGTTTTGATGCTGCCTTCGGATTCTTCCAAAAAGGCGCGGAAAGTGCCAGATACGGGGATTATTACCATATGCAATATTTGCAGGATGAAGATGCCGCCATGGATGCAAGGATCTACCAGCAGGAGGAACTGATTGTACGGGAATGCCAGACGAAATGTTATGAGCACCAGGCCAGGGCTAAGGAAGAGGATTACAGCGCCATGAACCGGTATGATGGCATCAAGATAGGAAGTTCCTGCATCTGTGGCTGTATGGTGTATCTGTTTGTGGGATACCAGGCAGGCAGAGGGCTGATCGGATGTGGGAGTATCGTCATGTTATATGCAGCAGTCACCTGGATGATTGACTCCATGGCCAGGACCGCGGAGATTGTCACGGATCTGCGGAATAACAATGTGCATCTGCTGCGGTACTTCAGATTCCTGGATCTGCCAGAAGAGCAGGGAATGGACGGGGAAGTGGCACAGGAGAAAGATAAGAAGGGTAAGCAGAAGATATCCAAGAGAGACAGCCGGAAAATAGAAGGGGAAGCCGGACAGGAGAGAATAAAAGAAGCCGGAAAAAGACAAGGAGAGAAAAGAGAACGGGGGATAGAAATTCGAGATGTCACTTTCCAATATCCAGGAAGTACTGCTTTCGCCCTGCGTCATGTGTGTCTGCGTATTGATCCAGGGGAGAAAATTGCCATTGTGGGAGAAAACGGTTCTGGTAAAACTACTTTGATCAAACTGCTTTGCAGGCTGTACCATCCCAATGAAGGGCAAATCCTGGTGGATGGTAGCAATATCCAGGCATACCCCTATGACCAATATATGGAATATGTTTCTACTGTATTTCAAGACTACACACTGTTTGCTTTCACTGTGGCAGAAAATGTGGCTGGGACACAGGACTATGATGAAGAGAAGGTTTGTGAGGCATTGGCAAAAGTTGGGCTTCTGGAGAAGGTAAAGCAATATCCGAAGGGTATCCGGCAACCCTTGTTCCACGATTTTGACCTGGAAGGGACGGATCTGTCCGGTGGAGAGGCGCAGAAGCTGGCGATTGCCAGGGCGATTTACAGGGATACACAGATCATGATCCTGGACGAACCTACAGCTGCCCTGGATCCATACGCAGAATATGAGATATACGAAAGCCTGAGAAGAGTGATGGAGGGCAGGACCATGATCTTCATCAGCCATAGACTTTCCTCCTGCCGGATGTGTGACAGGATCGTGGTGATGCACCAGGGAGAGGTGGTGCAGTGTGGTACCCATGAAGAACTGCTGGCTCATAAAAATGGGAAATATCATGCGCTTTGGGAGGCTCAGGCGCAATACTATGTATAAGAGCGGTTGTTCACTCGGTATTACCGCCAGGTGTTTTCACGTATTCTTTGCTTGACAAACCTGAGACTGTATGCACACAAAATGAGCGCTCTTTGTCCATTTTGTGTGCATCACGTTGCTGAGAGAGGTGTAGTCGTGAGCAGTAAACTATAAGGGCCAGATGCATGAAAGCTCGTTATTTTCCGCTTAAGTAGTAGAAAACAGGGAATGGAAATAGTATAATGAAGAGAAGACAGGGACGGGCAGGCATAGAAAGTGAAAGCGCAGTTTCCGGCATGATGAAGAGCAGGCCAGCTGCGGGATCAACGGAGGAACATGATGGCAGTGATAAGAATTGGGTATCAGTGGCGGAACTTGTCAGTGGCAGAAAGAAGTTAGGAATGCACAGGAACTGGCAGGCCCCATGGCTGACCCGGCCAGCAGAAGACGGACTTACAGGAGGAGATGTTGTTTGACGGAGAACTGAGGTTCAGTGAGGAATGGATAGAGGAGTAGCCTGACCTTGATGAGAGGGCAGGTAAAAGGGAACCGGGTTAGGCATTTATGGGTATTTGAGAAAGATGTATGGGAGAGGAAAAGCAAAAATGACGGATTTGAAAGAAAGAAACCAAAAGATAATAGATGCGGTTATCAGAAAAGCAAACAGGGTGTGTCCGGGTTCTCTGTCACTAATCGGCATAAATGGATCTTTTATGACAGGAGACTATTGCGAAAAATCGGATTTGGATCTGCTCATTGTGATTCGTGATGACAGAGGGTGGCAGCTGGGATGCGCTTTTATACAGGACGATTTGCAGGTGGGCCATGATATCTATTGTACCACCTGGGAAAGATTGCAATGCGATGCCGGATATGAACATCCCAATATTTCCAAGCTTATGGACGCTGAAATCGTTTATTGTGCAGGGGAGAAAGAGAAAGAAAAACTGGAACAACTGCGAAAAACGGCAAAGGATATTTTAGATGCGCCCTTTTCGGAACAGGATTATGCAAAAGCGTATAATCAACTAAAAGAGGCGGAACATGGATACACGGCGGCGATGATTTCGGAGAACAGATCTGATGTGCTCAACGGAGCGGGCAGAGCCATTTACTATATTGAAAATGCAATTGCAATGTTAAATAAGCAGTATTTTCACTATGGAGTAAAACGCGCCTATGAGGAGCTGCAGGCAATGCGGAACAGGCCGGAAAACCTGTGTGAATTGATAGAAAGTGTGATCTTGGCTTCTTCTGTTCCGGCTATAAAAGAAGGGGTGTCCAACTTGATGAGAGAAACAACGGCGGTGTTTCATCAAGTGAAAGAATCACTTGCCATGCAGAAGAAAACCGCAGGAAAAGAGGAGTTGATGGGCACCTATGAAGAGATGTATTCCAACTGGCAAAACAAGATGCATGCAGCGGCAGAAACCGGAAACAGACACCTGTCCTTTATGAGCCTGATCAGCGCAAACGCCATGTTCGCTGAACTGGAAGGTGAAGTAAAGATTGACAGATATGATGTATTGGAAGGGTATGATCCGCAGGATTTGCACACCACGGCAATGGCATATGACAGGGTATTAAAAGAATACTTGAAGGAGTATCAGAAGACTGGACTTGCGGTAAACCATTATCCGGACATCGATGCATTTGTGCAGGATTTCATTGGTATCTGAAGCGCCTTTGCAGGCAGAAAGCCCTGTGTGTATTTGGGAGATTCTTGGGAAGCTGTGTGGGAGCCGGCTTTCTGATTTACGGATTTTTAAACTGATTCGGAAATACAGAAAAAGGTTCCGGAGCATTGAAGATCCTTTTTGGAATTGGATATCAGGAGATTCTGTTCGGAGAGGACAGCAAGGAGCAGTGCATTGTGGTGGAGCAGGATGGGATGATACATGTGCAGTTAGTCAGATCACTCCCTTTTTGGATTTGTGTAGCCAATGAAACGGAAAAGAATGGATATCCAATGGGAACACTTACCTGAAAAGGGGAGTCAGATGTTAAGACAGTACTACGAAGCAGAATATAGAAATGAACGATTTTGTGGAGAGAAGAGATGAAGAATTCAGACAAATTGAGCGTGTTTATCAGCCTGGTATTGAGACATAAGCCAGATGCTGCAGGAATAGCTTTAGATGAACATGGTTGGGTGAATGTAGATGATTTGCTTGTTGGCGTGAACCATTCCGGCAGAAAAATCAATATGGAAATATTAGAAGAAATTGTGAAAACAGACAGCAAGCAGCGATATAGTTTTAACCAGGATAAAACATTGATTCGGGCAAATCAAGGACACAGTGTTTTGGTAGATGTGGAATTAAAAGAACAGGAACCACCAGAATTTCTGTACCATGGAACGGCGGCCAGATTTCTAAAAAGCATTGAGGCAGAAGGCTTGAAACCTATGAGCCGTTTATATGTACATTTATCAAATGATGTTGAAACAGCACTAACAGTTGGAAAACGTCATGGAGAGGCTGTGCTGCTGAAGATATACAGCGGGGATATGTATAAGAATGGAGAGAAGTTTTATCTTTCCGAGAATGGGGTATGGTTGACGAAAGCAGTGGATGCAAAATATTTTACAATCGTAGACAATTGACGTGATTGCCTTGAAAGGAGCTGTTGCGAACGCCAGGGTGACGCAGAGGAAGAAATCCACCGCATGTGGGATAGAAAGAACTTGTAATGTTGGGAACAAATCACAGGAGTATATAGAGTACGCCATGCCCATGAAGACCATGGGCTATGACTGTAGTGCCTGCGAAAATTAGTCTGTTTTTCTTGACAGCCGGGAGAGAGGTGGAGTATAATACATAGAAGTACAGTAGATGTTACAAAAAGCATACTGGATTATAGTTGATATGTTGCTGTACTGTATCGGGGTGTGGCTCAGCTTGGCTAGAGCGCCTGGTTTGGGACCAGGAGGTCGCAGGTTCGAATCCTGTCACCCCGATTTTTATATTTTATGGGCTATCACACCAGGAAGTCCTAAAAACAAAAAGAGACTTTCCAGCCGTTGAGTAATTGGTTGGAAGTACATCTAAATGCATATAGATTCTTGTTTGTAATAACTGTATGGCGGTACCACAGCGACGAGAGCGGATGATTGAGATAGGAATGTAAATAGTTCTGCTAAGAAATTGTGGAGAGGATGCTTTATGGGCAATGAAAATACAAACTGGGGACAAAGTGTTACCGGCGTTGTGATTCATGGAGGAAAAGTGTTGTTAGCCAGACACACATATGGCGGCAGAAATGGTAAACTGATTGTACCGGGAGGATATTCTGGAATTAACAAAGAAATTGATTCAAAGTGCTTTGTCTAATGATGTAGGATTGCATTTTACAGATTATGAGAGTACGTCACACCCGCCGTTTTCGTTATATTGTTTATTATAATGAGTAAGAGAGAAAGTTTCAAAAGTAGATATCGCTGTATAGGGAATCAAGCAGGGGCTATGATTCCCTTTTATTTTTCGCTTTGCGGCGACTTAATCTGTTAATGGATTGACTCAAAAATAACTTCATATATAATTTTTGTTAGGTTTTTAGGACGATCTGGAAAAAGTTGAGAGGGATTGCCTGGATACCATAGAGCTAAATGACGGATTTTTAGATTTCATAAAGGCTGTTAGACTGGAAGTTTATGTAGGGGAATGTCTGTATGTAGATGACAGTTATAAAAAGGCTTCTTATGGCAGTAACAATAGCTGCTGTTACCGAACAGGAAACGGAGGAAGACGAAAATGAATACATACTGGTCAGAATATGTGTAAAAGACAGAAAACTCTATCTATCCCGCTCTTTAAAATTCCATCCGTGCAACATGGATAAATGGATAGAGGCCATGCAGCTGCGGGACGGGATGAAGCTTTTTGAAGTAGGCTGTGCCGGCGGACTTCTTTGTCATCGGTTGAAAGAGCAGCTTCCGGAAGCGGA
>CAJTOJ010000010.1:18095-113811 GCA_910577665.1 uncultured Acetatifactor sp.
CGGTACGAGGAGCGGACAGAAAAATATTTCGCGTATCTTGCAGCGTAAGGATTCCAAAATATATCCGTAGACGCTGTGGCTACAGTAAATTATGCTCCGGACTGCGATAATGTGGATGACAAAATGGCCCGGGCACAGATAAATGAGGACAGAACCTCTGAACTTTGCAGCGTGCAGAAAGCGCATAGAATGGTCCCGGAGGCGTTGAGCGAAAAGGAGTACCAGACCTTGCTGGACATGATCGACCGCAGATATGATGAGAGGATTCGATGCTATGAGAATGGGGAGAAGGACTGGGAATTCCGCATTGCGACCACTGTGTTGATAAGCGGCAGGAAGGTTTAGAAGACAGCGAAAACGGTGCAGGCCAATGTCTGGTGCACGGAAGAAATCATCAGAGCTTTTTTGTATGAAATAAAATATTCTGGTCAGCGGAGGAGAAAGCAATGACACACAAGGGAACGGTATATCTGGAAACTCCGCGTCTTATATTACGACGCTTTCAAAAGGAAGACCTGGAACAGATTTATTACAATTGCTGGAGTGATACAGAGGTCTGGAAATGGACAAATTATGCGCCGATGAGCTGTATTGCGGATGTGATAAACAATGCAAATATGTTTACCCATAACTGGCTGAACGCATATGAAAAGAGTGACCGATATAGTTAGGCAATTCAATTTAAGGAGACTGGTGAAGTGATCGGACGGTATGGTGGAATGCATCCGGACGATGAGCTGTGCCAGGTCGAATTAGCCTGTGAGATCGGGCGGAAATGGTGGAATCAGGGACTTATGACAGAAGCCACCAAAAGGGTTATCGAGTTTTTCTTTCGAGAAGTCGGAATGAAGCGAATCTATGCAGATCACGCAAAGGAGAATCCGGCTTCCGGGAAAATGCAGGAAAAGGCCGGCATGAAGTGGGAAGGGACATTGCGGCAGGGCGGTAAGTGCAATAATGGAATATATGATAAGGTAATGTATGCAATATTGGCTGAAGATTATTTTCATGAGGATTAGGGAAAAAGATACTTTTGTGGTGCGTGAGACTGAAATGATATTTGATAATTTTAGATATATAAAAACTGAGACTCTTAGCGGAGATATTCGGACGGATATCAAAAATTTCTTTTTCATTAACGGAAAAGATAATACATATAAGGCACAAGGGGAGATTCCCAGCATAGAAAACCAGAAACTCTGTATGATACCAGAAATGGAGAGCGAAAATGGATAACAAACGGAACAATGCAGTCAAAAGATGGGGCTTGAATCACTGTGAAGTGATCTATCAACATTCGACAAAGGCAGTCTTTTCTGCGGAGTCGGAACAATTGGGTCCTGTTATATTGAAAATCGATGGGAATATAGCGCAGCTGAAATCTGAGTATCGGATGCTTGCAGGACTGTCCGGCAAACATAGCTGCAAGGTATATGCTTACGATGAAAGTGCCGGATTTCTTTTGGAGGAGCGCATTTTTCCGGGGACAGTGCTGCGGAAAGAATCGTCTCTGGAAAAGCGGATTCGGATATTCTTTCAAGTGTTCCGGGAGATACATAGGCCTGCGGAGGAGGGAGAAACGTATCTGGACTGGCTGGAACAAATCTGCGAATACTGTTTGTGCAACCATGTGCCAGAGGAAATGGCAGACCTGGCATTCCGGGCGCGGGGCATTTGTGTGGAAATGTTTGAGAAATATTCGGATAGATTGCTCCTCCACGGCGATCTGCATCATGACAATCTGTTGCTGCGAACCGATGGAAGCTACGCTATGATAGACCCCAAAGGAGTCGTTGGTCCTGCCATCCTGGATTTGCCCAGATTCCTATTGAATGAGTTAGACACAGATCATGCATGTTCGGACGTACAACATATCGAGGAGGCTATTCGAATGCTGGGCAGGCAGACAGGATATCCGGAAGAGGATATCGGAAAACTCTTTTTCATGGAGACGGTGCTGGGCAATGTCTGGTGTGTGGAGGACGGCGATGAGATAAACAGACACGAAATAGAAGTTGCGCAGAGTATCCGAATAGGATGAGGCTGGATATGGCAAAACTGGAAAATATTTTGGGGAATACGAAAGCGGCATCACAGTAGAGGTGAATGAGGTGACGGCTGTATTCATGTTTTATATCATCATGTATGCACACAGGGATTGTGTCATCAGAAGAATACTAGTTTGCTGCTTTCTCCTGCTCAAGATCATATAAGTGCCAGTACGTTTTACGGGATTGACAAACCAATATCAATGGGAATTTGAAATGCGATATTTGAATAATTTTATTGAAACAGACAGACGACATTGGTATAATTTCGTTGGAATACAATTCACACACCATAGGAGGGACAATCGTTTGGAAATACGGAAAGCATCCATGGATGACTGGGAAGAGATACAAAAGATCTATGCCAGTGCGAGGCAGTTCATGGCAGAACATGGCAATGCAGGCCAGTGGGGGACAAATTATCCACAGGAGGAACTGCTTCTGGACGATATTGCCCAGGGGAAGCTGTATGTCTGCACGGAGGACGGCATTGCCGCAGTGTTCTATTTCGCAGCAGGGGAGGATCCCACGTATCGCAGGATCGAAGATGGCGCATGGCTGAATGAGGAACCTTACGGGGTGGTGCATAGGATTGCGTCTGCCCGGACCGTGAAGGGAGCGGCTTCTTTCTGCATAGACTGGGCACTTGAACAGAGCGGTAATATCCGGATCGACACCCATGAGGATAATATTCCCATGCAGGATATGCTTCGGAAAAATGGATTCCGCTATTGCGGGAGGATATACCTGGAAAACGGGGAACCGCGGATCGCCTATCAAAAGACTGGCAATGGAAGGCAGATAGGACGGAAGGAAGGTAGATGCAATGACAATAGATGACATATGGTTTGACTTAAAGGATGGCCGAAGGGCATTGCTTCGCAGCCCCAGGGAAGAGGATATAGAGAGCACCCTGGAATATCTGGCGGCTTCCGCGAGGGAAACAGAGTATCTTCTGCGTTCCCCCGAAGAATGTGGCAAATACACGGCAGAGGGTGAGAAGATACTGTTTGAACAAAAGAACGCATCTCCATACGAAGCCATGATGATGTGCATTGTAGATGGAAAGGTAGCAGGGAATTGTGAAATTAGGTTTTTCAAAGGGATGAAAATAAGACATAGGGCCAATGTGGGGATTGCTTTGCTCCGGGAATTCTGGAACCAGGGAATCGGGACGAGGATGTTCCAGGAGATGATCCGTCTGGCGGAAAGCAGGGAGGGTGTCCTGCAGATGGAATTGGATTATATAGAAGGGAATTCCAGGGCCAGGCATCTGTATGAGAAGATGGGGTTCCGGATCGCAGGTGTCCACCCCAATGCGATTCGCCTAAGGGATGGCACACTCTTGAATGAGTACCTAATGATTCGGGAAATGAAGCAGGTGTGAGCGGGGAGAATCTTAGGAATACCTTACGCGATCAGAAAACCGTTAGGGCAGCAAAAGCTGGAAGATGGCCGGATACGGAGGAGAAGTACGAAAGTAAACTTTCGTACTCTTGAAATTTGTGCCCGCCAGAGGCGGGCATGGGGGTGTAAGTTTGAAAGAAAACTTTCAAACTATGGATTGGTATGCCCCGCTGAAGCGGGCACGGAGGTATACAGATGAATCATGACGATATGCCAATGAAGGTGGGGAGAAAGGTGATCTATGAAAGCGACTGGATCTCCCTGTATGCAGATAAGGTCAGGATGCCGGATGGAAAAGTGATTGACACCTATCATAAGCTGCATTATCCTCATGAATCTGTAAGCATTGTCATGGTCAATGAACGGAATGAGGTCATGATGATACAATCCAAAAGATACATCACGGCAAGGCTGGAGTGGGAGATTCCGGCTGGGCGAGTCGAAGAAAATGAGACACCAGAAGAAGCCGCCAGGAGGGAATGTCTGGAGGAAACAGGCTGTACCTTGAAAGAAATATCCTATCTTTGCTGTTATAACCCAAGCAATGGTATGTCTGACTTAAAAGTCCATTTATTTCTGGCAAGGGTGGCTACAGAGACGGCCAATATGGATGAAAATGAGGTACATGCCAAGCAGTGGATGCCAAGGGAGAGGGTATTGGAAATCCTAAGGGATAATAGGACGCAGTGCGGGGTATCCATGCTGGGACTGCTGTATGTGATGCAGTTTTACTCCGTTGAAGCATGAGAAATGCCAGACCGAAGGACTTCCAGCCGTTACCGGCAGGTTAGCCTAAGATAGGACCGGGCATATGATGGGACATTTACTTGGACAATGGAGGGCAGAAAAAGACAGGATTTTTACAGCCGGGCGTGGTATGATGAAGCTGTCCTTAAGGAAAGTATCAAAGCATCCGGGTCCGGAACCGGATGACACTGACGCTATTGAGTGGTAGCCACAGAGAGGATGTGTAGACACTCCTCTTTAAGCGGGCACGGGGGATAAGAATGGACTGGCTGATGGGGCTGCAGAAGGCAATTGATTACATGGAGGGACATCTGTTCCAGGATATCCGTGCAGAGGAAGTGGCAGATGCGGTGCATTTCTCTCCGTTCTATTTCCAGAAATGTTTTAAAATAGTGACGGGCTATACCATCGGGGAATACCTAAGGAACCGCAGGATGTACCTGGCAGGGCTGGAAGTGCTGGGGCGGAAGGTTCCCGGAGAGGGAAGCCAGTACCTGGATAGAAGCCAGAACGGGGACAGGAGCCGGAATCCGGGCAGAGACATCGGAAATGGAGATAGGAGAATCATCAGCCTGGCGTACAAATACGGGTACGACACGCCGGAGAGTTTTACCAGGGCATTTACGCGGTTTCATGGCATGTCTCCCTTACAGCTTCGGGCACACCCCCATCAGATCAAGGTCTTTCTACCCCTCGTAGTAGAGATTTCTGTAAAAGGAGGCAGCAGAATGGAATATACAATTGAAAAAAGAGAAGCCATGAGGATGATCGGGTTTGAGAGGACATTTTCCTTTGAGACCTCTTACCAGGAGATTCCCAGGTTCTGGGAAGAGTTCTGTGGGCGTTACTGTGGGCAGTCCCGGCAGGATGCCGCACTGGAACCTGGAGAGGAAAGAATCCGGCAGACCATCGCAGAGTGCATGGTGGGAGAGTTCGGCGTCTGTGTGGAGGATGAGACGGATGGGGAACATTTCCGGTATTACATTGCAGGAGCCTATCAAGGAGGGGAAGTGCCGGAGGGCATGAAGGTCTTCGAGATTCCTGCCAGTGAATGGGCCAAATTCAAATGTACCGGGCCTATGCCGGATGCGCTACAGACAGTCAATACCAGGATCTTCAAGGAGTGGATTCCTAAAAACCCGGAGTATGAGATTGCGTTCCACATGAATATCGAATGGTATTCCAGTGGAGATACGAAGAGTGAAGCGTATGAGAGTGGAATCTGGATACCAGTGAAACGTCTGTAGACTAAAAAAGACGGATATCTTGTCTGTGTCTGCATCTGCTGACAGGGCAGCAGATTGCAGTCAGGGACAGGATATCAGCCGTCTGCTCTTAATGATAACCTGGGGATGATGTGGCAATGGATCTGGGATTGCTTGACCAATGTTGTTTCTACCAGGCCTTTACAGAATTTGATCATCAAAGTATCGAAAAAAGTCTTGCAAGTGACAACCTGTTGATAAGGATATTTGTTCTGCTGGACAGGCGGGTCGGGAAAAGAAGACTGCAGAAAATGGGGTTAGAAATGAACCATGAACCAACTGTCATACAGATGTTTTACACGATCCGCGTGGAGGCAGAGGGGATCGGGGGACTGGGTTATAAATTGCACCAGCACAGGGAGAATCTTGGCGGGATTAAAATGCCCGCATCGGAGTGAACACCACTTTTTCTCCATCTGGCACGCCAACATATAGTTCCTCTGTATGGTGTCCCGTTTTCAGATAATGCAGGATGACATGTCTGGCGGTGTAAGGCATGTCCAGGGCATGGAGTTCCTGGCGGGGGAACCATTTGCAGATTCCTTCGCAGGACACCAGATTTTCTGTTACGTCCTCTGCCAGTTCTGCGAAAAAATAGTAGTTTTGTCTGATTTCTCCCTTCGTCCTGCGGAATGTGATGTACCGCAGGGACAGATTTCGGAGATTTTCTTCACCGAGGCTTAGTTCTTCCTGTAGTTCCCGCAGCATGCAGGCCTTGGGGTCGTTTAACTCGTCATTCTCAAAATGTCCGCCTGCGGAACCCACCCAGACATTGTTTACCACCCGGCCTCCTTGTCTGTAGAGCAGGAGCATTTTATCGCCCTTTGACAGATATATGGCTGTCATATTTCTCAGTTTTTCGCCCATAATATTCTCCTTGTCGGATGATCATAATATAATTTCTAGTATAATCCGCACTAAATGTCTGTATGTTTGGCGCAGGATAAATTTTCAGTCTGCAAGGCGGCTGAACGTGTGAAGCCAACGCAGTCCGGTGGAAATTTAGACCAGCAAAACATAGGGATATTTTAGGTGGATTATACTAATTTTCACTATCCTGTGCAGATAGAGGGATACAATATATTCCGATTGAGGAAAAAGCCCGCCGGGTTGCACATGGCAGAATCGGGGAACGTGGCAGATTCTGTCAGTATTAGTATAGGAGGACGATGGAAGAAAGTCAAGGATTATGTCTGGCCAGGTCTGTGGAATCAAAACGGGTATCTGCGCTGGCACCTTATGTTGGAAATATGGCATCCTGTGTGCAGAGAGATTGACTAGTGGATGCTTTCGTGTATGATAAAGGCAGAAGGGCGGTGGGAGTTTGAAGATAGAAATATTGGTGGATGCAGAAGCGGCAGATGCAGATATCAGCATCTCCATCACCTGCAGGCAGCTGACATCGGATGTGGAGAAGATTCTGGCTACCCTGCGTATGATGAATCATCAGCTGACGGCCTGGAAGGATGGAGAGATACATCTGCTGGATCTGGCACAGGTCATCTATATAGAAAGTGTGGACAGAAGGTGTTTTATCTATACGTCTGGAGAAGTTTATGAGTCCGATTTCCGGCTGTATGAACTGGAACAGCGGCTGGAGGAATATGGTTTTCTGCGAGTGAGCAAATCTGTTCTGATCCAGTTGCAGAAGATCCGGTCCCTGCGGGCGGATCTCAACAGAAGGGTGAGAATCACCATGTCAAACGGGGAACAGATTGTGGCATCCAGACAGTATGCCGAGGATCTGAAAAAGAGACTGGGGGTGAAGTAGTTGGAAGAGAAGAAAACTATTTTTGACTACCTGGCACAGGTTTTTACTGTGTTTGGTTTTTCCATGTTTACATTGAACCTGCTGTGTTTTCTGGTGGGGGAATCCGCAGCAGAGATTTCTCCTATGTTTGCTTTGGGCAGACGGGGGATCCCGGTGGAAATTGTGTTCCAGTTATTCGCTGTAGCGTTCCTGGTGGTGGGGGCAAGATTTGTGTTTTTTACAGATGTGGTCATAAAAGGAATGCCGCTATGGCTGCGGACTATTTGTATGCTGGGAACCGTGGTTGCTGTGATTGTACTTTTCGTGCTGTTGTTTGGCTGGTTTCCTGTAGATATGTGGCAGCCCTGGGTCATGTTTGTGGTCTGTTTTGGGTTGTGTTTTCTGGGAAGTTATTCTGTGATGGCATGGAAGGAGAAAATGGAGAATAAGAGAATGGATGAGGCTTTGCAGCGGCTGAAAAAAGAAGAGGCAGGGAAGTAGGGCGGAAAAGGACTGGTAGCGGCCAGGAAGGAAGGGAGCAGGAGCTGTAAAAGGAAATGCATCGGCTGAAGAGAGGAAGGATGGGAAAATGGGGATTCAAACAGGGGAGATATCAAGCAGGAAGCCTGGGGAGTATGTTCGGGAGAATTATGGCAGAGAGCAGTATAAAAAGAGCAGTATAAAATGGGCTGCCGGGGCGGAACATATTTCCCATAGGTTTGGGGAGAAGCGGGTCTTACAGGAAGTGAATTTCCAGGTAGAGGAGGGAGAAACATTCGGCCTCTTAGGCCCATCCGGGGCAGGGAAGACCACTTTGATCCGGATCCTTACGGGACAGCTAAAACAGACATCCGGCAATGTATACCTGTTGGAAACGGATACCCGTAGGCTAAGTGCCACACAGCGCCGGCAGGTTGGCATTATGATGGACTGTTTCGGCCTGTATGACAGGTTGTCTGCGTATCGCAACATGGCTTTTTATGCGGATATTTACCGGGTACCCAAAAGCAGGATAAGGGAAATCCTGGAGCAGACCGGTCTGTGGGAGGCCAGGAATTGTGCTGTATCCAGGTTATCCAAAGGCATGAAGAACCGTTTGTCCCTGGCCAGGGCATTGATGACAGATGCCAGGATACTCTTTCTGGATGAACCCACTTCCGGTCTTGATCCGGCCACAGCAAAGGAGATTCATGGTATCCTGGAAGAACAGCATAAAGAGGGAAAAACCATTTTCCTGACCACCCACAATATGTATGAAGCAGAGCAGCTCTGTGACCGCGTGACATTACTCTCCAATGGCAGTATTGTGGAGGAGGGCAGCCCGGAAGGAATCTGCAGGAGGTACAACCATCTCAACAGACTCCGGATCACCTTGCGGGACGGCAGGCAGATAGTGCTGGACAATGGGAAGGCATCTGCCATGGCAGTGAAAGAATATCTGGAGGAAGACCAGATTGTAGCGATTCATTCCACGGAGCCGAATCTGGAATCCGTGTTCATCGAACTGACAGGGAAAGGACTGGAATAGGGAGAACAACATATGCATAACATAGTTGCAATTTTCAAAAGGCAGATAATGGATACCTTGAAAAACAAGGAGACACTGATCCAGTTTGTGATGTTTCCGGTACTCACACTAATCATGAGCCGGATGATCCATGTAGAGGGAATGCCTGGAAACTATTTTGTCAATCTGTTTGCCTCCATGTACATCGGTATGGCACCGCTGACGGCCATGGCGGCCGTGATGGCGGAAGAGAAGGAGAAGAATACCCTGCGGGTGCTGCTTCTGTCCAATGTAAAACCATATGAATACCTGATGGGAGTGGGCGGCTATGTCTGGACGGCCTGTATGCTGGGCGGGCTGGTGATCTGTATGGCCGGAGGATATGATCTGGGAAAAAGTGCTGTCTTTATGGGGATCCTGGCCGTGGGGTTTCTGGTCTCCATCCTGGTTGGCGCGGTCATCGGTACCTGGAGCAGGAACCAGATGATGGCCACTTCGCTGACAGTACCTGTGATGCTTCTGTTCGCTTTTCTGCCCATGCTGTCCCTGTTCAACGATTCCATTGCGAAGGTGGCAAGATTCACGTATTCAGAGCAGATTTCCAGGATGCTGTACCACCTGGAGGGCGGCTGGCAACAGGCAGAGGGTATCGGGGTGGTGGCAGGAAACCTGGTCTTGTTTGCAGGGTTGTTTGCAGTGGCATACAGAAAATGCGGGCTGGAGTGAAATTGTATCGGTTTATTCCCGCGTGCTTTAGCACACTTTGTTTCTCAGCGGGGTATTTGATTTCTTGCATAGTCCTGGGGAATAGGGTATAATGAAGTATATACGATGTCGGGGTCAAAAGTTTTTTGACCTCTCTGATACCAGATTGCTCCGCACTTTGTGCTTCCGCAATCCTTAAAAACATTCAAAATCCGCCCTAATCGGGCTGCTTTTTCATGTTTTTGGCGAGTCAAAAGGTCAAAAATCTTCTTACAAGCAAGCTTGTATCAGATTTTCGACTTTTTGACCCTGGCATCAGACATATTCAGAATTATAGCTGGCTATGAGGAGGTAGGGGACATGAAGTTGGCATCAGCGTTATCAGAGCGGGCAGATTTGCAGGGAAGATTGTCTGAGATTGGTTTGAGACTGAACAATAATGCAAGAGTGCAGGAAGGGGACGAACCAGCGGAGTCTCCCCGGGAACTGATGGAGGAGCTGAACAGGATCGTGTGCAGACTGGAAGATCTTATTGCCAGGATTAATCTGACCAACAGTCAGACGAAGAAGGATGGGAAGACCATAACGGAACTTCTTGCGCACAGGGATTGTCTCAAGATGAGGATCCAGATCATGAGGAATTTCCTGGATAATGCCAGCAGCAAGGTACGTCGTTTGGGCCATTCGGAAATCATGATCAAGAGCACGGTTCCGGTATCAGATCTACAGAAGGAAGTGGATCAATTGTCGAAGGCACTTCGTCAGTGTGATGAGCAGATCCAGGAGTTGAACTGGACAACGGAACTGTTGTAATGTGATGAAAAAGGGATACAAAGTGGTAATCCGGCAGAGTGGATGTCATCTCTCTCCCCTACGGCAAAAAATGCCAACTTGGTGGAAGTGTGGATAGCTTCGGGGGTTCGAATCCCCATGTGACAAGGTACGTCCTGTATTGTGACATGTGCAAGGTTATCGTTATGTTTACGACCAGACATCAGTTGCCGGATGAGGGTGGGGCCGGGGACAAAAAAGGTTGGAAAACCATGTGTTTTCCAGCCTTTTTAAGATGAATGTCTGGCATATATAGAGATTCCTTCCCACCGCCAGGCGTCAGGGGACTGCTGGATCTGTCTGGCCGCACTGTAGCGCCATATAGGAATTGTGATATTCCCTGCAGTATGTCACATCCTCATCGAACCAGTCGGGAGGGACGAAAGCCTCCGCTGCCATGCGACTGCCGAACTCCACCTCAGCTACCACAAGCGGAGCAAAAGGCGGGTCGAACACGTCAAGTTCTATGGTCAGGCTGTAGTCCGCAGGCGGTGCGGGGTAGCCCTCCTTGTAAGCAGGATGGGGCAGAGGGATCAAGTACCTTCGTTTGGAGATGATCCTGCCGTCTGCTTTTTCGCACAGATGGTAGTAGGATTCCCGGTTCAAAGCCAAGTTGTATTCTTCCCTTGCCATCATACCCTCCCCTTTGTAGGTCAGGATATATTCCTCGTCCTCCTTCCGGACGCGTATGACAGGGGAAGTATTCAGATAACACTGTTCAATATGGTGGGAGGGATAGCTTTCAAGGTCTGCGGGTAACTGTCTGATTGTAAATTTGCGTTCGATTTCCATATGCACTCACCTGTTTTCTGAATCTTCCTTTTATGCCTGTGTACACATGACACCAGAAGTGGAAAAACTTCCCCTTCTCTCCCATTATAGCATATTTAGAAGAAAATCCAAGTATGAGGCGTAGATTTCTATCGGATCCCTGTTTGTAGCAGAGGGCTTGACTGACATGATGCAGGATAAAGAGTATCTCATATCTGCCCCGGAATTAAAAATCCGAAAATATGAACCTTATGCAAAGTCATGACGAATATAGGGTGAACAGGCAGAGGAGGTGAAACAGTGGACGCAAAAGAAATCGAAAAATGTATGGATGATTTCGGCACAGATATCTATAGATTTTGCCTGAAACTCTGTGCGGACAAAGCAGATGCTGAGGACTTATATCAGCAGACTTTCCTGAAAGCGTTGGAAACAGAATGGACCATTGACTGGGAGAAAAACCCGAAAGCGCTGTTTTTCTCATTGGCACATAATCTTTGAGTGACAGAAGAAAACAGGCACGCCGGAACAGGATTGCTCCCTGCAGCAATTTTGATGATGAAACGGAAACAGTACTACATTCCGGGGAAAGAATGGAAGAGGGGTATCTTCGGAAAGAATTGGTTACAGAGGTCCGTCAAATCATGCAGGCTCTTCCGGAAAAATTCCAGGTACCGCTGATCTTATTTTATCTTTCCGGTTGTACCATAGAGCAAATAGCGGTTATTATCAAGAAGCCGCCTGGTACCGTGAAAAGTCGATTGTTCAAGGGAAGAAGTTTACTGAAAAAAAGATTGGAGGAGTAGCCACACCATTTATCGGATTGCTGATTTACTTTCTCCGCCGCTCGGAAATCAAAACGATATGTTCCGCTTGCGGACATCGAATCTCGGTAAAGGCGAACTACTGCGAAGAATGTGGGACACATATCTTAAAGGAGGATAAAGATAGTATGGGAAAGCAAGGAACGCATCACTTGAAATATATGATCGCTGGTATTGTAAGTATGGTATTTATGCTGGTATGTCTGACAGGTTTTGTCATCAGTGCAGCCGCTGGAAATGGTATCAACACAGATGTTGCTTCTGACGAACGGGTATGGAACCTGGGTGTGATTCATATGAACCATAGCAGTTATCTGGATGATGTCTGGAAGCTGGATTTTAGAAGTGCCAGTGAAGGATTTGTGAAAGAGCAGAATATGACGATTGCGGATGCAGATGCCCAGGCACTTTATGCTGACATTGTCTGTGGTACAGTACCAGATGGCGCAACACTTGTCTTGTGGCTGGTACAGGGAGATATAGTAAAATCTTTTGACGTTACGACTCTTTCCGCACCATTGGATTATCCTTTGAATGAGTTTGAGAATGGAAAAATACATGTCAGATTGCAAATCAATGGTGTGGAAGATACGGTTTCAGAAATTTACATTCAATAGTGAACAAAGCCAGTGGAGATAACAGCCAGGGCTGGGCGCCAAACCCGCTTCCTTTGCGGGTTTGTGTGCATCTTCACAGTAACGTACTGTCTGCATTATACATGGCGTATAGGGTAAATACAATGTTTATGCCAAGCCATTACGCAATATTCCTAAATCTGTGAAATACTTCTTGACGCTTTCCAAGGAAAGGCCCCATAATAGAAAGATAGAATGCGCCACCAGCGCTACACATCCCTGGCGGCATGCGCCAAATGGATATCGGCGCATGCGCCTGGCTCATTGCCAGAGGGAATCAAGAAAACAAAAACCAGAAGACGGAGAGATACAAAATGGAGGGAATACATATGGTGGACTCAAGATGCGGACTGCACTGTACCGGATGTGTATACAAGGAAACCAGCGGCTGTGGCGGCTGTATTGAGACGGGGGGACATCCCTTCCATGGGACATGTCCGGTTGCCGCATGCTGTCAGGAGAAGGGGCTCATACACTGCGGGGAATGCCCAGATCTTCCCTGCGGGCTGCTGACACAATATTCCTGCGACCCGGAGCATGGAGACACGCCCCGGGGGGCCAGGATTGAGCAGTGCAGACTCTGGCAGGCTAAGGCAGAGGGATCACAAGATGCCGGATAAAAAGGTTTTGGTAGGAGAAATTCTTAGTGAAAGAAAAGGTTTCCATGAAAGAGAAGCGACAGAAAACAGAGATTGATAAAAAAATGTTTTACAGGAACCTGGCCAGGCTGGCTTTTCCCATTGCCCTGCAGAGTCTTATGCTGGCCGCGGTGGCCGCCGGGGATGCCTTGATGCTGGGGAAGGTGGCCCAGGAAGAGATGACAGCGGTCTCCCTGGCCACCCAGATCCAGTTTGTCCAGAATATGTTCCTTGCGGCCATAACGGCAGCGGGGGCCATTCTGGGAGCACAGTACTGGGGGAAAGGGGACAGACATACCCTGGAGGATATCTTCAATCTGATCCTTAGGTTTGGCGGAATTGTGTCTGTGCTGTTTTTCCTGGCCTGCGAACTGATGCCCGGACAGCTGATGCGCATATTCACAAATGAAGCTTTGCTGATCGTCATCGGCAGCTCCTACCTGCGCATAGCCGGATGGTCTTATCTGCTCACAGGTATCTCTCAGTGTTATCTGACCATGATGAAGGTGACAGAGCATGTGAAGCCCGGTGCCCTCATCAGCTCCTGTGCGGTGCTGTTGAACATTGGCCTGAATGCTGTGTTCATATTCGGATTGTTCGGGGCGCCCAGGATGCAGGCCAGGGGTGCGGCCCTGGCCACCACCATTTCCCGGATCGTGGAACTGGTCCTGTGTATGGCAGTATCCTCCAAGGCATCTTATATCCACCCGGCCCTTGACCGGTTTATCAGGCTGCCCAGACAGCTGCAGTCCGATTTTTCCAGGCAGTGTCTGCCCCTTCTGGGTGGATCTTTGTGCTGGGGAATCGGTTTTACGTCCTACACTGCCATTATGGGGCATATGGGGACGGATGCGGCAGCGGCTAATTCCGTGGCAGCGGTTGCCCGGGATCTGATCTGCTGTATGTGCAATGGCATTGGCAGTGCTGCAGGCATACTGGTGGGCAATGAGCTTGGGGCAGGGCGCCTGGAACTGGGAAAGGCCTATGGCATCAAGCTGAAAAATATATCTTATGGCATTGGCTTCCTGTCCACGGTCCTGGTACTGGCAGTGACCCCGCTGGTGCTGGACATGATCCTTCTTACGGACCAGGCCAGGGAGTATCTGACGGGGATGATGGTGATCATGTCCGTTTACATGATCGGCCGCTGTGTCAACACCGTTACCATTAATGGTGTGCTGGATGGCGGGGGAGATACCATATTTGACCTGTACAGCCTGGTGGTCAGCATGTGGCTGATCGCCATTCCCCTGGCGCTTACCGGGGCTTTTGTGTTGCACTGGTCGCCGCTTGCGGTCTACGCCTGCACCTGTCTGGATGAGGTGGGGAAGATCCCCTGGGTCATGATTCGTTTCCGTAAGTATAAATGGGTACAGGACTTGACCAGATAGGGAGGGTTCCAGGGGTACAGTCGGGTTTGTCACGTAAAAGGCGCGTGAAAACACCTGGCGGCGATACCCCGGTGAACAGTATCAGAACAATAACATAGTCTTTTCCTGGTTGTCGGCTAATGGTAGGCAAGAACAGAAATTTGTGTTATACTTCTCTTACAGACCCTGTGCAGGCCAGATCCGGCACCGGATCAAAGATTTGCAGGGTCATAGAATAGCAGGAGGAATATACACATGGGAAAGCTTGCAGTTTTTTTTGCAGAAGGGTATGAGGAGATCGAGGCGCTTACAGTGGTGGATATCTGCCGCAGATGTGCTCTTGACGTGGACATGGTGTCCGTGACAAAAGAGCGGACGGTGCGCGGTTCCCATGGGATCTGTGTCCAAATGGATAAGGTGTATGCGGAAGCGGACTTTGAAGGGTATGACATGCTGGTGCTGCCTGGTGGGATGCCGGGGACGAAGAACCTGGAGGCCCACCAGGGACTGATGGACTGGGTGGACAGGTTTTACAAGGATGGCAGGTATATTGCAGCCATCTGTGCGGCTCCCAGCATCTTCGGTCACCGTGGGATCCTGGCAGGGCGCAGGGCATGCAGTTACCCTGGCTTTGAAAACCACCTGGAGGGCGCCCGGGTGACAAAGGGACCAGTGGAGATAGATGGTCATGTGATCACTTCCAGGGGCATGGGGACAGCCATTGATTTTGGACTGGCCATTGCAGGGATCTTTGTGGGAGAAGAGAAGGCAGCGGATATGGCGGAGGCGATTGTGTACCGCTCCTGACCGGTGGGGTACGGGCGGGAGGATACCGTCCGGGGTGTGTAAGGCGGACAGGAAAGACAGGATCCGGGAACGGGATGTGTTTTCAAAAAAGGACTGGCAGGCCCGAAGGAAGGGGCAGACACCCTGCCCAGGCGGGCGCGGAGGTATATAGGATGAAGAGAGCGCTTATTACAGGAATCACAGGACAGGATGGCTCTTATCTGGCAGAATTGCTGGTGGAAAAAGGCTATGACGTACATGGACTGGTACGCCGTTCCTCCGTCAGTAACACAGGCAGAATTGACCATCTGCTGGCAGAGAACCGGGTTACCCTGCATGAAGGGGATCTGACGGATTCCTCCAGCATCATCCGTATCGTAGGACAGGTACGGCCGGACGAAATCTATAATCTGGCGGCCCAGAGTCATGTGCATATCAGCTTTGACGCACCGGAGTATTCCGGGGACGTGGATGCCCTGGGGGTGCTGCGGATCCTGGAGGCAGTGCGGATCGCCGGACTGGTGGACACCTGCCGGGTCTACCAGGCATCCACTTCAGAGCTCTACGGCAGGGTGGAGGAGGTACCCCAGCGGGAAACCACCCCCTTCCACCCCTATAGCCCGTATGCGGTGGCGAAGCAGTACGGGTTCTGGATCGTGAAGGAATACCGGGATGCCTATGGCATGTTTGCAGTGAATGGCATCCTGTTCAATCATGAATCCGAACGCCGGGGAGAGAATTTCGTCACCCGGAAAATCACCCTGGCTGCAGGGAGGATTGCCTGCGGGCTGCAGGAGAAGCTGTACCTGGGGAACCTGGATGCTTTCCGGGACTGGGGCTATGCCAAGGACTATGTGGAGTGCATGTGGCTGATGCTCCAGGCTGACGAGCCTGAGGATTTCGTCATCGCCACCGGGGTGCAGCACACCGTCAGGGAGTTCACCACCCTGGCCTTCCACTATGTGGGTATGGAGCTGGAATGGCAGGGAAGCGGCATGGAGGAAAAGGGAGTGGACAAAGCTACCGGCAGGGTACTGGTGGAAGTCAGCCGGGAGTTCTACCGGCCGACAGATGTGATCAACCTGTGGGGGGATCCCACTAAGGCGAAGACGGTACTGGGCTGGAACCCCCAGAAGACCAGTTATGAGGAACTGTGCCGGATCATGGCAGAGCACGACCTGGCCCTGGCGAAGAAAGAGGCAGTCCGGGCCAGGATAGACGGACAGGCCTGAGGGGAGCAGACAGGGGGGGACCTGTACCAGGGCGGGCTGCCAGAATATGCATGCCGGACTGCCACAGCAGAGGGAAGAAAGAGGAAGCAGATTTACCATGATGGAAAAAAACGCAAAAATCTACGTGGCCGGGCACCGGGGTATGGTGGGAAGCGCCATATGCCGGGCACTGGGCCGGATGGGCTATGCAAATCTGGTCACCAGGACCCATGAGGAACTGGACTTGTGCAGGCAGGACCAGGTGGAAGCTTTTTTCGCACAGGAACAGCCGGACTATGTATTCCTGGCGGCAGCAAAAGTGGGAGGTATCCTGGCCAACCGGGATGCCCCCGCAGATTTCCTGTATGACAATCTGATTCTGGAGCTGAATGTGATTCATGGGGCCTGGCAGAACCATTGCAGGAAACTGCTGTTTCTGGGCAGCAGCTGTATCTATCCCCGTCTGGCGCCCCAGCCTATACGGGAGGAGAGTCTGCTCACTTCCGCGCTGGAAGAGACCAATGAAGCCTATGCCCTGGCCAAGATCTCCGGACTGAAATACTGCGCTTACCTGCGGGAACAGTATGGTGCTGACTTCATCAGTGCCATGCCCACCAATCTCTACGGCCCAGGTGACAATTACCATCCCACCCACAGCCATGTGCTGCCTGCGCTGATCCGCCGTTTCCACGAGGCGAAGGAAGCGGGAGCGGGAGAAGTGGTCTGCTGGGGTACCGGTTCGCCTCTTCGGGAGTTCATGTATGTGGATGATCTGGCAGAAGCCTGTCTTTTGCTTATGCAGGTCTACAGCGGCAAGGAGACCGTGAACCTGGGTACAGGGGAGGAACTGTCTATCCGGGAGCTGACAGAGCTGGTGGCTAAGGTAGTGGGGTATGAAGGGGAGATCCGATGGGATCCTTCTAAGCCGGATGGCACCCCCAGAAAGCTTCTGGATGTGGGTAAGCTGGAGAGCCTGGGTTATCACCATACCACGAAGCTGGAGGAGGGAATCCGGCGCACTTACCAGGATTTCCTGGCAGGACCCATCCGGGCCAGGCGGTGACAAAGGGCAGCATGGACAATAGGCCAGACCTGCTGTGTATCCTGTACTGGGCAGGAGGTGCGGCTATGGACAACAGGGGATAAGTACCCGGGAGAGTATAGATATGCAGATTATTTTGTTGTCCGGGGGAAGCGGGATGCGGTTGTGGCCCCTTTCCAATGAGATCCGGTCCAAGCAGTTCCTGAAGTTGTTGAGAGGTCCCGGAGGAACCATGGAGTCTATGATCATGCGGGTATACCGGCAGGTGTATGAGGTATCGCCCCTGGCCCGGATCACAGTTGCCACCGGGAAGAAGCAGGTCAGTATTATCCGGAACCAACTGGGGGATAAGGTAGATATCTGTGTGGAACCAGACAGGCGGGATACCTTCCCGGCCATCTGTCTGGCTGCCAGTTTCCTGGCAGATATGCGGAAGGTGCCACAGGAAGAGCCGGTGATCATATGCCCGGTGGATCCCTATGTGGGATCTTCCTATTTTAATGCCTTTGTGGAGATGGCGGCCCTGGCGGCGGCAGGTGGAGCAAATCTGACCCTTCTGGGGCTGGAACCGACTTATCCCAGTGAGAAGTATGGATACATCATTCCGGAGGATGGGGAGCGGGTCAGCAGGGTAGCTGCCTTTCAGGAGAAACCAGATCTGGCTACAGCCCGGCAGTACCTGGCCCGGGGGGCACTCTGGAATGGCGGTGTCTTTGCCTGCAGGTTGAAGTATCTTCTGGAAAAGGCCCATGGACAGATGGATTTCAAGGATTACTGGGATCTGTATGAGAAATATTCCCGCCAGGAGAAGGTCAGCTTTGACTATGCTGTGGCAGAGCGGGAGGACAGGATCCAGGTATTCCGCTATAAGGGAACCTGGAAAGATCTTGGCACCTGGAATACTTTGACAGAATCCATGGAAGGGCATACGCTGGGGAAAGTGATATTGAATGAAACCTGTGAGAATACCCATGTGGTCAATGAACTGAATGTACCCATCCTCTGTATGGGCTGCAGGGACATGGTGGTTGCCGCCAGTGGAGACGGGATCCTGGTGTCGGACAAAGGGCAGAGCAGTTATATCAAGCCCTTTGTGGACAGGATCCGGCAGCAGGTCATGTATGCGGAGAAATCCTGGGGCAGCTTTACGGTGCTGGATGTGCAGGAGGGCAGCATGACCATCAAGGTGGAACTGATGCCGGGACATAACCTGTATTACCACAGCCATGAGCACCGGGACGAGGTATGGACGGTGGCAGAAGGCCAGGGACGCGTGATCCTGGACGGCCAGCAGAGAAGAGTAGGACCGGGAGATGTGGTATCCATGACCGCAGGCTGTAAGCATACAGTATTTGCGGACACCCGGCTGAAGATCATAGAGGTACAGCTGGGAGCGGAGATCTCTGTGGAGGACAAGGTAAAATATGAAATGGAACCCCAGTGGAAGTCTGGAGGAGAACTGTAAAAGAGGGGAACAAGAATAAGATAGGAAAAGCAAACCGAAAGGAAAAGAGGAACAGGCAGGAATGAAAGAGTATCTGAAATGTGCGAAGGAAATGCTGGATTTTATAGAGAAAAGCCCCAGCAGTTACCATGTGGCATCCAATGTGGCTGCCATGCTGGAGAAGCGGGGATACCACAGGTTGGAGGAGAGGGATCCCTGGGAACTGACACCAGGGGAGGGATACTATGTCATGCGGGGCGGCTCCTCTGTGATCGCTTTCAGACTGCCCCGGGAGGACGGAGTGAAAGCCTTCGGACCTAAGGGCTTCCACATTACCGCTGCCCACAGTGACTCTCCCGCTTTTAAACTGAAGGATGCCACGGAGATGACCGTGGAAGCACATTATGTGAAGCTGAACACGGAGAAATACGGCGGCATGATCCTCTCCACCTGGATGGACCGGGCCTTGTCCGTGGCAGGCCGGGTGGTAGTCCGGGACAAGGAGGGGCTTACCGGGAAGCTGGTGAACATAGACAAGGATCTGTGCGTGATTCCCAGCCTGGCAGTCCACATGGAGCCGAAGACCAACAAGGGAATAGAATTCAATCCACAGACAGATATGCTGCCCTTGTATGCGGACTGTGGCCAGGGCGGGAAGAAAAACATGTGGAAAAAGCGTGTTGCCAAGGCCGTTGGGGTAAAACAGGAAGACATCCTGGGCTGTGACCTGTTCCTGTACACCCGGGAAAAGGGCCGCATTCTGGGGGAGGACGGAGAGTTTGTACTGTCCCCCAGGCTGGATGACGCCCAGTGTGTATATGCCTGTACCAGGGCTTTTGCGGAGAGTAGCCCTGTAGATTATGTCAATGTATGTGCCATTTTTGACAATGAAGAGGTGGGCAGCAGTACCAGGCAGGGGGCCAATTCCACTTTCCTGGAGGATGTGCTGTGGAGGATGGGAGAGTCCCTGGGCTACTCCCGAAGCCGGATCCTGCAGATGGTGGCAGACAGTTTCCTGGTCTCCGCAGACAATGCCCATGCGGTGCATCCCAATCATCCGGAGAAAGCAGACCCCACCAATCGTCCTTACTTGAATGGCGGCATTGTCATCAAGTATCATGGCAGCCAGAAATATACCACGGATGCCCTGTCCGCTGCCAGGCTGAGAGCTCTGTGCGAGAAGGCAGGAGTGCCCTGCCAGTCCTACCACAACCGCTCGGATATCGCGGGCGGTTCCACCCTGGGGAATATTTCCACAGCCCATGTGTCGGTGTCCAGCGTGGATATCGGTCTGCCCCAGCTGGCCATGCATTCTGCGGTGGAGACGGCCGGGACGAAAGACACCTGGTACGCAGTGGAGATGCTGAAAGTATTTTTCCGGGAGTGAGATGGGGAAAAGCAGCAGACACAAAAAAGGAATGTATAGAAGATGCGGACAAGATACAGCGTTGGCAGGCAGGATCGTAGCCAGTGCTGCCGGGAAGGATGGTTGCAGGTTCGTGGCAGCAGAGATTCTGGTGTCTGCCCTGGTGAGTGCGGTTCTGTCAAAGACGGCCATACCATCTTTCACCAGGGAACCTGGTGAGAGGCGGATGTGCCTGGGAAGCACAATTGCCTGTTTTGTAGCAGGCATTGTCTTTATAGCGGGCAGCGGGTACCTGTTGTTGGCGATCTGGCTCTTTTTTGAGACTGAGACACCCTTTTATGTGTATCTGCCTCTTACAGCATGCTTTGGCATGATTCTTTCTATTGGAATAGCTGTCATGCTGGTGACAGCAAAACACAGGAAACAGTAGCAGCTTTTTACGGACAGCTTCCCAAGGAGGTTCTCTGGCCAGGTCCATGCAATGGAAAAATGGCAATTGGAAAATGTAAAAAGCTTATTGACATCCTGCCAACGGATGATAAAATAGAGTTGCATGGTATCATGCAATTCTTTTTTTGGAGGTTTATTCAGAGAACTACTACCCATTTTTAAGATCTGATGTAAGGGGAAAATGATGGTGCAGGAAAGCACGCTGGGAAGTGTTGGAACGGAATGGTTTCAGCGATTGTTTTCATGTGTGCAAAAATGGATGAGGATTATCATGAGGATTACGGGAAGTAATATATAAATACAGGAGGGGAAGGCAATGGGAGAGATGAATCCGACACAAAGGCAGGAGCACATGGGAGCCAGGAGCAGCAGGCAGATGGGGATATCCCCGTTGGGATCCATTCGTGTGAGAATCATAGGGATCGCAATGTTGGCCATCGTAAGCGTGAGTATAACGCAGATCATTATCTTTGGCTCTATGTCAAGACAGCAGTTCAAGGATATGGTGATGTGCTATATGGGGGACCTGGCAGATTCCTATCAGAAGACCATGAATATCCGGGTGGCAGATCTTGCGGAAGAAGGTAAGCTGCCAGATGCGGAATTCTGGGAAGAGATGGTAGGCGGTCTGGATATCATGGGTATGGACGGATCTTATGCTTATATTGTGGACCGGAATGGAACCATGTGCTATCATCCTACTGCCAGCAGGATCGGAAGCCAGGTGGAAAATGAGGCTGTGAATGCTGCACTTGTGGACTTGAAGAGGGGAATTATTCCGAAAGAGGCAGTGGCTATCAAGTATGTCTATCAGGGAGCCAATAAATATGCTGCATACAGTGTAACGGAGAACGGAGATTATATCTTCGTTATAACTGCAGATGAGGATGCAGCGCTGAAGTCGTCTGATGGAAATATGAAGTCGTCCGATGAGATCGTACTGATATCTATTTTCTGGGGATGCATTACGATGCTGATTTGCATGGTCATAGTGTTCTTTATCTGCGATATTATTGTCAGACCTCTGAAGAAAATAGCAGGGCTTGCAATGACGTTTGCAGAACTTGACTTTAGGGAAGACCAGAGCCAGAAAAAGCTCAGTGCCAAGAAGGATGAGACCGGTGCCATAAGCCGGGCGGTAGATACGCTGCGTGGACATTTAAGTGGGGTGATCAGCCGGATTGAGGGGTATAGTGCTACTGTGATGGAGACTTCCCATATGCTGAATGAGGATGTGGATTTGATCTTCGGCACAGTCAGACAGGTTGAACAGGCTGTACAGGAAATGGCAAAGGGTTCGTCCACCCAGGCGGGGGAAACGCAACAGGCTATGGAAAGCATTGTCTTGATGGGAAGCATGATCGAAGAGAACAGCAGGGAAATGGACGATCTACATAACACAGCAGAGAAGATGTATACTTCCAGCGAAGTGGCGGCCGCGACATTAAGTACAATGGATACAGTAAACCGTAAGGCACAGCAGGCCATAGATCTGATCTATGAGCAGACTAACACTACAAATGTGTCTGCAGCGAAGATCAAAGAAGCCACATCGTTGATTACATCGATTGCAAACCAGACAAACCTTCTGTCCTTAAATGCAGCGATTGAAGCCGCCAGAGCAGGAGAACAGGGACGGGGATTTGCCGTTGTGGCTGGGCAGATCCAGAACCTGGCAGAAGAGTCCAATGAATCTGCAAAACTGATTGAGGGAATCATTGCGCATCTCATAGAGGATTCTGAGAAAGCGGTTCAGACAATGGACGATGTCAAACAGATCATGGCGAACCAGAATGAAAATGTGGGACTGACCAGGGATAAATTTTCGGAGATGCATGAGGGAGTCAGCAAGACCATAGAAGGGATAAGAAGCATTGCTGACAAGATGGAGCAGATTGATTCTACACGGTCCAACGTGGTAGATGTGGTACAGAACCTGACAGCCCTTGCAGAGGAAAATGCGGCGGGAACAGAAGAAGTATCCGCTTCCGTGACAGAAGTAGGAGAACATATGTCCCGTATTGCCCGGAAATCGGGTGAGCTGCGTCAGATAGCCGATGGGCTGCAGTCAGAGATGGAAGTCTTTACGATTTAAACTTAAGGTATCATTCCCCGCAGATATACTGCGGGGAATTTTGCGCTGGAAAGTATTACAGAAGAAACCATTGCGGGCGGTACTACATACTATAAGATAAGGAAGTTCTTGTGAGACGCGAATGAATCAGAAACTGGAAGATCTGCTACAGCTTGCCCTGCAGACGCCGGAAGAGATTAGGGCCAGGACAGAGGATTTAAACGTAGGATTTGACATTGGTTCCAGGGCCTGGGAACTGATTGTGAAGTATCATGGCAGCTTGAATGGTCTGGAAGTCTTAGGCGTGGTGGTAGAATACCTGCTGGCAGGATATGCCCTGCTGACAGTGCCGGAGAACCTGGTGGAAACGGTAGCCGGATTAGAAGAAATCGAATATGTGGAAAAGCCTAAAAGATATTTCTATGGGGTGGAATATCCTGCTGATGCCTCCTGCATTGCCCAGGTGACAGAGCGGGATCAGTTTTTGACAGGGGAAGGCGTGCTGGTGGCAGTGCTGGATAGCGGGATTGATTACAGGCTTCCGGAATTCCGGCGTCCGGATGGCACTACCAGGATCCGCTACCTCTGGGACCAGACCTTGAGGGCAGATGGAGAGCAGGCACCTCCTGCTGGATTCCGTGTGGGGGTGGAATTTGACGCAGAACAGATCAACCGGGCATTGGCAGAGACAGATCCCGTACAGCAGTATATGCTTCTGCCAAGTGTAGATGCCAGCGGTCATGGCACAGCGGTGGCGGGTATTGCGACAGGCAGGACATCCTCCTACAGGGGAGTGGCTTCCCGGGCGGAACTGCTGGTGGTGAAATTGGGACTTCCAGATGCTTATGCCTTTCCACGCACCACAGAAATCATGCGGGCAGTGACTTATGCTGTGAACAAAGCCGTGGAGTTGCAGATGCCACTGGCAGTGAATCTGAGCTTTGGCAATACTTATGGGGCACACGATGGAAGCTCCTTGCTGGAGCGCTTTCTGGACAATGCGGCGGAAGTGGGCAGGACTGTGATCTGTGTGGGCAGCGGAAACGAGGGAAGCAGTGGCGGACATCTGGCAGGGAATCTGGCAGAGGGCAGGGATGCCCCGGACAGACTGTCAGAGGGAAGGAGCGGGCTGGCGGGCAATAATGGGAACAGTCCTGGTTCCGGAACCGGCGGTGCAGGGGCGTCTGCTTCTGGCAGGACAAATACGGGCAGCCTGCGTCCCGGCGTTTCAGCTTCCCGGGCAGCAGGCACCCCCCGGCCGGCTGAGATCCAGCTGGTAGTGGCAGAATATGAAACCAATCTGAATGTACAGTTATGGAAGAATTACTGTGATATCTACCGCATACGGCTGCGTTCCCCGGGAGGGCAGGACTCGGAACTGCCCCTCTATGTGGAGGGAGGGAAATATACCCTGCAGTTGGAACAGACAGAGATCCTGGTATATATGGGAGAGCCTGCGCCCTATTCCGTGGCCCAGGAAGTTTATCTGGAATTACTACCAGTGGGACGCCCCTATATCAACAGTGGGGTGTGGGTGATCCGGCTGGAACCAGTGAAAACCGTTACAGGAAGATATTATTTCTATCTGCCTTCTGCAGTGACCAGGAACAGTGGTACCGGTTTCTATCGTTCCACACCGGAGGTGACCATGACGATTCCTGCCACGGCGGCCAAAGTCATCACAGTGGGAGCCTACGATAGTGTGTATGACAGTTATGCGGAATTCTCGGGAAGGGGCTATGCAGATCCGGCCAGGACTATCGGCATTGTGATGGCAGGAATCGCCAAGCCGGACCTGGTGGCTCCGGGAGTGGGGATCCTGGCCCCGGATATCTACGGCGGCCATACGCCCATGACGGGGACTTCCTTTGCAACACCCATTGTGACGGGGAGCTGTGCTCTGCTGATGGAGTGGGGGATTGTCCGTGGGAACGACCCCTTCCTGTATGGAGAGAAGGTGAAGGCATATCTGCGGGCCGGGGCCAGACCTATCCGGGGGGAGACGGAGTACCCCAATTCCAGGGTGGGGTGGGGTGGGCTGTGCGTCAGTTCGAGCCTGCCGAACTAAAAATTCCAGGTCAGCCTGGATGATTTCAGTGATATGCTACATTCTGATACAGAGTAGGAAAGGGCAGTTACAGAATTCCTGTGCTGCGGTTCTGTCCTTATATAATTTCCATAAAAATGAGCACATAAAATTGGAAAATGTGAAAGTTATATATTGATTTCATGGAAAACTGCTGTAAATGGCTGATTTGGCACTTTGCAGCAGTTTTGTGGTAACTATACATAATAGGCATTTCTTGGAATACAGAATGGGTATTAGACATTTCGTTGAAGCCGGCTTACAATAAAATTGTTCCGAAAAGAACAGAAATCAGCAAGTTCAGAAGGGAGCCATTTTTCACAATGACAATGAAGGAAGCGGGCGAGCGGTATCAGATTCCTCTTAAAATACTGAAAGAGTATGAGAGTTGGGGACTGTGCGGAGCAAATCCCTCTTGACTTTGACACGGTGTTATCCTCTATACTGGCAGACAAGGAAAGGAGAGCTGCCATGGAAAATCTAACCATCAGCCAGGTATCCCAGATGTATGATGTTACCCCGCGGATGCTCAGGCATTACGAGAAGCTGGGCTTGATCAAGGCCGGACGGCGCGAGGACTACGCCTATCGGATGTACGATGAGGAAGCAGTCCGGCGTCTGCAGCAGATCATTGTACTCAGAAAACTGCGGCTTTCTCTGAAAGAAATAGCCATCCTCCTTGGGGATACGGAGCAGGGCGAATCCCTGCGGCTATTGCAGGGCAGGCTGGCAGAGTTGGACGATGAAATGGAGTCCCTCACGCTAATCCGCAGGCTCTTAAAACAGCTGGCCGGGCGTCTGGGGGAATGCCGGAGACGGCAGACCCAATTTGATCTGCTGGAGGATGCAGAACTGGCAGAGGTTGCCCATGTGCTCGCCATTCCTAAAACAACCATAAAGGAGAATGCGGGTATGGAAGAACTGAACAGAGCCGGAGAAATTCTGGACAGATCCCTGCAGGTAA
The DNA here is from genome assembly GCA_910577665.1 of uncultured Acetatifactor sp. GTDB lineage: Bacteria > Bacillota > Clostridia > Lachnospirales > Lachnospiraceae > Acetatifactor. Next base: position 44,017 of record CAJTOJ010000010.1, read on the forward strand.
GGATCCTGCGCCTGCCGCCCTGCACCGTGGCGTCCTACCACTACATCGGGGAGAACCCGGAGGAAGCGGTGGGGGAGGTGATGACTAGATTCGTGCAGGAAAGCGGGGGATATGAAAAGAAGCCGGATGCAAGAATGTATGGCTTCAACCACCCCAACCCAGGTGTTCTGGAAAACGGGATCCACGGCTATGAGGATTGGGTGACTATTCCGGAGGACATGGAAGTGAAGGCTCCCCTGGAGAAAAAGAAGTTTGCAGGCGGTCTATATGCTGTGATGACCATTCCCTTCCCGGAATTTCAGCTCTGGGAGAATCTGACCAGATGGGTGAATGAAAATCCGGATTTCCGGCCGGATTATAGCGAACTGGGAGAGGAGATCATGGGCGGCTGCCTGGAGGAACACCTAAACTGGGTGTATGCGGCCCATAACGGGTGGAAGGAGGACGGTCTTCCCGGACAGATCGATTTGATGCTGCCGATTAAGCCCAGGGAGAAGTAAGCTTTTAGAAGATAATGAACTCTGATGGTCATAGGTACCATGCTTGCAGGTTGCACATGGATCTATGGCTGTTTTGACATTTCTCCACGATCCATGGCAGCCATCCGGTGACCAATGGAGGCTGACTGGTGCATTGACAGAATTTGTTATGACAATGGACTGCCGATCAGCCCGCCAGGGGGAGGACTCATGCCCTCCCCGGAAGCAAAATGGCAGTCTGCCGGTACCACCGTATTGTGTCGATGATAGTCTGTTCCAGATCCCTGGGGGAATATCCCAGTTCTTTTGTTGCTTTATCATGTGAGAACTTATCGTTGCTTTCAAGGGTATGCAGGGAATAGGCTGTATACAGCGGGCGGCTCTTCTTCCTTTTTGCATATACCTGTATAAAAGGCACGGCTATCCTGGCGAACCAGACAGGGAGGACGGGGAGTCTCCTGGCGCTTCTCCAGTGCTTTCTCACCATGGCGAGGACTTCCTTGATCTCATAATGGCGGTTTGACAGGATATAGCATTCGCCGGCCTTTCCCTTCTGGGCCGCCAGCAGACAGCCTTCTGCAACGTCCCGGACATCCACGAAATCATATCCGCCTTTTACACAAGCAGGCAGGGAGCCACTTATATAGTCGGTGATCATCTGGACAAGATGATTCCCGGAGCGGTCATAGGGGCCAATGATTCCTGAGGGATGCAAGATTACCGCGTCCAGGCCTCGGGCTGCTGCATCCATGACCAGTTGGGAAGCCAGGGCTTTTGTCTTTGCATATCCGCCTTCAACGGTTTCCGGGGAGAAGGAATCAATCTCCTTTAAAACGGCATATTTATCTTTTTCAGGTATGGCATGGACGGAACTCACATAAATGAGTCTTTCCACAGAATATTCCTGACAGAGGGAGATAATGTTCTGTGTCCCTTTTACATTTACATCGTATAACAGGGGACTGGCAGATGCAGCAATGCTAATGATACCGGCGGTGTGAATGACATAGACTTTCCGATCCTGTGTGTTCTCAAACAAGGGACGGAGAGAGTCGGCAGAACGTACATCCCCCTTTATATAAGTGACATTGTCATGATTCTGCTCGGGTTCACCAGGGAGGATCAGTCCCTTGATTTCTACATTTTCTTTTTCCAACAGACGTATCAAGGTGTTTCCGAGATGACCATGGGCACCGGTAATGATATACAGGTTTTTCATAAGCGACCTCCTAATTGAACAATGTGTTGAAATAAGTTGTTAAGTGTATTATAATAAATATGACGTACAGGTTCAATGGTCAATTTTTGGGGGAAAGTGAGGTTATTGAACAAAAGTACTAAATATTGTCTAGTGGGATCCATCAAAATCGGGGAGGCAGATATGAAGCAGACAGACCATCGCACACGGATAACCAAGATGCTGATCAGAAAGGCATTTACCGAATTGCTGGGCAGAAAACCAATACAAAGTATTACCATTAAGGAACTGTGTGAAAGTGCCGGGATTAACAGAGGGACATTTTATACCCATTATGTGGATATTTATGATCTTCTGGAGAAAATTGAGTATGAAATGAAGTGCGATTTTCAAGATGCATTGAAACCTTTATTGGAATTGAACCCGGAAGATATTACACCACTAAAGATTACAACAGAGATTTTTAAGTGCCTGCAGGAAAATGCAGATGTATGTTCCGTCACCCTGGGGCCGTTTGGGGATAAGGAATTTGCTGCAGAATTGATCGGAATGGGAAGAGAGGAATGTGTACAAAGCTATTCAAAGTATTTTTTAAATGCAGACCGGAAGCAAATTGAATACTATTATGCTTTCGTAAGCAGCGGTTGTATCGGCCTGCTGGAGAAGTGGCTGGCAGACGGAATGAGCAGTACAGCAGAGGAAATAGCAAAAATGGCCGAAGATATTATGATGTTTGGCATTCAATTCCTGCAAAAATAGTAACCACAGACCGTTACTGTTCACTCCGTATTGCCGCCAGGTGTTGTCACGCATCCTTTGCGTGATAAGCTCGGGACTGCATGCCCCGAAAAGAGTATTCTTTGCTCTTTTTGGCGCATTATGTTGCTGTGAATGGCGTAGCAGTAACCACTGAGTTGGCATTGTCTGTGATTTACGGATAATTGGTTGTATTTTATCGTGTGTCTATGTATAATGGATGTATCTAATGCAGGCAGATGCGAGGAGGACAGAAAATGAAGGAACTGATGGAACTGGTAGAGGAACTGAGCTTTGTCCGGGTAGCCGGAAGTGAGGAAGAGAAGAAGGCAGCGCAGATGATTCTGGGGGAGGTCAACCGCACAGCAGAAGAGGCAGGCCGGGAGGATATCCGGGGAGAGTATATGACCTTCCGGATCCCGGATGCCAAGGTCAGGAAGTGTTCTGTGCAGGCGGCAGGGCGGGAGATTCCCTGTAGGCCTTTCCTGCGTTCCGGTAACATTGACAGGGAGTGTGAACTGGTCTATCTGGACGGGGCATCTGAGATTGATTTTGCCGGGATCGGGAACCTGGAAGGCAAGGCAGTGCTGCTGAACCGGCTCACCGATGAGGAAGTCTACAAGCGTCTGGTAGAACACAAGGCCTCTGCGTTTCTGGTGATGCAGGGCAAGTACTATTTTTCGGAGGAGGAAGCTTCCCTCTATGCAAGAAGGCTGCGGGAGCATTTTACCAGGAACGGGGTGATTCCGGGATTCATGATCCCGGCTGCAGAGGCCCTTTGGCTGGTCAAAGAAGAGGTGGAGAGCGTACATCTGTCCCTGGACCAGGAGGACACGGAGCCGGAGAGCCGGAATATCCTGGCAGTGATGGAAGGAACGGATCTGAAGGAGGAGAGTATCGTGCTTACGGCCCATTATGACTCTGTGCCTGTGGGCACTGGTTCCTGGGACAATGCCACCGGTGCAGTGGCGCTTCTTGGAATCTTCCGGCATTTTGCTTCCCATCCTGTCCGGCGGACCCTGCGCTTTGTCTGGTGTGGCAGCGAGGAACTGGGACTGCTGGGGTCCAAGGCTTATGTGGAACAGAAGGAGGAACTGCTTGATAAGATCGGGTTCTGCTTTAACTTCGATATGTGTGGAACGGCCCTGGGCGCAAATAAGATCTGTGTGACAGGAGCCAAGGAACTGCAGACCTTTGTTGATCAATACTGTAAGATCACAGGGTATTCTGCAGATATAGGGGTGGGTGTCCATTCCAGTGACTCTGCTCCTTTCTGCGATAAGGAGATTCCGGCCCTGGGACTGAGTCGGGAGACCACCACAGCGGAGCTGCATACCATCCATGATCTGCTGCCCGCCCTCAGTGGGAAGGCCATGGACAGGAACGTGGCATTTGCAGTCCGCATGATCGGGGATGTGGCTAATGCGGCCCTGCTCCCTGTGAAGAAGGGTATGCCTGAGGAGACCCGGAAGGAACTGGATAAATATTTCCACCGGGAGGAGAAAGTTGTAAAGGAAGAGAAGGCTGCAAAGGAAGAGGACACTGCAAAAGAGGAGAAAGCAGCAGAGGAGAAGACAGAAAAGGAAGCAAAAGAAAGCTAAATAAGTGGCAGAATAACCAATATTCTACCTCCCAACGGCAATATTCTACATTTACTTTTCTCTGGGACAGGTTTACATTAGGCATTAGGGAGAACAGAATGGAGAAGAGAAGATGGATGTATTGAAATTCGGACTTCGATATTGGAAAAAGTATGCGCTGGGAGGGATTCTCACGAAGGTGATGAGTTGTGTGGCATTGGGGGCAGACCTGATGCTGCCGCTCATCACTTCTATGTTTATCAATTATGTGATGCAGGACAATGAGCCTGCAGGGGACAACATATTTGCCTTTCTGTTAAGTGGAAAGTATGGGGCCATCCATTCCATGGAACTGTTCTGGACCTTGGCCATTCTGTTCGTGGGGCTGATCCTGCTGAAGGAGATTACGGTTTATATCCGGAATATCATCAACCAGAAGCTGGGCATCGGGTTGGAGACAGATCTGCGTGTGGCCACCTTCCACAAGCTGATGGAACTGGACAGCGACACCATATCCCGGTATAACACAGGGGAACTGCTGACTATCTTGAACTCGGATACCATCATGTTCAAGGATCTGTTCGGCCGGATTATCCCGCACATGTTTGATGCCCTGTTTGTGTTGGTGGTGGCCATTATCCTGCTGGCAGGGATCAGCCCCTATCTGCTGATTATTCCCCTGCTGCTGACTCCTTTTTTTGCGATGGCACTGCTGCGGTTCCGCAAGCTGGCCAGGCAGAATTTTACCTTGATCCGGGCCAACAACAGCAGTATGAGCCTGCTGGTCCAGGAAAACATTGAGGCGGTGCGCCTGGTACGCTCTTTTACCAACGAGGGCCTGGAGAAGGAGAAATTCAACGGGGCCAACGAGCAGGTAAAAGAGTCCTATGTGAAGCAGGTGAAACTGTCGTCCTCCTTCGAGGCCGTGTTCGGTCTCATTAGGCAGACGGCTTACATTGGCAGTATTGCAGTGGGGGCTGTCCTGGTGATGAGGGGATATCTGATGGTGGGCTATCTGGTGGCCTGCGCCGATTATGTGATGAAGATCATGCAGTTTGTGACCCAGATCAACAACTGTATGTTCCAGATGCAGCAACAGCTTGTGTCAGGACGGAAGATGATGGATTTCATGGCCTGCGAGACCAGGATTCCAAGCGGGGAACTGTCTGCCCGTCCCATTGAGAAGGTACATCTGAAGATAGAGCGTGGCACCATGTGTATCCAGGGGAAGACAGTGTTGCGGGACATTACCCTGGATATCCCTTACGGCAAGAAGGTGGGGATCGTGGGCGGGACCGGCTGCGGCAAGAGTGTGCTGCTGGAATCCCTAATCCGGGTCCATGACCTGACAGGGGGTAGCATCACCTTAAATGGCAAGGATATCCGGGAATATGACCTGGATTCCCTAAGGGAGAAATTCTCCTGTGTATTCCAGGATGTGTTCCTCTTCTCCAATACCATAGATTCCAACATTGCATATGCCCAGCCGGATATCGGCAGACAGCAGGTGTACCGGGCGGCCATGCATGCCCAGGCCCATGGCTTTATCCAGCATCTTATGGATGGCTATGACACCATTGTGGGGGAACGGGGACTGGGGATCTCCGGAGGGCAGAAACAGCGTGTATCCATTGCCAGGGCGCTGCTTCGGGAGGCGCCCATCCTGGTGCTGGATGATTCCACATCGGCCCTGGATGTGAATACGGAGCGGAAGCTGCTTAGGGATATCAAGGAGCATTATCCGGAGAAGACCCTGTTAATCTCTGCCCATCGCATGTCTTCGGTGGTGGACTGCGATGAGATCCTCTACATGCAGGACGGCATGATCCTGGAGCGGGGAAGCTTTGAAGAACTGATGGCTCTTGACGGGCATTTTGCAGCGATCTACCGGATCCAGGAGACCCAGGAAGGTGCAGTGAATTTTGATGCACTGGCAGAGGCAGAGAAGGAAGCGAAAGCAGGCGTGGGAGTGTAGATATGGCCAAGAGGAATACCTATTTTCAAGATGAGGTAATTGAACGGAAGATTGATATCAAGCAGTTGGCCCGGGTGGTCAGGTATGCGTTTCCCTACAGGCAGTTTTTCTTCCTGGTGGCAGCCCTGATGGTACTGGCTTCCCTGCTTGCCATGGTGACGCCCCTGCTGCTGAAGCAGGTCATCAATGTGGCGGTACCTTCGGAAGATTTCAAGATGCTGGCATTCCTGATTGCGGGTATGGCGGCACTGGCCTTGACGGAAATCGGCATCAATTTTGCCCACCAGCGCATCATGGGAAGGGTGGGACATGACATCATTGCCAATGTGAGGAGGGATGTGTTCTACAAGCTCCAGGAACTGCCCTTTGACTATTTTGATTCCAGACCCAATGGCAAGGTAGTGGTGCGGGTGACGGAATATGTGAATGACCTGGCGAACTTTTTCACCAACCATCTGCTGATGCTTCTGTCTTATGCGGCGAAACTGCTGATTGTCACCTTTTTCATGCTGGGTTTAAGCCCGCAACTCACAGGGGTGGTGTATGCCATTGTGCTGCCCATGGTGACGATCATCTTCCTGCTGCGATACTCCATCAGGAAGCTATTCTCTGCCCACAGGGCCAAGGTTTCCAACCGAACGGCTTTCCTGATCGAGACCATCATGGGGGAGAAGATTGTTAAGAGTTACAACCGTAAGGAGAGTAGTGAGAAGATCTACCAGGAGGTACACCAGGCCAGTGTGGACCAGTTCATGAAGATTGTTCACCGGGGGGAACTGAATACGCCCATTGTGGAGACTTTTTGGAATATCGGAACAACAGCCCTCTATGGTACGGCACTGTATCTGATCCTAAATGGCAGTTCCACCATGAATGCGGGAATCGTGGTGGCTTTTACCAGTTATATGACCCAGTTCAGCGGTCCCCTGACCCAGCTGGCCCAGATCATCCAGCAGCTTGCCCAGGTCAGTTCGAACCTGGAGCGTGTCTTCGACACCATTGACTATCCTGTCTCCATCCAGGACCAGGCAGACTGCAAGGAACTGGAACATGTCGCGGGGGCGGTTGATTTCAATGATGTGACCTTTGCCTATGATGAGGGAGTGAACATCCTGGAGCATTTCGACCTGCATGTGAAGCCCGGGGAGACCATTGCCCTGGTAGGCCCCACAGGGGCGGGCAAGACAACGGTGATCAACATGCTGACCCGCTTCTATGATGTGAAAGCAGGAAGTGTTACCATAGATGGAACCAATGTGAAGGAGGTATCCCTGTCTTCCCTGCGCAGGGAAGTGGGCGTGCTGATGCAGGAACCTTTCATCTTCAAAGGAACGATTCTGGAAAACATCCGCTATGGCAGGATAGATGCCACTGACGAGGAGTGCATCGCAGCAGCAAAGACCATTTTCGCGGACGAGTTTATTCAGAAGCTCCCGGACGGATACGGGCATGTGCTGGAGGAGAGGGGCCTGGGGCTTTCCGCTGGGGAGAGGCAGCTTCTGAGCTTTGCCAGGATTATCCTGAAGAATCCTTCTGTGATCATCCTGGATGAGGCTACCAGTTCCATTGACACAGAGACAGAGGCACTGATCCAGCAGGCTCTGGCCGTGATCCTGAAGGAGAAAACGGCGTTCATGGTGGCCCACAGACTATCCACCATCCGCAGTGCAGACCGTATCCTGTATATCTCCAACAAGGGGATTGCGGAGCAGGGCAGCCATGAGGAACTGATGGAGAAGAAGGGATTGTACTATGCGTTGAACCAGAAGGCGTGAGGATAACAGTCAACAGCCCTGCTGCAAATAGCGGGGTATCTGGTCTACGCTCCGCTTCGGTCCGTCCTATACAAGCGCCGCCAGCGCTGCGGTCCATTGCCCGCAGGAACCATGAAGGCCCCCGGTGGTATCCGGAGGCCTTTTCCTGTGTTCCATATCACCCTACCGGATATCCGCCATCAGTTCCAGAACCGTGTCATACCCTTTCTCCACGGCGATCTGCACGGGAGTTCTGCCATGGTTGTCAGGACGGTTGTAATCGGCACCTTTCCGAATCAAGAAGCGGGCCACGTCAACGTTGCCGTATAGGAGGCTATAATGCAGGGCCGTATTTCCCTGGTTATCTGCCAGGTTCACATCGGCACCAGCCTTGAGCAGTTCCTTGACGGTATCCTTATGACAGATGAGGTCTGTATGGAGCAGCAGGGCAGAGCGGCCGCCCTGGTCGGTGGCATTGACATGCACTCCCCTGTCCAGGAACAGGGGGAGCAGTCCTATGACTGTGTTGATGTCCAGGTACTGGAGCAGCATCAAGGGTGTCTTTCCGTCCTCACGGGCCAGGTCCAGATGCTTTAGGGCTTGTAGGATTTCGGCCCGCCTGGCTGGCTCCAGGGATTTGTTGCAGGTCGTCTTACGCAGTGCCACGTGGGCAGGGGTCTCCCCGGCGGCATTCTGCAGGGTGTCATCTGCGCCTGCTTCCATAAGCAGCTTTACCACATCCCCATGGCCATGGATACAGGCTTCATGAAGGGGCGTGGTGCCTGCCTCCGCGGGCATGTCTTCCGTCAGGTTGATGTCCACGCCTTTTTCAAGCATCACACGCAGCATATCGGTGTGGCCGTGTATGGCAGCCATATGTATGGCGGCCTTGCCGCCCTGGTCAGTCTGTTCCATGGACTCCCGGGAGAAAAGCCTGGCAGCTTCTTCGAAGAAACTGTCATATTTCCGGAATATGGCATTGGGTCTTTCCCTGGAGGCAACCAGGTAGGCTGGGGTACGTCCCTTGATGACGCTGGTGTCCATGTCCACTCCCAGGGTCAGCATCCTGCGGATGGCTCCGGTGCCGTAGCTGATGCCCAGACATTCGTCCCGCAGGCAGGTTACACTGCCATGGAAATGGATAGGGGCAGTGAAATCCAGTCCTTCCTTCTGACAGACATCCAGCACCCGGTAAGATTTGTCGGACACCAGGGCATTGTGCAGGATACCGGTGATATACCCCAGTTCGTCATCATCATCCGGATCTATCTGCCGGATCAGCTTTTCCGTCAGGTACAGTGCCAGAGTGATACCGTCCGGCTCCTCCTCTGAGGCCATGCCGAAAGCATTGCTGGTGATGCGGCTCAGTTCCGACAGGGGCAGGGGCCTGGTGTCCGGGGAGGACGCCCCGTGGTCTGCCAGGGCCATGCACAGTCCCTCATTGTTCCAGCCTGAGACCTGCTGGAAGGGGGTGGTGCCTTCCCGGTCCGGCACGTTTACCAGTTCCGGGCAATGTGTCATCAGTTGCAGGGCAGCAGTGATATGATTGTTTTTGAGGGCAAGCAGGAGCAAGGTGTTGCCGTTATCGTCCATATAGCTGGTATCTGCCCCTTTTTCCAGGAAAAGTTCTGTCAAGGTGTAGGAATAGCTGGAATGGCTGGAGGAACAGAGCATACATACCAGGGGCGTGAAGCCTTCCTCGTCCTTCTGGTTCACATCTATATCCAGCAGACGGGCAATGGAAGCTCGCTGGGCCATACTTTTGGTGGTACAAGAGTAGGAAGTCGCCAGTTCCGGAATCCTGGCGCCAGCCAGGAAATGGTAGGCATTCCTGCCGTGGCTGTCACAGCGGGCAGGGTCGGCCCCCTGGTCCAGCAGGAGCGTGGCCATAGACAGGTTCCCACGGCAGCAGGAGAGTAGGAAGGGGGTGAGGCCGTATCCCTTGTGGTCCGGCTGGTTCACATCCTCCTGGGTGAGGGTGCCCCTTTGGAAGATCTCCTTCAGGATGTCATGGAAACTATGCCACACCAGCAGATGTAGGAGGGTAAGGCCGTAGCTGCCCACGGGTGCCAGCAGCATATCCCTGCTGCATGTGGCCAGACAGGCTTCTGACTCCTGTACTACCTCGGGCTTGAGAATGTCATACCGATAGGTACTGTCTTCAAAGGAATCTTCCCACCAGGGGATAAATTTGCTTCGGTTTACCTGCTGGCTGGATGTGACCAGCAGGTCTGTGAGTTCTTGTAGGTTCATAGGTGCCTCCTTGGGTGGGGATTCCCGGAGTGGGAAGCTGTCCCCGTATCTATAAATATAACCGGCTTCCGGTGCCCTGGCATAGGAAGCCAGCGTGTGACCTGCCCGTGTTTCTTATTATACCATGTCTGTTCCGGGAATGACAGATTATAATAGGACGGTAGGAAAACTTATAGGTGCATAGATATTTCTTTTGTAAAACGGGCAAAGTCATGCTATAATATGGAAGCGAAAAGGAGAGCTTCAATCATGGGACCCATGTGCGCCGGGATGCGCACAATCCTTCTGTTACAGAGTGATTGATACAGAATGAGGAGGTTACAATATGCCACAGAGAACTGATATCCATAAAGTATTGATCATAGGCTCTGGCCCCATTATCATCGGCCAGGCCTGTGAATTCGACTATTCCGGCACCCAGGCCTGTAAGGCACTGAAGAAGCTGGGATATGAGATCGTGCTGGTGAATTCCAACCCGGCCACCATTATGACCGATCCGGAGACGGCAGATGTCACCTATATCGAGCCGCTGAACAAGGAGCGGCTGGAGCAGATCATTGCCAAGGAGAGGCCGGATGCGCTGCTGCCTAACCTGGGTGGCCAGTCGGGCTTAAACCTGTGCGCGGAGCTGGCAGGCGCAGGGATTCTGGACAAGTACCAGGTGAAGGTCATCGGGGTACAGGTGGATGCCATTGAGCGGGGAGAGGACCGGATCGAGTTCAAGAAGGCTATGAACGCCTTAGGAATAGAGATGGCCAGGAGTGAAGTGGCCTACACAGTGGAGGAAGCTCTTGGGATTGCGGATAAGCTGGGGTATCCTGTGGTACTGCGTCCGGCCTATACCATGGGCGGCGCCGGGGGCGGACTGGTGTATAACAGGGATGAACTGCGCACTGTCTGTACCAGGGGACTCCAGGCTTCCCTGGTGGGACAGGTTCTTGTGGAGGAGTCTATCCTGGGATGGGAGGAACTGGAACTGGAAGTGGTGCGGGATGCGGACGGCAATATGATCACAGTCTGCTTCATTGAGAACATTGATCCTCTGGGGGTTCATACAGGGGATTCCTTCTGTGCAGCTCCCATGCTCACCATATCAGAGGAACTCCAGAAGAGACTTCAGAGTCAGGCTTATGCCATCGTGGAATCTGTGCAGGTCATCGGCGGCACCAATGTACAGTTTGCCCATGACCCTGTCAGTGACCGGATCATTGTCATAGAGATCAATCCCAGGACTTCCCGTTCCTCGGCGCTGGCCTCCAAGGCCACAGGCTTTCCCATCGCCCTGGTCAGTGCCATGCTGGCTGCGGGGCTGACTTTGAAGGATATCCCCTGCGGAAAATACGGCACACTGGACAAGTATGTACCAGACGGCGATTATGTGGTCATCAAATTCGCACGCTGGGCCTTTGAGAAATTCAAGGGTGTGGAAGATAAACTGGGTACCCAGATGCGTGCCGTGGGCGAAGTCATGAGTATCGGCAAGAATTACAAGGAAGCTTTTCAGAAAGCCATCCGCTCTCTGGAGACAGGGCGTTATGGCCTGGGGCAGATCCCGAAGCTGGAGGAGAATTCCAGACAGCAGCTTCTCAGGATGCTGCTTACTCCATCCAGCGAGCGCCATTTTATTATGTATGAAGCGCTGAAAAAGGGTGCCACCATAGAAGAGATCAATGAAATTACACATGTTAAGAAATGGTTTATCGAACAAATGAAGGAGCTGGTGGAGGAAGAGGTTGCCCTGCTTAAATGTAAGGGGGGACTTCCATCCGATGAGCAGCTGGCCAGGGCTAAGAGGGACGGATTCTCTGACAAATACTTAAGCATCCTGCTGGGGATTCCGGAGCAGGAGATCCGGGAGCGCAGGACCTTCCTGGGAGTGGAGGAGGCCTGGGAAGGCGTCCATGTAAGCGGTACCCAGGACAGTGCCTATTATTTCTCCACATACAATGCCCCGGACAAGAACCCTGTCCGCACAGACCGGCCCAAGGTCATGATCCTGGGAGGCGGGCCCAACCGCATTGGCCAGGGTATTGAATTCGACTATTGCTGTGTACATGCATCCCTGGCGCTGAAAAAGCTGGGATTTGAAACCATCATTGTGAACTGTAACCCGGAGACCGTGTCCACGGACTATGATACTTCGGACAAGCTGTATTTTGAACCATTGACCCTGGAGGATGTGCTGAGTATCTATAAAAAAGAACAGCCGGTAGGGGTTATCGCGCAGTTCGGGGGGCAGACACCTTTGAACCTGGCAGCAGACCTGGAGAAAAACGGCGTGCGCATTCTGGGCACGGCACCTTCTGTCATTGACCTGGCGGAAGACAGGGATCTGTTCCGGGCTATGATGGATAAGCTGGATATTCCCATGCCGGAATCCGGCATGGCTACCACAGTGGAGGAAGCCCTGGAAATCGCCCACCGGATCGGCTATCCAGTGATGGTGCGTCCCTCCTATGTGCTGGGAGGCCGGGGCATGGAGGTGGTGTATCACGATGGAAGCCTTACAGATTATATGAAGGCAGCGGTGGGGGTGACGCCGGATCGGCCCATTCTCATCGACCGTTTCTTAAATCATGCTGTTGAGTGCGAGGCAGATGCCATCAGTGACGGTATCCACGCCTTTGTACCTGCGGTGATGGAGCACATTGAGCTGGCAGGAATCCACTCTGGGGACTCCGCCTGTATCATCCCCTCCAGGCATATTTCCAAGGAAAATGTGGCAACCATCAAGGAGTATACCCGGAAGATTGCCGAGGAGATGCATGTGTGTGGACTGATGAACATGCAGTATGCCATTGAGAATGACAAGGTGTATGTTTTGGAGGCCAATCCCAGGGCTTCCCGCACGGTGCCCCTGGTGTCCAAGGTCTGCAATATCCGCATGGTACCCCTGGCCACGGAGATCATCACTGGGCAGATCACGGGGAGACCTTCCCCGGTACCCGACCTAAAGGAGCAACAGATTCCCTATTATGGGGTAAAAGAAGCGGTGTTCCCCTTCAATATGTTTCCGGAGGTAGATCCGGTTCTGGGACCGGAGATGCGTTCCACCGGCGAGGTGCTGGGCCTGTCCACGTCCGTGGGAGAAGCCTTTTTCAAGGCCCAGGAGGCTACCCAGACAAAGCTTCCCCTGGGAGGCACGGTGCTGATCAGTGTCAACCGCAGGGACAAGGCGGAGGTGGTGGAAGTGGGACAGGCTTTCCAGGAGGCAGGGTTCAAGATCCTGGCTACCGGCAGCACCTGTGCCTTGTTGCAGGAAGCAGGCATTGAAGTGACTCTGGTGAAGAAGCTCTACGAAGGCAGGCCGAATCTGTTGGATCTGATTACCAACGGGGAGATCGACTTGATCATCAATTCTCCTGTGGGAGATGACAGCGAGTACGATGACAGCTACCTTAGGAAAGCCGCCATCAAGGCCAAGATTCCGTATATGACCACGATCGCTGCAGCCAGGGCCACCGCGGAGGGAATCCTCCAGGTGCAGAAGACCGGTGGCGGCGAGGTGCATTCCCTGCAGAAGCTCCATGGCTTGATCCAGGATAAGTAGGAATCGGCTCCTTTCGGCAGCATATTCCTTGATGTGTGCGTCTGATCCGGGACAAGCAGCAAGCAGGAACCAGGGTAAGCAGGAAGGACGGACTGGGTGAGAACTGGCACGACTGGACAAAGCCAGACTTAAATCGAGCCGGATACCAGAATTAACAAGAACCACCATAAAAGAACATAAGAATACCCGGCGGATTGCTTTTGTATGGCATATCCGCCGGGTATTTGACTTATCATTTACTATATAGACCGGATAGTGCTGGCCGGATGGCGACCTACACGGCCTGTATTGTGCCGAAAAAGGAGTAAAGATTCTATGCTTTGTTTCTATGGATAGTATAGCATATAAAATGTGGAATCTCAAGACTTGATATGCTGTTTTTCACATGCTACACTGGGAAAACATAATAGTCTGGCAGTATGACTGGATTGTTTGGAAAACGCCGGACACAAAGGGGCAGACTGGGAAAGGGGAGCGGCTATGATGGAAAATTTGCAGTGGGAGAACCTACAGCCGGGAAATTCATATGAGGGGAATTTACACTATGGGGGAAATTCACACAAAGAAGATTTGCAGCTGGACGCACAGCCGGAAACTGCTTTGGAGGAAGCACACCTGGAGGAGACAATCCAGGCGGCAGAAGAGCAGCTTGCACAGACCCGGCAGGCTGTGGAGAAGAGAGAATCCGAAATGATGGAGGCAAAAGAGGAAATCTGGGGAAATACGGAACACGGCGTTGGCAGTGGGAACCTGGGAAATGCAGCAGACTTTGAGGCCCTGGTAGAACTGAGCCAGGAAGCGGCTATGGTCACAGACATGGTCGCGGACTGTGAGGAGATGCGGCGCAAGATCAGGCGTCTGGAGCAGGTGATCGGATCTCCCTATTTTGGACGGATCGACTTTCTCTTTGAGGGCGAGACATCCCCGGAGCCTGTCTATATCGGACGGACATCCTTGATGGAGAAGAACGCGGCCAGGATCTATGTCTATGACTGGCGTTCTCCCATTGCCAGTGTGTTCTACCGTTTTATGACAGGGGAGGCGTACTATGACGCCCCTGGCGGGAGGATCACCGGACAGGTGGAGCGTAAACGCCAGTATGAGATCAAGGACAGCCGTCTGCACTATTTTTTCGACACAGATGTGAATATCCGTGATGAGATCCTAAAACAGCTCCTGTCCAGGAACACCTCTCCCCAGATGAAAACCATTGTGGAGACCATCCAGAAGGAACAGGATGTGGTCATTCGGAATATGGAGGATGACCTGCTGCTGATCCAGGGAGTGGCCGGAAGCGGCAAGACTTCCATTGCGCTGCACCGGGCTGCTTATCTGATGTATCAGGGTCTGCAGTCTGCCCTGTCGGCCAACAATATTCTGATTCTGTCCCCTAATGCCACGTTTGAACAGTATATTTCAAATGTGCTGCCAGAGCTGGGGGAGGAGAATGTGGTCTCTCTGGTGTTCGAGGATATCCTGCATACCTTTTTGAAGGAGCAGGAGATACAGTCCAGGGAAGCTTTCCTGGAAGGGGCGATGGCGGGCGGTACCCGGACACAGGACATTAGGAGAAGCATGGAATATAAGGCATCGATGGCATTTCTGAAGGTGCTGGACCGCTTTGTGGCTGACATCCCCCTGCAGGAAATCCCCTACCGGGATATCTCCTTCCAGGGGGGATTGGTGGCCACAGGGGAGGAACTTAGGCGGCGCCTGAGTCAGAGGCCGGAAGTTCCCCTGGCAGTGCGGCTTACACAATTGGAAGATTGGGTACTGGAGAAGGCTTTTGGAACACAGAAGTGGAAACACAAGGAAGACAGGAATCTGATCCTGCAGGAATTGCAGACCTTTACCAGGCTGGACGTCTGCGGGCTGTACAGGAGGCTGTGGGAGGCCTGGATCTGCGATGCACCAGGGGAAGGGCTCGCTGTAGTACAAAGTCCGGCAGACACGACAGGAAGAGGGGGGAACCTTCGGACAGATTTATCCAGGATCAGAAGGGACACCCTGGATATGCTGGACGCTGGGCGGCTTGGCTTCGATGATGCCATCGCGGTGCTCTATCTGCATCTGCGCATATACGGGAATGATGCCTACCGGAACATCCGCCAGGTGATTATAGACGAAGCCCAGGACTATTATCCCCTTCAGTTCGAGATCTTCCGGATGCTCTTTCCAGCCGCAAAGTATACGGTTCTTGGTGATGTCAACCAGACGCTGGCAAAGCAGGAGGATCTCTCCTTTTATGGGCAGGTGCAGAAGATGCTGGGGAAAAAGAAGATGTCCTTGATCACTCTGGACAAGAGCTTCCGCTGCACCGAAGAGATTCTACAGTTCGGCCTGCAGTTTGTCGGCCACAGGCCTGAAATCCAGTGTTTTAACCGGCCTGGCGACCCGGTGGAAGTGGAAGCTGTGGACGGCCACGAGGCCTATCTGGACAGGATTCTCTCAAAAGCCCGGGAATGCCAGGATAAGGGCATGGGGACAGTATGTCTGCTTTGCAAGACAGCAAAAGGCGCAGAGCGCTTATACACAGAATTGATGACCCGGATGGATCTGAAGCTGGTGGAAGGCAGCGGGGCAGAAAGCATACGGGGGAATCTGCTGATGCCGTCCTATCTGGCAAAAGGGCTGGAATTTGACGCCGTGATCCTCTGCGATGCAGATGCCAGAAACTATCCGGCCAGGGAGGATGGGCAGATTCTGTATATTTCATGCACCAGGGCGCTGCACCGCCTGATATTGCTGTGCGAAGGGGAACTGACACCGCTGTTAAAAGGCTGATGGCGGGGGTAGATATTGCGCAGAGAAAGCTTTAATAACGGGCCGTGTGTA
Organism: uncultured Acetatifactor sp.; assembly: GCA_910577665.1. GTDB lineage: Bacteria > Bacillota > Clostridia > Lachnospirales > Lachnospiraceae > Acetatifactor. The sequence continues at coordinate 60,397 of CAJTOJ010000010.1, forward strand.
CCGATATGTATATCGTACAGGTCGGATAGACCATGGGAATGTCCGGGAGCCTTGACGGCATGCGTTTTGCGCCGGACGGCTCCAGGAGCCAGAACAATCAGGAGCCAGAAAAATTAGGAGAGGAAAAGGAGTGTAGTAGAATGGGCAGACAATTAAGCGAGGATGTAAAGAAGGCATTGGAGGACATATATTATAAGGAAAGAACCAGGCGGGGCAAGGAAGCCTTTGCGCTGTTGGAAAAGGCTTCCGCCGCCGGGGACGGGGATGCAAGCTGCGTGCTGGCAAGGTGCCTGTGCGGTCACCAGTATGTGTGGAGCGGCCACGGTTTTCCGGAGGACGATGACAGGGCTACCGCGCTGCTGCATAAATCAGTGGAACAGGGCAGCGCCCTGGGGGTACTGGTGTCTATGCGCTGCGGGGAACTGACCCCGGAAGTAGAGGAGAAGATGCCCTTTGCCAGCCTGCAGGAAGTCTTTGACCAGGCCCTGGAGCTTGCACAGTGGGGGGATGCCTTCTGCCAGTATGTGGTGGGAAATGTCTACTTCTGGTGGGATTTCCTGCGGATCCAGGGCAAGGACGGGAGCAGTTTTTCGGATCCGGCTGCATTCAGGGCGTATTTGAAGGAGAATATCTCCAAGTGTGAGGACTGGTTCTGGAAGGCTTTCCGGGGCGGCATGCATTTTGCGGCCAATAACCTGAACCGCTATTACACCCAGGGGGATGAAGACATTATCCTGCCCCAGCCGCAGAAAGCCAAGGATCTCTGGAAGATCGGGGCAGAGTATGGCCATCCTGTCCACCAGTCCATCTATGCGGAAGAACTGGAGAAGGCCGGCCGGAAGGCGGAGGCTCTTCACTGGTACAAGGAAGCGGCAGAAGGGGGACATCCCGGCGCGTGGGCCGATGTGGGACGCTGTTATGCAGAGGGGATAGGTACCCCTAAGGACGAAGCCTATGCGGCGGAATGTTTCGAGAAAGAGATCCCTTCCGGCAATCTGGATGGCTATAACCGTCTGGGTAAGGCATATCTTCTGGGGCTGGGAGTTTCCGTGGATCATGAGAAGGCGTTCCAACTGCTGAACCATGCCTATGAGAAGGGCAGCCGCTGGGGAGTGTTCTATCTGGCAAAATGCCATTTCTATGGATGGGGTACCCCGCAGGATCATGGTAAGGCCCTTCGGTTCCTGGACCAGGTGAACTGGAATTACTGGGAGGCTGACTACCTGAGGGGGCTGATCTGCCTGCAGGGCCTGGGCGCCAGGGAAGACATTGCCATGGGTGTGGCCTACCTGCAGAAGGCAGGAGACCATCCGGAGGTGAAGGAGGAGCTAAGGAAATATAAGAAGACATTGTTCGGGAAATGGGTGCGGCGGTAAAATTGTGAGGAGAAGTTCTAAGCGTTCTTCATCCTTGTTTGTGCCGCTGAAGCGGCATGTCTGGAAGCGTGAAGAGAACCTGGGATGCCCTTTAGGAGACCCGTACGAGATCAGTACGAAAAGGAAAGGAGAGTACCGCCAATGTATGCCAGGGCAGGGATTATTTCTGATACACATGGGCTGTTGCGCCCGGAGGTGTCAGAGCAGCTAAAGGACTGCAGCTTGATCCTCCACGGCGGGGATATCGGCGGACAGGAGATCCTGAATCAGCTTACCAGACTGGCACCGGTGCGGGCTGTCCGGGGGAACAATGACAGGGAGTGGGCAGGGAAGCTTCCGCTTACGGATACAGTGGATTTCCACGGAGTGCGGATCTTCCTGTGCCACAGGAAGAAAGATGTTCCCACAATGAAACCGGAGGATGACGTGCGGCTGGTGGTGTATGGACATTCCCATAGGTATGCCGATGAGATGGAACTGGGAATTCGGTTCTTGAATCCGGGAAGCTGCGGCCCCAGACGATTCCGCTTAGGAGTATCCATGGCGGTTCTGGAAGTGTCAGAAGACGGCTCTTTCCAGATCCGGCAGGTGCTGCTCTCCCATGGGGACGAAAATATGGTTATCCCGGAGTCAGAAGTGGACAGGGAACAGGTGGTACGTGCGGTCATCAAGGGTATCCACAGAGGGCTGCCAACGGAGATGATCGCGGAGAGGAACCGCATCTCCCTGGCATTTGCGGAGGAGATCAGCCGTATGTACCTTACCCACCCAGGGATCGATGTGGATGGGATATTGAATCGGTTAAGGCGCTGAGGAGAGAAGGGGCCTGTTGACAAGAATGGGTTTTGACAATGATAAGAAGACAGGCTTCTTAGGAGGATGTTTGTCCTGCTTCTGCGACCTTCTCTTTGGAGCTGGTGGAAAAATTAAGGAATGGCAGATTGACGGGCTTCATTCCTGCATTGCTGGTTATAGAGGAGATGATGGGTCTTGCATAAGAGAGCAGGAGCGCCGGGGCATTTACTTCTAAAAAATTTTCGAAATTTGTCTCTTCTATTTCATGTTCTAGTCTGAATTTCGCTCTCATTGTAAGTTCTATGAAAAATGGGTATGAATCCACCGGTTCTCCAAGTTTGACCGTTAATTCCACAACAGCTTCATTTTCCTGTATTTTGTTAATGCTAGTATCAATATATAAGGCTGATTGTTTATCAGAGCCGTCCGGTTTTTGGTAGGAATCATTGAGCTGGAAATTTAAATGTACCAATCTGGGATTCGAAAAACGGAATTCGCTTTTTTGCATATTTACACCTCCATACCCGCCTTTGGCGGGTACTTATTTCAATAGTTGCTCTTTGATGGCAGACCGCAGGTCTGGCATAGGAAGTTTACTTCCAAACTTTCATCTCCTTAAGGATATTATCTGCCATATCTTCCTATGCAGCCAGAACAGAAATAGCTGTACCTTGATAGCTGAGTTCTTCTATGACAGTACATTCAACTGGTATGAAAGAAGTATTGGCAGAAGTGGAATTTACCATTTCATCTGTGTCAATACTTCTGGAAGACCTCATACTGAAACTGGACTTTAACTGTATTGTTTCAAATCTCTGATTTAAAAACATATTTTTGTCATCCTCAAACTCATCTTTGGATAATAAGTCCAGAAGTAAACTTCCGGCTATTGATTGGATGCCCGTTAAATAGGACATGGGATATGGACGTGCAAGATTTTCAATGGATGCGTCAATTGATACGAGATCTATATAACGTCCAAGGGATTCTTTCATTTCCAGATATTGGTCGCATAGAGGAAGTTCATCAATATCAATATGATTGTACTGCACAAATTGATACATCATGTCCTGGCCTGCTTTTTTGGTTGCCACCCAGACATCCTTGTCCTTAAACGCGTTTAGTACGGTGATTTCATCGTTTAAGATGCGGAGCAAAGTGCTATTTTGTATTTTGGATATAATCCATGACTGCTCTTCTATGATATCATCGCAGACACAAAGATACCTGGACTGAGAACTATCCACACATACAAAGATCATAGGGATATTCTCAAAGGAAAACAATACCTGTTCCATAAACAAAGAGTTTATACCAGGAATCTGTTCAAAAATAATGTTGTCATTCATTCAATACACCTCTCTCAGAATCTTCTACATAGTGGAAAGACTGAAACAGTTGGCAAAAACTGTCTTTATAAATCCACCAGTCTACATGGTCATCCTCATAATCTGGTATTCGTTCTCTTGTTAACTGGGACAGGCCACATATGGTATAACCATGAATAATTCCTGGCTGCGGGTATTTGTCAAAATACTTTTTCTTTAATAATTTCAAGAATTTGCGTGGTCTCTTCAAAGTAAGGTAACAAGAAGTAGAATAGGAACCAATTTCATCTCTGTCTTTGTCAAAGGGTCTGCCTTCGTGAAGCGATTCCTCATAAGTTCCCATAAAAGTCACATCATTATTGATTCTTCCATTTTTTGCAACACGGTATACATGCTGGTCACTTTGTTCTTTACCGTTCTGCATAATTTTTGCAACGAGGCTTTCTGGTATACAATCAGATAGTTCTTTTGTCTTGCCCATAATCAATCCCCTATCGTATCTGTGATTTATTATATAATAAGTCATGTTAAATTTCTACTTAAATTTTCTGTGAAAACTTGCATGGTGACTAATAACAACTCTAAATTTGTATCTTTTTTGAATTCTAGCATAATTCGACACGATTCGCAATATAAACATACATTCGGTAAAAAAAGCAGAAGATATGCAGTTACTGTTCACTCGTCAGTAACGCGAGGCGTTTTTATGTGCATTTTGCATAAAAACCCGAGACTGTCGTGTGCCAAAACGCCTGCATTTGGCGTTTTGTGTACATATGTTGCTGTGAACGGGAGTGAACAGTAACGATATGCAGGATCTGACAGAACCGGGAAAACAGACTGATTTTGACTGGTTGAAGGCGAAGAGCCTGGGAACCAGAGATTATTCATGGCTGCATGACAAATCTACAGGTTTACATCTGCTTCATAAAAAGGTATGATAGATATTGAGGGAACTGCTTCATGCTGCCTGGTATATAAATACTCCCGTTTCGGACATTGTGTACCTGGTGAATATGAGCGTATATATGTATTGCAGGCATTAGGTATATACTTTGGACAAAATATAAACTGGTCTTTATATAGGGGGATCTATAAGATGACATTACTCTGACTTGTCAGGCATGGCGAAGCAAATTAAAAATAAATAAAAAGAAGCATTCATTATAAGAGGAGGCAGAAAATGCAGGGAAAAAAAGTGTATGCTTTTGGGGACAGTATTGTGTATGGGCACACTATGCCGGACAAATCATTCATGCGGCTGATTGCGAAGGAGACAGGGATCAGCCTGGGAATGTATGCCGTGAACGGGGCCACAGTGATCAGAAGTGAGAATGCGATCCAGATCCAGATAGAAAACGCGCCGCAGGAGTCCCCGGATTTAATTGTGCTGGACGGGTATACCAATGATGCCTATGAGCGGAACCTGGGCATGCTGGGGGAGATTCTGCCGGAAGGGACAGAAGGCTTTGATGATGCCACTTTCTGCGGCGGTTTCGAGAAGATTCTGTACACTATCCGCAGCAAATGGCCGGAGGTACCCGTCTTGTATGTGACCATCCACAAATCCGGGGGAAGGGACTATGGGATCCAGTGCAGAATGCGGGAACTGGCACTTGCCATGTGTGACAAATGGGGGGCACAGGTGGCAGATATCTTCGCGGACTGTGCCCTGGATACCAGGGATTCCGGGCAGATGCGGGATATGATCATAGACGGCGCGGGTTCCCATCCCAATGAAACCTGCTGCGGGACTTACTATGTGCCGCTGGTTCTGGGGAAGATGCAAGCCCTGCTGGGTTGCAGGGGGAAGGAGAATGCCCTGGAGACGGAAACGGGGGCTTTCATGGATTTTACATTAAAGCAGGGACAGCGGTGTGTCCTAAAGGCAGACAGCCGGGAACCGGAGGCGGTAAAGATAGCGCTTTCCAACCTGGTAGAAGACCTGAAGAAGACCCTGGGAATCATGGCACGGATAGCCTGGACAGACAGGAAAGACAAGGATGAGGACTACCCGGGGGAGAAGGCAGACACTGACAATATCATCGGTCTGGCAGAAGCTGGTGCGGGTGCTATGGATGTTGTGCCCGATGGGGAAGGGAATGAGGCGCATATAATTATTGGCACCCTGGAAATTTCGAGTCTGGCAGGGGAGCAGGTATGTGGGCTCCTGCCCAGGGATGACACAGGCAGGCCGCGCAAGGAAGCTTACCTGCACCAGGTTCTGGATGGCAGCCTGGTCATTGCAGGCAGCGACAGAAGGGGAACCATATACGGCATCTACGAAATGAGTGAGATGCTGGGGGTGTCTCCCTGGTATTTCTGGGCAGATGTGCCGGTGAAGGGACGCCAGGAATTTGTCCTGCCCAAAGGGTATTGTAAGGCGGATTATCCTTCTGTGGAATACAGGGGGATCTTCCTGAACGATGAGGAGGAGCTGGAGTCCTGGGTACGCAATTACATGGGGGAGCCTACCATCGGGGTGAAGACTTACGAGAAAGTATTTGAGTTACTGCTGCGTTTGAAGGGGAATTATATCTGGCCTGCCATGCATGTGAATTCTTTCAACCTGACACCGGAAAACGGCGCGCTGGCAGACCGGATGGGGATTGTGGTGGGGACTTCCCACTGCGATATGCTGATGCGCTCCAACAACCGGGAGTGGGTTCCATGGATCCAGAAAAAAGGGTATACAGATGCAGTCTACGATTATACCATTGAAGGCAGGAACCGTGAGATTCTGCAGGAATACTGGCGGGAGAGTGTGGAGCAGAACCGGGACTATGAGGTCTGCTATACTCTGGGGATGCGAGGCATTCATGACTCTGGGTTCGAGACGAAGAACCTGGCAGGGAAATCCGAGGGGGAGATGCGGGCGGCTAAGGTGGCGCTTCTGGAGCAGATCATAGGAGACCAGAGGGAGATCCTGCGTAAAACCCTGGGGGTGGAGGAGGCAGATCCGGGCGACAGGAAACGGGACATGCCCATGATGACTTTCATCCCCTACAAGGAAGTCCTGGAGCTGTACGACAATGGACTACAGGTGCCGGAGGACATGACCCTGGTGTGGGCCAATGACAATTATGGCTACATCCGGCGGTATCCTTCAGAGAGGGAGAAGCATCGGAAGGGTGGGAACGGCATCTATTACCACAATTCCTACTGGGCTCCTCCCAGCATGTCCTATGTGTTTCTCTGTTCCATTCCCCTGGCCCATACCAGGAATGAACTGCAGAAAGCCTGGAATGAGGGGATCCGCAAGCTGTGGGTGATGAACACGGGAGCCATGAAGCCTCTGGAGCAGGAGATCACTTTCTTCCTGCGCCTGGCCTGGGAGATCGGCAAGCCGGGGGCGCTTACGGAGGATGTGGATGCTTTTGTGGAAGACTGGATCAACAGGACTTTTAGCGGCCAGGAGGAACTTCCTGGCAGCCTGGACATGGCGGATGGGAGAGAAGCCGGAGGCGGGGAAACATTTGGCAGGAAGGGGACAGTCGTAATCGGAAAAGAGGTTTCTCGTCTGCTGAACGATTTCTCCCAGCTAACCAATGTGCGGAAGATAGAGAATATGGATTATGATGCTTTCTCCCAGATGGCTTACGGGGATGAGGCAGTGGTGCGGATCCATGCTTACGAGGAACTCTTCCAGAGAGGGAATGCCTTGTATGAGAGCCTGTCGGAGGCAGAGAAAGCCGCTTTCTTCCAACTGGTACTGATGCGGATCCATGCGGCATATTTCACCAATCTGGCCTACTACTATGGGGATCGGAGTACATGGATGTACGACCGGGGCAATATGCAGGCAGCGGCTTACTATGTAGAGCAGTCCAGGGAGGCGGAGGATGCCAGGAGACGGCTGCTCCATTATTATAACCATGTGATGTGCAGGGGAAAGTGGAATGGTATCCTGGATCCGGAGGGCTTTCCACCTCCAAGGGCGGCCATGATGCCGGTCTGCACGCCGCCCCTTGCAGTTTTGGGGACGCCTTCCATGGACGTGGAAGTGTGGAACGGGGAGGAAGAGCTTGTATTTGCCACGCCTGGGGAAAAGTGGCTGGGAATCGGCAACCAGGGGGAAGGAGCCTTTGAAGTGCGTCTGCGTGCGCCGGAATGGGTGAAGCTTTCCGAAGGGCAGCCAAAAGTCTCCAGGGAAGTGAGGATCCAGGTCAACGTATCAGATGTATCGGAGAACCGCAGCGGGGAAATCCTGGTGGAGAATGTCACTGATGGCAGCAGCCGGGCCATTCTGGTCAGAACGGTCAAACCAGTGTATGGGACGGAGCTTGCCCTGGAGGAAGATGGTCTGGTGGTGCTGGAAGCCTGGCAGGGAGTTGGGGCAGGTGCAGGGACTGGAGGTGTGGAAGCCTGGCAGGAACGGCCTGGCGCCGCGGGAGTCCAAAGGCAGCGCTGTGCGAAGGAGACTGGCCGGGAAGTATCCGGGGACTTCAAACGGATTCACCGGCTGGGCCGCCTGTACGGGGATCTGGCGGAAGCCTGTGTGTGCAGGGAACCGGAAGAATATGGGATCCGGAACGAGGCTGCTGCCCAGGATCGTGCGGGAAAAGACTGCACGACATCGCGCATACCGGCTGCAAAGCCGTTGTGTTATCACTTTGCAGTCTACAGCAGCGGGGAATTCCTGTTGGAAATCCACCGTTTCCCCTCTCTGGATTCTGTGGGCAGGATCCGCATCGGGGTATCCCTGGACGAAGGCCCGGTCCAGATCGTGGAGTCCTTTTCCAACGATGAATGGCGGGGGAACTGGAAGAAAAATGTGCTGGACAATGTGGACCGTCTCTGCCTGCTGCTGCCCAGGATGGAAGCAGGAAGGCATACGCTGTCTTTGTGGGCAGTGGATCGCTATTTTGCCTTCTCCAGGCTGGTGCTCTATACCAGACCCAGAAAGGAGAACAATCTGGCGGGAGTCCGGGGATACCAGGCGCTGCCAAGGGAATGGAAGATGGGGGAGTGGTGCCGGGAATTTTACGGGGAATATGAGTTATCGCCCAGGCCGGTATATTATGCTTCTTATGAAAGCGGCGGGGACAATCTGGGAGCAACCTGCCAGAAATACCAGGCAAAGCAGTATGGGCAGAAGGCGGAACCAGACTGGTACCTGGAGCGGGGAAAGCATGCATTTGAAGAGACGGACGGGGCGGTTCGGATTGATGCGGCAGCGGCGCTGGCACAGAGCGTGTGGGCATGGACGGAGGATGTACAGGGGCAGCAGCGCCTGTGGCGTCACTGTGCCAGCGAATCCTTCGGACGCAGCGGGCTGGCCCTGTATATCAGGATCCCGGGGCTGAGGTGGCAGGCTCCGGATGCCCCCTGTCTTCATTACCGCTTTAGATGCGCGGGGGGCACCTATACCCTGTGGATGTTGTCCAAGTTCAATATGCGGGAGGAGAGTGTCTTCGCCGTGGCATTTGACAGCAGTCTGGTTCCACAGGAGCAGTTGTACCGGAATGGCAGCTTGTGGCGGTATGAGGCGGAACAGATCTATCGGTGGGTGCCGGTGGCTTGTGTGGAATTGGATGCAGGGGAGCATGTGCTGGGTGTATATGCACTGGCCCCTGGTATGCGGTATGACAGGTTCTATCTGACCAGGGGGCAGGAGCAGCCGCCTGTGGATTCGGACTGGATCCCGGAGAAGTAAAAAACGTCATGAGCTTTATCCTGTCAGAAATATGGCGCTGGAATGGCGTGGAGATGAGGAGCGTAATGAGACAGAAACTTTTAATCACTGGATTTGATCCTTTTGGAAAGGAGACGATCAACCCATCCTGGGAGGCAGTGAGCAGGCTTTCGGATGTGATCGGGGACTGGGAGCTTAGTAAGTTGAAGGTTCCCACAGAATTTGGCGTGGCAGCGGAAGTTGTCCTAAAAGAAGCGGAAGCGTTTATGCCGGATGTCATCATTTGTGTGGGACAGGCAGGGGGACGGTGTGCTGTGATGCCGGAATATGTGGCCATCAACCTGCGGAACGCATCCATGGCGGACAATAGAGGAAATATGCCTCGGGAGGAATCTATCCGGACAGATGGTCCGGCTGCTTATTTCTCCACGATTCCCTGCTCGAAAATCGTGGATGCGGTTAGGGAGGCGGGGATTCCCGGCGCTATCTCCTATTCCGCAGGCACCTATGTGTGTAATGACCTGTTTTATAGTCTGCGGCATCGCTATGAGGATACTGCTGTCAGGGTAGGATTTATCCATGTACCATATCTGCCTGCGCAGACAGGAAGCGGTTGCAGCCTTCCCAGCCTGCCTCTGGATGTGATTGTACAGGCGCTGTCCTGTGCGATCCTGGCATTATAAGAGGCAGTTCCTTCTGGTAGGACTATATATTTTTATATTTATGATTGCAGACGAAATTGCGGTATAGACACACCAGGAGAAATCCTAAAAATAATACAAATATTGAATAATTTGTTATAGTAAAAATTTCAGATTCTCCCTATACTGATTGTATAGGCAGTTGCTACCCCGCTGCTTGCAGCGGGGTATTTTGTCGACAGGAGGTAGGGTATGAAGCAAAATATGCAGAAATGGATGGCAGACTATATTGCCGGCCCGAAGAAAAAGGCGATGCCGGTGCTTTCCTTTCCAGGGACACAACTCATCGGATATACGGTGGAGGAACTGGTAAAGAGTGGGGAACTCCAGGCCCAATGTATGAGGGCGGTGGCAGATCGGTTTGACACGGGCGCTGCCTTCAGTCTGATGGATCTGTCTGTGGAGGCGGAAGCTTTTGGGAGTCGTATTCATTACAGCGATGATGAGGTCCCCACGGTATGTGAGACCTTGATCCACGATGAGAAGGAAGCGGATGCATTGGAGATTCCCCAGGTGGGGGCAGCCAGGACGGGAGAGTGCATCGAAGGGATCCGCATTGCCAGCGAGAGGATTACGGACAGGCCGGTGTTGGCGGGTATCATTGGGCCTTATTCCCTGGCGGGGAGGCTTCTGGATATGACAGAGATCATGATACTCTGTTATGAGGAACCAGAGATGGTAGAGACTGTGTTGGAAAAAGTGACCAGGTTCCAGATTGCATACGCGATGGCTTTCAAGGAGGCGGGGGCGAACGGCATCTGTATGGCGGAGCCTGCTGCAGGGCTTCTCTCCCCCTCGCTGATCGATGAATTTTCCACTCCCTATGTGCAGAGAATCCGGCAGGCCGTGGAGGATGAGAACTTTCTGGTAATGTATCACAATTGCGGGAATGTGGTGCCGCTGATGGAAAATATGAAAGCCATTGATGCCAGGGCTTATAGCTTCGGTAATGCCATTGACATAGAGGAGGCGCTGAAAGGGCTGCCAACGGATCGTATGATACTGGGCAATATCGACCCGGCTGGAACCATCCGGAACGGGGATCCCCAAAAGGTATATGCGGAGACTCTGATGTTGCTGGAGCGCTGCGGCAGGTATCCGAATTTTGTGATTTCCAGCGGATGTGACATCCCGGCAGTCTCTCCGCTGGATAATATCCAGGCATTTTTTGATGCGGTGGAGGAATTCTATGGCAGACAGTAGGCAGCCGGACAAAAGCGGTACTACCTGTATTGTCTGGGAGTGAGGCCGGTATATTTTTTGAATACCTTGGTAAAATAGCTCTGATCCTGGAAGCCGGCAGCCAGGGCCACATCGAGAATGGAAAGCTCTGTAGTGGTCAGCAGGCGTTTGCTTTCCTCGATCCGTACCATGTTCAGGTATTCCTTGAAGGAAGATCCTGTGGACTGCTTGAAAAGCGTGGAGAAGTAGGCGGGATTCAGGTGAACCAGGGCGGCGATCTCCTCCAGGGTCAGATTGGAAGAAAAATTCCGGGAGATGTAATGGACGGCGCTTCGGATCACTTCGCTGTTCTTGTCGGGAATGCGATTGAACATGCAATCGGTAAAAGCATCAACGGACTCCTGTAGCTTATAGCATAGATCTTCCAGGGTCTGGACATTCTGCAGAGACTTGAGAAGCTGGTTGCTGATCCTGAGGACACTGTCACTGGTGGCGCCGCCTTCCATGGCGGCCCGGGACAGCAGGGAGCCAAGTTCCAGAGTACGGTTTTTGATGGTTTCCAGGTTGTTTCCTTCTGCAAAGAGGACGTAGCCCAGAAGGTCATTCAGGAGTGCCTTGGCGCCTTGGGAGTCACCTGTTTTCAGTTTGGTAATCAGTGCCTTTTCTTTCTCGTAGGGGTAGGTCACAAGCTGTTTGCGGGAGGAAATTTTATAGGTCTGGATGGATTCGTTGATCTCAGACTGCTGGTACAGCCGGTTGTGTCTTGCCACGATCTGATCCTTGCCATCGGCTACCAGGCCGGAACACATATAGTAGAGCAGGCGGCTGATGTGTGTGACTTTGGAGGGCTCAATGACAGGCAGGCTGGCGGCTTCTTCGTACATCTCCAGCAGATGGCTGGCCGGAATCTGGTATTTGGGGCCGATGTCAGCGAACATCAGGGAATCCGGTCTGTCCATGAGAAAGGGACCTGCCAGGATGGAACCCAGCAGGGTGTCCTGGTTTACCAGGGGGAACACAATGTGGTTCAGATTAGAATGGCAGGAGAAGATATAGGATTCTCCCAGGCTCATGGCCAGTTTGCTGGCACTGGCATGGAGCTTCACGCAGGATTCGCCTCCGGGCAGATGGCGCTTGAAGATTTTGCAGTAAGGATGGATCTGGCCTAGCTGGTCCAGTACGTTCCCATTCTGGTCCAGCACCTGGACAGACAGGCCGATGCATTGGTGGAAGGTTTCCAGCATGGTGTGCAGATATTGGCTGTCGATGATGGTGTATAAGGGCGCTTGCATACGGGAACCTCCTAAGGCGAGAGAGTCAGCAGAAAACATGGAAACAGTATAGCACAAATTTGAGAAAAATTATAGTTAAATCTAAAAAAAATACAAAATCAAGGAGGGTACTATGGCAGCAGCAATGATTGAAGAGATATCCCAGTTCCTACAGAAGGGCAGGGCCAAGAATGTGAAGCAGTTGGTGGAGCAGGCCTTGGAGGAGGGCATTGACCCTAAGGAGATCCTAAACGATGGCCTTTTGTCCGGCATGATGGTAATCGGCGGTAAATTCAAGCGCAATGAAGTGTTTGTGCCGGAGGTGCTGGTGGCGGCCAGGGCCATGAATGCAGGTGTGTCGGTACTGGAGCCGCACCTGGTGGAGGCGGGGAACGAACCCTTGGGCAAGGCAGTGGTGGGAACTGTCAAGGGGGATCTCCACGACATCGGGAAGAACCTGGTGATCATGATGATGAAGGGTGCAGGCTTTGAGATCTATGACCTGGGCACGGATGTGGATGCAGCAACCTTTGTGGACAAGGCCGAGGAGGTGGGGGCTGATGTGATCGGTATGTCTGCCCTTCTGACCACCACCATGCCAAACATGAAGGAAGTGATCGATGTGCTGAAGGAGAGAGGCCTTCGGGAGAAATATATCGTCATGGTGGGAGGCGCCCCTGTGAACGAGCAGTTTGCAGAAGAAATCGGTGCGGACTACTATACTGCAGATGCCACTTCCGCAGCCGAGGTGGCCAAGGCGGCTGTGGAACGGCGCAGGGTGGGCTGATCTGGCATTGCGGTTCACCCGGTATTGCCGCCAGGTGTTTACTCGCGTTTTTTCTGTGACAAACCTAAAACAGCACGGGCCAAAATGAATAAATATCCTGCCGCTACCTTGCACCATGTGCGGATATCCGTTATACTGGAATGAAAAAAGACAGGGACTGGCTGTGGGATGTCTGAAAGGATGACCAGTGGCCGGTCCGGAGGATATTGCAGGGTTACAACAAGGTAAACCGGTGATAGTGATACGGATGGCCCGGGAATGGGAATATGGATATATATGAGATAACAGGATGCAGGCCGGATGTGGGTCTGGACCAGGTGATGCGGGGGCTGGGCTGCGCTGTGGGTAGTCCGGCCTATGAGGATATGGCAGCAGAATATGAAGAGATCCGAAAGCAGATTCCTGCCATGGTATATCCGGTAGGAATCCTGGGCTTTTCCCGTCTGCCGGATCATCTGGCCACGAACAGGTATGGGACAGGTGTCCCGGTGGCCATGGGGGTTCTCAGTGTGGGAAGGGCCATGGAAGAGGAGAGCGGCAGGCAGTTTCGGCAGGGGAATTATGTCAAGGGGATGCTTTGGGACGCAGTGGCCAATGTGGCATTGTTTTCCCTGGAGAAGGATCTGACAGCAGCGTTGCGGGAGTGCTGTAGGAGCCGCAGGGTTGGGGTGGAGAGGCGTCTGGAAGCACCTCATGATATTTCCATGGATGTGCAGAGGGAGGCGTGGAGCTTTCTGGAACTGGAGAAACGGTATGGAATCCATATCACCCAGGGAAATATGCTGGATCCGGTGAAGACTTCCTGCCAGGTCTTTGTCTTAACAGACAGGGAGGATGTGTTCCGGGCAGGACATGACTGCAAGGCCTGTGGGAATCTGACCTGCCAGTACCGGAAGGAGCCTGGGGAAGCCAAAACCGCCAGACAGGAAAGTTGAGAGCTTGAAAAACGTCCGGCAGGAAATCGGAGAAAGTAGAAGAGGTATGGTGGGAAAAAGCCAGGCAGGAAGGCTGAAGGAGAGGCAGGAAACCCTAAGGGAATTGCGTATACTGGGCAGGCAGGGAGTAGAGAAATGGGCAAACCAGTGACAGTGCATATAGGAACAGGAGGCAGTTTTCTGCTGAAGGAGGGGGAATCCCTTCTGGAGGCATTGGTACAAAACGGGCATGGCATTCCGGCACCCTGTGGTGGCCTGGGGCGCTGTGGCAAGTGCAGGGTAAAAGTGATCAGAGGGAACCTGGCCATTACCGGGCAGGATGAGAAGGTCTTTTCACAGGCAGCATTGGCAGAAGGGTGGAGACTTGCCTGTAGGGCGTTCCCCGGAGAAGACCTGGAGATCCTCCTGCCAGAGGATATAGACAGGGATTTTGAGATTCTTTCGGCAGATGCAGATGGCAGATCCAGGATTCCTACCGGGTATCAGGTGCCACAGGAAGCAGGGATTCCTGCCGGGATCCCGCAAGGTTTCCGGGATACGGGCTGTCCTGGAAAAAAGACGGCAGAGTCAGGACAGAACCAGGAGTACCCTGGCCAGGATACGGGATATTGTGTGGCAGTGGATCTGGGAACCACTACCATTGCCATGGCCCTTCTCAAAGAGCACAGGGCGGAACCGCTTCATACAGTATCTTTTGTGAACAGCCAGAGACAGTATGGTGCGGATGTGATCTCCCGGATCCAGGCCAGTGTGGATGGAAAACAGGATGTGTTGCAGAAATGTGTCCGGGTCGGTTTACAGGAAGGACTGGTAAGGCTGGCTACAGAGGCCGGGATATCTTCTTCCTGGATCAGGAAAGTGGTAGTAAGCGGGAACACCACTATGGGGCACCTGCTCCTTGGATATCCCTGCCAGGGACTGGGGGTCTATCCCTTTACGCCGGTGAACCTTGACTTTGTAAAAGGAGGATTCCGGGAGTTGACATGGGGAAATGCTACAGGTGCAGAAGAGGGGATCCGGTCTGCCGGGGCTGAGGATAAAGCGGAAAATGTGGAAGAAGCGGATCCGGCAATGGTGGTGCTGCCGGGGA
Source organism: uncultured Acetatifactor sp. (assembly GCA_910577665.1). Classification (GTDB taxonomy): domain Bacteria; phylum Bacillota; class Clostridia; order Lachnospirales; family Lachnospiraceae; genus Acetatifactor. The sequence continues at coordinate 75,497 of CAJTOJ010000010.1, forward strand.
TTTCCACATTTGTTGGAGGAGACATTGTATCTGGACTTTATGCAGCGGATTTTGACCGGAAGGAGGGAATCTGTCTGCTGGTGGATCTGGGAACCAACGGGGAGATGGCACTGGGCAACAGGGACAAGATCCTGGTGACTTCTGCTGCCGCAGGGCCTGCTTTTGAGGGCGGCAATCTTACCTGGGGGACTGGCAGTGTGGCGGGAGCCATCTGCTCGGTGCGGCTGGAGGGGGAAGGAAAAGCACGGATTACCACCATTCGCAATGCACCGCCCATAGGAATCTGTGGCACCGGAGTGGTGGAGACCGTGCGAGAACTGGTACGTACAGGGATCGTGGACGAGACAGGGATGCTGCAGGAGACGTATTTTGAAGAGGGATATCCCCTGGCCCGGACGCCGGATGGCAGACAGATCGTATGTACCGGACAGGATATACGGGAAATCCAGCTTGCCAAGGCAGCCATCCGGGCTGGGATCGAGACATTGCTTGTGCATTACGGGATCACGGCTTCAGATGTGCAGGAGGTATACCTGGCCGGAGGGTTCGGACATAAGCTGGATCCGGAGGCGGCTGTGGCCATCGGCATGTTGCCCCGGGAGCTGCTTGGCAGGATCCAGGGGGTGGGGAACAGTTCCCTGGCAGGCGCCATGAAATTTCTACAGGAGGGAAACGGCAGGGAAAGGATGGAAGGGATCCGGCGTATATCCCGGGAGATCGGGCTGGCGGCGGACAAGGATTTTCAAGCATTTTACGTGGATGCAATGTTTTTCTAAGGAACTGTTAAGAATTAACTTTGCATATGATGCAGGATGAAGCTTTTTATGCGAGGCAAAAGACGCACGGCTGTCCTGGCATTTGTGCAACGGAAGCGCAAAGACACTTCGCGGTGCTGGAATGGCAAAGGGACTTTTATAGTAAATATCACTCACCATAAAGGAGAAAAGACATGAACAGCAGAGAACGCTTTTTTGCAACTGTAGAACGAAGGCCTGTGGACAGGCCCGCCGCCTGGCTGGGTATGCCGGACATCAAGGCCCAGCCTGCATTGTTTGCCCATTATGGCGTGAAGGACATGCATGAGCTGAAACTGGCTGTAGGAGATGATTTCTATGCAGTGGAGGTGCCTTACCAGTCTCCCACATCCACTGCCATCTATGCTGCCTTTGACTGGTATATGGACAACAATGTAGACGCCGAAGAGCGCACTCTGACAGCGGATGGCTGTTTCAAGGATGCCGAGGACGAAGAGGATCTGGCTTTCTTCCACTGGCCGGATCCTGTCAGATATATTGATGTAGAGGAATGCCGCAGGCGCGTGGCCCTGGCTCCCGCTGATAAGGTGCGCCTGGCCATGTGCTGGTCTGCCCATTTCCAGGACACCTGTGCTTCCTTTGGCATGGAGACAGCCCTAATGAATATGCTGGCCAATCCGGAGATTTACCAGGCAGTGGACGAGAAAATCGTGGATTTCTACCTAAAGGCCAATGAGATCTTCTATGAAGCCACCAAGGGGCAGCTGGATGCCGTACTCATCGGCAATGACATGGGCAGCCAGCGGGGACTGATGCTCTCCCCCCAGTGCGTGCGTGATTTCATTATCCCAGGCAGCCGTAAGCTCATTGAACAGGCCCACTCTTATGGCTTGAAGGTCATCTATCATTCCTGTGGCTCCATTGTGGACGTGATCCCGGATCTGATTGAGGCAGGAGTGGATGTGATCCACCCCATACAGGCCCTGGCCGCAGGTATGGAACCGGCAAACCTAAAGGAGAAATTTGCCGGAAAAGTGTCCTTCTGCGGTGGCGTGGACACCCAGGATCTGCTGGTGAACGGTACTCCTGAGATGGTGCGGGCCAAGGTGCGGGAACTGCGCACCCTCTTCCCCACAGGGCTGATCCTTTCCCCCAGCCATGAAGCCATCATGCAGGATGTGCCCCCTGCCAACATCCATGCCTTGTTTGAGGAAGCCCAGACTGTCTATTGAGCCTCTGTGGAAGAGAAGAGATGCGCCTGGATAGGTCTGCCAGGAGGCTGCATGGAAAGGGGGTACCTTTTTGAAGAAGAGGCCTTGGAAAAAAACAGCCCTGTTTCTGGGTCTGTTCCTGATGCTTGCAGGATGTGCCCACAGACCGGATGCCCTGCCGGGGGGAGCAGATACGCAGAACGCAGCAATGGTACAGGGAGAGAGTCTGGTACCGGAAGGAGGAGACCGGGAAGCGGCAGGAAGCAGTCAGAAAACTGGTGGAACAGACCAGGGCGGAAGCCGGCAGGATTCCAAAACCGGGGAGCCCCTGCAGGAACTGGAGGTTCATTTTCTGGATGTGGGCCAGGGGGACAGTACCCTGGTCATCTGCGGCGGGCAGGTCCTGCTTGTGGATGCCGGGGACAATGACCAGGGCATCAAGGTTCAGAACTATCTGAAAAAAAAGGGGATCAGTTTCCTTGATTATGTAATATGTACCCATCCGGACGCAGACCATATTGGCGGTATTGATGTGGTACTATACAAATTTGACTGTGGAACTCTCTTAATGACTAAGGAGGAGCGGGATACCAAGACTTACCAGGATGTGGCGGAGGTGATGAAGGAAAAAGGTTATCAGAAGAGGCTGCCCCAGGTGGGAGATCAGTATATCCTGGGGGATGCAAGCTTTACCATTGTGGGACCTTACCGGGAGGATGAAGCGGGCAACAATAACTCCATCGCCATTCTGCTCACTCATGGGGAGAATACCATCCTGCTCACCGGGGATGCGGAAGAGGAGGAAGAGCTGGATATGCTCTTCGGGGACATTCCCCTGGCAGCAGATGTATACAAGGCAGGACACCATGGCAGCAGTTCCTCCTCCTGCCAGGAGTTCCTGGATGTGGTACAACCTTCCTACGCGGTCATAAGCTGCGGGGAGGATAATGCCTATGGGCATCCTCATGCAGAAACCCTGGACAAGTTCCGCGCCATGGGGGTACAGGTATTTCGGACAGATGAGCAAGGCACCGTAACGGTTACTAGTGATGGACAGGGGTTTGCCTGGAATTGCAGCCCTTCTGACACCTGGAAGATGGGAGAACCCACAGGAAATGGTGGGGAAAATGGCCAGACCGGGGAATCAGCAGGAGGAACCGGGTCAGAGGAATCCCCCGGGGAATCCCAGGAAACAGGATCTGCGGATGGCACCATACGCTACATCTGTAATGTGAGTACACGCAAATTCCATGACCCGGACTGCTCCGGTGTGGAGCGCATGGATGAGAAAAACAAGCTGTCGGTCACAGCTACAAGAGAGGAACTGATAGGCCAGGGGTATGAGCCATGTGGGATCTGCAAACCGTAAATAACAGGCTGTCCGGCGAAAGCGCTGGTACAGCCTGTTGCGGTTTTTTCTGAGAAGGGATATTCGGTTTAAGGGGGTCAGCTGCCTGTAAAAAACTTTGGGTTTGTTTTCCATTTTGCTAAAAACCATGGTATAATGCTGAATCAGAAGAAAACCAATGTTCTGATGGAAGTGGTGGTATTGCAACGTAATGGGCTGTCACCTGGAAGAGAGTGGACAAAAGGGGAAAGAGAGGATGGAAACAATGAACATCAAGATTGGCACAGAGCAAAGGGCAAAGTTACAGGAGGGCATGATTGGTCTGTTTTTCGAGGACATCAATTACGCGGCAGACGGGGGCCTGTATGCGGAGCTGCTGGAGAACCGGTCCTTTGAGTTTCTGAAGGCTACAGGGGATGCCAGGGATTACCAGGTGGAATACGATGGCAGCTATGGCTGGGAGATGTATCCGGCAGGGGCAAAGGGGCAGTGCAGGTGTGTCATGGGCAGCCCCCACTGTGAGGAGAATCCACATTATATGCGGCTTGAGACGGCAGTGCCTGGGGAAGGGCTACAGAACAAGGCTTATGAAGGTATCTGCCTGAAGAAAGACATGGAGTACCGGCTTACTTTCTGGGCCAGGTGTGTGAGATTTGATGGCACCTTTCTGGCTGTGGTAGAGAAGGATGGTGTAGTGTATGCCCAGGCCAGGATACAGGCCGCAGAGGGAAAAGAGGAGACCTACAATTACTTCCGCAAATATGAAGGGATTCTCCAGGCCACAGGAGATGTGAACCAGGCGGTGTTCGCCCTGTGCCTGTCAGAAGCTGGCATCGTGGAACTGGACTTTATCTCCCTGATGCCCCAGGATGCGGTCTGTGGGATCTTCAGGAGAGATCTCTTTGACATGCTGAAGGAACTGCGGCCCGGATTCATCCGTTTTCCTGGCGGTTGCATCGTGGAAGGGAATACCCTTGCCAACCGGTACCGTTACAAGGATAGTCTGAAGCCGGTGTGGGCCAGGAAGAACAACTGGAACCGTTGGGCAGTGCATGGCAATTGTGAAGAGAACGGCTATGAAGGCATCTACAGCCATTACAACCAGACCCTTGGTCTTGGATATTACGAATATTTCCTGCTCTGTGAGATGATCGGAGCAAAGCCCCTGCCAGTGCTGAACGTAGGTCTGGCCTGCCAGTACCAGTCCCATGAGCTGGTGGGGATGGAGGATCCCCTGTTTCAGGAATTTGTGCAGGATGCCCTGGATCTGATTGAGTTCGCCAACGGTAGCACGGATACCACATGGGGAGCCGTCCGTGCGAAAATGGGGCATCCTGAAGCCTTCGGCCTTACCATGCTGGGGGTGGGCAATGAGCAGTGGCAGACTGAAAAAGTGGATTTCTTCCAGCGCTATGAAATATTTGAGAAAACCATCCATGCCGTGGCGCCATCCATCCAGCTTATCGGTTCCGCAGGTCCCGACATCACCTCGGAACGGTATGAGAAGGCCTGGGCATTCTACCATGCCCATCAGGAGCAGGAGAATTTTGTGTATGCCGTGGATGAACATTACTATGTAAAGCCCCAGTGGCTCTATGACCATACGGATTTTTATGACGGATATGACAGAAAGGTGAAGGTGTTCTCCGGGGAGTATGCGGCCCATCCTTCCAGCGGTTTTAACCAGCCTTATGCCAATACCCTGGAGGGAGCGCTGGCAGAAGCAGCCTTCCTCACCGGGGTGGAGCGGAACGGAGATGTGGTAGTGCTGGCATCCTATGCGCCCCTGTTTGCCAGGGTTGGCTATGCCCAGTGGTCTCCGGATATGATCTGGTTCGACAGTACTTCCTGCTATGGAAGTCCCAGCTACTATGTGCAGAAGCTCTATGCCCACAACATGGGGAATGCGACCCTGGAGACCTTCGGCCAGGAAAAGCAGGCTGCCGGGGAGGGACTCTACTATTCTGCCAGTTTCTGTGAGAAAAGCGGGGAAGTGATCGTGAAGGTGGTCAATTCCAGGGAGATGGCACAGCATATCGTCCTGGAACTGCCGGAAGAATGGCAGAAGGCGGCAGAGTCTGGAAACAAAGGCGGGATCCGCATGCAGGTACTGGCTGGCACAGGGAAGGATCTGTATAACAGCATTGGGGAGCCGGAAAAAATAGTTCCGGTAGAACAGACATGTGATTCCCTGGAAGGGATTGCGCTGCCACCGCTGTCCTTTGTGGTACTGCGGATCAAGGTGGCATGAAAAGAGGTAGGACTGTGCATACAGGAAAAGCAGGTAAGGGAGGATATGCACCATGAAACCCACAATGGACAAAGCCCCCATGGGCTGGAACAGTTACGACTATTATGACACCACCGTGACGGAGGAGCAGGTGAAGAAAAATGCCGACTACCTGGCGGCGCATCTGAAGGAATATGGCTGGGAGTATGTGGTGGTGGACATCCAGTGGTATGCCAGGGATGCGGGAAGCCGCAGGGACCAGTTCCAGTACATACCCTTTGGGGACATGGAGATGGACGGATATGGCAGATACCAGCCGGCTGTCAACAGGTTTCCCTCCTCCGCAGGGGGAAAGGGTTTCGGGCCGCTGGCAGCCTATATTCATGACCTGGGACTGCGATTCGGCATCCATATCATGCGAGGGATTCCCAGACTGGCGGCCCACAGGCACCTGCCTGTGGAGGGAACGGCCTACACGGCGGCAGACACGGCGGATCCCGCGTCCATCTGTGGCTGGAATCCGGACATGTACGGTGTCCGGGACAATGCAGCCGGGCAGGCCTACTACGATTCCCTGGTTCAGATGTATGCGGACTGGGGTGTGGATTACATCAAATGTGATGATATCTGTGACAGCTGGATGTACCGGAATGACAGTTTCAGTGGCTGGCATGAGACCAGGATGCTCCAGGAAGCCATCGGGAAGACCGGAAGGAATATTGTCTTAAGCCTCTCCCCGGGCCCGGCCCATATTGACCGTGCCTGGCAGTATGAAAAATATGCCAATATGTGGCGGATCACAGATGATTTCTGGGATCGGTGGGAGCTGTTGCTGCCCATGTTCGCACGCTGTGAGCTGTGGCAGAACCATGTGGCGCAAGGCTCCTATCCGGACTGTGACATGCTGCCTCTGGGCAGGCTGGGCAAAGGCTTCGGACATGGGGAGAGGGACTGCAATTTCACGAAAGAAGAGCAGAAGACCATGCTGACACTGTGGTGTATCTTTGGCTCCCCTCTGATGGTGGGGGCCGAATTGACGAAGCTGGATGAATGGACCAGATGGCTTCTGACCAGGAAAGAGATCCTAAAGCTTACAGGCAATGCCTATGTGGGCAGACAGGTGGAGCGGGATGGGCAACATGCGGTGTGGAGCTGCTTGAACCGGGAGACGGGAGAGAGATACCTGGCGCTGTTCAACCTAAGGGAGGAGGAACAGGCACTCTCCTGCGATTTGGACGAGGTGGAGCAGTTTGCCAGGAGACCAGGAAGCTTAGACGGGAAGGTGAAAGAGCTGTGGAGTGAAACCTGGGTGGATCTGGAACAGGGAAAGATCAGCCAGCCTGTTCCTGCCCATGGGACCAAGCTCTATAAACTGTAGGGAACGCAGCCATAAAAGTAATTTAGGAAGAGGACATTGACCCTGGGAAAGGCCAAGTGCAGTTACTGTTCACTCGTGCCAATACGAGGTGTTGTCACGTGCTATTTGCGTGACAAACTCGAGACTGCTGTGCGCCAAAAAGCCTGCATTTGGCGTTTTATGTGCATAATTGCTGTGAACGGAGTGAACAGTAGCGAAGTGCAGGCAAAGGCCAATATGACTCCCGCGGGGGTGTTGACTTTTGGATGGAATCATGACGCGGACAAGGGGGAACAGGAAAATGGGATGCAAGATAGCCTTTATCGGGGCAGGGAGTATTGGTTTTACGAGGAAGCTTTTGTCAGATCTTCTGACAGTACCGGAATTTAGCCACATGGAGGTAGCTTTCACAGACATCAATGAGGATAATCTGCGGATGGTGACATCGCTCTGCCAGCGGGATATCGAGGCAAATGGCCTGGACATCCAGATCCAGGTAACCCTGGACAGGCGGGAGGCCTTCCGTGATGCAAAATATGTGATAAACTGTGTGCGTATCGGTATGCTGGAGGCTTTTGCCACAGATGTGGAGATTCCCTTGAAGTACGGAGTGGACCAGTGTGTGGGCGACACCCTGTGTATCGGCGGTATCATGTATGGCCAGCGGGGAGTGGCGGCCATCCTGGACTTCTGTAAGGACATCCGGGAGGTGGCGGCACCGGGCTGTATCCTGTTAAACTATTCCAATCCCAATGCCATGATGACCTGGGCGGCCAACAAATACGGCCAGGTGGAGACCTACGGCCTTTGCCATGGGGTCCAGCATGGCCATGCCCAGATTGCACAGGCTCTGGGAAGGGACAAGAAGGACGTGGACATCATCTGTGCGGGGCTGAACCACCAGACCTGGTATATCAGTGTGAAGACGGAGGGTGTGGAGCGGACAGGGGAATTGTACCCGTTGATGTGTCAGGCAGAATTCGCCAGGGATGAGAATATCCGCCTGGACGTGATGAAGCATTTTGGATATTATTCCACGGAATCCAACGGCCATCTGTCCGAATATCTCATGTGGTACAGGAAGAGGCCGGAGGAGATGGAGCAGTGGATCAACTATTCCTCCTGGATCCAGGGCGAGACAGCCGGGTACCTGCGGGTGTGCAAGGAGTCCAGGAACTGGTTCGAGACGGATTTTCCCAACTGGATGAAGGAGGATCCCCTGCGGTATGTGCCGGAGAAACGCTCTGAGGAGCATGGTTCCTATATCATAGAATCCCTGGAGACAGGGCGCACCTACAGGGGACATTTCAATGTGATGAACAATGGGACGATCACCAATCTGCCCGATGAGTGTGTGGTGGAGGTACCCTGCTATGTGGACGCAAATGGCATCAGCATCCCCAGGGTAGGAGACCTGCCGCTGGGCTGTGCGGCTGTCTGCTCCCAGTCTGTGTGGGTACAGAAGCTGGCAGTGGAAGCGGCTGTGCAAGGGGATATCCGTCTGCTGTACCAGGCAGGTATGATGGATCCGCTAACCGGGGCAGTCTGTACCCCGGGAGAGATCTGCCAGATGGTTGACGAGATGCTCATCGCCCAGGAGAAATGGCTGCCCCAGTATGCAGAGGAGATCCAGAGGGCGAAGCAGCGTATGCAGGGTGAACTTCTGCCCTATCGTCCGGTAAAGGGATTTACCTTACAGGAGAAGACTGTGGAAGAGATGGCGGTGGAGAAAGAGAAATACCGCCAGATGGCATCTGAGGCAGCAAAGGAAAACGTGAAGTGAGGGCAACATGAGGAACCCGAGGAGGTTTTCTGTTAACAGGAGGACGACTGTAAATACACTGTCAGCAAAAGGGGCCAGAAGCAGATGTAAAGGGAACAGTAGAGAAGTATGCGGATGAAAATCCGGTTATAAAGATTGCTGGTGGAAATCCTATCATATGCCCTGCCTCTTTGATATGCTCCCTTCTAGAGCGTGTTTGAAAATTGCTTTCTGTCAGATGTGCGTCACAATTTGTGGGAGATTTGACCCAAATGAGGGCCAAATATACCGCAAAGTAGGGCGTGCAGATGGTGGGAATGAATTTTCAAACACGCTCTAGGAGGGAGCATGATTTGTGTCTAAAAGAAGTTTGTTTTTAATTGCCTACTTGACCGGGAGCAGTTCAACTGTTTTTTGTTTCTTTTATCATGGCATATGCTGAAATGCAATCTGATTTCATAGCTATCCGCTTTTCCATGATATGAACCATATGGTTCACTGTGGAAAAGCCGTGGACAGGAACGAAAAACCCGGGAAATAGGGAAGGGAAATTTACAATTTGGACACATTTGCATTCTATAATAAATAAAGTAATCCAGGAATCTTTTTTTGCGGAAGCACAGAGGGCAGGCACCTGGCTAAGGTTCCAGGAAAGGGAGGGATGATGTTGTGGCGGATATTCTGATTGTGGAGGACGATGTGTCCATTGCGGATCTGATCTGTCTGAACCTGAGTGCGGAGGGTTACCACTGCAAATGTGCCCATGATGGCATGGAAGGGGCAGATCTGGTGGAGTCGGAGCGGTTCGATCTGATCCTGTTAGACATAATGCTGCCAGAGGTAGACGGCTACGAGCTTCTGGACTATATCAAGCCCACCGGGACACCGGTAATCTTTCTGACAGCCCGGGGAAGTGTAGAAGACAGGATCCGGGGGCTAAAGGCCGGAGCAGATGACTACATTGGCAAGCCTTTTCAAGTAGGGGAACTTCTGGCCAGGGTGGAAGCCGTGCTTAGGAGAACCGGGGCTACAGGGAAGCATCTTGCATTTGGGGATGTGTCTATCCGTGTGGACTCCAGGGAAGTAATGAAGGACGGGAAGGCAGTGGTGCTTACTGCCAAGGAATTTGACCTGCTGGTGGAACTGGTGCAGAACAAAAATGTGGCCCTGTACCGGGACTGGCTCTATGAAAAAGTATGGCGGGAACCGTTTACGGGGGAGACAAGGACTTTGGATGCCCACATCCAGAGACTGCGCAAAAAGCTGGGATGGGAGGAGAAGATCAAGACAGTGTTCCGCATAGGTTACAGACTGGAGGGATAGCATGCGGCTTTTTACAAAGTTTTTTCTGTTTGGCATGTTGATACTCGGTGTGGCATTCTCTGTGTCGGGGTATTTCCTACTCCACTATTCCCTGGAGAGCAGTCTGGCCAGAGAGGCAGACTTTGCCTTGATGCAGTACCAGTATGACAAATTCACGGTGCAGTCTGCCTTTCTGACGTATTCGGATGTGTCCGTTGTGGTGAGTTATACAAGGGAAGGAATTGCCTTAAAGGATGGGGATGTCTATACCGTGTGGCAGGTATCCCCCGAAGGAATATCCTCCAGGAAGGAAGGGGATACACAGGGTAGGGAGGGAACTGCAAAGGGACAGCAGTCCATTCCATCTGGAGACGGGGATTCTGCGCAGGCACCTGCACAGGACATGGAGAACTTAAGCCTGCTGCTGACTCTTGCAGGGGAGATCGGAGTTCCTGTGGCTTTCTACGGGGAGGATATGGAGCCACTGTACTCGGAGATAGATAGGGTGGACAGATCGTTTCTGGAGGGACTGTCTGCAGGCGCCCACGCCTATCGGTTCCAGGAAGAACCAGGAGGAAGCGCGGTGCTGGTGGGAAGTGTGCTGGATTGGAAAGGGACATCCGTGCGTTTTGTGACACAGTGGGATATCAGCAAGACCATGGCACAGCAGGATACCTTGAGACAGTATTTTTTACGGTGCTATCTGGCGGCCATGGCAGCAGGGATGGTTTTGCTGGGCTTTTTGTCTGCGTTGCTGACGAGGCCATTGAAGCGGATGGCCAAGGGAGCGCGGCGGATGGCAGGTGGTAATTACAAAGAACGGTTCGGGGCGCCTGGCCGGGATGAGATCGGGGAACTGGCCTGCAGCTTTAACCAGATGGCTGACGCGGTGGAAGAGAAGATCGGGGAACTGGAGAAAGCTGCCAGGGAAAAGGAAGACTTTGTGGCGAATTTTGCCCATGAGCTGAAGACACCTCTCACATCCATCATTGGTTATGCGGATACCATCTACCAGAAGGAACTTACCCGGGAGGAAACCAGGCAGGCATCATGGAATATCTGGAATGAAGGGATGCGCCTGGAAGCGCTTTCCTGGAAACTGATGGAACTGACTGTGCTGCGCAGACAGGATTTTCCTCTGGAGGAAATGTCAGCGGAGGAATTGCTACAGGATGTAACGGAGGGGCTGGAGCCGCTGTTTGCCAGGAATCAGATCAGCTTCCGGCTGCAGGTGGATCCGGCTTATGTGAGAGTGGATTATGACCTGCTGAAGACACTTCTCATGAATCTGTGTGACAATGCCTGTAAAGCAGGGGCAAGCCGGATTGAACTGACCGGACGTGTGGAAGCAGGGCAGACAAATGTGTCCCATGGGCAGAAGGGACGGGCGGGTGTGACCACAGGATATACAGGTGAGGAACGACAGGATCCTATAGATCTGGGAGAACAGAGGCCTGGAAGCTGCGGAGGGGAAAAATATTGGATCAGCATTGCAGACAATGGCTGCGGCATGGAGGAGGGGGAACTTGCCCGCATCACGGAGGCATTTTATATGGTGGACAAGGCCCGCTCCAGAAAGCAGCATGGTGCAGGACTGGGACTGACGCTGGCAGACCAGATTGCCAGGATCCATGGCAGCAGGCTGTTCTTCGAAAGCCGGAAAGGGCAGGGAACCAGGGTACGATTCTGCCTGGATTGTGAGGAGGATCTCTGGGAGAAGGAGACGTGTACGGCAGAGGATATCGAAATGACAAGGGAGGCCGGGCAGGGGAAGGAAGAAACGGACAGTGGAAGGGGGAAGAGACAAGAGCAGGGAAAGGGGCAGGAGGAAGACAATGTTTGAATCTTTTAGAGGGGAAAGCCCTGGAGGGAAAGGCTCTGGAAGGAAAGGCTCTGGAAGGCAGAAGTTTACCGGCTGGAAGGGATGGTTTGCCAATCTTGCGGGTATGCTGTCTGCCGTGGGGATTGCCCTGGGCGGACTGTTTCTGGTGCAGGATGGCCTGGCCAGGGAGAAGGAGAGCCTGCTACAGGGAAGCGGGCTTGTGGGGATCACAGTCCAGGCAGAGCCTGCCGCGGCTGCGGAGATGGAGGTAGTGCAGAACAGTCCGGTGAATCTGACAGAAGAGGATCTGATCAGGGTGGTGAGGGACATGGAAAGCGGGGGAGAAATATATCCCCATGAACCGGGTCAGGATCAGCTCTCCATGTCCCAGGCCATAACGTGCGGCAGGGAATGGATAGAGACATTTTTCATGCCGTATATGGGTAAGACGGACTACCGGATGGAAGAGTACAAGGCAGACTGCTTCCTGTGGTCTCTTCGGGAGAAAGAGGGGGAAGAGGAGAAAGATCCCATATTCAGTTACTGGACAATCAATTTTGAAGTCCAGGGACTGGCGGAAGTGGGGCTTACGCTGAATGCAGCCAGCGGACAGGTGCTGATCGCTTCTATTGGGCTGTATGGTCCGGTGGAATACCAGGATGGACAGAACCTTCTGGCTCTGCTTAGGGAGTATGCATTCTCTTTTGGAACAGACGAAGTTGCATCCTATAGCTTTGTGGAAAGCGTGGCGGAGGGGATGGGCAGGACTGGAGAGAAGATATACCATACCATCAGCAGCCAGGGGCTGTATGCGGGCATCAGGACCAGCAGCGTATCCATCAGTATGGCCACGGAGAATCCCGGAGTGGCGGAAAGTATAGATATCTTTACTGTCCGTCTGTATCTCACCACAGATGTGGACGACTATCCGTGGTGAGGTACAGGGATCCTGGGGATTTTCTAATCCAATTCCATGTCTGTGCCCAGCCACCAGCCCAGAACCTCTTTGATCTGGGCATCCCAGTACTTCCACTGGTGGTCCCCCGGGGCGGCGCTGCTTGTCAGGTCAAAGCCCAGATCTTTTACTCGTTGCCAGGCTTTTAGATTTCCCTGGTACAGGAAATCTTCTGTGCCGCACCATGCGTACAGGCGGGGCAGATTGGTATGCTGGCCTGCCAGGCGCTCTGCCATTGACAGAAGATCATTGTCTGATCCCTCCAGTTGTTCCACACTGCCGAAGATTCCGGCGAACAGGGGCACGTTTTCCGGCTGCTCTGTCATATTGCGGCGGTAATCTTCCACGATGTCCAGTGCCCCGGACAGGGAGGCAGCGGCACCAAAAGTGTCACTGGCGCCCAGTCCCAGCTTCCAGGCGCCATATCCTCCCATGGATAGTCCGGCAGCCAGAGTGTCCTGGCGCTTATCGGACATCTGTGGGAAGAATTCCCGGCAGATACCTGGCAGCTCCCTGGACAGAAAAGTCCAGTATTTCATACCATAAGTGGTATCCGTGTAGAAAGCCAGGTGGGTGGTGGGCATGACCACTGCAATTCCAAGTTTTGACACATAGCGCTCGATGGAAGTCCTGCGTTGCCAGATCGTCTGGTCATCACTCATGCCGTGGAGCAGGTACATCGTCTTGTACCTGCCTCCTGCCCCTTGTCCTTCCATACCGATCTGGCCATGGGTCTTCTGGGGCAGGATCACATCCATATCCATGCACATTCCCAGCACATTTGAGAAAAAATTTACATGTAACAAGGCCATATTTGATTCACCTCCTGGATCAAGTTTACCACAGAATGGGAAGGAATGCATCTTGTTTCTGGTGTGGACGGAAGACTTGCGGGAGGGAGGAAAATCCGTGAGTCTTAAGCAAGCAGAACTTGAATGTGAATATCGTATATCATTTTCTATGCCCTACCATGTCCATGCTATTTTTACATTGCCTTTCATTTGATATCCAGTAAGTTGGCGAAAATATATTCTGTACGTTCCTGCCCCATCCTCAACAAGCGTACAGCTTCCGGACGTCCTCACAGCTTATATTTCTTTTCAATCACCAGGGAATAGACAGCCATGGCGGCAATGCTTTCTGCCATGACGCCCAGTATAGAGAGTATGATCCATGCAGAGTTCTGGCCTGCAAGCAGGGGAATCCCCAGAATAAGGTATACAATGCTGAATACGAAAAGTAGCTTGGAAAGCGCATGGTTGTACTTTTTTACATCGGAGACTTCAGGTCTTTTCACATTTGCCCAGAACCCCACAGGTTTTTTGGAGAACCACGCGGATATGGACAGTCCCAGAAACAGGATTCCTATGATGCACCAAATAACAAAACCGATTATATTGCCTTCCATTTCGAGCCCTCCTTCAAGATAAGTCTTTCTATTCCCTATTCTACCACAGATTCGGAAGTGTGCAAACAGGTAGTTTTGTGTTACGGTTCACTCAATACTGCCGCCAGGTGTTTTCACGCGTTCTTTGCGTGATAAACCCGAGACTGCTTGCGCCCAAAGGAGCGTTCTTCGTTCATTTTGTGTGCATCATGTTGCTGAGAGCGGCGTAGCCGTAAACAGTAACAGTTTTGTAACGGAAACTGTCAGTCATGCAGCGGGGCTGTTGACCTGTGGAGATGTTGGCGATATACTTGTGGGGAAGCTGGTTTGTCTGGCAGAGGATGGCAGGAGGAGAAGGAAGGGCTGATGACAAAGATAATGATCGTAGAGGATGATGGGGCCATCCGGGAGGAACTGATGCTGCTGTTGGGGAATGAGGGCTATATTCCCTATGGGGTCACGGATTTTAGGGATATTCCCGACCAGGCGGCCAGACTGTGCCCGGATCTGATCCTGCTGGACATCGGACTGCCCGGGCAGGACGGATTTGCGTTGTGTGCCAGCCTGAAGAAGACATCCAGAGCGGCTGTGGTCTTTGTCACTGGCAGGGAGGACGGCATGGATGAAGTCAGGGCCTTGTCCCTGGGCGGGGATGATTATATCACGAAGCCGTACAATATCCCGGTGCTGCTGGCCAGGATCAAGGCGGTGCTGCGCCGGTGCGGACAGGGAAGCCCGGAAGGAATGGAATCGGGAGGACTGCGGCTGGATCTGGCAAAAGGAATGGCGCAGTCTGCGGAAGGATTTGTCCTTCTGTCCCGCAATGAGGTGCAGATCCTGGCGCATCTGATGGCACATGCGGGGGAGATCATACCACGGGCAGACTTGATTGAGGCATTGTGGAACAGCCGGATTTATATTGATGACAATACCCTCAGTGTGAATGTGACCAGGTTGCGGGGTAAGCTGGCAGAGCTGGGATACGGGGATGCCATAAGGACACGGAGGGGGATGGGGTATCAGTTTGAGATACCAGACGGAGGGAAAAGGAGAATAGCAGAATGACATTTGGGGAATATCTGTCTGACCATCTGGGACGTCTTGTGCTCCAGGTAGTTCTGACGGTGTGTATTGGTCTTTTCCTGCTGGTTACAGGGACTAAGGTGGGAGTCCTGGCATTGTGCGGGATCTTCTGGCTATTGGTGACAGGGTGTGTACTCCTGGTGGATTTTCTGGGGAGCCGTGCCAGGTTACGGGAGCTTACGGCTGTGATGGAAGGACTGGATCAGAAATATTTGTTTGCTGAGTGCGTTCCCGGAACCGGGACGGTCTATGAGAGGAAGCTCCTGGAGCTGTCCCGCCAGGCAGGAAAATCCATGATCCGCGCAGTATCCGATGCCCAGGCCGCACAGCGTGAGTACAGGGAATATGTGGAGAGCTGGGTACATGAGATCAAAGCGCCCATCACGGCAGCCGGGCTGATCTGCAGGAATGTAGATCCTGCGGTACGGCAGAAGCTCACAGGGGAACTGGCCCGGATAGAAGCCCATGTGGAAAGGGCCTTATTCTATGCCCGTGCAGAAAGTCCGGAGAAGGATTTCGTGGTGGGAAAAGCCTGTCTGAAAGAAATCGTGGCCCAGGCCCTGGAGCGTCACCAGTCCCTGCTGGTCCAGAGCGGTGTACGGGTGGAGACCATAGATCTGGAGCAGACTGTGTATACGGATGTGAAATGGGTGGAATTCATACTGGGGCAGCTTTTGCAGAACGCTGTCAGGTATCGAAAGGAGGATCTGGTGCTCATCATACAGGCCAGGCATCTGGGCAGGCAGGTACAGCTCTGGATCCAGGACAACGGTATGGGGATATCTTCCCATGAACTGCCCCGGATCTTCGACCGGGGCTACACCGGCAGCAATGGGAGGGCCAGGGGAGGCTCCACGGGAATGGGACTGTACCTTGTCCGCCGCCTGGCGGACTGTCTGGAGATCGGTCTGCAGGCGGACTCCAGGGAAGGCGAAGGAACCAGGGTAACAATTACTTTTCCTGCCAGGGAAAGCGGGAAGGAGACAAGAATCTAAGGTGACAAGATGAAAAAGAATGACGAAAAAGAAAAGAGTGGCTAAAGGGAAAAGAAAGGTTAAAAGGAAAGGCTAAAACGAATGGCTAAGGCAGAGAGAAATCTTGCAAAACTGTAAGATACTTCTATATAAGATCGCTACAAAAGCAGCCGGAACCGGGGTATCCTGTTGTCAGAGGAAAATAGGAAATGGAGGAATCGCCTTGTTAGAGGTAAAAAACATCGAGAAATATTATGGCAGCAGGAACAATGTGACCAAGGCCCTGGACCGGGTCAGTTTCCAGGTGGAGGACGGCGACTTCCTGGTCATCATGGGGGCATCGGGCAGCGGCAAGACCACGCTGTTGAACTGTATTTCCACTATTGATACAGTTAGTGCCGGGGATATCCTGCTGGACGGGGTCAATATCGCGGAATTATCTGTGGCTGATCTGGCCAGGTTCCGCAGGGAGAAGCTTGGATTCGTATTCCAGGATTTCAATCTGCTGGACACCTTGACCATCGAGGAGAACATAGGGCTGGCTCTTTCCCTGAACCATCAGGATCCGGACACCGTGAAGCGGAAGGTGGAAGAGATGGCAGGGAAACTGGGGATCCTGGACATCCTGGGAAAATTCCCCTACCAGGTCTCCGGCGGACAGAAGCAGCGTGCGGCTGTGGCCAGGGCCATGGTGGCCGGGCAGACCCTGCTGCTTGCAGACGAACCTACAGGGGCACTGGACTCTAAGGCTTCCAAGAATCTCCTGGAGATCCTGTCCCAGATGAACCGTAAGCTGGGAGGCACTATCCTGATGGTGACGCATGATGCCTACAGTGCAAGCTATGCCGGACGGATCCTGTTCCTCAAGGACGGACGAATCTTCAACGAGCTGGTCAGGGGAGAACGCACAAGGGCTGTGTTCTACCATGAGATCCTGGATGTGCTGGCCCTGCTGGGAGGTGATGTCAGTGACGTTATCTAAATTATCCCTGCGCAATGCCAGGAGACAGGCGGGAGACTATCTGATCTATTTTGTCACGATCGTCATGGTGGCCGCCCTGCTCTATGCGTTCAACGGCCTGGTCTTCTCACAGGAGATACAGGAATTGTCCTCTGGGATGGCACAGCTCCCGATGATGATTGTGATGGTCAGTATCGTGGTGGTGTGTGTCATCGGCTGGCTGGTCTCCTATACCACGAAATTTATGTTTACCAGACGAAGCAGGGAGTTCGGCACTTATGTGCTCATCGGCCTGACAGGCAGACAGGTGGCCAGGCTGTTTTTCCTGGAAAACATAGCTGTAGGAGCCGTTGCTCTGGGAGGAGGCGTTCTGCTGGGTGGATTTTTGTACCAGATACTCCGGGCCATTATCTTTGCACTGTTCGGCACACCATATCATTTTACAATTTGCTTTTCGCCAGGGGCGGTTGTGCTGACCTGTGTGTATTTTACAGGCATCTATCTATTGGCCCAGGCAAAAAGCAACCGGCGTATCCGGAAGATGAAGATTTATGACCTGATCTATTTTGACAGGCGCAACGAAGGAGAAGTCATCCGTACCAGTACCCTGCGCAAGAGGGTATTCGTCCTGTCTATTGTACTGGGAGTAGCGGGAACGGTGCTGATCATGCTGCGGGATCTGACACTGGGTCTGATTGGCGCGGGCTGTATTATTGTGTTCCTGTATGGCTTTTTCCTAAGCTTTGCCTCCGGTGTACCGGCTTTTTTTGACAGGAAGCCCAGCCGGAAATACAGAGGACGGAATCTGCTTGTGTTCCGCACACTGACGGCAAAACTTGGAACCATGGGGATCGCCATGGCCACCATCTCCATGCTTTTTACAGCCACCTTGATTGCAGAGGGGACGGGTATGGTATTCAGTTCCCTGTTTTGGGGGAGGGCTATCCAGAATTCCTGCTTCGACTTATTCCTGGGGATATCCAGTACGCGGCAGGATGCACAGGCCTATCTGGATTATATCGGGGAGCACATCCCGGTGGAGGCTGACCTACAGTACCAGGTTTACCGGGGAGATGACAACAGGGTATCGGAGTATCTGATTGAGAAGGAGGCGCTTCTGCCTTATTATGATGAAGACCTGGTGCTGCGGTACAGTGACTATGCTGCCCTGCGCAGGATGCTGGGGTACCCGGAGGCTGCCCTGGAACCGGGAAGCTGCCTGGTACACTGTATGCCCTATCTGGAAAAGGCCGTGAAAAAATATGACAGGCCCGTGGTGGTGGACGGGGTGGAACTGACGCTTGCGGGGGTGTACGTGGAAAATCTGTGTCAGTACGGATGGGACGGCAATGGTGGGAACTTCATTCTGGTGGTGCCCGATGAACTGGCCGAAGCCCAGTCAGTGAGTCACCGCATTTATGCGGCCATGACAACACAGCCGGTGACGAAGGAACAGTTTGCCGCCCTGCGGGCCATCCGCAATGGGCCGGACCGGATGGATTACGACACGCTGAAGGCCAGATCAGAGGAAGAGGAGGAGGCGGCTTCCATGACGGCTATGACGGTGTTTCCCCTGTATTTCCTGGCCCTGGTGCTGGCGATGACTGCCGCCACTATCCTCACTATCCAGCAGCTTGCAGAGATGGGGCGTTACAGGAAACAGTTTTTGCTGTTACAGAAGCTTGGGATGGATAGGGGGGAGATGGCTGGGACGTTGCGGACACAGTTCGCCATCTATGCAGCACAGCCGGTTTTGCCTCCGGTCTTGATTAGCGTCTCCTTTATCCTGAATCTGGGGAGTCTGGTAGAGCCGGGGATCATGATGGGAGCCAACCGGCCCGGGACTCTGGCTGCTGTGGCATTGGGGATATTCTTTTTGATCTATGGGATCTATGTCATGATGGCGTACAGGATGCTTCGGCGGAACGTGTTACCGCTATGATGTGAATGCATTTTATGTACAGCATGCCGCTATGTGCAAGGGAGCAGGGAAAAGTAACTTGCGATATGCCAGTCCTACAGGAAAAAGAGAAAAGTCTATGGAAGTATGGGGGGCATTGTGGTAGAATAAGGTGTTCCCGTTGGCAGGAGAGAAGTGTCCGGTGATTGAAAATAAGGATTTTATCCTTAGGCTTGTGGAAGCGGCGGGTGCGCCAGGCCATCGAGTTCAGGCTATGGTTCTACCGAGCCGGGTATTTCGTGCGATGGGCGGTGGTGGATAAGGAATGCAGCAGGCAGTGGAGAACCTGGGCTTCGCGGCATCGGAGGAAAAGCTGGTGGGCGGGCACGATGGCAGGGTGTATGGGGACTATTTTGTGTTGTTTCAGCAGTAGACGTTTCGCTGCAATCTGGGCAGAAAGGCGGGGATATCTGTGAGAGAGAAGAAAACGAATTTATTCCATGCGGCATATAGGGATACGGACAGTCCGTCCCGTTCCGGTTTCGGTTCCAAAGCCATTCTGGCTGCGGCAGGCCTTTCTGCTGTGGCAGCCATGGGCGCGGTATGGGGCGCAGGTGGATTCTTCTACCGGCTCTGCCTGACCCAGAAGATGGATAAATCGAAGATTTTTGCCGCACCCCATAACCAGGGTACCGGAGTGGCCCATTCTACCCTGGATCGGGACAGAGTATGGCTGAAGGAACAGCCAACGGAGGAGAGACTGCTCTTTTCTGAGGACGGACTGTGTCTGAGAGGACTTCTGCTAAAGGGGCAGCCAGGGGATCCCTGGGTGATCCTGTGCCACGGCTATACGGGCCGTGCCGAGGATATGGCAGATTTTGCCCGCCGGTTCCATGACAGAGGCTACCAGGTGCTGATGCCGGATGCCAGGGGTCATGGGAAGAGCGAGGGAGATTACATTGGCATGGGCTGGCCGGACAGGCGTGATATCGTCCGCTGGGCCCAGTACCTGGTGTGGAAAGAGCAGGCCGGACAGGTTGTACTGCTGGGAGTATCCATGGGCGGCGCCACGGTGATGATGGCATCGGGGGAGGAACTGCCCGCCCAGGTATGTGCCATTGTGGAGGATTGTGGATTTACCTCCGCATGGGACGAGTTCCATTACCAGTTGAAGATGCTGTTCCACCTGCCTGCGTTTCCACTGCTGCATGTAACGGAACTGTATACCAGGGTGAAGGCAGGCTACAGCCTGTGGCAGGCCAGCGCCTTGAAGCAGGTGGCGAAATGCCGCATCCCTATGCTGTTCATCCACGGCAAAAAAGATACCTTTGTGCCCTTTAGGATGCTGCAGCCCCTGTATGAGGCGGCAGTCTGTCCCAAGGAATGCTTTGTGGTGGAGAACGCAGGCCATGGGGAATCCAAGATGGCAGAACCTGTGACATACTGGGACAGGATCTTTGCCTTCCTGGGGCAATATGTGGACGCTCCCTGCCACACCACACCATCAGACGGCTTGTCAGAGCCAGTCTGATCCGGCGGCCCATTTGCCTGGGCCTTTTCGGACATCCGTTCTGGATGGTTCCCTCTACCCGATAAATGAGAATGAAAGAGTTTCCTGATAATAGGCTCGGAGAATAGGCTCCAGCTTACCCTGGCGTATGGCGGTAAATATTTTTCTCATAATCCAGGCCGTAAAGGCCCTTATGGCAGATGTTGCTTGGAATGTCAAAGCCTGTCGAATTATAATTGACATTTATTGCAAAATAAAATATAATTTTGCTATATGATTCTACGGATAAAAGCTTTTGAATCCTGGCAGGTGTAAGAATGCAAGGTACAGGGAGGGGAAGCAATGGGGGACAGGAAGGCCAGGGAAGATTTAGGCATCTACATCAGTGACCTGCGGGAGAAGAAGGGATATGCCCTGGAACAGGTCTGTGAGGGACTGTGTACAGCACAGCAGCTTTCCCGGTATGAGCGGGGGGAGAAGGCAGTATCCAAGCTGCTACAGGATGCCCTGCTGGAGAGGCTGGGGGCAGGGGCAGAGGACTATGAGCATTATCTGAACTACAAGGATTACGACCACTGGGAGATGCGGCAGCGGATCCTGTACCGTATCCAGCGTGGGAAGACGGAAGGGGCGAAGCAGTTGCTTGCGGATTACCACAGCCGCTATGTGGGAGATGCCGCTGGCAGCAGGAAGGTGGCAGACAGGCTGGAATACCAGTTTTATCTCAGTATGCTGGCCCAGGTCCGCGGCCAGGAAGGGGCAGACAGGGAGGAACTGCACACCCTTCTGGAGACCGCAGTGGGACTGACGATGCCGGGACTGTGGGAAAAGCCCCTGGCGGGCCGGGTATTCTCCTTCAAGGAGCTGAACCTGGTGCTGGAGGCAGAGCAGGTCCGGGAGGGTGGTTCCAGGCCGGAGCATTATAGGGAGGTTATATCTTATATAGAGGCGTCTGGGGCAGATGCTCTGGGACTGGCCAAGATCTATCCCAAGGCCGTGTATCTCCTGTGCCGGTGCAGCGTGCCAGGGGATGGGTTGCCGGAAGAAACCCTCCTGGAATTGTGCAATCACGGGGTGGAGATCCTGCGGGAAGGGAACCGGATGTATTACCTGTGGGAACTTTTGGATCTGCGGGAGCACTATCTGGGAAGGATCCTGGGGAAAGCAGCGGAAGATAGAGAAGGGGGAATATCTGGGGAGCTTGTCTGTCTGAGCCAGGAAAACGCAGCGTGGAAGAAGGCCCTGGAGAACGTATATGCCCAGTACCAGGTACCCAGGGAGACATCTTCCTATTGTTATCTGTACATGGAAAAAGGCGTGTTCTGTAGCAATGATGTAATCCGCATCCGGCGCAGGATGCTGGGCATGAGCAGGAAGGAGCTGCGGGAAGGGATCTGTGACAAGAAGACACTGGAGCGCCTGGAGAACAGGAAAAGCAATCCTCACAGATGGGAGGTGGAAGAACTGTTCCGTCGTCTGGGTCTAGCCGGGACATTGACACGCACGGAACTGATCACTGAGAGCCAGGAAGCCAGGCACCTGATGACAAGGCTGGGGCAGTATGTCAATAACCGTGAGGCAGAGAAGGCAGAGGCTGTCCTGGCCCAGGTGAAAAACATGGTATCCGTGGACATGAAGTGGAACAGACAGACATTGATGCGGCAGGAGGTGAATATACAAGAGGAACTACAGAAGATAAACAGGGAGACATACTGCAGGCGGATGCAGGAGGCACTGGAACTGACCCTGCCTTTCCAGGCCTTCCTACAGGAGGGGGAGAAACATCTGTCCCATGAGGAACAGGCCTGTATTCAGAATCTGATGCAGGGCATGGACAAAGAAAGGGAGGAATTCCGGATCTGTCTGGAGCGTTTTGAGGAAATGTACCGTCCTGTGGCAGAAGGGGAACTGCTGGGAACCATGAGTATGGTATATGGGCTGGTCATGGGATACGTGGCCAGTGAACTTGGGAACCTTGGGGAGTATGACAGGTCAGACTGGTATAATGACAAAAAGATAGAGGAAGATTTGTACTCCCGCAGGCTGACGTCCATTGCAGATGGCTTGTATTGTCGCTGGTGGAATCATGAACAGCGGAAAAAGAGGGGGATTCCTACGGACAGGGAACTGGATGGGGAGGAAGAACTGACAGACTGTATCTGGTTTTGCAGGCTGGGCAGACAGACACACGATGAATCCTTCCTTGAGGAAAAGCTAAGACAGTTGAGTGAAAAGAAGCAGATGAGCGAAGACATATGATCTGCTGTGCTGGCTGGCCAGGAAATCTCACTGGGGCAGCCAGCATAACACATGGGGTTACTTTTTTACATCTCTATTTGGGGGACGGTCATCCAGGGGTGCAATTCCAGGTTCCTGCCCCTTTTCCTGTCCGGGTTTCTCTTCCTTTGCAGGGTTCTGAGGCTCTTCTCCCAGAACCGTAGGACTGCCACCTGGTTCACCCGGAAGGAAGATCCCGCCAGAGGGGGATCCCAGGAGAATGGCTGTACATAGAGTCATGGCAGCAGCGAAAGAAAGAAGGTGTTTTACAAGATTTCGTTTCATATTGGTATCCTCCTGTGTAATAGAGTAGGTGCCGGGTTACTGTTCATTCGTGCTGCCGTGAACGGAGTAAACAGTAACGGCACCGGCCCGCAGTGCGGAGCAATCGACTTTCATGCCCTGGTGGTGCATCACCAGGTATATATAGTTTAGTATAAATGAATGGGAAGCATGACGCAAGGGACAGATGGGTTGATATTTTCAACCCATCTGTCCCTTGTGTGTATATGGGGAAATTGCTATCATGATAATAGAAGGCTAATAAGTAGGTGTTTCAAGGGAAAGGGGTGGTTCCATTGTACAGGTAAAGGTAGTACATCAGTGCTGACTGGAGGGCCTTGCAGGAGCAGTGATATTTTTTGAAGATACAACTGAAAGACTGGGAATTTCAATTGTATTGCTATAGTTGTTTGCCTCGGTTGTAGCATATATTGCATAAGGGAGGATTGTCCCAGATGATAATGTATGGTATGCTAAGAAAATAGGAAGAAAGCTCATAGAAACTGCCAGTCAGCACAAAGGGAGATGCAACAGGATTTGGAAGATAGTCACAGGGTGGGGCAGCCATCTGTGTGACAGGAATCCGTCAAAGTGGTTTTCCGCCTTTTGACTGAGGGAGACAATAGATGGGAAGGACAGGCTTGGACGGGAACAAAAGAAGGGAGAATATTTTTATGAAGATGAAGAGAATCGTTGTGGCGCTGGTGTGTGCGGCATCTGTGTTGGCGAGCGTGGTGCCTGTGAGTGCGAAAGAGAGGGCGGGCCATGTGTGTGTCTGGGGATCGGAACAAACAGAGGCGACAAGTGGATACTGGTATGCAAACGATACTTATCACAAACAGTCTTATAGAGTGGTAAAATATTGCCAGGATTATCCTACCTGTGGAAAAGTAAACGTTATAAGGACAGGGGAAAACCAGGGAACCCATAGTTGGTCTGACGCTTATGACCAAGGACACCGAGGCGAGGATGAACATGCATTCAAACTGAAATGTGGAACTTGCGGCGGTGGTCCGGAAATTCGGATCATATGCAATTACAATACGACAGGACGCCACAATACACCGTGGTAAAAAGGCTGCTTAATGCCAGGTGGCTTGGTTGCGTATATTCGGCCTGGGACTTGTCCCAGGTCGAATAGTTGTATTCTGATTTTAGAAAACATCAGAGGAGTAGTTTTTATGAAAAAGTGGGGATATCGAAATGGTATCCTGTGCCTTCTGCTGGCAGCACTGCTTTCCCTGCCTGCCTGCGGAAAGGAAGAGCGGGAACGTGGAATTGACGGCTATGTGTATGTGGCAGAACAGCTTGCTGGTACAGAGCACTGGGGGCAGGATGTGAAGAACAGTGACAGTGGGCTGTATTACATGGATGAGGGTGTCCTGTACCGGATCCCTCTGGGGGAAGATGGCAGTCCGGAAGGAACCAGGGGAGAGAAAGTGCCAGGCGGGAAGGGAATGTATGACTACACAGTGGACGCAGGAGGAAATGTATACTATTACAGTCCTGTGATGGACATATTGGATTCCGGTAATACAGAACTGAAAGGCGGGACACTGACCCGGTACCGGGAGGACGGCAGCCAGGATTACTGCCTTTCCCTGGAAGGCAGGAGTGCCGTATACACCGGCGGGGCCATCAACCCCGGTTCCCTGGTGGTGGGCAGCGGGAACCGGCTGTTCCTGATGATGGGTGATGCCATCCTGGTGGTGGATCAGGAGGGAACAATTGTCAGTGCAGCGGATATCAGCGGCATACGTCCCGGCATGGACTGGGGGACGGAGAAGCTGATGGAAGGGGAGGACGGCAGGGTCTATTACCTGGTTTCAGCGGGACGCAGGAGCCTGTACGAGCTGGTGGAAGACGGCAGCACCTACAGTCTCCGGAGTTGTTCCTTGAATGGTCTGGAGACAGAAGGCAGAAGTGTTGGTTTCGATTTCTATGGTTCCCGCCAGGGGGTGATGTACAGTAGCACAGATGGTATCCTGTATCGCTACAGTGCCAGGGAGGATGCCTGGCAGGAACTGCTGCGCTGGGGGGACAGCAACCTGGGACGGGCAGCCAGCGAAGTGCTGTGGCTCCCGGGGGAAAAGCTGCTCACATCCTATCAGATATATAAAAATAACAGTTCCAGGAATGAGTTCTATCTGCTGGACAGGAGGAGAGTGGAGGAGCTGCCGGAGAGGGAGGAACTGGTTATGGCCTGTTGGGATAGCCTGGATGCTGACCTGGAGGATGCAGTGATCCGGTTCAACAGGGAAAGTGACAGGTATCACATTACTGTGCAACTGTATGAGGATGAGGACTGGCTGGATGCGAAGCTGGTCTCTTCTGACCCGCCGGATATGCTGGTTCTGTTGCCGTTGAATGTCAGAAAATATGGTGGAAAGCAGATACTGGAGGATCTGGATCCTTACCTGGTAGAAAGCAGTATGCTGGATCGGGAGGATTTCCTGGCTGCCCCCCTGGAAGGCTATACCATAGAGGGAAGGCTGGTGGGGATTCCTTCAGAGTTCGTCTGCCATACCCTGGTGGCAGACAGGCCGGCGGCAGGAACACAGGCTGGCTGGAGCCTGGAGGATATCATGGCACTGACAGAGCAATACCCCCACAGGAAGCTGAACGGCAATTATATTCTCTGGAATCTCAAGAACCTGTGTGGGGATTACATCATGGATACCTTTATAGACAGGGACAACGGGGTGTGCCACCTGGACACTGAGGAATTCCGCAGCCTGTTGCTATGGCTGGAAGAAAGCTGCGGGAACCTGACGGATCCCTCCATCATTGCGGAAGTGGAGAATCCGCTGATTTTCCGGGGAATGGTGCGTAACATTGTGGACTACATGGGAAATGTATCACGTCTGGGCGATGACATGATATCCATGGGATATCCGTCCCCGGATGGCAGTCCCAGGTATCAGGCAGGGGCATTCCGGGCGGTGGGTATCATATCGAAATCCCGGCACAAGGAAGGGGCCTGGCAGTTTATCGAGTATTTCCTGTGCCACCAGGAAGCAGATTGTGGGGCTTATGCAAATATGCCCACCCGCAGGGATCTTCTGGAGGAAGTGCTGGAGGATGCCATGACACCCCGGTATGTAAAGATTGGCGATGAAATATCCCTGGATAAGGCGGGGAATCCTATCATGCTGCCAAAATGGACAACAGGCTTTTGGAACCTGCACGGGGAATATGTGTGGGAATCTTATGAATATGCTACGAAGGAGGAGGTGGATGGTCTGCTGGAACTGATATCCCAGGCGGATTTCTCCCCGGAGGATGGCCTGGAGACGGCTGTGATGGACATCATTGCCGAGGAGGCAGGCAGTTACCTGGACGGGAGCAAGCCCTTAGAAGAGGTGACGAAGATCATCCAGGGCAGGGTGAGCACCCTGGTGCAGGAGAATATGTGAGCAGAAGGTACAAATTCGGGGAGGAGACCGTCCTCCCGTTTACGATTTATACCACTGCTCCTGTGCCTCATAGAGTCTTTTGTATTCCCCCTCCTGGGTGAGCAGCTCCTCGTGGGTGCCAAGCTGCACTGCCTCCCCGTCTTTCATGACCAGAATACGGTCCGCCAGCCTCACAGAACCCAGGCGGTGGGTCACGATGACAGCAGACTTATCCCGGGCGATTTCGGCAAAACGATTATAAATCCTTGTTTCCTCATATGGGTCGATGGCAGCCGTGGGTTCGTCCAGAATGATCAAGTCATGGCTTCGAAAGAATCCCCTGGCAATTGCAACGCGCTGCCACTGGCCTCCGGACAGGTCAATGCCGTCAAATTCCCGGGAAAGCATGGTATCATACCCCTTGGGAAATGCATCGGGATCTGTTCCCGCCATGGCGCATACACTGTCTAGATGGTTCTTTCCCCAGTCCTCTCCGGGATCGCCGATGACGATATTTTCGGCCAGGGTCATCTGATAGCGCTGGAATTTCTGGAATACCGCGGAGGTCTTGCCGGTGAGGGCGGCCATGGCAAGCTCCCTGGTGTCTATGCCATTTTTCTTTACCGTGCCCTCCCCAGGCAGGTAGAGTCCGGCCATCAGGCGGATCAGGGTGGATTTTCCGGAACCATTTTCCCCTACCACTGCCAGGGTCTCTCCCTTATGTAGTGTCAGGCTCACGTTTTTTACAGCATATTTCACAGGTTCTGTGGTTCCATCCTCCTTTTTTCCAGCCGGGTAGGAGAAGCTTACATTTTCCAGCACGATATCCCCCCAGTCTGGCGCATCCTGGCGCTGTCCGATTCGTTCCTCCATGGCCAGGAAATTCAGGTAATTGCGGATGGAACCCGCATTCGCGGCCATCTCTCCTATATGGCGGCAGATGACCTCTTCCATGACGTTGTACAGCATGCCTATGGAATTGAAGACCGCTGCGAAAGCCCCCACCGTTACCTCCTGTTTCATCAGGGCGTCATACAGCATCCAGAGAATGGTGCAGTAGCCTCCCACTGTGACGGTGCGCATGGCAAGCTCGAACAGGTTCGATCTCATGGTAGCCTTGAACTTCAGCTTCTGTAGGGAGATAAGGCTCTCCTGATACAGCTTTTTGAAGTAGGAGAAACTTCCCAGAATGCGGGTCTCCTTGAAATATTCCCGGCCCGCCATACAGGTCTCATAGTATTCATATTCCCTGCGGACCGGAGCCGAGGCGTCTTCCAGATGGGAAAAGACTTTCACGCGGAGCAGCTGCGCCAGGGCGGTGGGAAGGAAGATGATGACAATGGCGCTGGCCAGAATCGGTTTCAGGGAAAAGAGATACCAGCCCATGAAAACGAAATAGGGAATATAAAAAGTCAGAATAGCAAGCACATTATAGACATACCAGAAAGCACTGTTTTTCCCCTGTTCTGCCTTGTTGATGTCATCCAGTTTTTCCGTGTCCTCAAAGACAGCTGGATCCAGCCGGGCGATTTTCTTCTGGATGGCTATGGACAGATGGGCGCCGGCCTTTCCGTCCACCACGCCTGGCAGAAAATTAGCGGCACCGTTCAGCACTTGACAGGCCACATTGGCAATGCCCAGGAACGCCAGCGCAAGAAAGGCCTGGGAAATCCCGGTCTTTCCCCTGGCTGCATCCACCGCGCTGTCGAAAAAGTGCTGCTGCATCATGGTTTCCACGCCGAAGGAGATGCCATGGAAAAAGCCCAGAAGTATGTTTACCAGAAACAGAAAGGGTGCCGCCTTTATCATCACTGGCAGGAGTTTTCCGAAAGCCCCTGTCATGGTTTTCTTGTTTTTCATCTTGCTCTGCTTTTTCATTGATACCAGCTCCTTTGCGCTTCATACATAGAGGCATAAATGCCCTTTTGAGAGAGCAGGTTTTCATGATTTCCCTTCTCAGCTACTTTTCCATCGTCCACCACAATAATCTCATCTGCCAGACGGGCGGCGCCCAGTCTGTGGGTGATGAAGATCGTGGATTTTCCGGCACTGATTCTGCCGAACATTTCATAGATGCCGCTTTCTGCCACCGGATCCAGCGCCGCCGTGGGCTCATCCAGAATCTGTACCGCTGCCGGGTTATACAGGGCTCTGGCGATGGCCAGACGCTGCCACTGGCCTCCGGAGAGATCCACGCCCTGTTCCTTTATCTTTCCCAAAGGGGTCTCCATGCCCTGGGGCAGGTCAGCAATCGCCTGGCCGAGGCCTATTGCCTCCGCGGCTTCCCGGATCTTTGTCTGGTCTCTTTGGAGCACGTTTCCCAGCGCGATATTATCCTCCAGGGATATCTGATACCTGGCGAAATCCTGATAGACCACAGAGAAGAATGCTTTCAGCTGTGCCTGGCTGAAGGTCTTCAGTTCCCTGCCGTTTAGCAGGATCTCCCCTTCATAATTATCATACAGACCGGTCAGGAGCTTTGTCAGCGTGGTTTTTCCGGCTCCGTTAATGCCCACGAAGGCATAATGCCTGCCGCTTTCCAGGCGAAGGCTGAAATCTTTTAAGATGTCCTTTTCCGTGCCCGGATACCGGAAAGATACCTGGCGGAATTCCAGGCTTTCAAATGTGTCTCCGGTGCCAGGCACATCCAGTGCTCCGGGGGTTTCAGACAAGGCGCAGAAGGCAGTCAGATCCTTGCAGTATTCCAGGTTCTGGGCGATCTGGTTCATGGTGTCGGACAGCTCCCAGGACATCATCTGGATCAGGTTCAGGGTGGAGGTGATGAGCCCCATGAACATACCCGGGGTGATGATGCCTTTCGTCAGCGGAAACAGAAGCACACTGATGATCAGCAGGGAGAGCAGCACCGTGATCAGGCTGGAACCTTTCAGGCGCACGAAGAACCTGGCGCTCACTCCCACGGAAATTTTCCGGGCGGCTTCATATCTTTCCAGCCACTGTTGGTTCACCTTTTCCGTATAACCGAAAAGCGCCCGTTCTTCTACACTTTCCCGTCCCTGTAACACACCCTTCAGGTAGTTTGCCCTGCGCAAGTGCTTCTCTGCTTCCTTATTTTCTTCGTAGATCTGCTGTCCACCCTTTATAGCCAACCGGAACAGGGGAACGGAGATGACCACAATAGCCAGTCCGGCCCACCACACCTGGGCCATCAGTATGGCAAGCAGGGAGCCCACCCGCAGGATGATGTTCGCTGTGCCGAGAATATTGTTGAAGCCGCCGGTCAGCCTCCCCACAGGGTCACTACACACCCGGTTGACCAGCTCCCAGGTGTCATTGTCCTCCACATGCCGGTATTCCAGCGCGGCCCGCTTCTCGGCAATTCTGGTGCGATATGCGAATTCCAGTCGCATTTGCATTTTCAGGTTTATGTAGCTCATCAGCTGCCAGTTCAGGTTGTTGTAGGTCACAATGGCGACCAGGCACAACAGGGGCGGGAAGATGGCCGACTGTCCGGTTTTTCCGGAGAAGATGCCCAGGGCGGTGTCGATAAAGGCCGCCGTGGCTAACACCTGTAGTGACGGCAGGACAGACACCAGTATCTGATTGAGCGTCTTGATCCCCGCGTATACCGGGCAGACTGTGAAAGGGATCCTTAAAAAGTCCTTGAAGCCATATTTTTTTTGGCTTATCAGTAATTTGTCCATGTTTACACCCCATGCCTGTTTCAAGAAGGGTGCTTACACACCTTTTTGCGGCATCCATTCCATATTTCGGAAGTTTACTTTCAGACTTCCAGGCCTTGAAAGGCCCGGGGCCTCTTTTTTCCTTCGTTTTTAAACGTAACATCATTGCAAATAATTGTCAAGTGTTGGTGTAGGCATTCAATTTGTAAACATCGAAAAAACGGATATGATGTGGAATGAGTATGGAGACTTGCAAAGACAATCTCTGATTGACTTAAGCATATTGGCGAATGCCTGCTTTGAATAAATTTTTTTCCGGATTGACAGCAAATTGGTTCGGGTCTGCAATGACGGAGTTCACGGCAGATAAAAAGGCATTTTTAATTTTGTTGTGCGACATATGGCATGTGCCTCCTTGTATAAGCAATCGACTTTCATGCCCTGGTGGTGCATCGCCAGGCGTATATAATTTACTATAAAAGTCTGGTACCGCGAAGTGTTTTTGTGCTTCCTATGCGCAAAAACCGAGACAGCTGTGCGCCAAAATGAGCTTCTCTTGCTCATTTTGTGTGCATCACCTAAACTCCCAGACTTTCAGGTATGGTGGTGCGGCTGGCTGCATGGGAGTTTAGTATAAAGGAATGGGAAGCATGACGCAAGGGACAGATGGGTTGATATTTTCAACCCATCTGTCCCTTGTGTTTATATGGGGGAATTGCTATCATGATAATAGAGGTCAATAGGATGAGACCTTAAAGGAGAGGGGGGGTTCCATTGTACAGGTTAGGCAGTGCATGCCAGGAACCTTGCATGAGCAGCATATCCTTCATAGATAGTCAGGGGATTGAGAACTCTGGCTGATTCTGCCATAGATTGCGGAAGAAGGATTGTTCCGAATGATCATGTATGGTATGTTAAGTGATAGGAAGAAAGCTCATGAAAATGGCCAGTCAGCACGAAGGAAGATGTGGTATGAGTTGATAAATGTCCATAAGGTGGAAAGAGGGCATATGCTTAAGGTGATATACCATTGTGAAAGGAGACGTACAATGAAGAAAAGAATAGTGAATTTTGTTTTTTCCATGGTAATAGCATTGGTGATAGGGACACAGGCAGTGATGCCTGTGGAAGCGGCACAGGTTGAAACAGCAGCTTCTGCAAGGACATGGGTATGCCATCATTGTGGTACGGCAGTATATGTGACGGAAGTTCCCAGGCTGGTAAGTGTGGAAAGCGAACCGATTAGGAAATGTACAGATCCAAACCATAATTCCGGTACGTGCTACGTTTTTAATGCCACATATGTGAATGATTATGTGATTTCGTGCCCGGGCTGTGGCAGATCCAATGTGCAGGGACATACTGCAGAATATAAAGTGGAAGTGCACAAGGATCGTATTTAAACAGAGTGTGTGACGTAGCTATTACAGATATACAATTAAGGGGAAGATATCATGAAATGTAGACAGCCATCAAAAAAAAATTTTACTTTGGCATGCCTGGTGATGCTTTCCGTACTTTCTTCCTGCGGGCTTCGAAATCAATCGGAGCCTGCTTTTGACGGGGCTGTGAACGGGACGGAAGAGGGGGAAGGTACCCGGCAGGGTATGGAAGGAGAAGCAGGGTCAGGGGAAGGTACGGATGGCATGATTGCTGTGGCGGATTTTTCTTATTTTTTGCCGGACATTCCCCTGTTCACCTACTATGCAGACCAGGAATATTGTTTAAACGGAGAATACTTTTACTATACGCAGCCGGTGGAGCATGGGGGAGATGGGGAATGTTATTGCCACATTGCCAGATACCATATTTCCGATGGCAGCCAGGAGAAGGACTATATTGTTCTGGAAAAAAGCATGGAGGAGCTATTTGTCATTGAAATGCTTGCTGACAAAGAAGGAAACTGCTATATGTTCCTGGGTCCCTCTCAAGGAGAACAGGGGGCAGACTGCAATTATTACCTGGAGAAATACGGAACGGATGGGAGATTGCAATGGCAGACGGTGTATACTCCGGAAGAATTATCTGGCAAGGGGATGCATCTTGAACAGGGGACGGTGACAGAGGACGGGAGAGTGTTCCTCTACACATCCGGGACTGGCGGAACTGTCTTTTCCTTCGGGGCTGGAGGCAGGCTGGATGAAGTATATACGCCGGGTCTGGATAGTCTGGACAGGGTTGTTATCGGGAAAGGGAATAAGGTATATGGATACTGTGCCACTGGTGTGGAATCAAAATTTATGGAACTGGGAAAAGGAAAGGAAGCAGATGTATATACGGCGCCAGTGGTTCCGCTTGGAGTGTATGACGGATATGAGGATGGGCTGTATCTGCGGACAGGGGATGGGCTGTGGCGATATGTACCGGAGACAGGGGAGGCAGTATATCTGTGGGGATGGGATGACGCATATGTACAGGTGGATGGGAACCAGATAGACAGGATCGCAGGAGAAGAACAGGGGATGGTATTGTTGTGTCTGGAACAAACTGACCGTTTTTACTGGGAACGGGAGATTCTGACATTTGCAGTAGTGAGTTCCAGAGAGGTACGGGAGTATCCGGGGAAGCAGACTGTCACGATGTCCTTCTGGTACCTGAATGACAGGCTTCGATATCTGGTAAGACGGTATAACAGGCAGAGTAAGGAATATCGGATAGAATACGTACAGGAGGCAGACGATACGGAACTGGAGAGGAAACTTTTAAAAGGAGAAGCATCAGACTTGATTGTGTTGAATGGCCTGTATGGAAAGGGGCTGGTACAGATGGGGGCGCTTGAGGATCTGACGCCTTACTATGAGGCCAGTATATTGGTGGACTGGGAGGACATTCTGGAGCCGGCCAGGGAAGCATGCATCATAAGTGGAAAGAATGTGGCTGTGATGCCGTGTTTTTTCATTGACAGCCTACGGGTAAGGCAGGAGGCTGACGGGGTGATCGTGCCGGAAAACGAGTGGACAGTATGGAAGTTTCTGGAAATGGGGGAGGGAAAACATGTATTTATGGTGCAGAGGCCGGGCAGTGTCTTTGAGACTTGTATGGGAATACGTTATGGGGATGTCTTTGTGGATTATGAGAGTAAGACGTGCAATTTTGACAGTGACGAGTTCCATCAGATTCTGGAGGAATGCAGCCGGATGGGAACCTATGGGAAGTCTGAGCCAAATTCTGTTGCCGTATATGAAGGGGAAGAAGAGTGGCTGTATGACAGTGTAAGTATACGTAATGCTGTGAATGCAGTATCATGGCTGGATGAGGATTATGCGGAAAGGCTCGTGGGATATCCGGGAATGGAGGGAGCAGAATATGCATTGTGCAATGAAGGCATGTTTGCCATGAACAGCAGGTCGGAAAATAAAGAAGGGGCATGGGACTTTCTGGAATATCTGGTATCAGAGGAGACCCAGGAGGCGGTGACATGGGCATTTCCTTCCAGGAAAGACTGCTTTGAGAGGTACCTGGCAGACAGGTATGAAGAGCCGGCTTTTTCATGGAATGAGCGTACCGGGACACTTCTGGGATTTTCCGGTGGGTTATCGGAATTTTCGGAATCAACGGAGGCATATGAAAAGGCATGTCAGAAAATATGGAGTATGCTGGATTACCTTGTTCCGGACACTACCTATGGAGCAGTAGATGATCCTGTCCGGGCGATTGTAATGGAGGAGGCAGAGATGTATTTTGCAAAAGGTGCGTCATTGGAGGGGACAGTGAATAAGATCCAGAAAAGAGTGCAGCTTATGCTGGATGAGAATTAACTGGGAATACCTGTCACTTCTGGAAATGTGAAATCAGAACCGGCTCCTTTATAATAGAGAGAAAAAGGAAGTAGAAAAGACTCCGGAATATCACGGAGCTTTTTCTACTTCTTTGATGGCTCCGGTGATGCCGATACCTTTCAGCAATTCACCCAGCTGTTCCACGGAAGAGGAGGAGAAATCTTCCGCCATAAGGAAGACTCCTGTGGCTGTCACGGAATGGTCTTCCCCGGCCACAAAAGACACCATCACAGAATGCCCCTTCTGGAAGGTGTACAGGTACAGGGTGTTGTGATCCAGACTGCTGCTTACAAAGGTTTTGGATGCCATATAGACAGAGGCAGTGGCCAGGGCAGCGGATCCCTGTCTGGCATTCAACTGGTTTGCCAGGGAGGAGGCAGCCCTGCTATTTAAGAAGGTCCGAAGGGAATCGGAGAAGCTGTCCAGGGGATTGTTTTCTCCCAGAAGTGCCAGCAATTTACCCGTGTCGGGAACGGTGATTTCGTATACTGCCTGGGGAGTGGTATAATCACCAGCGGCCAGTTCCACCCGGAGTGTTTCCACTTCGCCCGATGCCATGCCGAACATTTCTCCGTAGCTGCTGTTCTTCACCATCTCTTCCATTAGTCCGATCACATCAAGTCCATGTGCGTATAAGGACCTGCTACTTCCACCCCGGACAGCGCAGCCTGAGAGAAAACAAGCCAGCAGAGACAATACAGCCAGGAAAAGGCAGATGCCTTTCCTGTTTACAGGATACTTCTTCCTGACAGGCAGAAGGGATACCGGAACAGATGTCTTTCTCAAGGGTTTCATGGTTGTTATCCTCCTGCTATATATAGATTTGTAGTAACAGTTCAGACAGCCCCTCTCGCGAAGTCAAAATTGCGCTCTGTGCAATTTTGCGAGACTTGTGGGCGCCAAAACGCATTCTTTTCGCGTTTTGTGTGCATTCTCGTAACAGTTCAGCGTCCTGTCTGAACTGTTACGATTTGTATGGTTTTATGGTTTCTGCTTCTGGATGATATTCTGTGTGGGAGCACGACACGCTCTTTCCCGTATTTTAGCACTGTTCCTGTTTGGGGTCAATGCCAAAAGGTAAGTGCAATACATGAAGGAAACTTTGCTTGAAAAAAAGGTATATTAATGTTATGCTTAATATAGAATCTGGATTGCAATTTGTGAAATCTATACATGAGAGTTGTGAACAAAATGGACGGGAAGCCTTCCATTATGCAGACCGCCGATTATGGGTAACACCATAGCGGCGGTTTTTTAGGGATCTGGAGATGCATGAAGTATAAACGGAGGTGTTAATATGGCAATCATCGGTATAGACCTTGGGACAACGAACAGCCTGGCGGCCTGCTGGAGGGACGGCAGGCTGGAACTGATTCCAGGTGAAGACGGGAATGTACTGTTTCCCAGTGCAGTGGGATATGTGGAAGGGGAGGGCTTCCTGGTGGGGGCTGCTGCCAAGGAGCGGCTCCTGACCAATCCCGGTGACACAGTGGCTTCCTTCAAATGCTTCATGGGCACGGCAAAGGAGTACAGACTGGGCAGCAGGATGTATACCCCCATGGAGCTGTCAGCCATGGTACTGGAGCGGTTGAAGCGAAACGCGGAAAGGGTGTTGCAGGAGGAGGTTGAGGAGGCTATCGTGACGGTTCCTGCCTATTTTAACGATAAGCAGAGGAGCGATACCAAGAAGGCAGCCCAGGTGGCAGGGCTCAGGGTGGAACGCTTGATCAATGAGCCATCGGCGGCTGCCCTGGCCTACCGTATGGCCGTGGGAGAGGAGGACCGGACGCTGATTGTCTTCGATTTCGGGGGCGGGACCCTGGATCTGTCCTATGTGGAATGTTTTGACAATGTGATAG
Organism: uncultured Acetatifactor sp.; assembly: GCA_910577665.1. Classification (GTDB taxonomy): domain Bacteria; phylum Bacillota; class Clostridia; order Lachnospirales; family Lachnospiraceae; genus Acetatifactor. The sequence goes on from CAJTOJ010000010.1 coordinate 111,290, forward strand.
AGATTGTGGCTGTGGCCGGGGACAATCATCTGGGCGGGGATGACATCGACAGGGCCATCCAGTCCCATTTCTGTAAAGTGAACGGTCTCGTGGAGGAGAAGCTGTCATTGGAAGAGCTGGCCCGCATCCGGAATCTGGCAGAGCAGTCCAAATGTGCCCTGTCCGCTTCAGGGCAGGCAGATATGGGGCTGACAGTGGGAGGAAGGGTGTGTAGGGCGCAGCTTAACGAGGATATTCTCTTTGAAATCTGTATGCCCCTTTTCGGGAAGATGAAGCAGCTCTTCCTGCACCTTCTGGAGGATGCGGATTCCAGGGTATCCCAGATAGATGACCTGGTCATGGTGGGCGGTTCCTCCAGGCTGGGGGTGGTGAAGCGGTTCCTTTCGGAGCTTCTGGGAAAAGAACCTGTGGTGCTGGACGAGACAGACCGGGTGGTGGCCCTGGGAGCGGGAATCTATGCCGGAATCCGCAGGCGTGGGGAGGAGATCCGGGACATGCTGCTGACGGATGTGTGTCCCTTCACCCTGGGGATCGGGATCCGCAACCGGAGTGGCCAGGACAAAAATATCCTAAGCCCCATGATTGAGCGCAATTCCACCCTTCCTGCCTCCTGCAGAAACCGCTTTGTCACCACCAGCGATTACCAGAGGGAGATCCTGGTGAAGATTTACCAGGGGGAAGAGTACTATGTAGACGACAATGTATACCTGGGGGAGGTGGCCATAGAGGTGGCCTTGAAACCGGCGGGGCAGGCCTGGGTGGATGTGCAGTTTACCTATGACATCAACGGCATCCTCCATGTATCCGTGGAAAACGAGATGGGGGAGCGCAGGCAGATCCTGCTGGCCAACCAGGCTCTAAGCGAGGAAGAGCTGGAGCGGTATTCGAAAGAGCTGGAAAAGATCATGAGGCCGCCCATGGAACAGCCTGAGAACCAGGAGATGCTGGCCCGGTTCCTGGCGTATTTCGAGAACAGCACCGGGGAGCGGCGGGAGCATATCGGGGCCATGATAGACTATATTACCCAGGGACTGTGCAGCGGCAGAAAGAAAACAGTCAGAAATGCAATAGAGAACGCCAGGGCCTGGCTGGCCATGCTGGAGGAGACCCAGGACACCAGGGAGGAGAGGCTGTTTGACGGACGGGACTTCTATGACTGGGAGGAAGAGGAAGAAGACCAGGAAGATGGGGAAGCATCCCGGTCTGGCTTGGAAGAGGAGCAAGAGGAGAATGACGATGTAAGGTGATATATGGGGACTTCTGGGGATAGGACCCACTGTAGATAAGAAAGCCATCCGGAGTGCTTATGCGGCCCAGTCCCGGCTGCACCACCCGGAGGAGGAACCGGAATATTTTGCAAAGCTGAACCAGGCCTACAGACAGGCGCTGGACCATGCCCGTACAGCTGGGGCCGGATCCATCCAGGAAGTGGGAATAGATGCCACATACCATCATGCCCATACAGCCGGGGCAGGGTACACAGATGAAGGGAAAGGAAAGGGCAGAACAGACTGGGAAGACAAGAGCGGCGAGGGGAACAGGAGAGAGGAAAGAAGCAGAAAAGGCGGGGATGACAGAGGAAGCAGAGAAAACGGAAAAAGTGTAGAAGGCAGAGAAGAAATCCACCAGCCGGAAGAGACTGCGGAGAAGAAAACTGCCCGGACAGGCACCGGGGAAGAAGGGGAATCCCTTCTGGAGCGCCTGGCCGGGGCGCAGCTGCAGGCCGTGAAGAAAAGCATGGAAACCGGTGCCCTGCATGATTTTATCACTCTTTTCACAGATGCCAGGCAGGCGAAAGTGGCCGACACCTGGAGACGGTTTTTCTTGACGGAGGCTTTTCTGGAGGAGCAGTATGCGGAGGAATTTGCCGGGGGTCTGTATGTCTATCTCATGGAACAGGAAGTCTTTCCCAGGGATAATCTTCCCGCAGGCCTGCTCCAGGAGCTGGCCATTGCTTATGCCCTGATCCCTCATTTTGCCGGGGAAGAGTACGGGGAGGGTATGAAGTATCCCAAGGAATGGTACAAGGTCTCAGTGGAGCAGACTTTCCCTGCCAGGAAGCAGGTGGCAGAGATCTTTAACAGACAGGGCTGGGACTGTGACTTGAAATCCATAACCAGGCGGATGCTGAAACAGCCTGCCAGCAAAGTGCGTCACAATGCCTTTTCAGATTATCTGGCTTTAAAGGAAATGGGGAGCCAGGGAAAGCTTACAGAGGCAGAGAAAGAGTCCTGGCAGCATATTCTGGGCCTGGGGCAGGTCCATTACCTGTATGAACGTAACGGTAAGCGCCTGGGCAGTGGGGACTACGAGAGCCGCAGTGAGTGTGTGGTAAGGCTCTATGTACAGTGGCTGAAGCAATTTGGTGAAATGTCAAGAGGAAAATAAAAAAGATTTTCTGGAAGAAGGGTAACTTTAATAGACCTACTGTCCAAAAAGAACGTAAGTTCTGTATTCGCTATGGATTACCTACTCTTTTCCACAGAGTAGAGTTTGCCATTGGCCAGCAGTCCAAAAAGCAT
>CAJTOJ010000011.1 GCA_910577665.1 uncultured Acetatifactor sp.
CCTGCATTTGGCGTTTTGTGTACATATGTTGCTGTGAACGGAGTGAACAGTAACGTTTTCTTTTAGTATACAACAAGTTGGCTATAATTTTCTACTGTACATTTAATAAAAATATGATAAAATTAAAATACATATGTGTCAGTTTTGGAAAAATGCGGTCATACACAGAAAGGTGTGGTGTTTTTTATGGATCAGAATTTGGAATACCGGCAGCAGCTCCTGGAGGCGTATAAACAGCAGACAGCGCCTTTCTGGTGTTATCTGCCCTGGCTGGAGAAACATGCGGGACAGACTGGCAGTACCTATTACCATGATCCGGAAGCTACAGAGCATTCCTTCCAGTTTCCGGTATACGACTCCACCTTGATGAGATTTGTGAAGGAAATGTCTGGATCCGCGCTGATGGATAAAAATTATCAATATATATACACCCGCAACCGGATAAAGACCCACGATGAGGAGCGGAAAGTGATTCGGGGAGCGGATCTTAGGGAATGGGACATGCTTAGGGGGATTCTGTCCAAATACGTGCTGGGTGGCAGGACGAAGGGCTATCTGTGGAGCCAGGGGCTACAGGAGGATATCTACTACCTGGTATTGAAGCAGATGCAGAAGATTATCGAGTACTGGGACAGGCCATTGGGAATGGAAGATGAGCTACAGGGATGATTTCCATGGGGATGCGCCGGGCGGCTGTGAAGGCTTTCCGGGAAGATTGCCAGAAGGGCTCACAGGCCTGTCCTGCGCAAGAGGCCGGCCCTGCTGTCTGTGGCAGGGATACTGACCTGGACCGGGAAGGAGAATGGATATGGGTGAGAAATCGGTACAGAAGAAAAAGTTTATACTGGAGACAGCCAGAAAGGTCTTCGTGGAGAAGGGCTTTAAAAAAGTTACCATGAAAGATATCGTGGAGGCCTGTCAGATCAGCAGAGGCGGTCTCTATCTGTATTTTGACAGTACCAGCCAGATCTTCCTGGAGGTGTTGAAACTGGAGAGTGAGGAAGCGGATGATGTGTTCTCCGGCAGTATCCGGGAGGATGCTACATCGGCAGATATCCTGATCCTTTTTCTACAGGAGCAGAAGAAGGAACTTCTGCGCAAGGAAAATACCTTGACCCAGGCCATCTACGAATATTACTTCGAATTCCACCCTACCAAAAAAGACAATATATTGAAGATACAGTTCGACTCTGCGGTGAAGATCATGGAGATGCTGATCCAGACCGGGGTGGAGAGCGGAGAGTTCTACTGCGAGGACTGCAAAGGCATGGCCCGGAATATCATGTTCGTGCTGGAGGGGCTCAAGATCTCGGCCCAGACCATCGGGATCACGGCGGAGACAGTGGACCGGGAGATTGCTTACATATTAAAGTCTCTGGATGCGTGAGGACTGCGTGTCAGTGAAACCAGATGGACAACATGTAAGAGAGGCAGAAACGGCATCCCGGCAGGATGCATCTTGATAACGGTGCAAGTGGAAATACTGGAAGGAACGCCCGTCTGCGCGGGCAAGGAGGTTAAAACAAAATGGGTAATGTGAGACGTATCTATGTGGAAAAAAAGGAGCCTTTTGCGGTGAAAGCAAAAGAACTCCACGAGGAGCTGAAAAACTATCTGGATATTCAGATAAAGGGGGTACGGGTGCTGATCCGTTACGATGTGGAGAACCTTTCAGATACGGTGTTTGAGAGGGCCTGCAGGACTGTTTTTTCCGAGCCGCCGGTGGATGATCTGTACCGGGAGGAGCTTCCTGTTCCGCAGGGGGCAAGGGTGTTTTCTGTGGAGTTCCTGCCGGGACAGTTTGACCAGCGGGCGGATTCCGCTGTCCAGTGTGTGCAGTTTCTGGACGAAAATGAGGAGCCGGTGATCCGTACGGCCGTGACCTATATGATTCTTGGGGACATCACAGAGGAGGAATTTGCCAGGATCAAGGGATACTGCATCAATCCGGTGGATTCCAGGGAGACTGGCCTTATCAAGCCTGAGACCTTGATTGCAGACTATGAGGAGCCTGGGGATGTGGCTATTCTCACGGGTTTCTGTGCTATGGAGGAGAATGCGCTAAAGAAGCTGTATGATTCTCTGGGACTGGCAATGACTTTCAAAGATTTCCTGCATATCCAGAAGTATTTCCGGGGGGAAGAGAATCGGGATCCTTCCATGACGGAGATCCGGGTGCTGGATACCTACTGGTCTGATCACTGCCGCCATACGACCTTTTCCACAGAGCTGACAAAGGTGGAATTCGGGGAAGGGTATTACCGTTCTCCCATAGAGACTACCTACCAGAGCTATCTGGATACCAGGGAAGAGATCTTTCAGGGCAGGGAGGACAAATTCATCTGCCTGATGGATCTGGCTCTCATGGCTATGCGGAAGCTGAAAAAGGACGGAAAGCTCCAGGATATGGAAGAATCCGATGAGATCAATGCCTGTTCCGTGATCGTGCCGGTGGAGATGGACTACGGGGACCGGAAGGAATGTGAGGAGTGGCTGGTATTTTTCAAGAACGAGACCCATAACCATCCCACCGAGATCGAACCTTTCGGCGGTGCTGCCACCTGTCTGGGCGGTGCCATCCGGGATCCCCTGTCCGGCCGTGGCTATGTGTACCAGGCCATGCGTGTGACCGGGGCGGCAGACCCTACAGTGCCGGTATCGGATACCCTGAAGGGAAAGCTGTCCCAGAAGAAACTGGTGCGGGGGGCTGCAGATGGCTATTCCTCCTATGGCAACCAGATCGGTCTGGCCACTGGCCTTGTGAAGGAGATCTACCATCCCGGCTATGTGGCAAAGCGCATGGAGATAGGGGCGGTGATGGGGGCGGCTCCCAGGCGGAACGTGATCCGGGAGACCTCCGATCCGGGGGACGTGATCATTCTTCTGGGCGGACGTACCGGCCGTGACGGTTGCGGCGGGGCCACCGGCTCTTCCAAGGTACATACGGAGAGCTCCATTGCAACCTGCGGTGCAGAAGTCCAGAAGGGCAATGCTCCCACAGAACGGAAGATCCAGAGGCTGTTCAGGCGGGAGGAAGTCAGCCGTCTTATCAAGAAATGCAACGATTTTGGGGCAGGTGGTGTATCTGTGGCCATCGGGGAACTGGCAGATGGCCTGCAGGTGGATCTGGACAAGGTGCCGAAGAAATATGCAGGTCTGGACGGCACGGAGCTGGCCATCTCCGAGTCCCAGGAGCGTATGGCTGTGGTGGTGGATCCAGGGAATGTGCAGCAGTTTCTGGCATATGCTGCCCAGGAGAACCTGGAAGCCGTGGAGGTGGCTGTGGTCACCAGTGAGCCACGCCTGGTACTGAAATGGCGGGGCAGGAATATCGTGGACATTAGGCGTGATTTCCTGGATACCAATGGGGCCCGTCAGGAGACTGCCGTGAAGGTGGATATCCCGGACGAGAAGGACAATTATTTCGAAAAGTGGGCAGTACCCGCAGTGGGGGAGAAGCTGCAGGAAGGGGATGTGAAGGGAGCCTGGCTTGCTCTGCTTGGCGACTTAAATGTGTGTTCCCAGAAGGGGCTGGTGGAGATGTTCGATTCCTCCATTGGTGCTGCCAGTGTGTTCATGCCTTATGGTGGCAGGCACCAGCTTACGGAGACACAGGCCATGGTGGCGAAGCTTCCTGTGCTGAAGGGCAGGACGGATACCGTCACCATGATGAGCTATGGATTTGACCCGTATCTGTCCTCCTGGAGTCCTTACCATGGGGCAGTCTATGCGGTGGTGGAGTCCATGGCAAAGATCGTGGCATGTGGCGGGGACTTTACGAAGATCCGGTTTACCTTCCAGGAATATTTCCGCAGGATGACAGAGGATCCGGCCCGCTGGAGTCAGCCTTTTGCGGCCCTGCTGGGGGCCTATGACGCCCAGATCGGGTTCGGACTGCCATCTATCGGTGGCAAGGACAGCATGTCGGGTACTTTCAATGACATTGATGTGCCTCCTACCCTGGTATCTTTTGCAGTGGATATTGCAAAATACGGCCAGGTTGTCACACCAGAGCTGAAGAAGCCAGGCAATGTGTTGGTGCGTTTCCGCATCAAGAAGGATGACTATGACATCCCCAGGTATGACGCTGTGGCAGAACTCTATGGTGCGGTCCATGGACTGATGGAGGCGGGTGCAGTGATCTCCGCCTATGCCCTGGATGCCAGGGGTGTGGCAGTGGCTCTGTCTAAGATGGCCTTCGGCAACAGGCTGGGAGTTGCCATTGCCCCGGATGTGGCGGCAGAGTCTCTCTTTGAGAATGCCCTGGGGGATATCCTGGCAGAAGTTGAAGCAGACAAGGCGGATGATGTATTTGCAACAGTGCATGATGCAATAAGGATCGGAACCGTTACAGAGAAGCCTGCTTTTATATATGGTGGGGCAGGCAGTATGGAACTTTCCCTGGAGGAGGCCCTTGCCGCCTGGACCGCGCCCCTGGAAAAAGTCTTCGCCACCAGGGCCGTGCAGGGCAGGGAACCGGTGGAAAGTCCCTGCTACCAGGCAGACCAGGTCTATGTGTGCAGGCATAAGGTGGCAAGGCCTACCGTGTTTATTCCGGTGTTCCCGGGAACCAACTGCGAATATGACAGCCAGAAGGCTTTTGAGCGGGCAGGGGCGGATGTGGTCACAAGAGTGTTCCGCAACCTGGGCGCAGAAGATATCAGACAGTCTGTGGACGAATTTGTAAAGGCTATCGGCCAGGCCCAGATCATCATGTTCCCGGGAGGTTTCTCGGCAGGGGATGAGCCGGATGGCAGCGCCAAGTTCTTCGCCACAGCCTTCCAGAACGAGAAGATGAAGGAGGCGGTCACCAAGCTGCTTATGGAGAGGGACGGGCTGGCCCTGGGGATCTGCAATGGGTTCCAGGCTCTGGTGAAACTGGGGCTGGTGCCTTATGGAGAGATCAAGGGGCAGAAGGAAGATTCCCCCACCCTTACCTTCAATACCATCAACCGGCATATCTCCAAGATGGTGTACACCAAAGTGGTTTCCAGCAAATCCCCCTGGCTCCAGGGAGCTGCCCTGGGCGGGGTGTACTGTAACCCGGCTTCCCATGGGGAAGGGCGTTTTGTGGCACCGAAAGCCTGGCTGGAGAAGCTTTTCGCCAACGGACAGGTGGCCACCCAGTACTGTGACCAGGAGGGCAATGTATCCATGGACGAGGAGTACAATATCAATGGTTCCTACTGTGCCATTGAAGGGATCACCTCCCCGGATGGAAGGTGTTTTGGCAAGATGGCCCACTCCGAGAGAAGGGACAGGGCTGTAGCCATGAATATCTATGGGGAGCAGGATATCCGGATCTTCGAGTCCGGGGTGGCGTATTTTAAATAGGTGGAATGCAATCCGGGCGGGACAGAACAGAGACAGAACAGAAATAAAATGGAAAGGAACGGCCTTGCAATGGGAGGGAACTCTTATTGCAAGGCCGTTTTTGTCAGGGAAGGACAGGTCTTGAAAAATTCACACAAATTTATGACAGGATGAAACCTTTCCGGGAATCGGACACTCTCTTATATAGATAACAGAAAACAGGAATCTGGGAAGGAGGACAACAGGGATGGAGCTAACTGGAACGGTACGGGGAGATCCCACATTGTTTGAGGAATGCTGCGTCTTTCCACTGGAAGGGAAAGAGGAGGGGTTGTACCTGATTCTGTCAATGGACAGACAGGCGCTGAAAGATGCCATTTTTATAGAAAGGGGACAGAAGCTACAGATCAAAGGCAGTGTTTTGGGACAGGACAGTCTAAAAGGGATTCTTGTCACGGAAAGTGCAAGGATTGAAATCGCAAGGAAAGAGACGGAAAAAGTGTGAAGAGAATTTCTAAGCCTGCAAAGTACGCAGACTAAGAAATTCTAAAACTTCACACGTAAAGAACGCAAGAGCAGCGTTCTTCATCCATTGTTTGTGCCGCTGAAGCGGCATGTCTGGAAATTTGAAAAAAATGCAAATAAGTGAAACCTTTCTGGAAGTGCAGAACTCTCTTATATAGCAGGGTGAAAAAGACCTGACAAAAAAGCAAAGGTAAAGGAGAAAAAAATGAAAAAGAGAATGATGATGTTACTGACAATGGGTATGGTACTGGGAAGCGGCATGACGGCCCACGCCACTCCTGCCAGGATGGCAGATGGCACATTGTTTGACAGCGATTATTATGCGGAGACTTATCCCGACCTGATGGAGGCCTATGGAAGGAATACCAGGAAGCTGTACCAGCATTATGTGAACCATGGGAAGGCAGAGGGCAGGGTGGCCCTGCCCCCCGATTATGTATATCCGGAACTGCCTGCGCCGGCAGATGGGGAATATTATACCATAGACGAACTGATCGCCATATACCGTAATGTGATAGAATCCAATGGAATCACATGGGATCCCAGTCTGAAAGGGAACTGGAGCGAGACAATCGGGCAGCATGACATATTCGAGTGGTACCTGCATGACGATGCATATAACGGGGGAAGCTGGGGGACGGGATTCCTGGAACCCTGGAACATCGAGCGGAATGCATACAGTGACCTGGAATCCTTTGCCTTTGATGACGGGACAGGACATACAACGACCAGCTACTATTTTGAAGTGCTGGGCTGGGATGAAGACATGGGAATGATTGAGATTGTGGCTTGGTAAAAAAATTTAAAATTTGTATTTTCAAGAACGGGATTTTGCATTACAATAACAATGCCTATTCCCGCATGAGAGGGGCACATGTGGGAAAGGCATGAGTACAAGTAAAAAGAAAGCTTATGAGGAAGAGGAGCATGGAACCTACAGCGGAATTGAAACAGGCAGTGAGGGAATACCGGGAAGGGAAGGCAGAAGCCTTTACCCTGCTCTACGAAAAATCAAGCAGATACCTATATACCTGTATCCGTACAGTTATGGGTGGCAATGACAATGCCCAGGATGTTATCTGCGATATTATGCAGGACACTTATCTGGAAATCAGTAAAAATATCGGACAGCTGGATCGTGAGGAAAGGTTTCTTTCCTGGGCCAGCACCATTGCCAACAGAAAATGCTATGCATGGCTGAAAAAGAATAAGAAGTATGTGCTTCTGCACGAGGAAGATGATACTTTTGATACCCTTGCAGAGGAAGAGGACTTGATACCGGAAGCAATCCTGCAGGACAGGGAAAAACAGCGTCTTGTCAGGGAGATGATTGACACACGGCTCACGGAAATGCAGAAAATGTGTATCATTGCATTTTATTACAATGAACAGAAACAGGCAGAGATTGCACAGGAGCTTGGTATTCCGGAGAATACTGTCAAAACCAACCTGTCAAGGGCAAAGGCAAAAATAAGAAACAGCGTGCTTGACCTGGAAGAGAAACAGGGTACAAGGCTGTACAGTGTTGCACCGTTTTTGCTGCTGCTCTTTCAAGAGGAGGTGCTGGCCTGTACGGTGCCCTCTTCCATCACGGCAGCGGTGAACAGTTCTGTGCTTGGGGCTGGGAAAACAGGCATCCGGCATTTGCTCACAAAGGTGGCAGAAGCATCTGTAAAAGCAAAAGTGGCGGCAGCCGCTGTGGGAGCAGGGGTAATCATTGCTGCCGGAACCATGGCCTATGTGGCTATGCAGGATGGGGCAGATGCCAGGGAAGAAGCATTTCAGGAGAATCTGTCCCAGGATATCCTTACAGAAGGATCTGCCCTGCAGGATCCGGAGGCGGAAGGCGTCACAAAGGAACCGGATGACCCGCAGGTACAGCACAGCCAGACGGAAGAGATATCTGGCAGCGGGGAACCAGTCACGTTGTCAGAGAAGGAACAGAAGGATCTTCAGACGCTGGCAGGCCTGCTGACCCTGGACAGCTATTTCTTCGGCGGGGACATGTATGGTGGTCACTATCCCGTAGAGGACGTGGCCGTCAACATGAATCTGATTGATATGATGGGAGCCATGGGGATGAGCGACAATAGTCCCTATGTAGAATATCTTCCGCCTGCTAAGACAGATGAAGCATCGTTTACAAGAGTTTGCAGGGCGGCGGATGTACAGAGTTATCTGAAAAATGTGTTTGGCGTGGAAAATGCGGATATATCAGCATTTTGCCAGGGAGACAGGGTAGTATTCCAGATGGTGGGGGATCCTGTGCAAGAGGAAGCCAGGATTGACAATGCAGTGTCAATGCCGGATGGCGCATACCGGATCACGGGAACCTTCTTCCTCTGGCATATGGAGGATATCCTGGAGGTGGCTTACCCATATGAACTGACCGTGATCAAAAAGGAGGAAAGTCCCTTTGGATTCCAGGTACGCTCCATGGAATTTGGGGAGGCAGTGACAGAAGCGTATGGGCAGGCAGGGGAAGATGGACAGAGTCAGCCATCATCCGGGGATGGCGCCCTGGAGGATATCCTGTTGAATCCGGAAGGGAATCCTGCCTATTATCCTCAGGAGGTGGAATATGGAATGCTGTATTTCGCACAGATTGATATTGATCTGGACGGGGAGGAGGAAATCCTGCTGGGAACCACGGATTACTTGCGACCCGATGGAAAACCGAACTGGATGAACATATTCAACATTTTGAAATATGACAGGAGCACAGGGGAGGTATGGGATTTTGACGGAGACCGGGTGTATAAACCCCTGGATGCGGATTCCTGGCATTATTACGACACGGGGATCCTAATGACAATGGCCGAAATAAGCTATGTACATACCTATTTCTGGAATCTGCTCACAGGGGAATGTATTGAGGCTGACCTGTGGTATCCCGATGACCCGGAGAGAAGTTTTGAAAGCGAAGGGCACAGCAGGATCTACAATGCCGATGGCACCTACATAACAGGAGAGGAAGGGGACCGCGCTTACCAGGCCTTGAAGTCAGGGAATGAAATACCCATTGTCTGGCATGAAGCGTCACCGGAAAATGTGGAGGCGATTCTCACAGGAGGAAACATGGAGCCTGCCTATATTCCCACGCCATATGGAAGATATCATGCAAACAGGGGGGCCGAACTGGAATTTTTCGAGGATCATACTGTATACGTATCGGAAGGAAATTCCGGCCACAGATATGCGTTTACCATTGACGGAGACGGCAATATGGTCATAGACCCGCAAGGGGAGGCAGTGGAAGGCACCTATGATGCACAGGCAGATGAGATCTGGGTGGATACTTTGAGGTTTCGCAAATAGGACGGGCAGAATGGAAGGATGTAGGAATGCTTTGGGACTGGTGTGCGGTGGATTATCGTTACTGTTCACAGGTGCCACCGCGAGGTGTTTTCACGCGCTTTTTTGCGTGACAAACCCGAGACTGCCATGCACCAAAATGGGCTGTTTTGCCCATTTTGTGTGCATCTGTTACTGTGAACGGCGTGAACAGTAACGGATTATCGTCCAAATGAACAGGGCGTTCCTTTTCTTATTGCCCTGGAAAATATTTTGTGTTACAATGTCCCAGAAACAAAAAGGAAGTATGCGGACTCCTGTACTGGAGTGCCTGCCTGGCAGGCAGATGGGAGCATAGAAAATGAAAGCATTCTTGGTTTTGGAAGATGGGACGGTATTTGAGGGGATCCACATCGGAGCCAGAAGGGAAGTCATCAGTGAGATCGTGTTCAACACATCTATGGCCGGCTACCTGGAGGTGCTGACGGATCCCTCTTATGCGGGACAGGCTGTGTGTATGACGTATCCACTGATCGGAAATTACGGTATCTGTAGGGAAGACTGCGAATCTGCGAAACCCTGGCCGGACGGACTCATTGTGCGGGAACTCTCCCGTATTCCCAGCAATTTTAGAAGTGATATTTCCATCCGGCAGTATCTGGAAGAAGGGGACATACCTGGTATCGCCGGTATAGACACCAGGGCCCTCACGAAGATCCTTAGGGAAAAGGGAACCATGAACGGCATGATCACTACCAATGCCGGGTATGACAGGGAAGCTGTCCTGGCCAGGCTTAGGGCGTATACCACGGGAAAGGTGGTGGAGAAGGTAAGCTGCCGGGAGAAATACCGGGTGTCTCCGGCTACCTCCCTGGCAGAGAACGGGCCTCTGGGAGGTGCAGCCAGGTATGACAGGGATGCCTATGAGAGAGGGGAACGGGAGCCAAGGCCTTCCCTGGTGAAGGAACTAAATGGCACAGGGTTAAAGGTAGCCCTTATGGATTTCGGGGCCAAGAACAATATCGCCCGTTCCCTGGCAGCAAGGGGTTGTGAGGTGATAGTGTATCCGGCGCTTACTTCCGCAGAGGAGATTCTGGCAGATGGACCTTCTGGCATCATGCTCAGCAATGGCCCCGGGGATCCCAAGGAATGCACCTCCATGATACGGGAGATCAGGAAACTATATGTTGGGGATATCCCCATATTTGCCATCTGTCTGGGGCATCAGCTGATGGCCCTGGCAGCCGGGGCAGACACTTACAAGATGAAGTATGGCCACCGGGGCGGGAACCACCCGGTGAAGGATCTGGCCACTGGCAGGGTCTATATATCCTCCCAGAACCATGGGTATGTGGTGGACGTGGACAGGCTGGATCCCGGGATTGCCGTACCAGCCTTTGTGAATGTGAACGATGGTACCAATGAGGGACTCTCCTACACAGGAAAGCAGATTTTCACGGTACAGTTCCACCCGGAGGCCTGTCCGGGGCCCCAGGATTCCGGCTATCTGTTCGACCGGTTTATCCAGATGATGCGTCAGCACAAGTTAACAGCGCAGGACGGGCATCCAGGGAAGGAACCACATCCTGCAGGGGAAGATTCCACAGTGGAAGGAGGGAGCCAGAATGCCTAAGAATCCAAGTGTAAACCGTGTGATGGTGATCGGCTCCGGCCCTATTGTGATCGGACAGGCAGCAGAGTTCGACTATGCGGGCACCCAGGCCTGCCGTTCCCTGAAGGAGGAGGGGGTGGAGGTCATCCTGGTGAATTCCAACCCGGCCACCATCATGACAGACAGGGATATTGCGGACAAGGTTTATATTGAACCCTTGACTGTACCGGTGCTGGAGCAGATCATTGAGAAGGAGAAGCCGGACAGCATCCTGCCCACCCTGGGAGGGCAGGCGGGCTTAAACCTGGGGATGGAGCTGGAGGAGTCCGGCTTCCTGGCAGCCCACAAGGTGAAGCTTCTGGGCACTACGGCGGCCACCATCCGCAATGCGGAAGGACGCCAGGAATTCAAGGATCTGATGGAGCGGATCGGGGAACCCTGTGCGGCCTCCAAAGTGGTGGAAAGTGTGGAGGAGGGGGTGGCCTTTACCAATTCCATCGGCTATCCGGTGGTACTGCGCCCTGCCTATACCCTGGGGGGATCCGGAGGAGGGATTGCCCACAACCAGGTGCAGCTGGAGGAGATCCTGGAGAACGGGCTGCGTCTCTCCCGGGTAGGCCAGGTGCTGGTGGAGCGTTGTATCGCAGGCTGGAAGGAAATCGAGTATGAGGTCATGCGGGACGGGGCCGGCAACTGCATCACTGTCTGCAACATGGAGAATATAGACCCGGTAGGGGTACACACCGGCGACAGCATTGTGGTGGCACCTTCCCAGACCCTCAGCGACAAGGAATACCAGATGCTTCGGACGTCTGCCCTGCATATTATAGATGAACTACAGATTACGGGGGGCTGTAACGTGCAGTTTGCCCTGCATCCCACCAGCTTCGAATACTGTGTGATCGAGGTGAACCCCAGGGTGAGCCGTTCTTCGGCCCTGGCTTCCAAGGCCACGGGTTATCCTATTGCAAAGGTGGCGGCTAAGATCGCCCTGGGCTATACCCTGGATGAAATCCCCAATGCCATTACCAGGAAGACATATGCCAGCTTTGAGCCGGCCCTGGACTATTGTGTGGTGAAGATTCCACGTCTTCCCTTTGATAAATTCCTTACGGCAAAGAGGACATTGACCACCCAGATGAAGGCCACCGGTGAGGTCATGAGCATCTGCGACAATTTTGAAGGTGCCTTGATGAAAGCCATCCGCTCCCTGGAACAACACGTGGACTGCCTGGGCAGTTATGATTTCAGTGCCCTGTCCCTGGAGGATCTGCAGGAGAGACTGAAAGTGGTGGACGACCAGCGGATCTGGGTGATTGCGGAGGCTCTGCGCAAGGGGATGGGGTATGAAAAGATCCATGCCCTTACCAGGATAGATGTGTGGTTTATAGACAAGATCGCCATCCTGGTGGAGATGGAGGAGGCGTTGCGTACCCGGGAACTGACAACAGAACTGCTGAAGGAAGCCAAACGGATCCAGTTCCCGGACGATGTAATCGGCAGACTTACCGGGAAGAGCCAGGGAGAAATCAGGGCTTTGCGCCATGCAGCCGGGATCCGGGCAGTCTATAGGATGGTGGATACCTGTGCGGCAGAGTTTGCCGCGTCCACGCCTTATTACTATTCCGTGTATGGCGGGGCATGCGAGGCCGGTGTGGAGGAAACCATTGGAAAGCAGCCCAAAAAGGTGCTGGTGCTGGGCTCCGGCCCTATCCGCATTGGCCAGGGCATTGAGTTCGATTATTGCTCGGTACATGCCACCTGGGCATTTTCCAGGGCAGGTTATGAGACCATCATTATCAACAACAACCCGGAGACAGTGAGCACGGATTTTGATATTGCAGACAAACTCTATTTTGAGCCGCTGACTCCGGAGGATGTGGAGTCCATTGTGGATATCGAGAAGCCGGACGGGGCGGTGGTACAGTTCGGCGGCCAGACAGCCATCAAGCTTACGGAGAGTCTGATGCAAATGGGGGTTCCCATTCTGGGAACCAGGGCGGAGGATGTGGACGCTGCAGAGGACAGGGAGCTCTTTGACAGGATCCTGGAGGAGACGGGGATCCCCCGGGCAGAAGGAGGAACGGTCTACACGGCCGAAGAGGCAAAGGCAGTGGCAAATCGTCTTGGCTATCCTGTGCTGGTGCGTCCTTCCTATGTGCTGGGAGGCCAGGGGATGCAGATTGCGATCTCGGATAGGGAGATAGAAGAATTTATGACAATCATCAATCGGATCGCCCAGGATCATCCCATTCTGGTGGACAAGTATCTTCAGGGCAAGGAGATTGAGGTAGATGCCGTGTGCGATGGCACAGACATCCTGATTCCCGGCATTATGGAACACATTGAACGCACCGGTGTCCACTCCGGGGACAGCATCTCCGTCTATCCTGCACACACCATCGGGAAGCTGGTGAAGGACAAGATTGCAGAGTACACCAGAAGACTGGCAAAGGCATTGCACATAAAAGGTCTGATCAATATCCAGTTTATTGCCATCGGTGAGGATGTATATGTGATAGAAGTGAATCCCAGATCGTCCAGGACCGTGCCCTATATCAGCAAGGTGACGGGGATCCCCATTGTGGATCTGGCCACGGAGGTTATTCTGGGCAGGACCATACAGGAGCTGGGCTACAAACCGGGCCTGCAGCCGGAGGCAGAGCATTATGCCATTAAGATGCCGGTATTTTCTTTTGAAAAGATCCGGGGGGCGGAGATCAGCTTAGGGCCGGAGATGAAATCCACAGGCGAGTGCCTGGGGATCGCCAGGTCTTTCCACGAGGCGCTGTACAAGGCGTTCCTGGGGGCGGGGGTGAGCCTGCCCAGGCACAGGCAGATGATTATCACTGTAAAGGATGCGGATAAGGGGGAGGCCATTGAGATCGGACGCCGGTTTGAGAAGCTGGGCTATACCATCTATGCCACCAGAAGCACAGCGGCGGCTTTGAACGAAGCCGGGGTCAAAGCCAGGAAGGTGAACAAGATATCCCAGGAATCGCCCACTGTGATGGACTTGATCCTGGGTCATCGGATTGATCTGGTCATTGATACGCCTACCCAGGGCAGGGACAAGTCCAGGGACGGCTTCCTGATCCGCCGCACTGCCATAGAAACGGGGGTATACTGTATCACGGCCATGGACACAGCAAGGGCACTTGTGACCAGCCTGGAGAATGAGGGCAGGGAACTGACCCTGGTGGATATTGCGAAACAATAGGGAAGAGGCAGGTACCGGGAATAAAAAGGAAAAACCTGCATAGAATAATCGGGATCATAAAGCGCATGCAAACGCATGCAGATGGAGGAATCATATGCAAGCAGAAACCTATCCTTTTGTAGTCCGTCCTTTGCCTTATGCCTATGATGCACTGGTTCCTGTGCTGGACCAGGAGACGCTGACCTTTCACCATGACAAGCACTATAAGACATACGTGGATAATCTGAACAGTGCTTTGTCAGATTACCCGGAGTTACAGGGAATGAGCCTGAAAGAACTGCTCACAGATATTGATATCCTGCCGGCCCCTGTGCGGACCAGCATCCGGAACAATGGAGGAGGTGTGTTTAACCACGAACTCTATTTTGACTCCATGAAGAGTCCGGTAGGACAGGATCCCACAGGTGCCCTGGCGGAAGCCATAAGCAGGGACTTCGGTTCCTATAAACAATGGAAAGAACAGATGAAACAGGCAGCCATGGGACAGTTTGGATCGGGATGGGCTTTTCTGGTAGCAGACAAGGACGGGAAACTGTCCATTGTCCAGACGGCCAACCAGAATGTGCCTGACCTGGATGACTATACACCCATTCTGCTGGTGGATGTATGGGAACACGCCTACTATCTGCAATACCAGAACAGAAGGGCGGATTACCTGGAAGGGTGGTTTGGCCTGATCAACTGGCGCAAGGCCGGAATGCGCTATGAGGAAGCATTATAACCCGGGACATGAATACAGGAAGACTGTCGCAAGCAAATTGCGGCAGTCTTTTTGGTATCATGGGAAAATTCTTTGAATTTGATTCTATGCAGACAACCAGAGAAAATGACAAAAACGTATTGACACAGAACATGAGTTTTGATATTATATGAAATAAGAATTGACATATATTAATGTAAAAATAATATGAATATAAGGCCAATTCCGATGGCTGGATGTATGAACCAGACAAAGAGAGGTTCAAAACATTTCCTGTATGCAGCGGCATTGGAGCTTGCCGGGGATGTATGGGACTGCTCTGGAGAAGAGGAGCAGCCATGGAGAAGTACAGGAGGAGAGGTATGGGGAAAGACGGGATAAAAGCAGACAGGCAGGATGGATGGCTCAGACGGTTCTGGAAGGAGCGGCAGTTCAGACGGCGGATGCGCAGTATGGACGAACAGTGGTATCTCACGGGAGGAAACTGTTTTGGATTGTTCCCCCCTTCATTTTATTACAGGCATACGGAGGAAGAGGCAGAGCAGATTGTACTCAGGGAATTGGATAAGCTCAGAAAGATAGCAGCGGGGCTGGAGGATAAAGTTCCAGAAAAACAGAGCCAGATGACATGATCAGATGAGGACAGGATGCCTGACAGGGCGCATCCTGTTCTCTTTTTGCAGCGTGATTCTGAACTTCTGAAACCGGAGGTAAACGGCGGATCCACACATTCATCCATTGCATCTGTAGCTGGTGACACAGAAAATACCTGGAACAAGGTCAAGGTCAGTCAGGTTCCGCGATCCGGGTAACCCCCACATAGATTTCGGAGATTTCATACCAGGTGGGATAGTCCGTGATACCGGACTGGGGCAGTCCGAATATACGCTGGAAAGTGCGGACCGCTTCAGCTGTGGCCGGGCCATAGATCCCGTCTGCTGTGATGGTTGGAATGGCTGGATAATTTCGGGCGATACGGTTCAACTGGGTCTGTAATTGCCGCACCTTGTCGCCAGAGGCACCGATGCCCAGCTCATAGCCGGGATAGGAGCTGGGAACGCCGGAGATAACGGTAGCCGTATTGATGTACATGTCATTTCCATAGTAATACCGTATGATCTCGATTGGAGAGTAGCCCTGGTCTCCCAGGTATTTGGATCCCCACTGGCTTAAGCCTGAACAAGTGACTCTCCGCCCATCGCAGTAGGAAGTGAAGATGGGCTGGCGTACCCCGGGCCGGGAGAGATAATTGGCGAAGATAGTGTCCACCAGGTAGTCAATGTTCTCGTAGATATTCCTGCCATACACCCATTTCTGGTCGTAGGCCGTGGAGGAGGTGATGGTAAAATTGTAGCCCTGGTTGCGATACCATTCCGTATATACCCTGTTTAATGTGAAAGACATGATCACCAGGATATTGGCATAAAGGGTATTCTGGGGCCAGGTGGAATAGATCTCGCAGGAGGCCACGTTTTTGATATAGTCCTTATAGCGGACCCAGTAGTTTGGCGCTGTGGAATCGCTGGGGACACCGTCATGTACAATGATATACTCCGGAATCACCACGCGGCTTAATACAATTTCCCCGGTCTCAGCCATAGGCTTGATCTCGTCCTCCGGTATCTTGGGCGGATACTCTCCAAACAGGGTATGGGCAGGGATGATCACTACTTTTTCGTCTTCTTCTGTGGCAGCCAGCGGATTCATGCGGATGGGTTGCAGGGAGAGCTGGTCTGCAAATACCTCCGAACCGGATACCAGCACAGGCTCATATCCTTCAGCTGTGACCATGATATTGAATTCTGAGTAAGGCTGCTGCTCATTATCCGGTGTAAGGGACAGTTCTATGGGCGGGGCCGGCAATTCCACCGTGGGAGTCTGGCCAGAACTGTCTGTGGTCAGCACCTGCAGGGGGGATTCCGGGTCCCCTGTGTAGGAGATGGAGACGGTGGCATTTTCCACGGGAACCAGCCCCAGGGCAGATACCACGCTGATCTTCATGGAGCCGGTATAAGCGTTATTGTCCCCGGCAGGAGTGTTTGGATTATTTTCGGGCATAGGAGTTCCTCTTTTATTTCCTTATGACAGTATATGCTGGGCAGTTCTCTTTTGTGCGAAATGCTCCCTATTGTAAGGGAATGGCTTCTTGACATGGAACTTTTATTTTTTCTGTGATAGGATAGGTATCATAAGTTTATCGCAGAAAAAGGAGGAGTCTCTATGCTGGAAGCCATATTTAATCCGGAAAATCCGGTGTTCTGCCTGATCAATAAGATTCTTGACCTGGTGCTCCTTAGCCTGGTCTGGGCATTGTGCTGTATTCCGGTGGTGACGGCGGGAGCGGCCAGCGCGGCACTGTACTATGCAGTGGTGAAATCTGTAAGGCGCCAGAGAAGCTATCCGGTGCGGGAGTTCTGGCGTGGGTTCAGGATGAACCTGAAAAAGGGGATACTGATACAGATACTGTGGATGGTCCTGGCAGCGATGACACTGGTCAGCGATGTGCCGCTGTTTCTCACTTTTCTGGACACGGGGAAGCTGCAGGACAAGGTATTTCTGGTGCTTCTGATCTTGAAAGTGGTGTTTCTGCAGGGCATGGCCTGCTGGATCTATCCGTTGCTGTCCCGGTTTGAGGAACGGACAGGAAAGCTGGCGGAGGCAGCGCTGGTGCTGATGATCCGGCATCTGCCTGTCACACTGGCCGCGGTTTTCCTGGTACTGGTCACTGGACTGCTGCTGTACATAGAACCGCTACTGGCGGCTGTTATTCCGGGAACAGGGGCATTGCTGCTTTCTTTTCTGCTGGAGCCGCATTTGAGACAACTGGTTCGCAGGGAGGAGACCGGGGAGGAGGAAGATCCCTGGTATCTGGAGCGGCGATAGCCCTGTCCGGGACAGGTGTCTGGAAGAGGACAGTATATCATGGCGGCTGTGGCGGAGCAGGCCGATGGTATGCCCGGTCACTGTATAAAGGGAAAGCGCAGCGTGAAGACGGAACCTTTTCCCGGTGTGCTGTCGATGGTGATGGAGAAGCCCTCGCCGTACAGCAGATTCATCCGGGTTACGGTATTCTTCAGTCCGATGCTTCCTTTCAGGGGAAAGGCATCGCTCAGAACCAGGCGGAGGTGCTCCAGGGTATCGGAGGGCATGCCCACACCATTGTCCCTGACGCTGACACAGCACATTCCCTCTTCCTGGTGGCAGGAGAGTGTCAGTGTGCTGTGTTCCTCCATATTTTCTGCCAGGCCATGGAAAATGGCGTTTTCGATGACGGGCTGGATGAACAGCTTGGGGACACGGGCTTTCAAGGCCTCATGGCCGATGTCATAGATTACGTTCAGCTTGTTGCCATAGCGTTCCTGGAGGATGGATATATACATCCTGGTAAAGCCAAGCTCGGTTTCCAGGGATACCAGATCTGTGGACTCGATGGCATAGCGCAGGAGACGGCTTAGGGCGAGAGTGGTTCTGGGGATCTTGTGGTCATATCCAAGGGCTTCGCTTTCCTGGATGTGGATGGTATTCAATGTATTAAATAGAAAATGAGGATTGATCTGGGATTGCAGAGCCAGCAGTTTTGTCTCATTGAGCAGGTTGAGCCTGGCGGTCAGTTCGTCTGACAGAGCCTGGTTCTGCTGGATATAGCTGGTGATCTGGTCTGCGATATAGGCAATTTCCTTGTCATTGTACATTTCCCTGGACAGGGTGTCCTGGGGATTTTTTAATAGTGCCAGAAGGTTCTGGATGGGCTTTACGGAGCGCAGGCTGAAGCAGAAGGCGATCAGCAGGGTTGTGCAGAAGAGGACAGAGAAAAGTGCCATCAGAAGCGCCCGGCTGGAGGAGAGCATGGCAGTGTATTCCTGGAGATGGGTGACGGTGATATAGCTCCAGGGATATCGTGTGGAATGCACCTGGGTATAGGTAAAGGGTCTTGTATCATTATTGATGAGGGTGGAAAAAGTATTCTGTCTTCTGGAAAAACAGGAAAGCTCAGGGGTCGTGGAAAGAGGTTCTGCCAGTTCCCGCTGGTGGTGCCTGAAGAGAATCTCTCCATCGTCCGACACCAGGAAGATTTCCTGATAAGGCTCGTTGCTGATCTCAGCAAGATGGGATAGATTTCCCAGATTCAAGTTGATGACAATGGCGGCGTCCTGACCGTTTATCCGTAGCTGTTTCATGATACACAGGACATAGGGATAGGCATCATTTTTTGCCCGGAAGAACACGGTAAAATCTTCCGGATTTTCTGTAAAATATGTCATCCAGTTCTGGTCGCTGAAGTAGGAAATATTGGTTCGCTCGTTTGCGGAGAGGATATTGCCGGAGACTCCCGAATATAGATAGATGGAGTCAATGGAGGAATACCCGTTCACATAAGCCCTCAGATTCTCCTGCACCCTACCATAGAAATCGTCATAGATCAGTCCGGGATCCTGGTAGGCGAAAAAGGCCTGTACCATCTTGTTGGTATCCAATGTGGCAGCAATATAGCGCATATCCATCAAATGATTGTCGATGGCCTGGGCTGTCACCTCAAGGCGGTACTGGCTGGAGGCTGTGAATTCATTTTCCAGAATGGCAGCCGACTGTCTGTAAGTGAACAGGGCAAAGCTTGAAAACATCAGTGTCATGATTCCCATGAGAAACAGAAAGTTCTGTACGAACAGGCGGCTTTTCAGCAGCCGTCCCAGAAATCCAGGCAGCTTTTCATCGGGCAGTTTAGTCTTCCGTCTCTTCATGTTCATCCTCCATCTGCAGGATCTGTCTGCGGTATTCTGTGGGATTGTAGCCGCTGTAGAGTCTGAAATTCACGAAAAACCGGTTGCGGCTCTGGTATCCTACCTTTCTGGCAATCTCCCCCACCTTCATGCGTGTTCCCAACAGTTCCGCTGCTTTCTGCATCCGCACGGTAGTCAGGTAATCTATAAAGCTAAGGCCGGTTTTCTGTTTGAAGAAACGGCTGAAATAGGCGGAGGAGAGGAATACGGCATCCGCCACATCTTCTCTTGTGAGATCATCCTGGAAATGGGCCTGGATATAGGCCATGGCCTTCCGGATTACAATATCATCATCTCCGCCCTGGATTCCGGGCTGAAGATTGCGTTTGCTGTCATCCCGGGCGGTGGAAGGGGCGCGCAGAGATTCCGGATGTTCAAAGGCGGACAGAACCTGCAGGCTACAGTCAAAGCATAGCAGATGAAACAGGGCGCTGCACAGTTCCACTGGGGAAAGCTGTGGGATCTGCCGGGTGGAGAGCACTACAAAATAATACCGCATGCCGCTTCTGAACAAGTGGTAGATGCAATAGTCGGGAAGGATCATGCGCAGTCCGTTTTGCAAGGCAATGGCCAGTTTTTCCCTGCCGTATTTCCACTGGGTTAGGGTATCATTTTTCTCCAGGGTGAGAGTGATCAGACATCCTTTATAGTCGGAGATTTCTCCTTCCAGGGACAGGCGTCCGAAACGTCTGGCTGCCTCTTTGGAATCGTTACACATGCCGCTGATTAGATCGATAAAGAAGAGCTGGATCTCTTCCTCATTGACATCTGTTTCCAACTGCTGGGAGTCCAGATGTTTTCCGGCATTTCCCAGATTCTGGGACAATTCTTCAAAATCCAGGGGCTTTAGCAGGTAATTGACCACACCATAGCGGATAGCCTGCCTGGCATATTCGAATTCGCTGTAACCGCTGATGATAATGATGAGGATCCCCGGATAGTTTTCATGGATACAGCGGGCCAGTTCCAGCCCATCCATGCGGGGCATGCGGATATCGGTGATCACCAGGCTGACAGGGTTCTCCTGTATAAATCTCAGTGCGTCCGCCCCGTTGGAGAAGATACCGCTTACCTGGAATTCGGGATGTTTCTTTTGGATATATCCGCTGATTGCGATTCTGGTAATCTCTTCATCATCCACGATAATGACTGGATACATAATGATTCCTCCTGGCCATGGCTCCTGCTTTTGGCTCATATCTCTTTTATTTCCAAATAGAAGTGTATCATACCTGTGGCAGGCTTTCAATTGCCTGTGGCACAAAGGGTTACGGAAGTTACAAAAGGGTACATGGCAGTATTTTTTGCGATACAAAAGAGAGTGTGAAGTAACAAAACGTCACTGGAAGAGGCGGGTGGGAAAAGCTTATAATATCTGTAAAAGAAGCAGACAAAAAAACAGTCAGAAAACAAAAGGAGGGGCAGGGCAGATGAAAGCCGGGGGAAAACAAAGAAGCACAGCTTCCAGCAAGGTGGCACGCAAAGAGAACTTTCACTTGAATCTGATGGTGCTGCCGGGAATCCTTTTATTCCTGGTATTCAATTATCTTCCAATGGCGGGCATTGTGATTGCGTTTAAGGATTACAATCCCAACCTGGGAATCCTGGATAGTCCCTGGTGCGGGCTTAAGAACTTCCAGTTCTTCTTCACCTCCCAGGATGCGGCCAGAGTCATTGGCAACACAGTGCTGTATAGTCTTACGTTCCTGGTAGTGGATCTGGTGGCCGGGGTAGGACTGGCGCTGATGTTCTACAATCTGAAATCCAGGCGGGCGTTGAAGTTCTACAATACGGTGGTGATCCTGCCACGGTTCATGTCAGCGGTTATCGTGGCCTTTATCGTGTTTATCGTCCTGAATCCTTCCTATGGTATTGCCAACCAGGTGATTACCGCTCTGGGAGGGAGCAAGATCCAATGGTATATGAAACCTGGCTACTGGCCGGTGATCCTGACCATCACCCATGTATGGCAGACCGTTGGAATGAACAGTATCATCTATTACGCCTCCCTGATGGGCATGGATGAGTCCCTGCTGGAGGCGGCGGCCCTGGATGGGGCCAATAAAAGACAGCAGACCTGGCATGTGGTCATACCCCATCTGGTTCCAGTGATGGTGATCACTACCATCCTGGCCATTGGCCATTTATTTTCCGGTGACTTCGGGTTGTTCTACCAGGTGCCCAAAGATGTGGGGCTGCTGTATTCCACAACGGATATTATCAATACTTATACATTCCGCGCCTTGCAGAACGGCGCCCTGGAGAAATCAACGGCTGTGGGTCTCTTCCAGTCTGTCACCGGCCTGCTGTTGGTGACAGGCACCAATGAGGTGGTCCGCAGGATCAGTCCTGACAACAGTCTGTTCTAAGTTTGACACATGGGAATGATTATGATTGAAAAAAGTCCCGGCGGAGCGGGCGAAGGAGTTCTGGCATGAGAAAAAAGAGAAAAATTCCAACAGGGCAGATCGTGCTGCATATTCTGTTTCTGCTCATGGTTTTCCTGTACATTGTCCCTTTCCTGATGGTGATATCCATCTCCTTTACGGATGAGATTTCCCTGGTGAAGGACGGGTATCATCTGATTCCCAGGGAGTTTTCCCTAAGTGCCTACAAGATGGTGTTCAGCGATCCTACCCAGATCTTAAATTCCTACCGCACCACTATTATTTTTACAGCCGTATCCACTTTCCTGGCTGTGCTGATCATGGGAGTGATGGCCTATCCCTTATCCAGGCCCAATTACCGGCTGCGTGGCCCGGTGTCCTTCTTTGTACTGTTTACCATGTTGTTCAGCGGCGGTATGGTGCCTTCTTACCTGCTGATTGTCAAATACCTGCATCTGAACAATACTATGTGGGTGTATATCCTGCCCGGCCTGGTGTCGGCGTACAATCTGATCATCATCAGAACGAACTACAAGAGCCTGCCCACGGAACTGATTGAGGCAGCGAAGATCGATGGAGCGGGGGAACTGTATATCTGTTTTAAGATCGTTATGCCCCTGTGCAAACCTGTGCTGGCCAGCATCGGTTTTCTCTTCCTGGTGAACAAATGGAATGACTGGAACACGGCGCTTTTGTACATTACAAAGCCGGATCTGTATTCCCTGCAGTATCTGCTACAGAAGATATTAAAAGAGGCAGAGTATCTGAAGCAGTTGGCTGAGACAGGGCAGCTTATGGGCGGGGAGGTGTTCCCTTCGGAGAGTTTCCGATATGCCATGGCCATGGTGGCTGCCGGGCCTGTGCTGTGTGTCTTTCCCTTCTTCCAGAAGTACTTTGCAAAGGGAATGACATTGGGAGGCGTGAAAGGTTAAAAGGACTCGGATAGAGTGATACTCTTTTACATAAAAGAGGATCCGCGGAGCAATTTGCGGAAAATGAGAAAAAGCAATCAAAAAAGAAAACCAAACCAAGAAAAGGAGAGAGATTATGAGAAAAGCAAAACAGTGGCTGGTGCTTGGCTTATCTGCAATGATGATTGCAGGACTGGCAGCCTGTGGAAACCAGGACAGCGGTACGCAGGATAAGGGGAACCAGGAATCTGGCACCCAGGAGTCCGGTTCAGGGGAAGCGGATTCCCAGGAATCCGAATCTGGCGGACAGGAGCAGGGGGAAAAGGAAGATCCTGTGACTCTGGAGTGGTGGTACAGGGGTAATGGCGTCCAGAAAGACACGGAACTGGTGGAGGATGCATTCAATGAATTGCTGAAGACCTATCCTGGCATGGAAAATGTGACAGTTCATTTCAACTGCTATACGGGCAGCGAGTACAAGAATTCCGTGATCCTGGCCCAGTCTGCCAGCCAGCAGATCGATATCCTCAACACGGTTGGCCTGGATTTTGCAGAGGAAGTGGGAAAGGGTTCCTTCCTGGCGCTGGATGATTATATCGCTTCCAATGATACATTGAAGGCAGAACTTCCCGACTGGCTGTGGGAGCTTGGCAGCATCGATGGGCACACCTATATCGTGCCCAACTATCAGAGGGCTGCTAATATGATGTACTTTATCACGCCCAAGGAGTATATGGATAAATATGGCGATCTGGATGCCATGCGGGAAGTGTTCCAGAATGAGGACAGGGATGTGGAGACCATAGCGGCAACCCTGGAAGCCTACTGCGTAGCTGTACAGGCTGGAGAGGGATCTGGCAAGTATATGCCTTCCCTTGGAACTTCCTATTCCACCCAGTATGGATTTATGGACAGATATGATACCATCTACGGTAAATTCATCAAGTCTATAGACAGCGATAAGGTAGAAAATATCTATATGACAGAAGATATTCTGAAGGCTTACGAGATCTCGGCTGAATGGTATAAGAAAGGATATGTGCATCCCGATATTCTGACCATCAGTGCCAAAGACTATGAGGGGGCGAATATGATGAATGAGGTTTCCTACATTTATTGTATGAACAACCAGGCCGGGGATGAGGAGTCTGTATCCAGATACTATAGCGAGACTTATGGATTTGAAGTGTATGCGGTTCCTATCTTTACCAATTACTACATCACCAACACCTGGGCGGCAGGCGGCAATGGCATTACAGCCAAGTGTCAGAACCCGGATAAGGCTATGCGTCTGATCGAACTGATGACCACAAAAGAGGGAACAGAGCTTTACAATCTGGTGGTATACGGCATCGAAGGTACGCACTATGAGAAACTGGATGATACGCATATCAAGACGCTGGAATATGATGGCACCCAGGGCGGTGTGGATGCTTCCTATGCTGCCATGAAATGGATCATGGGCAATACCTTCCATGCTTATCTGAACCAGGGATGCAAAGACGGTGACAATGAACTGGCCCTGGAGATCAACAATGCAAAAGACAACGACACTTCTGATCTGACGGGCTTCTCGGCGGATGTGACGGATATTGCCACCCAGTTGGAGCAGACCCAGGCTGTGACAGAGGAATACCGTATGGCACTGGAGAGCGGTGCTATGGGAGACGACTGGAAGGCCTACTATGAAGATTATGAAGGAAAAATGAATAATGCGGGGTTGCAGGATATTCTGACCTCTCTGCAAGGACAGGTAGACGCATTCAAGTCAAAATAAAGAGTCATGAAAGGGAGGGGCTGCCAGGTGCAGCCCTTCTTCTGTCACAGGATATTTTCCGGTATGGCAGATAAAGGTTATTCCAGACGGCAGTCGTTCCAAGTGGGTTGTTGTCTTTGGCATTTTTGATGGCATGAAAGCTACAGCGGTATGGCAGGAAGCGTGAAGGAGGGTATTTATGAACCGGCAGGAGATGGCAGACAGGCTGCTTCTGGAACTGGAGGCGGCATATGACAAGGAGCAGTCCTTGATTGTCAGGGATTATCAGCACTGGGTGGGAGGGTACCATACCCGGCGCACGGGCAGAACCCATGTGATCAGGGATACGGCGGATTATGCGGCCAGTGTGCTGATTCTTGGGAAAAAAGAGGCGTATGACAGGGCGTTCCAGGCTCTGGGGCGGATCTGCGGCCTGCAGGACGTGAGGCCGGGCAGCAGGACTTTTGGTCTCTGGCCTTATTATCTGGAGGAGGATCTGGAACATATGAAGGCGCCGGATTACAACTGGTCAGATTTTATCGGCAAAGACTTGATTGGCGTCTGCCTGTTGTGCGGGGACAGACTGCCGGATGGGCTGCGCGCCAGGCTTTACACCGCTATCCGCAATGCCATGGAGTGTAGTATCAGCCGGAATGTGGGGGAGGACTATACCAATGTGAGCCTCATGGGCTGTATGACCATAACAACGGCAGGAGAGCTTCTGGGGGATGAGAGGCTGAAGGGAATCGGAAAGAACCGTCTGGAGCGGCTCTGCACATACACCCGGTTCAATGGCGCTTTCAGCGAGTACAACAGTTCCGCGTATGTGTTGGTGGCCCTACATGAGATCATGAGGATGCTTGCCTTTTTCCAGGAAGAAGAGTGCCGGTGTATGGCAGAAGAGCTGCAGGGCTACGCCTGGAAAATGCTGGCATCCCATTACAATACTTCTATCGGACAGCTTACCCCGCCCCAGGCCCGGGCCTACCGGGATGTGGACAATGGTTCCCTGGCCTGGACCGTCTGGCAGGGAACAGGCGGCAGATATGGACAGGTTCCGGATGAAGGGATGTTCCAAAAGGGGGCAGTATCCCTGGAATCCCTCTGCTTTTGGCCGGAATGTCCCAAGGAACTGTTCCCTCTTTTTGAGGAAAAGGAGCGTTTCCTGGATCATGTTTATTACCGCAGCAATCATCTTCGCAGCAGCAATGAGGATCTGACGATCATAAGGGAAGCGGACAGTCCGGATCTGAGGGCTTTTTCCTGGCAGACAGTACGGCTTTCCATGGGAGCCTTTGAAATGTGCGACTGCTGGGGGCAGAGGCGTAATGTGATGGTGGTGTGGGATAAGGCACATCCCAAATATTTTAGGCTTCGGTGCAGGATGGGGGATCATGATTTTTGTTCCGGTTTTACCAGGGCCATGCAGGAGAGAAATAAGATCCTGGGACATCTGGGGCTGGTTACAGACAGAGGCAGCTTCCATTATATTCTGGATAAGGATAAAAGCGGACGTTATGAGACGGAACATCTGTCTTTCCTGTTTGAGCTGGGCGGAGAGACCGGGGATCTGAAGATTATGCAAAAGGGGAAAGATTTTTGGATTCTGGACGGCCAGGTGGAGATCTGTCTCCATGTTGAGTGTTGGATCTTCGATGGACAAGAAGCGCCTGTGAAGGTATCTGGAGATGGGAAGTCGGTGATCCTCATGGGATATGAAGGACCGATGAAGGTGCTGGATACCACCGGACTAGGGGATACCTGGGGGGTGTTCACCCTGACGGTACAGGAATATAACCTGGAAGATCCCGCCCAAGAAGGCGGGGCAGCAGAAAAGCGGCGTGAAATGCCCGCAGGGGATGGGCAGGGAGAATCAGGGAAAACAAACATGTGGCAGCATGCAGAGGCTCCAGGGGAGAAGGTGGAGATCACCAGACTGGCCAGGGGCCGGGCAAGGGTGCAGTGGGGTCCTTTGTGCCTGGAGGGATTCTGTTATCCGGTGCCATATCGCCGTGCCATAGGTCTGGACCGGCTGGAACATCACAGGATGGAGGGTGTGGTGGAAAGTATCCTTGGCCGGATGCAGGAAATGGAGGCAGATGGTATGGTGGAAGAGAGCTGTCCCATCAGTATTATCTCCATGGATGCCTGGGAATGGCCTCAGGGAGTGGCCCTGTTTGCCATGTTCCAATATTACCGGGAGCAGGGAGATAAATCTGTGCTGGCATATCTGAAGCAATGGTTTGACAGGCAGATGGAGAAGGGGCTTCCCGGCCAGAATATCAACACTACCTGTCCTATGCTGACCATGGCCTGTATCTATCAGGAGACGGGAGAGGAAAGGTACCTTCCGATACTGATGGAGTGGCTGGAAGGGGTTATGGAGCGGCTGCCCAGGACGGAGGAAGGGGGTCTGCAGCATGTGGTCAGCGGGATCCCGAATCCGGGTCAGATCTGGGATGACACATTATATATGACAGTGCTGTTTCTGGCGCGCATGGGCAGGATATTGGGGGAAGAGCGCTATATCCAGGAGAGCATCCGGCAATTTATGATACATATCAAGTACCTGTCAGATGTGAGAACAGGACTATTCTACCACGGCTGGACCTTTGAAGGCCATCATCATTTTGCGAAAGCACTGTGGGGCAGGGGGAATTCCTGGTATACCGCAGGTCTTGTGGATTATCTGGAATGTCTGGATGGCAACCAGGGTGTGAGGGATTTTCTGCTGGGCACTCTTCGCAGGCAGGTGGATGCCCTGGAAGCTTTGCAGGATGAAAGCGGCCTGTGGCATACCCTTCTGGATGATCCGGCCTCCTATCTGGAGACTTCTGCCTCCTGTGCCTTTGCATACGGGATTCTGAAGGCAGTCAGAATGGGATATCTGCCAGGCAGATATGCCAGGATCGGAGAGCGTGCAGTAAAGGGCGTCATGGAGCAGATCCGGGAAGATGGGACTGTCCTGGGGGTGTCTTATGGTACACCGGTATTTTCCACATTGCAGGAATACAGAGAGGTGCCGGTCTGTCCCATGCCATACGGGCAGTCCATGGCGCTGATGATGCTGGTGGAGGCGTGCAGGGAATGAGGATCTGCCGGGATGGGAGATCCCAGGAAAGCTTTAGGGAAGCTTTAAGGAAACACTGGAATAGAAAAGGGCAGGAAAGCCAGGAGGAAAGATGTTGACGATCAGAATCAGTCCTTTAAGGGATATGGAAGAAGCGGATTGCAGTGCGCCGGATACGAAACGGATCCAGGAAGCTGTGGATACCTGTCATGCCCAGGGCGGCGGAAAGGTGGTGCTGGAGGCGGGCATATATGTGACAGGCACGATCCGGCTGAACAGTCATGTGACGCTCTGTCTGGAGAAAGATGCCCTGCTGCTGGGCAGTGGGGAGATAGAGGATTATCCGGACAATGAGGGCTGCTTTGTGGACGCGGTAGGGCACAGAAGAGGAAGGGCGCTTCTGTGCGCGGTGGATGCGGAGAATATCGGCCTGGAGGGAGAAGGAATCATTGATGGCCGGGGCGGTGAATTCCCACCGGAGCATCCCGGCCATGTCATACGTCCTTTCCTGGTCAGACTGGTGCGCTGCACAAAAGTGAGGATCAAGGGACTGGAACTCAGACAGTCGGCGGCCTGGTGCCTGCATTTACAGGAATGCCGGAAGGTGACGGTGGAGGAAGTGGGGATTACTAACCGGTGCAATGGCAACAATGACGGGATCGATATCGACGGGTGCAGCCAGGTACATGTCAGAGACTGCCATCTTGACACAGGGGACGATGCCATATGCTTAAAAACCACAGGAAAGCAGCCTTGCGAGGAGATTCTGGTCACTGGATGCAAAGTGACGACAGGATGGGCAGCCTTTAAAATCGGGACGGAATCGGTGGGAGATTTCCGGAAGATAGAGGTGGCGGACTGTGTGTTCTACGATGTGAAAGGATGCGGAATCAAGGTGGTACCTGTGGACGGCGGCAGTGTGGAGGAATTGTATCTGCATGATATACAGATGAGGAACTGTACAGGGCCGGTATTTTTCAGCCAGGGGGAGCGGCTTAGGGAATATTTGGGCGAACAGAAGGAGAAGCCGGGCCGGATATCCCATGTGCGGCTGGAGAGGATCGCGGCCTGTGTGGTCTCTGCAAAAGGTAGCTTTTACCAGGGGAAGCCATGGGGGAATGCCCTGGGATGCGTGGTATTCTCCGGACTGGAACAACTGCCCATGGAGGACGTGGCGGTGAAGGATTGTGTCTTCCATATGCCGGGAGGGCTGGAGTTGTCCGGCTCTGCCCGGAATGATACAGCCGAGAGGGAAGAGATCATGACTCGGCAGGTTCCCGAAATGGGAGACCAGTACCCGGAGTTCCACCTGTTTGACCCACTGCCCTGCTGGGGGCTGTACCTGCGCCACATAAGGGGAATCCGGTGGGAAGGGGTGCAGATGACCTGCGGGGAGCCAGATGGAAGACCTATGACAGCAAAGGAGGATGCAAGCAATGTATGCGAATGACGCACAGGAGCTTTTTTATCAGTTTGACGATGAGCACAGGGAGGTCTGTTTTCATCGGTATGATATGCCCACACCGTGGATGAATTATCTGTCAAACGGTACTTTTACTGCCATGATTTCCCATGCCGGGGGCGGGCTGGCTTTTTACAGATCGCCCCAGATCTTCCGTATCAACCATTACCGATTTTTTCATCTGCCAACCGACCGGAGCGGCTTTTACACCTATATCAAAGACGGGGACAGGGTATGGTGCCCCACCAGTCAGCCAGTGACGGAAAAGCCGGATGCATGGCACTCTTTCCACGGACTTGGATATACCAGATTTGAGGCAGAAAAGGATGGCCTTAGGGCAGTGGCTACTTATCTGGTGGGGAGGACGGAGAATGCATTGATCTGGAAGCTGAAGTTTGGCAGTGACCGTGACAGAAGGATCGGATTATATCCTTTTGTGGAACTGGGAATGATGGAATTTATGCGGGAATTGCAATGGCAGTGCTACAACAAGCACCAGCTTGAGGTGTTCTGGATGAGGGAGGAGCAGGCCCTGGTGTACCGCTATGGAGTGGAAGACCAGCCGAAGCCGGAGGAGACACCGCTGATTTATTTTGCGGCGGATGTGCCGGTTCATTCCTTTGAGGGCGACCGGGACGAGTTCATCGGTCCCTACCGCAGCGAGGAAAATCCTGTAGGACTGGAACAGGATGCCCTTGGAAATTCTGTCTTGAAAGGCGGGGATCCATGTTTTGCCCTACAGATTCTGCTGGATCTGAAGGCGGGGGAAGAGAAGGAGATCCATATTTTCCTGGGTGCGGCCAGGACTCTGGGAGAGATAAAGAGAGCGCTTGCCGTATGCCGCGGGGAAGATTTTGCGGAGAAAGAGAAAATACTGCTGAAGAGCCAGTGGGAAACATATCTGGGGCGATTCCAGTGCCAGGTGCCGGATGCGGAGACAGCCAGAATGGTCAATTGCTGGAATCCATACCAGGCACACCGCAATTTCCTCTTTTCCAGAAACCTGTCCTACTATGCCACGGGAACCTTCCGGGGAGTGGGATACCGGGATACGGCCCAGGATATCCTGGCCATGGTACCTTTTGACATAGAGGTGTCCAAGGAGAAGACGAGACTGCTTCTGACCCAGCAGTACCAGGATGGTCATGTGAACCATTACTTTTTCCCGGTGGAAGGATATGAACCTGTCACCAGCATCCACTCGGATGATCATCTGTGGACCATCCTCACGGTGTGGCATATTGTCAGTGAGGAGGGATGTCTGGAGTTTTTGCAGGAGCAGGTCTCCTACTATGACGGCGGGACAGGCAGTATCTATGAGCATCTGCAGAAGGCGCTTACCTTTAGTGCGAATCATCTGGGGGAGAGAGGGTTTCCATTGATGCTGCGCTCAGACTGGAACGATGCCTTGTTCAAGGTATGCCGGGAAGGAAAAGGGGAGAGCATCTGGACGGCCATGCAGCTTGGTGTGGTGCTACGGAAGATGGAGGACATGGCCGGATGGATGGAAGATTCTGGGACAGGGCAGTTCTGCAGAAGGCTTTATGAACAGCAGAGGGAGCTGGTCAATACGCTTGGCTGGGACGGCAGATGGTACCGCAGGGCCATCATGGACAACGGGGAATATGTGGGTACGGCAGAGAGCGCCGAGGCCCGGATCTGGCTGAATACCCAGACCTGGTCGGTATTGTCGGGAATGGGGGATGAGGAGAAGATCCGTAGCGCCATGGATGCGGTATATGAGACATTGAATACACCTTTGGGGATCAAGAAGATTGATCCGCCGATTGTCCATTTTCCAAGCCCGGAGGATCCCCTTACCAATTATAACCCTGGGACAGGGGAGAATGGCTCCGTGTTCTGTCATGCCAATACCTGGGCCATTATTGCGGAATGTATACTGGGCAACGGGGACAGGGCCTATGAGTATTATCACCAGCTGCTTCCGGCAGTGGCGGCTGCAAAAGCAGGGATCTGGCGTTATAAAGCAGAGCCTTATGTGTATGCCTCCAATATCTTCGGGCCGGACAGCCTGCGGTTCGGTCTGGCCAATGTCTCCTGGCTGACAGGTACGGCCGCCTGGATGTATCTGGCGGTGAGCCAGTATATCCTGGGGGTACGGGCAGGGTATGAAGGACTGGTGGTGGATCCCTGCCTGCCAGGGGAATGGGAGCATGCCCATGTGACCAGAAAATTCCGCGAAGGTGTCTATGAAATCTCCATGGAGAAGGGGGAGGCATATGCCTTGTGGGTGGATGGCTGTTTCCTGGAAGGAAAACAGATTCCTTATGAACGGTTCGGGGCAGGCTGTCACGATGTAAAGGTGAAAATAGGACGGAGGTGAGGGAAGGGATGCTGGAACATTTTCGGAAATGCGTGGAGGTGCAAAAGGAGGCAGAAATTGTCTACCTGGGAGGTTCGATCACCGAGGGACAGGGTGTGGAGGATAAGCGTCTGTGCTGGCAGGGGCTGTTACAGAGTGAACTGGAGAGAGCCTGGCCGCATTGTGTTTTCAAGGCCCGCAATGCCGGGATCGGCGGCACGGATTCCCGGTTCGGGGCGTTCCGTATGGAGCGGGATGTGCTGGGTGCAAGACCGGATCTGCTATTCGTGGAATTCGCCGTGAATGACTATACCCGACCGGCAGACGAGATAAGGGAATCCCTGGAAGCCATTCTCTGGAAACTGTGGCGGAGAGTGCCGGAATGCGATGTGGTATTTGTGCTCACTGCCACTGGGAAGATGATGGAGGAAAACACTGGCAGGGTGCCGGAATCGGTGCAGGTACACAGGGAAGTGGCCAGACAGTTCGGGCTGCCCTGGGTGAATGTGGGATCCGGACTGTTTGGGAAGATGCAGCTTCAAGGACTTACCCTTAAGGATGTCCTGCCCGATGGGGTGCATCCAAACCGTGCCGGGTATCGGATTTATTTTGAAGAGGTATGGGAGTTTCTACAGAAAGTCCTGTCAGAAGGAAAGGGAAAGACGGATCCGGCCAGGGAGCCGGAGAACAGCCTGGAGGAATACAGGGAAGAGTATTCTGGAGGACGCATGGAAAAAGTCCGGGCGTATATTCTGGGTAACCGGCCGGGGAGCGTGGGGGAAAACAGATACACGGACTGCCAGATGGTACCGGCCGCCCAGGCGGCTCTGCAGGGATTTGTCACGGAGCATATCGCTATGTGCGGAAGATACGGAAGCTATGTGAGCAGTTGCAGGCCCGGGGATGGACTGGAGTTTGTGTTTCAAGGGGATAAGATCGGATTGTTTTATATGATCTCCTGTGACGGCGGCATCATGGAGTGGTCACTGGACGGGGGAGCGTATGAGGCGCTTCCCGCCTGGGACGCCTACGCCCGCTCTTTTGACCGGGGAAGTGCAAGAATGCTGGCGCAGGATCTGGAACCGGGGGAACACCGGCTGCGGATCCGAGTGGCCCAGGGACGAACAGAGGGGTCTGAGGGGAATTTTGTGCGGATCGGGGATTTCCTGGTGTGAGAAGCAGTGCACTTGCCCGCACTGCTTCCGGCAGGCTGGTATAGATGCCGGAAGGGGAAAAATCTGGAAGTAAGCTTTCAATGCCAGGTCTGCAGTCTGGTATGCGTCAGGCCTGTTGGATAATAGGTGAAAGAAGGGGCAAATTGACCTCCGAAAGCCCGGCTTTCAACATTTCCAGCAATCGTTCAGCAATAGGTGTAAAAACTTGATATTTTTTCCATATTAGATATATTTTTGTTTCAAGTTTAGGGGTAAGAGGGCGGAAAATAAGCCCACTATCGGGGCTTGTATCAATTAAATGCTCAAAAGTGAAAAGATAACCCAGCCCCTCTTTCACAAAAAGCGATCCGTTATATGATAGACGAAACGACCCTTCAAGGTGCAATTTATCCATGTTATTGCCGCACCATTTGGAAATATCATTGTTCCATCCCTGTTCGGAACAAAAAAGAGGAAGTCCGAATAAGTCATCCGCGCAGATGGAGTCTTTTTCTGCCAATGGACAGTCCTTTGGCATGACAACACCCCATAGATCAGCATAGGGAAAGGTTAAATAATGATATTTTGCAGTATTGGGTTCCTGCGCCAGAACGGCAAAGTCAATGATACCTTTATCCAGTTTTTCTGTAACCTGTTCCGTGTCGCCGCTGGTAATATGATAATGTAGATTAGGGTAAGACTCTTTGAATCTTCTGATTGTGGCGGCGAGGTATCTGATCTGGTAAGATTCCGCCAAGCCGAAGTAAACATCGCCGCCCAAGACATCATCTAAAGCAAGAAATTCAGTTGTGATTTTGTCAGCCATTTTTATCAAGTCTTCCGCACGTTTCCGCAGTAAAATCCCTTCTTCCGTAAGCTGTATGCTAAAACTGTGGCGCATAAACAGTTTTTTCCCGAGTTCGTCTTCAAGTGCTTTTAACTGCTTGGAGAGAGTAGGCTGTGTGACGTGAAGCAGTTCTGCCGCACGGGTTATATTCTCTTCCCTTGCCACGGCAAGAAAATATCTCATAGTTCGCAGCTCCATATTGTCCTCCTGTGATATTCCTAAAATTTATATCATAATATAAATTATAGCCATTAGAAAAATAAAAGTCAAGAAAATATAATACAGACATAGCAGGAAGGGAGGCGGCCATACGGATGATTTGGTTCAGAATCTAAAGGATGCAGACTGTAGCGCCCAGACCATTGAGAAGGTTTGCAGACTGTATGGTAACGGTCAGGTCCAGGATGCGATTAAAACACTGCGGAAACACCGTAGCTGCCTGATTGAAAGTTGGGAGAGGCTGTAAAGGAGAGGGGACCGTCTTGCATTTTCCCGGTCAAGTGGTATAATGGGGGACGTGGAAAAGAGATTGCATATGGGAAGGGGAATCTGTCATGCGCAAGATGGAATTTAAGATGGAGCGGCCAGGACTTTTGGAGACCGGGCAGACGGTGACGGTGACGGAGGGACTGCTTCCCAGCAATTACTATTATATCATAGACCCTGCACTGGCCATGTCGGCTAACATTCCGTTCCGGGACAGGCTCATAAGCCGGGAGGGTGTGGTATCTGGCATTGTGGAGAATGCCAGAGGCTATTATGTGACGGTAGAGTTTGATGAGCCGGAGAGGTAATGGCCTGGGAGGCACCTGGCCTGCCTGGGTATTGCACAACGAGATCCTGTGTAAATCGTCAAAAATACAGTAGCAAATTTTGGCCTGACTTGTCCGGGCCGGGAAATGATGTGCAGAATGCAGCAGACAGAAAGGAGAAAAACATGTTACAGAAAGTATTCACAGACAAAGCACCTGCGGCCATAGGTCCTTATTCACAGGGGATCCTGGTAAACGGAATGCTCTTTGCATCCGGACAGATCCCCATCAATCCTGCCACAGGGGAGATTGAGGGGGCAGACATCATGGCCCAGGCCCAGCAGGTCATGAAAAACGTGGGGGCGATCCTTGCAGAGGCTGGCACGGATTACACAAAAGTGGTGAAGACTACCTGCTTTTTGGCTGACATGGGAGATTTCGCCGCTTTCAATGAAGTGTATGCCCGGTATTTCACAGAGAAGCCGGCCAGGAGCTGTGTGGCGGTGAAGACATTGCCCAAGAATGTTCTCTGTGAGGTGGAGGTCATAGCGGCAGTATAAAAGCAGGGATCTGCAGCCGGGCAGCAATGTGCTGCCTGGAGGGGAACAGGAAGATGGCGGCGGATCCTGTAGCAGGGTAAAACGAAATGAATCAGTGATGTGAATCATAGAAAAATGACTTAAATAGGAACGGGAAGCGCCGCTTGTGAAAAGCGGCGCTTTTGGCGGCGAAGGGAAAAGAGAAAGCCGGGAAGGCAGGAAGAAAAAGAAGGAGATACAGAGATAATCATGGGAGATAATATAGTGTTGATCGGTATGCCCGGTGTGGGTAAGAGTACGGTGGGCGTGGTGCTGGCCAAAAGGCTTGGATATGGTTTTGTGGACTCTGACCTGGTGATCCAGGACAGGTACGGGAAGCTGCTCCACGAACTGATTGAAGAGAGTGGCGTGGAGGGCTTCTGGGAGATAGAGAATGCGGTAAATGCCTCCCTGACCCCCAGAAGGAGTGTGATTGCCACTGGGGGAAGTGTGATTTATGGCAGGGAGGCCATGGAGCATCTGCGTGGAATCGGAAGGGTGGTCTATCTGCACCTGCCCTGTGAGGAAGTGGCGGAACGTCTGGGGGATCTGAATGCCCGGGGCGTGACCCTGCATCCTGGCCAGACCCTGGAGGAACTGTACCAGGAACGTACGCCCCTCTATGAGAAATATGCCCATGTGACTGTGGAATGCAGCGGGAAACAGCTTAGGGATGTGGCGGCAGAGGTAGCGCGGGTGGGGGTGTGCCCATGAAAGGTACAAATGAAAAGGCAAGACACAGCATGTTGCTGTTGCTGACAGCTTTCATCTGGGGGCTGGCCTTTGTATCCCAGAGCAAGGGCATGGACTATATGCATCCCTTTACCTTTAACGGGGTACGTGCGCTGATCGGCGCCCTTTCCCTGCTGTGCTATCTTGGGGTAGACAGGTGGATAAAGGGCAGGGCAAGGAAAAGGGGAGGAGAAACGAAAAGAGAAAGGAAAAGGGCAGACAAATCCCTGGACATCCGGGCAGGGCTATGGTGCGGCCTTGCGCTGACTGTGGCCAGCACCCTGCAGCAGTTCGGCATCAAGTATACCACGGTGGGCAAAGCTGGGTTTATCACGACCTTATACATTATCTTCGTACCCATCGGCGGGATCTTCCTTAGAAAGAAGGTTCCCGGTATTACCTGGGTAAGCGCCGGGATGGCAGCAGCGGGGATGTACCTGCTGTGTATGCAGGAGAGCCTGGTGCTGGGAAGCGGGGATATCCTGGTATTTTTGTGTGCCATTGTGTTTACCGTCCACATCATGCTGGTGGATCATTTTTCTCCGAAAACGGACGGCGTGGTGGTGTCCTGCATTCAGTTTACAGTCTGCGGGATCCTGTGCAGCATAGGAGCGCTGATCTGGGGCCATCCTACCTGGATACAGCTCTGGGAGGGCCGGGGAACCCTGCTCTATGCCGGGGTCCTAAGCTGCGGAGTGGCGTATACCCTGCAGGTAATCGGACAGAAGGGGGTGAACCCCACGGCGGCGGCCCTGCTCCTTAGCCTGGAGTCCGTGTTTGCCACCCTGGCAGGCTGGATTGCCTACCGCATCGGATTCCTGGGGACAGACCAGACCATGACCGGCAGACAGATTGCAGGATGTGTGCTGGTATTCACTGCCGTGATTCTGGTACAGCTTCCCGGAAGGCTGTTCCGAAGACGGGGAAGCCGTACAATATAGCTGGGACGGAGTACTGGTTTGCGTCCACTTCCAGCTTTTCGATGACACAGCTGTGGTGCTTTTCCTTGTCCGCCTTGTTATAGTTGACTCCCACCAGCAGGATTTCACCAAAATACCTTTACAGGGCCTGGGAATAATGCTTGTCCTTGATTTGCTGTAAGGCTGTCTGGGCAGATTTGTCATACTTTCATTCCACTACCAGGGCTGGCTTTTTGCAGAAGGTAACTTTTCATTCAACCCATGTTAACAAGGCATTTGCGATGCCTTGTTACGGTTCACTTCGTTCACGACAACAGATAAATCTAAAATGCATACATAAAACAGCCTCCAGGAACAGAAAATAAAAGGGAACTGATAAGCGGAAAGGAGCAAAATGATGGATTACTTGAATGCGTTCTGGGTGGGAGGACTGATCTGTGTGTTGGTGCAGGTCTTGATGGAAAAGACGAAGATGATGCCAGGGCGTATCATGGTGCTGCTGGTGGTGACAGGGGCTGTAATCAGCTTTCTTGGGTGGTATGAGCCATTCCAGGAGTTTGCCGGGGCAGGAGCCAGTGTACCCCTTCTCGGCTTCGGCAATACACTGATGAAGGGAGTTAAGGAAGCGGTGGATGAACAGGGAATCCTGGGACTGTTTGCCGGTGGTTTCAAAGCCGGGGCAGTGGGTACTTCCGCAGCTTTGATTTTCGGATATCTGGCGAGCCTGGTATGCAAGCCGAAGATGAAGAAGTGATTAGGCACCAGGGCCGGGACTGCCCCATTGTCTCCGATAACTGGTGGGGGAACAGCCGTATTCTTTTTTAAAAAAACCGGAAAAATGGTGATAATCCACGAACCCCAGGCGGTCCGAGATTTCCTGGATGGACAGTGAGGTACGCTCCAGCAGGGACTTGGCCAGTTCCAGGCGCAGGTTCAAGTAGTAGCGGTAGGGCGTGATGGAATAGGCCTCCCGAAACAGGTGGATGGCCCGGGAGCGGGACAGGGGGACACAGCCTGCAATGTCGTCAATGGTCAAGGGGCGGGCAATGTTCTGCTCGATGAAATTTTTCATGGTGATGGCCCGGGACTGACAGGAGGCTTCATTGCCCAGGAAGGCAGACAGGGCATGGATGTACCGGTGCAGGAGGAGGGCCAGTTCCCCGGCGCAGTGGACAGGTTCTGCTTCGATCCGGTGCAGGATGGCAGTAAGGAAGCTGCTGTCTGCAAAGGAGGGAATCACCAGCACATTGTCCAACTGATAATCAGACAGCAGATGTCCTACCAGGCTGCCATTTACATTGAACCAGATCTTGTTCCAGGGTTCATCCCGGTCTGCGTGGTAATGGTGGCATCTTCCTGGCTGCAGGATATAAGCGTCCCCTGCCTTCACGGTGACGGTCGCCCTGTCCTGGCGTACCTGGCCCCTGCCGGACAGTACATATTCGAAGACATAACAGTCCCCTCGGGACCGGTAGATCTCATAGCCGGGATCCGGGTAGGTGATGCCTGCCAGAATGGGGGCAAAGGAAGAAGAGACCTGGCCGGTATAGATGGCATATTCCTCCCTTCCCAGGTGGATTGTGGGCTGTGTACTATGGATCATGGCGCATTCTCCTAAAGCATGTCTGGACATTCCTCCCTGCCATGGGCAAAACAGGCGATCTTGTGCATCCTGCTGGCAGAAACGTCCAGCCGGACATTCCTTCCCGTCATGGGCATGCCGGAAAGGTGTATGGAAGGTATCCGGTATCCCTTATAACAGTTCCATGTTGACGGATTTTTCGGTGAATCCGTAGGCCTTATACATTTCATAGGCAGCTTTGTTTCTGGCATTGACCTGCAATTCGATGCTGTCGTAGCCTTTTTCTTCCTTCATGGCTTTTAGGAAATCGAAAAAGGCATGGCCGATGCCCATTCCACGGTAACGGGCCTCTACCGCCATGGAATCCACGAAGAGAATATTCCTGGTCACTTGGCTGGGACTTTCCACATGTCGGAACAGGAGAAACAGGATCCCGGCCACGCATCCGTTGTATTCTGCCACATAGAAGGTCTGCTCCTGTACTGCCTGGGCAAAAACGTCTGGTGGAAGTACCGTTTCAACAGACTTGTAGATGTCTGGCCGCCAGCAGGCATGCAGATCCTGGACCTGTTGCATGATGGCCTCCACTGCCTGGTATTCCTCTTGTCTTGCACATCTGATCTGAATACCCTTGTCTGTACACTGTGCTCGTTTCATATCTATACCTCCTGTGTGAAAAGAGGGGGATTTACACACCCTCCTGTAAACATACCGATCAATCGTTTGAAAGTCTACTTTCGTACTTATATCACACTTCCCGACATGTCGGCAAAGCCGGCACAAACAATCCGTGAGAAGAATCGTTTCTCTTGCGATTCTTCAGTGCAAGGTTTGAAATCACTTAGCGAGGTCTTTTTTGGGCTTAGTGATTTCCTTCACACTTGTCACGTGGCTATGTCAGTGGTTTGAGACCATTGTCTTGTCCGCTCATTTTCCACCGACAGCAAAAGATTTCTTCTTCTGCTTATTATAATAAGGCTGATTCCAAAACGCAAGATATTATCCTGCCTTGATAGCACTATTTTATACATATATACAACTAATTTCCATGGGAAATCTTGAAGCAGGGGATTATACTGACAATAAATGATGTTTGATACCACGGATTGCTCCGCGCTATGCACCCTGGCAACCCTGGTATCCGTAAACGGTATACGTGGCAGGTGCCCGGGAAGGAGGAAATGGAGATGGGAACAATGGCAAGACGGGAACACCCTAAGCCCCAGATGGAGCGTAAGGGCTGGCAGAATCTGAACGGGGAGTGGGATTTCGCCTTTGACTTCGGCTGTAGCGGGGTGGAGAGGAAGTTTTATGAGAGGGATGGCCTTGACAGGAAGATCCAGGTGCCTTTCTGCCCGGAGAGCGACTTGAGCGGTATCGGCTATAAGGATTTTCTTCCGGCTGTGTGGTACCAGAGGAAGGTAGTGCTGACGGCAGAGCACCTAAAGGGCAGGGTGCGCCTGCATTTCGGGGCGGTGGATTATGAGTGCCGTCTCTGGGTGAACGGGAAGGAAGCCGGAACCCACAAGGGCGGGTATGTGTCCTTTTGCTTTGACATCACAGAGTCTGTGAAAGAGGGAGAGAATGTGCTGACCCTCTACGCCAGGGATGATACCAGAAGTGGGAGACAGTGCAAGGGGAAGCAGAGCGGCATCTTCCAGTCTGTGGGCTGTGATTATACCAGGACCACAGGCATCTGGCAGACAGTGTGGCTGGAATTTGTGCCGGAATCTTACATAGAGAAGCTCTATTATTATCCCAATGTTGCAGAAGGCTCTGTGACAGTCCGGGTCGTGACGAAGGGGAAGGGCACCCTGTGTGCAGAAGCTTTTTATGAGGGAAAAAGCTGCGGCAAGGCCCAGGCGAGAGTCTGTGCAGGGAATGTCATGCTGACCATTCCCCTGTCGGAGGTGCATCTCTGGGAGGCAGGCCAGGGCAGGCTCTACGATCTGAAGCTTTCCTTCGGGGAGGACCAGGTGGACAGCTATTTCGGCATGCGGGAGATCCGTCTGGAGGGGGAGCGTTTCCTCATCAACGGGAAATCCGTGTTCCAGAGGCTGGTACTGGACCAGGGGTTCTATCCCGATGGGATCTATACGGCGCCCTCCGATGAGGCCCTGGAACAGGACATCCGCCTGTCCCTGGCGGCAGGTTTCAACGGGGCCAGGCTCCACCAGAAGATATTCGAAGAGCGTTTCCTGTACCACTGTGACCGGCTGGGGTACCTGGTGTGGGGGGAGCAGGGCAACTGGGGGCTGGATTACAGCAGACCGGATGGCCTGAAATGCTTCCTGCCGGAGTGGATGGAGGCCCTGGACCGGGATTTCAACCATCCTGCCATCGTGGGCTGGTGCCCTTTCAATGAGACCTGGGATTATGAAGGGCGCAGACAGGACAATGACCTGCTGTCCACGGTCTACCGGATGACGAAGCTCTTCGACACCACCAGGCCCTGTATTGATACCAGTGGGAATTACCATGTGGCGACGGATATTTACGATATGCATGACTACGAACAGGATCCGGCGCGGTTTGCAGCCTCCTATGAGGACTTTGCAAAGGGAGGTCCCCTGGTGGAGCGTATGGCGGACAGGCAGACCCCGGTGCCTGGCATCCCGGTATTTATCAGTGAATACGGCGGCATCAAATGGGATGTGGAAGGACAGATAGAGGATAGCTGGGGCTATGGGGACGGACCGAAGACAGAGGAGGAATATATCGCAAGGTATAAGGGTCTGACGGATGTGCTGCTGGACAATCCCCATATGTTCGGCTTCTGCTATACCCAGTTGTATGATGTGGAGCAGGAAGTGAACGGACTCTATACCTATGACAGGAAGCCCAAGATGGACATGGGGATTTTCCGGCAGATCAACAGCCGTAGGGCGGCAATTGAGAGTCAATAATGGCATCTGCACTGCGCCTGAACTGTCCCGGGGTAATGCCACAGTGTCTGCGGAAGACCCTGTTAAAATAGGATACGGAAGTAAAGCCTGACTCCAGGGCAACCCCGGTGACAGGGCTGTCGCTGGCCTGGAGCAGGTAACAGGCGTATTGGATCCTGATCTGTTCGATATAGGAGAACAATGTCTGGCCAGTTGTCTCCTTGAAACATTTGCAGAGATAGTTTTTGCTCATTGCCGTCAGGGTAGCCAGCTGGTCCAGGGTGATGGGTTCGCTGAAATGGGCGTCAATGTAGGAAAATACCTGGTCCAGTCTGCCGAACATATGGTAGCTGCCCTGGTCTGGTCCCAGCTCTTGTTTCTCACTGTAATAGCAGTATAGGAGGGATAGCAGCAGGTTTACAGCCGCCTCTGCCACGATCTGTCTGTCCTGGCCGGAGCCGGGGGGCTCAGACATCTGCCTTCGGATCAGGGAGAAGGCAAAAAACATGTCCTCGTAGCCGGTGCATCCTTTGGCAATCCGGTTGGAAAAGTTTTCTTTCCGATATAGAAAAGGCTTTAAAAATTCCTTCCCGTGTCGGTTTTTCCATAGGGAACCAGGGGCGAAGAGCAGCACGGTCAAGGTCAGGTCTCCTTCATCGTGCAGGGCCAGGTGGTGCTCAGAGTCATTGATGACGAAGACATCCCCTGGCTCTATGGGATACAGTTTTCCGCCTATGATGTATTTTCCCCTTCCGCCCTGGACCAGATTTAATTCCAGGCAGTTGTGGCAGTGGAGTTCTTTCTGCTTCTCAGAGATCTCAAACAGCCGGAAGGGATAAAGCTTTTCAAAGGAGAAGTTTTCCTGTTTATATGCCATACTGTTCCTCTTTTCCTGTTCCCGTGTATGGATGCGGCCTATTCCAGACAGATTCCTCTTCTGTCCAGAATATCCTGTACTTTCACCACAGTGCCTCTTTTCATGGATTCTTCCATAGCCTCCATTACAGCCAGCGTGCGGATGCCCTCCCGCAGGTCTGGCTTGGGCGTGTTGCCCGCTGCCAGAT
Source organism: uncultured Acetatifactor sp. (assembly GCA_910577665.1). Taxonomy (GTDB): domain Bacteria; phylum Bacillota; class Clostridia; order Lachnospirales; family Lachnospiraceae; genus Acetatifactor. The sequence goes on from CAJTOJ010000011.1 coordinate 41,866, forward strand.
CCATGGCAAATTCCTCCAGGTAGTTCTGGTATTCGCCGGCATGGTGGGTTTCTGATTCGAAGCGGAAATAGTACTTGTGCAGTTGGTCAAATTCCTGGAGTTGCGCGGTTTTTTGTACAGGCTCAAAATTGGTGTAGTATTTTAATCTGGGATAACCTGCCCTGCTGATTCCCCGGCTGCCCCGCAAAGTACAGCTGATGCTCTGTTCGACAGCGCTGCCCAGGGTTGGCTCCGCGTAGACTCCGGACACACAGGCGACTTTTCCATCTCTGTTTTTCAGCAGGAATTTCATGGTGTCCGGTACATCCAGGCCATAGGCTTTCGTGTTTTCACTGACAACACCCAGCCCGTAGACTTCTTCAATATCCGGCAGATACCATACTGCCAGGTCTACTGCATGGATGAAGAAATTGTACATCCAGGAAAATCCCTTCTGGTGACTCCAGTCTCTGGACAGAAACCATCTGGAATCACTGATATAATGTGTCTCCACCAGTTCAAGTTCCCCGTGTTTTCCTGCTTCATAATCTGCTCTCTGCCGCCTGGCAGGCTCAAAATAGCGGGAACTTTGTCCTACGAATACTTTCCTGCCAGTGCTGGCCTGGAGCGCCAGCAGTTCGTTTGCCTGTGACAGATCGATCAGCAGAGGCTTGGTGCAAACCACATGCTTCCCGGCTTCCAGGGCCATTTTGATATGCTGGCCATGCAGTTGGTCCGGGGTATAAATGCCGATTACGTCTATGGTATCATCCACAAGCATATCTTCATAGCGCAAGGTATATTTGTCAACCCCAAATTCCTTGCATCGCTCTTTACATAATTTTTCGTTCAGATCACATAGATTCCCGAGTTCCCAGTAAGCGCTCTGCTGCACGGCGGAGATTACGCTCCTGCCTTCGCCCAGGCCCAGCACTCCCATGGTTAATTTTTTTTGCATATGATACCTCCCTGTCTGAAGCAAAGTGTGCAAGCACCCTGCAGAATCTTTTATCTGCTTCTTCTACAAGAACATACCACAATTTTCTACAGTTGTCTTGCATGCTATCCTCTGAAACCTGAACGATATTCTTTTCTGTGATTCATATTGAGCCGGTCAGATATAAATTCTATGTTGGCAAGAGAAAACTGCCTATCTGTAAAATTTCCATGGAAGCATGAAGAAAATTATATACAATTTTAAAACGGCAGGCTTTATAATAAACAAAGCAGGTATAATCGCGCCGGCAAACAATCCACAGGGATAGCAGATAGTGAGAAGGGAGAAACGCATATGAAAGTAGCACTTGTGTACACCAGTACCACACCGGAACTGATTGAACTGGTGGAGAGGGAAGTGAGGAAAAATATCGGGGAGGAAGCAGAACTGGTCAGTCTACAGAATCCGGGGATCCTGGCCCAGGTGCGGGAGGCCGGGTATGTAACGCCACGGGCGGCGGCAGGGCTGGTATCCATGTATATGGAGGCGGTATGCCAGGGGGCAGATGCCATTTTGAATATCTGTTCATCTGTGGGAGAGGTGGCTGACAGCGCCCAGAGTGCGGCAGCCTATATAGGAGTGCCTGTGGTGCGGATCGATGAGGAGATGTGCAGGGAAGCCGTGCGCAGGGGAAGCAGGATCGCAGTACTGGCTACACTTCCCACCACCCTGGCACCTACCCGGAACACTGTGCTCAGGGTTGCCAGGGAGATGGGACGTCATGTGGAGACGGTGGACGGACTCATAGACGGTGCTTTCGGTCTGGATCAGGAGCAGTTCCGCAGGCTTCTGCTGGATAAGGCTGCCCAGGTGAAGGATCAGGCGGACGTAATCCTGCTGGCCCAGGGTTCCATGGCCTATGTGGAGGAGGACATCCATACAAGTCTTGGGATCTTGACGCTGTCCAGCCCCCGTTTTGGCGCCATGGAACTGAAGAAAGCCCTGGAGAGAAAAGGTTTACTGTAAGGAAGAACCGGCAGGAACGGGAAGCCGGACAGATGTGCGAGCAGGAAACCGGAGCGGCAAAACAGAACCGGGATAAAACGAAAAAAAGGAGACAGCAATGCTGACAGATACCACAAAATCAAGGAATGCGAAGCTAAGGAGCCTTCCCTACCAGGATGTGGAGTGGACAGGCGGATTCTATAAGGAGCGGTTTGACACCTGCGCAGATTCCATGGTACCCCATCTACAGAGGATGTTCGAGAGCAAGGACATCAGCCATGTGCTGGAGAATTTCAAGATTGCAGCGGGGGATGTGGAAGGAGAATTTGACGGTACGGTTTTCGGGGACGGGGATTTCTACAAATGGATGGAATCCGCGGTCTATACGGCTGTGCGCACAGGAAATAAGGCATTGCTGGACCGTCTGGAGGAGTATGTGGGACTCATCGGGAGGGCACAGCAGGAAGACGGCTATATTTCTACCAAGCAGATCATCGGGGAGCGCAGCGGGAAGGCTTCCAGGCTGGGGGATATCAATGATTTTGAGGTGTATAATTTCGGCCATCTCTTCACCTCGGCCTGCCTGTATTACCGGCTCACCGGTAGGGACAGCTTTTTGCAGGTGGCAAAAGGGGCGGCAGGTTATCTGAAGAAGCTGTACAGTGAAGCGGAGCAGAAGGGGGAGGTGCAGACGGCAGTGTGCCCCTCCCACTACATGGGCCTGGCTGAGATGTACCGTACCACTGGGGATCCGGAGTATCTGGCCCTCTTGAAAAAAGCCATTGCCCTTAGGGATTCGGTGAAAGAGGGTATGGATGACAACCAGGACAGCATCCCGCTGCGGAATCATCAGAAGATCATTGGCCATGCAGTGCGGGCCAATTATCTTTATGCCGGGGTGGCAGATCTGTGTCTGGAAGAAGAGGATGAGGAACTACAAGAGGTGCTTCACAAGGTCTGGAAGAGCCTGGTGACCACGAAGCTGTATGTGACAGGAGGATGCGGCGCATTGTATAATGGTGCTTCTCCCTACGGCTATTTCTTCAAGCACCAGTTGGTACACCAGGCCTATGGCTATGAATATCAGTTGCCCAATGTGACTGCTTACAATGAGACCTGCGCTTCTGTGGGCGGCGTGTACTGGGCCTGGCGTATGTTCTGTCTGGAGAAGAAGCCGGAGTATGCGGATGTGCTGGAACGTATGGTGCTGAATGTGAACCTGGCAGGGGTGAGCATGGACGGGAAGAAATTCTTCTATGAGAACATGCTCCGCAGGGCGAAGAAGCTTTCCTATGAACTGATCTGGGGCCAGGAGCGGGCAGAGTATATCTTGAGTTACTGCTGTCCGCCCAATCTGGCCAGGCTCATGGCCCAGCTCTCGGAATATGCCTACGGGGTGGATGAGGGCGGACTGTACACCGTATTGTATGGGGAGAGCCAGGCGAAAGTGACCTTGCCCGGACAGCAGGACAAAGAGGGGAATTGCCAGGAAGGGCGCACTGTCATGGTGTTCCAAAAGACAGCTTATCCCTATGACGGAAGGATCCGGTTTACCTTCGGGGAAGAGGAGAACCAAAAAGCGGAAACAGGAGAGGCAGCCGGAGAACCTATGGAGGAGAAGACTTCTTTTGGCATAACTGGAAAAGGCACAGCAGGTTTTACCCTGCACCTTAGGATTCCGGCCTGGGTGAGAAAGGGATGTCTTGAAGTGAGAGATCGTGGGAGCAGGAAAATCTGTCAGCGGGAAGAGCTGACCAGGGAGCAGGCAGGCACTTATCTGGAACTACAGATAGAGTATCCAGGGGAGACAGAGATACTGCTGGATCTGGGTATGGAAGCCAGGCTCACCTGTGCCAATGCCATGGTGGAGGAGGCTGTGAACCAGGTGGCAGTGGAGAGAGGGCCTCTTGTCTATTGTCTGGAAGGAGCGGACGTGGATATCCAGACCCTGGACGACCTGCTGATTCCTTCCAACATCAACCTGGAGAAGGAAGATTTTGAGATCGGTGGCAGAACTGTGGCATCTTTGACGGGAACCTTTTTGAAGCGTAAAAACAACAATGAGGAAGGCGGAGGGTATGACAGGGAAGCCTTGTACCAGGACTATGTAAACCGTGGTTATGAGAAAGTACAGGCCCGCTTGATCCCCTATTTTGCCTGGGACAACAGGGGAATGGGAGAGATGCGTGTCTGGATACCGGTGACAGATGTGAGTGCTGCTTCCATATAAAAGATAGCTTGTGTCTGCAGAGAAAAATCTGGAAGCGTCAGGTGCAAGGATCCGGGAAAGCATATAAGGAGTGTTTGGATGGAACAAAATAAGAGACTGCCCCTGTCCGTGCTGGACGATTTCCCAAAGGTAGACAGGGAAGCCATACATAATCTGTATCTGAGGGAATGGGTAGATTTCAAGAAAAAAGTAATCGTGTTGGACGATGATCCCACCGGCGTCCAGACAGTCTCAGACATTCATGTGTATACGGACTGGAACAGGGAGAGCCTTCTGGAGGGGATGGTGGAGGAGCAGAAGTTGTTCTTCGTCCTTACCAATTCCAGGAGCTTTTCCGCAGAGAAGACGGTGGAGGAGCATCGCATGATTGCCAGCCGGGCGGTGAGCGCTGCCAGGGAAGCCGGTAAGGAGCTGCTGTTTGTGGCCAGAGGGGATTCCACCCTGCGGGGCCATTATCTGCTGGAACCACAGGTGATCCGCAAGACTCTGGAGGAAGAGACCAGGCGGAAAATAGATGGGCTGGTGGTCTGTCCCTTCTTCCTGGAGGGAGGCCGGTTTACCATTGACAGTATCCACTATGTGAGGGAAGGAGACTGGCTGGTGCCTGCCGGACAGACAGAGTTTGCCGCTGATAAGACCTTCGGCTACCGGGCTTCCCATCTGGGGGACTATCTGGAGGAAAAGAGCGGTGGCAACTATCCCAGGGAAAAGGGGATCTACATTACGCTGTCCCTGCTGCGGGCAGGCGCGTTCCAGGAGATCACACGGATGCTGATGGAGGTAGAAGATTTCAGACCCATCTGTGTGGATGCCATTGACCAGAGCGATGTGGAGACTTTTGCAGTGTGCCTGCTCAGAGCCATGAAAGCGGGGAAAGAGTTTATCATCCGCAGTGCGGCGGCGGTACCCAAAGTATTGGGAAATGTGCCGGACAGACCGCTGCTGTCCCGGCAGGAACTGCTGCGGGGAAATGGGGAGATAGCGGAGACAGGCTGTGGAGAAGCCGATGGAACCATTGGTGTGGAAGACGGGAATTCTGAGGGAAACCAAGGGGAAGAGGCAGGGGGATACGGCGGACTTGTGCTGGTGGGTTCCCATGTGAAGAAGACCACTGCACAGATGGAATCGCTGAGAGAGACCAGTGTACCTGTGGAATTTGTGGAGTTCCAGGTAGGCGCCTGTTTTCAGCCGGGCGGGCTGAAGGAGGAGACCAGACGGGTGATCCAGGTGGCAGAGGAGATCATGGGGCGGGGAAAGACTGCTGTGGTGTATACCAGCAGGACACTTCTGGCGCCGGAGGGAAAGACCAAAGATCAACTGCTGGAGTTGTCTGTGGAGATCTCCGATGCAGTGACCAGTGTGGTGGCAGGCCTTACCAGGCAACCACGCTTTCTGATTGCCAAGGGCGGAATCACTTCCAGCGATGTGGGAACCAGGGCACTGCGGGTCAGGAAAGCCCTGGTGCTGGGGCAGGCCGCACCCGGTATTCCTGTGTGGAAGACAGGGCCGGAGAGCAAATTTCCCGGATTGTCCTACATTATTTTTCCGGGAAATGTAGGTGACGTTGACACATTGAGAAAGATTGTGGAGCGTCTGGCATGATGTCTGCCGGGCCTGTAAGTGATTCGGCAAGGAGAATCGCATGACTGGCAGCAGACAGTTCCGGAACGGATGAATCTGCTGTGAGAGTCTTAGGAACTGTTAATGAATGAGCGTTGGCCGATGTGTAATATTCAGACAGGAGGAAAGCGTAAATGCGGAAAGTAATTATATCTCTGGCTCCGGTGGAGGCAGGAAAACCAATAGACAAAGAGGCGTTGGTGTCAGATGTGGAAAAATGCGCCCAGGCCGGGGCTGCCATGTGTCATCTGCACTGTCGCCGTCCGGATGGCTCCCTGACAGAAGATACCACGGAACTGGTGGATACTTTTGAGCGGATTGCAGAGAAGACGGATCTGATCATCCAGGCCTCCACCGGCGGGGTGTCGGCCATGGATATCAGGCAGCGCTGCGAGCCTTTAAATTACTGGAGAGTGGAAAGTGCATCCTTAAACGGCGGCACCACGAACCTGGGGGAGGCTGTCTATATCAACAGTTTTGAAGATATCCGTTATTGCGCCAGGGCCGTGTATGAGAGGGGCATCATCCCGGAGATTGAAGTCTTTGATATCGGCATGATCTACAATATCTGTATGACAAAAGAGCAAGTACCTTACAGGGATCCGGTGCTGTACAACCTGGTGTTCGGACATAGGGGGGGCATGCAGCCCAACATAGAGTGCCTTACGGCATTCAGGGCGGCTGTGCCATCGGACGCCCTGTGGGGAGTCACCCATTATGGAAGGGACAACTGGGATTTCCTGGCGGCTGCCATTGCCATGGGGGCAACGGTGGTGCGGATCGGATTTGAGGACAGCCATTATCTGGCACCGGGCAGGCAGGCGGTGTATAATTACGAGGAAGTAGAGAAGCTGGCAGCGCTGATCAAGGCCATGGATCTGGAGGTGGCAACGCCCGATGAGGCCAGGCGGATCATGCATATCCTGTCCAAGGTGTAAGTTTGCAGAGCGGATCTATCCTGTCAAGGGCGTGGGGATAGAAGCCATTTGTGTTATTTCTGATGGTATTGAAGCAGCGGGCAGCAGGGCAGTATGCCCGCAAAGTGTGGGAAGGGTAACATGCGCCGTGTTGTGGCGCCATACAGGGAAGTAGAAGGAAGGGATACTATGCATGGAATTACATTGATATCAGCACCGGCAGACTGGGAGATCCTTCAACAGGAGGAGGGCAGTGCCAGGATCCACCTGGAAGGAAAATATAAGGTACACCCTGCGGCCATCCAGGTGGGAGTGGAAAAAGCCATTCCTGTGGCCAGGGTCATGCGGGAGGAAGACAATAGCACAGTGATTCCCTGGACACCAGCCCGGACTGTGAACCAGGGGGAAGATTTTACAGGAACATTTGAGACAGACCTGGTGGTACCTGCAGGAGGCTTGTACCGGATTGAGACCAGCCTGGAGACCAAGAGCACCCAGCCTGATCTCACCTGGCTCTACCGGGGGGACTGCGTGCTCCATGTAGGGGTGGGGAATCTGTTCCTCATTGCCGGACAGTCTAATTCCGCAGGCTACAGCAGGGATTTTTGCACGGATCCCCCCAGTCTGGATGTGCATTTGTTCCGCAACAGGGGCAAATGGGATCTGGCGTGCCACCCCATGAACGAGAGTACTTTTGCGGGTTCCCTGGCCAATGAGGAGATGGGGATACCGGGAGTGTCCCCTTATCTTTCCTTTGGAAAGAACTATGCACAGCAGACAGGGATGCCGGTGGGACTGGTGCAGACTTCCCTGGGAGGTTCCCCTATGAAACGCTGGATGCCAGAGGGGGGAGACCTGTACCGGAATATGGCAGACAAGATCCGCCAGACCGGGGGAAAGTATGCAGGGATTCTCTGGTACCAGGGCTGTTCCGATACGGATCCAGACCAGGCCCCGGTCTACTATGCACATTTCAAGGAATATGTAGATACGGTGCGCCGAGAACTGGGATACGATATCCCTGTGTTCACCATGCAGTTGAACCGTCAGATCAACGGTATCCATGATGACTGCTGGGGGATGGTGCGGGAAGCCCAGAGGCGGGCGGCACAGGAGATACCTGGTGTATACGTGCTTTCCACCACCAACCTGGGTCTTTCAGATGGCATCCACAACAGTGCCCAGGCCAACGTGGTACTGGGAGAGAAGCTGGCAAACCAGTGCTATCATGTGCTCAACGGCGGGGCAGAATATGCGGCCCCGGCCTTAGAGGCAGTGGAGATTGTGACAGAGGAGGAGAGAAAGGCGCTGGGACTGGCAGAGGAGGGACATTGGCTGAAGCTGGTCTTCGCCCATGTGAAAAACTGCTTTCTTCTCTATTCAGACCTGGGGAAAGACAGCGGTTTCACCCTGGAAGACGGCCAGGGGGAGGTGGAAATCCGAAAGGTGCGTGCCAACAGGCAGGACAAGAATGCCATGTATCTGCATGTGTCCAGGAAGCCTGAAGAAGATGCCAGGTTGTCCTTTGCCTGGCAGGCAGACCCTGTGAGACTGCCCATGGTGGACGAAGTGACGTATCTGCCACCATTGTCCTTCTATCGAAGGCCACTTGGGTGATATAATCGTGGGAATCTGTCGCGCAGGGATGTTTCGACAGAAAAGAGCATGATAAGGCAGTAAAAGAGACTTTTGAATATTGATTGACATGTAAGCGAGAGGGCGTATAAGCATCCCTCTTTAAGCGGGCAGGAGGTATGTCTATGAGAGAAGTAGACTGGGGTAAAGTGAAAAAAGAAGTCCCGGAATGGTTCCGGGATGCTAAGTTCGGCCTGTTCTTCCACTGGGGGCCTTACAGTGTGCCGGCATATCAGAATGAGTGGTATTCCCGGAACATGTACTGTAAGGGGCTTGAGCAGAACAGGCACCATGAAGAGACATACGGAAAGCTCCATGACTTTGGCTACAAGGATTTTTATCCCTTGATGACGGGAGAAAAATTTGATCCCGGGCAGTGGGCCCGTCTGGCAAAACGGGCAGGCGCCAGGTACGCCGGGCCGGTCAGCGAACATGCGGACAATTTCTCCATGTGGGACAGCAAGGTCAATTCCATTAACAGTGTAAACTACGGACCCCACAGGGATGTGGTGGGAGAGTGTCTGGAGGCGTTTCGCAAGGAAGGACTGAAGACCCTGGCCACCTTCCATCACCAGTGGCTCTGGGGCTGGTTCATGTCCACGGACAATGAAGCGGATGTGTATGACCCGGCCAATGAAGTCTATTATGGTCCGGCCCTGCCCCTGGAGACCAACCGTTATATCCCGTACCGGTATCCGGACCATGTGTTCTGTCAGACCTGGCTGGATAAGGTAAAGGAAGTGGTGGACCAGTATGGGCCGGATGCCGTCTATTTTGACAGCCGTACCTGTATCATTGGAGAAAGATACCGCTATGACATAGCAGAATACTACTATCGGACAAAGGGGATGAAAGACGGTATTATCACCTACAAGCAGGAGGATTTCCCGGAGGGAATCGGTGTCTACGATCTGGAGTGTGGCAGGTTTGCATCTCCCAAGCCTTTTTACTGGCAGTCAGATGACAGGCTGGAGGATAACATCACCTGGTGTATGGTGCAGAATCCCAGGTACAAACCGGCAGAGCGCATCATCCACCAGCTCTGTGACATTGTGTCCAAGAATGGGAACCTGCTCCTGAATGTAGGGCCCTATGCCGATGGTTCTTTCCATCCGGATGCAGTGCGGATTCTGGAGGAGATCGGAGACTGGCTGGCCTTGAACGGAGAGGCCATCTATGAGAGCAGGCCCTTTGCGGTGGCGGCGGAAGGCCCGACCACAGTGGAGGATGCCGACTATGATGTGAGCAAGATCCAGGAACAGCTGGATAAGGGGGATGCGGTGGATGTACACAGCGATAGTCTGACGTCCCAGGACTTTCGGTTTACCACCAGGGGCGGGTACTTGTATGCCATTGCCTTCGGATGGCCGGGGGATGGCACCTTCCACATCCGCAGTCTGCGGGAGGGTGTCCCTTACCTGGAGGAGATCCGAAAGGTATCCATGGTGGGCTGTGGGGAACCGATTTCCTATACAAGGGATGGGGAAGGGCTGCATGTAAAGGCGCCGTCCAAGAAGCCCTGTGAGTGTGCTTATGTGCTGAGAATTGAGAGATAATTCAAAGAGGGAGATGAGGCTACCTCATCTCCCTAAATAATTCATTCTGCCTGTCTATATACGCTTCCAGACCCTGTTCCCGCATGGTTTCCAGGACAGCTTCCCATTCTGCCAGGGCATCCCCTTCCCCGATAATACATTTGATAAAGGCATCCAGGGCGCGGGAAGTGGTGAACTGGTCTGTGGACTCTTTCGGGGACAGAAGGAAGTCATAAGGTCTGCTGATCTGGGTGGTGTTATCCCGGCACCAGATGGCGGATTCCCGGGCCAGGATGGTATTGAAATTTCCAAAACGCAGGTCATTCAGTGCATTTACTTCAAAGTCATTCCACCCGCCACCCCAGGTGGCAATTCCGGAGAACAGTAAGAGGGAAGGGTATTTCTGGTTTAGGACAGTGATCAGATTCTCATCGCCTACATCCAGAAGGCATTTGTACTGTCCGTTCTCTTCCACATAATCTATGCCTTCCAGGCCATAGTGACACATATTCTGCCCCTGCTCAGAGAGCAGAAATTCAAAGAGTGCCAGGATTCTTTCTGCCTTCTGCGCATCCACTGAGGAAGAGAGATAGGATTCCGACCAGAAAATGCTGCTGGAATTGCTGTACCGGACACCATCCGGTGCAGGGAAAATGGGCAGTACATCCACACATTCTTCAAAGGGCAGATCATTTAACTGGTCCCATTTGCTTTTCAGCTCTGATAGGGCATTGGGGGAAGATTTGTATTCATAGGCCCCCAGTTTACCGGAGGCGAAGTCTTCCATTACATTGTTGGGTGTCTTTCTGTAGAACTCCGGATCCAGCCCCCCTGTGCGGTAGAGCAGGGAGAAGGCAGCCACCACATCCTTGAAGGAATCTGTGGTCCAGGAGGGAACGAAACGTCCGTCCTGTTCCACCCAGGTATAGACATTACATTCTGGAGCTATCCCTAGGATCACCCATTTGCCCAGGGCATTCAAGGTATTGACGTTGTAGCCTGTGGTATCATCCAGGCCATTGCCATCTGGATCCTTGTGGGCAAAGGCGGCCATCAGTTCCACGAATTCTTCCAGGCTCTGGGGATCCCCATAGCCTAAGCGGTTCATCCAGTCCCGTCGTACGATCATGGCTGCATCGGTGGCACCCAGCACAGGATCCAGGAAGGAGACCCTTGGGACGGCATAATATTTTCCATCGGTATATTTGGTAAAGGAAGTGGATTCCAGCACCTGGCACAGGGCAGGGTAGGCAGACAGATCCTCTGGCAGTGGACGAATGGAACCTGTCTCAATCATGTCCGTGAAAGTGGCGGAATCATTGTTATCGGTGGAGGACAAAGTCAAGGTGGCGAACACATCTGGCAGGCTGTCAGTAGCACTGAGAATATGATAGCGTTCTTTATAATTGGACCAGGTGACGGAAATAGGGTGCAATGTGATGTTGAACAACTCTTCAATATACCTGGTGATGCCATCCGGCTGGATGGCCTTGGACATGCCGTCAATGTTCCAGTACCCTACACTGATATCCAGATGTTCCTCATAGGACAGGTCCTGTAGGGACGGAGGCAGAATCTGCCGGTCTGGTGCGGCGTCTGCTGTCTGGGAGGCACAACCCATAAACGCCAGGGAGGGGAGCAGCAGTGTGGCAGACAGGAATATGGCAGGAAAAAGGTTTCTGGATCTGGCTGCTTTTCTGTTTATGTGTTTCTTGTTCATAATATTTCTCTCTTTTTCTACATGACAATTTGTTTTTTAGTGAATAGGATTTCCTGGCCCGGCGCTGAAAGGGAAGACTCTGTTTCTGGACTCCCGTGCATCCCAATGCGCCGGGCATAGGTATTTCTATAGGGAAAGAGCCGTATTCTTCTGGTCCGGGGGAGATTTCCGGTAGGAAGTAGGAGTGCATCCCATGGCTTTTTTGAATACCTTGGCAAAGTAGAAATAATCGCTGTATCCTACCTGTGTGGCAATGGCAAACACGGTCTGTGTAGTATGGGTCAGAAGCCAGGCCGCATGGTCCATGCGCAGGGCAGTTAGATAACTGATAAAGGTGATACCCATTTCCTGGCGGAAAATCTGGCTGGCATAATTGGCGTTGATGGAACAGTGTTCAGCCAGATCCTGGATGGAGATATCCTTCTGGTAATGGGCTTCCGTGTAGTCGATCATCATCTGGACAGATTTATGGCCGGAGGTAAGATGCCGGGGGTGGAACTGTTCGGCTGTGTCGGTGGTGGCTTCCTTTTCTGTCTGGGAGGCCAGGGTCTGCCGTTTGTTCAGCAGCAGATAGGCCTTTTGCATGGAATCCATCAGTTCGCTGGGGGAGAAGGGTTTCAGGCAATAGCCTATGGCATTGTGGAACATGGCTTTCTGGGCATAGGCGAATTCCGCATGGCCGCTGATCATGATAAACAAGGTATTCAGCCCTTCCGCATGGGCAGCCTGCAGGATATCCAGGCCACCCATGCCAGGCAGACGTACATCTACAAAGGCCAGATCCGGCTGATGGGTCCGGATGTATTCCAGTCCCGACAGGCCGTCATACAATTCTGCTATGATTTCAAAATATTCCTGGTCGCGTATGGTGGCGATGAGGCTTTTTACCACCCACTTTTCATCATCAATTACAATTGCCTGGTACATAATATCCTCTTTTTCTGAAATGAAATGTGCTACCAATGGATGGGGATGCGATCTATTTCCGGGTCTGGTAGGGTACCCTGACTTGGATATTGGTTCCAACACCTTCATCGGAGTCGATCACCAGTGTATAATTTGCACCATAATATAATACCATCCTGCTGTTTACATTTAAGATGCCAATGCTGTCATGGCTCATGGCATCCAGCCGGGCCAGATTGGACGCCGCATCCTGGTCTCTGCGCTTAACCGGCTGGGACACTGCCCGGCGCAGTTCTTCCAGCTTGTCCGGAGGCATTCCCACACCGGTGTCAAAGATCCAGATGGCCAGATACCCGTGTTCCGGGTTGCGGCCTGCGCCGATCAGCAGTTCACCGGGTTTCAGGCTTTTTTCCAGCCCGTGTACAATGGCATTTTCCACCAGCGGCTGTATCACCATCTTGGGAATCAGACAGGCGTAAGAATCCTGGGAGAATTCATACCTTATGGTAAAACGGTTGTCGAAACGTTCCTTCTGGATGAACAGATAGGAGCGGACAATCTCCATCTCTTCTGCCAGGGTCACCATTTCTCCCCCTTTGATGCTGTACCGGAAGATCTGGGACAGGGCGCCGGTGACAGAGATCACCTTGTCATTCATGCCTTCAGCGGACATACCACAGATCATGGTCAGGGTATTGTACAGGAAATGGGGATTGATCTGGCTGCGCAGAAAGGCAATTTCAGTCTTGCGGTTTATGACCTCCAATTCATACATCTGGGTGTAAGTGTCGAAAATCGTGTGGTTCAACCGGTCTGTCTCATGCAGCATCTCGTTGAAGGCCAGGGAGATCTCGTTGATCTCGCTGGATCCCAGGAACCCCTGGGTGATGGGGACATCTTCCTTGAAGAAACGCCGTTCCCCGGCGGAGATCGTCTTCATATAATCTGTCAACTGCTTCAGGGAGTGGATCAAGGGACGGTAGAGTGCAAAGAGTAACATCAACATGAGAGCCAGCAGTCCCCCCATGGACAGAAGCAGCCGCAGGGAAATCTGTATGACCTGCCTGGTGGCCTGGCTTTTGTCCACCAGTACATACAGGGTATGGTCGATACAGGGAATGGAGTATCTTCTTGCGGCATAAAGCATTCGGTCGGAGGTGCTTTCCACCGGAAAGATCCCTTCTTCTGTGGAATTGTCATCCTTTGCACGGACAACCGATTCATATAGTGCCGCATTGCCATATATGAGCTGGTTCTCACTGTCTGCCAGAAGAATCTCCGGATGATACCAGTTGGTTTCGTTATCCATGGTATTGCTCAACAGGCTGTTTACATCCACAGCCAGGAACAGGATTCCAAGGTATTTGCTCTCCCCTGCGCCCAGGGAATAAATGGGCATGGCCAGGATATGGCAGGGGATGCTGTTGACCACAGCGGTACCTGCAGAGCGGTAGGAAAAGCGGGAACCATACAGGGTCTGGGCAAATGTCACATAATTGTCGGAGGGACCGCAAAGGGATGCAAAGTTATGGTTGGCCCCGAACACGGCAATATCTGTAATGAAAGAATTCAGCAGGGCCGTATTGTCCAACTGGCTCTTCAAAGTTTCATAATTCTCATAAGTGGTGCGGGTGTCGGTACTTTGCAGGTAATTCTGTACAGACTGGCTGTACGCGATGTTATAACAGATGTTTTCACAACTCTCATAGGCCTCCCGGGTGTTCTTGGCCAATTGGGAAGAATAGGATTCCAGGCTGTTGTCAAAGAAGGAAGTCTGGAGCCTGGCATATGCGTAAGTGGTGAATGCGGTGATTCCCACCGTGCAGAGGGTAAAGAGGATCAATATAATAGCAAACTGCCTGGTAAGAGGCAGTAGCAGGGTTTTCTTTTTCATGGGGCAGTACCTGTCCTTGGTGTCAGAATGTCATGTACCAGATCCTATTTTACAATAAATAGCTGCCGACCACTATGTAAATTTCTTGGAAAAATGTAAGAAATTTACATGTTCCATAAGGAAACTGTGAAAAACATGTAAAATGTACATAAATTCCTTGTGATTAATCCATTCAAAGGGAATGTTTTAAACAATATAATAAAATATGTCATATCAAGAGGAAAAAATGCTTTTTTTCCTGGAAGAAACCAGGGAAAATCTTTACTTTTGCGATGTACACATAAAGAAGGTGTTGAAGAGAAAAGGAGAGGAAAGTATGGCAAAAAAAGCGAAGGCCGCCACAGCCCCGGTACCTGTGGGGAACAAGAAAAATTTCTGGCAGATGCTTTGGAAGCAGAGGACACTGCTGCTGATGGCGGCACTGCCGGTGGCGATGGTGGTGATATTCAAATATGTGCCCATATATGGCGTTCTGATCGCCTTTAAGAATTTTAAGGCCGCCAGGGGCGTGTGGGGCAGTGACTGGCTGGATCCGTTCTGGAAGAATTTCCAGACCTTCTTCAAAAATGTCAACAGTGGACAGATCATATGGAATACGCTGAAGGTGGGTACCTTGACATTGCTCTTCACTTTTCCGGCTCCCATTGCTTTTGCAATTCTGCTGAACGAGTTACGAGGAAACGTGTACAAAAGGGTGGTGCAGACGGTTTCCTATATTCCCCATTTCATTTCTGTGGTGGTTATCTGTTCCATGCTGAACGGCTTCGGCTCCACCACCGGCCTGTTCAATGATGTCCGGGAAATGTTGGGAATGGCCCGGGTGGACATGAACAATGGCAGCACCTATTTCTTGCTGATGTACATAGGCTCTGCGGTCTGGCAGGGGGTGGGCTGGGGATCCATCATTTACCTTTCAGCCTTATCCAATGTAGACACCAGCTTATATGATGTGGCCAATATTGACGGGGCCAACCGCTGGCAGAAGATCAAGAACATTGTCTGGCCAACCATTATGCCTACGACCACGGTGCTCTTGATCATGAATGTGGGCAATGTGCTGAACAGTGACTATACCAAGATCCTACTGATGCAGAATGACACCAACAGAAGCCAGCTGGAGGTAATTGGCACCTTCGTGTACAAGCAGGGTATTGAAGGGGGGAGATTTTCCTACGCAACGGCAGTGAACCTGTTTGTCTCCATTATCTGTTTTATCCTGGTATTCGGGGCAAATATGATTACCCGTAAGATGAATCCGGAAAACAGCCTCTGGTAAAAGTGTGAAGGAAATCACTAAGCTCGAAAAAGACCTCGCCAAGTGATTTCAAGCTTCACACTGAAAAACGCAAGTGCAGCGTTTTTCCCGGAATCGTAGATTCCGTGCGAATTGTTTGTGCCTTTTTTAATGGCACTGGCGCCAGAAGCGGTAAGTTTGGAAGGTTGAAGATATATTTTCAGATATTGATGGATATGTCCGTTCAAGCGGGCGAGGAGGAATAAATATGGCTTTTCAGAAAAATACACAGCCTAAAAATAAAGTGTATATCGGTAGTAAGGCATTTGATGTGTTCTTGATCCTTTTTATGTTGGTATTGTCCATTATCTTTATTTATCCGTTTCTGAATGTGGTTGCCACATCCCTGTCCAGTAACCGGATGATCACCACACATCAAGTGACCTTCTTCCCAAAGGAGTTGATGCTGGATGGATACAGGATGCTGTTGAAGGAACAGGATATCCTGGGGGCATATTGGAATACCATTGTCATTGCCCTGGGTACCGCGGCTATTAGCCTGGTACTGACCTCCATGCTGGCCTATGTGATGATGATCCCGGAGTTTGTGCTTCGTAAGCCCCTGGCAGTGTTCCTGCTGATCACCATGTTCTTCAGTGGTGGCACGGTACCTACCTACCTGCTGATCCAGAATCTGGGACTCTATGATACCTATTGGGCTTTGATCCTGCCGAATGCGGTATCGGCTTACAATGTGTTTGTGTATCGGGCTTTCTATAAGGGAATCTCCACGGAGATCCGGGAAGCTGCCAGGATTGACGGGGCTGGGGAATTTAAGATCCTGTCCATGATTTATGTTCCATTGTCCAAGGCCTTGTATGCGACTTTCGGGTTGATGGCAGTGGTGGGTGTGTGGAACAGTTACTATGATGCACTGTTGTATATCCGGGAGCCGGCCAGACAGCCCATCCAGATGCTGCTGCGGAAGATCGTTTTCATATCGGGGGTCACTGATAAGATGGAATCGACAATGATGATGACAAACGGGCAGCTGAATGCACTGAACGTCAAATACGCCTGCGTGGTGGCCACCATTGGCCCCATCCTTCTGGTATATCCTTTCGTACAGAAGTATTTTGCACAGGGTATGCAGGTGGGTGCGGTGAAGGGCTGAATGTGAAGGAAATCACTAAGCTCGAAAAAGACCTCACCAAGTGATTTCAAGCTTCACATTGAAAAATGCAAATGCATCGTTTTTCCTGGAATCGCAGATTCCATGTGAATTGTTTGTGCCATCAAAGATGGCACTGACATCAAAGATGGCACTGACATCAAAGATGGCACTGACGCCAAAGCGGCATGACGGGAAGTGCGAACGGGATGAAGATTTTCTATGGCAGATTGTAAGGGGAATGCTACAGGCCCTTTATGATAAATGAGGTAACAGCCCGAAAGGGTAGAAACGTGTGCCGGAATAAGAAAAGCAGTTCTGGCGGAAAAGGAGGAATTATGAAGAGGAAAGCGATCAACAAATTGATTTCCTTAGGTCTGGCAGGAGTCCTTGCAGTGGGTCTGATGACTGGCTGCGGCAATTCCGATGACCAGTCAGGTGACACAGGCAGCAACAGCCAGGAGAGCACAGGACAGCAGAGTGCTTCCGGCAATGAGGGGAATGACAGCCAGGAGGGCAATGAAGGTGTAACATCAGGAGCTGCTGCAAACGGGATTCAGCTGCCGGAGATTCCGGATGGAGTCTTAAAACTGGAGGTCAATATCCCCGATTTCAACCAGACTTCTGAGGGTACTATGATCCAGAACCTGTGGCAGGAGAAGATGGAGGCCTATCTGGGCGTGAAACTGGATATTACCTGGACCAGGACAGCCTGGAACGATTTCCGTGAGACTGAGAAGGTGCCTTTGCAGGCAGGTAAGATTGCGGACGTATCCACACTTTCCATAGGCCCTGCCATCAATGAGTTTGGTGAAGACGGAACCGTGCTGAACCTGGCCGATTACATGGACTATATGGTGTATTATCCGGAGTACATGGCGGATACCAATGGCGGTGAGGACTTCGCCAAGAATGAAGACGGCTCCATGTACTATTTCATGGATGGTTCCTACAATATGAGCAATATTGAAGGTGCCCAGTCCTTCACAGCGTTTGCATACCGCTTCGATGTGCTGAAGGAAAATGACCTGCAGCCTGCCACTACGCTGGAGGAGTTCACCCAGCTGTGCGCAGACATCAAGGCCAAGATTGACAACGGTGAGATTGATGCCAAGTATCCCATCATGAACAGCACCAAGGATTATTCCATTTATCGTGGTTTTGTAGGCATCTTCCACACCTGGGATGTACTGTACTACAATGGCAGCGAATGGGTATTCGGACCTTTTGAGGACAATTTCCGGGAGATGCTGAAGTACTTAAATGGTCTCTATGAAGCAGGGTATATTGATCCCGAATTCGGAACTGCCGATACGGAGTCTGCAAATGGCAAGGCTGCTACCGGAGTGGCGGTGATCTGCCCTACCTTGTGGTCCGGCTCTGTTACTGGCTGGAATGATGCTACAGATGTGGAGGGTATGGAATGGGGACTGGCTTATCTGCCGGAAGGCCCTTATGGTACATCCTGGAAATGGGGTTCCAAACAGGGTGGAAAATCCCTGGCCAACGGTATGGGTATCTATATCAGTGCCAAAACAGAGCATCCTGAATATGTTGTGGCTATGATCGACTATCAGTATTCCGATGAAATGGTCCAGATGCTCAACTGGGGTGTAGAAGGAGAGACTTACACTGTAGAGAATGGCAAGAAGACCTTTGTGGACAGCATTCTGAATCCTGCTGATTCGGCTTCCAATGCTTCTCTGGAATCCGGAAAATATGGTCTGATGGCATCTTCCGTATGCCGCACAGGTATTCCGTTTACACCTATTGATTTCGAGGCCATGCTTATGACAACGGCTGGATCCCAGTCCTGGTGGAATGCAGAAGACGGATATTATGAGGGAGATTTCTGGGTAGAGTCCAGCAGGCTTGGTGGTCCTGAATCCGTAGCTCCCTATGACAGGGAGCCTGTAATGTATCTGACAGCCAGTGAGCAGGCTATGAGAGGACAGCTCAGATATGGCGGTGTCTGCGAATCCAGAGTAAAAGAGCTGGCGCTCCAGTTCATCACTGGTGAAAAAGATATCGACAATGATGCGGACTGGGAAGCCTACATTGCCGATGTGAAGAGCCAGACGGACGATGATTTCGACAGCATTCTGGAGACTCTTGATGCCAAGACTGTAAAGTAAGACACATTGGCAGCCAGGTAAAGATACATTCCGGTGCAAAGGACGAAAGAGAAAGACTTTGTACATCACAGAGAGCATAAAAACATAGTGAAAGATTATTCCGGACCGGCGTGGCAAAAGTCACGCCGGTCATGCTATGGAAAAGAACATCTGGTGTGGCAGAAATGACAAAGCAGGATAAGGAAGAAATGAAAACAGAAAGGGGAAATCTGGCGGGGGCTATAAGAATTCTGCATAAGCCGTATATGTTTTTTCCATTTTAATATATCCTCCATCCTCTATAATAAAAGAGAAGGGAAACCGGGTATCCAGGCATTTCCATAACGTATGGGCGAAAGGGGGTTCCTATGAAAATATATCATTTGCAGGTTGACAATAAAAGGGATAATCTCACAGTGGATTGCCAGAATCCTGTCTTCGGGTGGCGGGTGGAAGCGGAAGAAGGAGAGACGGACATCCGGCAGAGAAGCTACCAGATCCAGGTATGGGACGCACAGGGCAGGGAGGCCTGGGACAGTGGACGGGTGGAATCTCCCGGAATGTGCAGCATCCCTTATGGGGGAAGGACACTTCGGTCCAGCGAATGTTTTATCTGGCAGGTGACCTGCTGGCTGGAGTACCATGCAAGACTGGAAGAGGTCACTACAGTCCTTGAAGAAGGCAACAGGGAACCGGTAAGTGGCAGGAAACTCTGTAAGGTGAAGAGCGAAAAAGCATGGTTTGAGACGGGGCTGTTTGCCAGAGAAGACTGGAAAGGCGTGTTTATTGGGGAGAGGGAGGATCATGTCTATCATCTTTATCGCAAAATCTTTTCCTGCGGAGAGCAGGCCCCCGGTGCATCCAGGGTGAAAAAGGCAAAGCTCTATATCTGCGGCCTGGGGCATTTTGTGTGCTGGATGAACGGGAACAGGGTGTCTGACCACGAACTGGAACCGGGATGGACGGTCTATGACAAGACCTGCCAGTATGTGGCTTACGATGTGACAGAAAAGATCCTGCCAGGGGACAATGCTGTCCTGGTCAAGCTGGGAGACGGCATGTTCCATGTACCAGGGGGCAGGTATGTGTATTACCCGCGTTCCTATGGGAAAGCCAGGCTGCTGTTCCAGTTAGAGATCACGTACACAGATGGAAGCAGACAGTTTGTGGTGTCAGATGCTTCCTGGCGCATGACCAGAAGCCCCATTCAGTTCTGCTGCATCTATGGCGGGGAAGATTACGACGGCAGACTGTGGAAGCAGGAGTACCTGTATGCCGATGGGAGGAAGTCCCCGGCGGGGGACACACAGGAAGGGGGAGCAATGTCCCAGACGGTATCGGAATCCCCCGGGAAGACGATCTGGGAGCCGGTCTGGTGTGTGGCTTTTCCCAAAGGAGAAATCCGGGCTATGCAGCAGGAACCCATCAAGGTGATGGAAACCTATGAACCGGTGGACATCCGGCAGGTGGAGGAGGACGTATGGCTGTATGACCTGGGGACGAATTTCTCTGGCTGGGCAAGGATCCGGCTTCACACCAACGGCCATATGGCCGGAAGAAAGGTGGTCCTGTCCACAGCGGAGAAACTGGGCCCGGACGGGCGCATTGACCAGAGTGTCACAGGGAAAGGATATGCCTGGACATACATCCTAAATGAGGAGACAGAACAGGAATTTGCTCCGGATTTTACGTATACCGGGTTCCGGTATGTGGAGGTGAAGGGGGCAGTACCGCACAGCGTCCCCTGCCCGGCAGCCTCCCCCATCCTCACCAGTCTGACAGGGGAATTCCTCTATCCGGATGTGGAACAGGCAGGGGCTTTCTGGTGTTCCAACGAACTGTTCAATGACATCCACAGGATCGTGCTCCAGGCTATCAAGAGCAATACCAAGAGCTATTTTACGGACTGTCCACACAGGGAGAAGCTGGGATGGCTGGAGCAGACCCATCTCATCGGTCCGTCTATCATGTACAATCTGAATGTTCACAAGCTCTATGAGAAGGTGGAGGGGGACATGGCAGATGCCCAGAGGGACAGCGGTCTGGTGCCGGATATATGTCCGGAGTACGTCACTGGTTTTGAGAGATGGCATCAGGGATTTCTGGACTCCCCGGAGTGGGGCAGCGCCTGCATCCTGAATCCCTGGTATGTGTACAAACGGTATGGGGATATATCTTTGCTGAGGCGGTATTATGGCGTGATGAGGCGGTATCTGGACTATCTGGGGGGCAAGACCCATCACCAGGTGCTGCACCATGGATTGGGGGACTGGCTGGACATCGGACCCTGCCCGCCCCATTCCCAGAATACCCCGGTGCCGGTGGTAGCCACCTGTATCTACTACTATGACTTGAAAGTCATGGAACAGGTGGCAGGGCTTCTGGGATATGACAGGGATGCGGCAGAATACCGGCAGCGGATGGAGCGGGTATATGAGGAGTATAACCTGCAGTTTCTGGATGACCAGACAGGCAGGTATGCCACAGGCAGCCAGGCGGCCCAGGCCATGAGTCTGATGGTGGGCCTGGTGCCGGCACAGTATGAGGAGAAGGCAGTCCGGACGCTGAAGGAGGATGTGGTGAAACGGGGCTATGCCATCACGGCCGGGGATGTGGGACATCCTTTTCTGATAGCAGCGCTGCGAAAATACGGTATGTCGGATGTGCTGAACCGCATGACCAATGTAACGGACAAGCCAGGATATGGTTACCAGGTGGCAAATGGCGCCACTACCCTTACGGAGGACTGGGATGGTCCGGATCCAGCCGGGATGCACGGCTCCCAGAATCATCTGATGCTGGGCAGTATTGAGGAGTGGTTTTATGGCTCCATAGGAGGCGTGGAGCTGGTCCGGGATGATCTGCCGTTTGACCAGATCCGTATAGTGCCCCATCCGGAGGAAGGTGTGGACCAGGCAAAGGTGTGGACCATGCACCCGTATGGAAGAATCGCCGTGGACTGGCAGAGAACAGACCACAGGGTGGAAGTGACGGTGCAGATTCCACCCAATGTGACAGCATTTCTGGAATCCCCCAGGGGACAGGTATTTGGGCAGGTGGGAAGCGGCCACCATAGATACAGCTTTGAGGGGTAGGCCTCCAGAAGGGATTCTGCCAGGAGAGGTGGAGATTTTACAGACATTCCGGAGAGTTTCGTGACAATACTACAGAAATTTATATCTCATCAGAAAATTTTCTGATTTCCGGCAGAAGGGATTTCCGATAAACTGGGAATAAGAAAAGGCAATGGGAAAGGTACAGATACAGAAAAGGCACAGACACGGAAAGGGCAGGTGCAGTCTATGTTATATGAGAAAAACAGGGAGCCGGTGCTTCGGGAAGAATTGTTCCAGGCACCTACCAGCGAATACAGGGGGACTCCTTTCTGGTCCTGGAACTGTAAGGTGACAAAAGAGCTGATCCGGGATCAGATGGAGATTTTTCGGAAGATGGGGTTTGGCGGGGCGCATCTGCATCCCCGTACCGGGCTGGAGAACGAGTATCTGGGGGAAGAGTTTCTGGAACTGGTGAAGTATGCAGATGAACAGGCAAGGGAACGGGACATGCTCTGTTGGCTGTATGATGAAGACAGATACCCTTCCGGGGCTGCCGGGGGAATCGTCACCGAGAACTGGGACTATAGGGCCAGGCATCTGTTACTCACCCGTGAGAGGAAGGAAGGTATGTGTGCCTCCAGGGAAGCGTTCCGGGAGAGCATAGCCAGAGGGGAGAAGCCCGCGGGATACTATCTGGCGGCCTACCGGGTGAAGACCAAGGCCGGATATCTGGTTTCCTACAGGCAGATACAGGGTGCCTGTCCGGAATGGGACAGCAAGGAGGAGACCAGGGAGGAAGGACAGCTGTGGCTGGCCTATGTGGAACTGATGCGGGAGAGTCCCTGGTACAATGACCAGACTTATGTGGATGTGATGAACCGGGAGGCAGTGGAACGGTTCCTGCAGGTGACCCATGAGCGCTATTTCCAGGCGCTGGGGGAGGAGTTTGGCAGATCCATTCCGGCTATTTTCACGGATGAACCCCAGATCAAAGGAAGTATGGCCCTGGCAGACGGGGAGAGCGGGGCAGATGTGACGCTTTCCTACACGGATGACCTGTCTGATACATACAGGGACAGGTACGGCGTGGAGCTGCTGGCGGTGCTGCCGGAGCTTTTGTGGGAGCTGTCCGGGGGGAAACGGTCGGTCCACCGGTATCAGTACCATGACCACCTGGCAGAGCGTTTTGTATCCGCCTACTGTGACACCATTGCAAAATGGTGCGGGGATCATGGCATTGCCATGACAGGCCATTACATGTCGGAACCCACCTTGTACTCCCAGACCCTGCGCCTGGGGGAAGCCATGCGTTGTTACCGGAACCAGCAGCTGCCCGGGGTGGACATCCTCTGTGGGGATCCGGAGTATTCCACCATAAAGCAGGCGGTAAGTGTGGCACGCCAGAATGGCAGGGAAGGGGTGCTCAGTGAGCTGTATGGGGTCACTCACTGGGATTTTGACTTTAAGGGCCACAAGCTCCAGGGAGACTGGCAGGCAGCGCTGGGAGTCACCATCCGCTGTCATCACCTGGCCTATATGTCCATGGAGGGAGAGGCCAAACGGGACTGGCCGGCCTCCATCAGCTACCAGTCCCCCTGGTGGGAGCAGTATCCTCTTATAGAAGATTATTTTGCCAGGACAAACACAGCACTGACCAGGGGGATGGCTGTGGTAGATGTGGCTGTGGTGCATCCCATAGAGTCCTACTGGATGTGTTACGGACCTGTGGCCCAGACAGGCAGTCTGCGGGGGCAGATGGATGAGAACTTCCGAAATCTGATTAACTGGCTGCTGTTCGGTCTGGTGGATTTTGATTTCCTGTCGGAGAGTCTTCTGCCAGGACAATGTGCTGCGGCGTCTGGGATGCAGGATGGGGAAGGCGGTCAACGGGATGGAAAGCAAGAGAAACAGGAAGAACAGAACCTCCGGGAAGCAAGACTCCAGGTAGGGGAGATGGCGTACCGCACGGTTCTGGTGCCGGGACTTCTGACCATCCGCAGCAGCACCCTGGAGCGTCTGGAACAATTTGCGCATAGGGGAGGACGGGTGATTTTCCTGGGCAGTGTGCCAGAGTATGTGGATGGGAGAGAAGATGCCTGTGGCCGTGCCAGGAAGCTGGCAGAGGAGACTGTAAAGATCCCGTATCAGCAATATGAACTTCTGGAAGCCTTACAGGCAGAGCGTCAGGTGGAGATCCGTATGGGAGATGGGAGTACCAGCAAAAACCTGTTCTATCAGATGCGTCAGGACGGGGATTTCCGGTGGCTTTTCGTCTGTCATGTGAACCGGAAACGCAACCGGGTGGACCAGGCGGAGCATCTGACTGTGAGGATCCGGGGCAGCTTCCGTGTTACGGCTTACAATGCCCTGGATGGCAGCACCGGAAAGCTGGAGGTAGCGCATATGGGTGGGGATACCTGTGTAAAGCTACAGATGTATGCGGAAGACAGTTTCCTGTGGAAACTGACGCCGGTAGAGGCCACAGAGGGCAGCATACAGGACATGGCGGACAGCACACAAGACATGGCGGGATGCATGCCGGTTCCTGTCGGCGTCCTGCAATCCTACGGCCTGGTAGCGGGCAGCGGCAGTTTTGTCGCAAAGCCTGTGGAGATTCTGCAGACGGTTTATGCACCTTTAGCCTATGAACTGACAGAACCCAATGTGCTGCTGCTGGACCAGGCGCAGTGGAAGCTGAACCAGGACTCCTGGAGACCCTGTGAGGAGATCCTTGGGCTGGACAATAGCATCCGCACCTGCCTGGGTTATCCCCATCGTCAGGATGCCTATACCCAGCCCTGGCGGATCAAGGAGGCTCCTTTGCGGGATCTGGTCACATTGCGGTACAGAATCGACTCCCGGATCCAGATGTCTGAAGTGTGGCTGGCCATGGAGCGTCCTGAGAAAGCCACCATCTTCTGGAACGGCCGAAGGCTCCCTGGGGAAACGTCCCGGAAGACGGAAGCATACTTTGTGGATTCTTTTATCAAAAAGGTGAAATTGCCGGGACTGCACATAGGCATCAACGAACTGGTGCTGGAGATTCCCTATGGGCGCAAGACCAACCTGGAAAATGTATTCCTGCTGGGAGAGTTCGGAGTGGAGAAAAGAGGAACAACGGCCTGTATCGTAGAAAAACCCGGGCAGTTGTACTTTGGGGATATCACCACCCAGGGCATGCCTTTTTACGGCGGGAGTCTTGTGTATTCCATGGAATTTACCCTTAAGGAAGAACAGGCAGTGGGTATCCGGGTGCCGCATTTTGCAGCACCTGTGCTGGGGGTTTGCCTGGATGGAACGGATGCAGGCCGCATTGCCTTTGCGCCACATGCCTTATCCCTGGGAGTCTGTAAGGCAGGGGTACATAAGCTGGAAATCTGCGCCTATGGAAACCGTTTTAATTCTTTCGGGACCCTGCACAATTGTAATGACGAATACCAGTGGTACGGGCCGGATTCCTATCGCACAAAAGGGTACGAGTGGAGCGAGAACTGGTGTGTGCGGCCTTTTGGGGTGATGTCCCGGATAGAAGTGTGTAAAGATCCAGAATAGGGTATGAACCATAAATACATTGTAGTAGGAGGAATACGGGATGCAGGACGGGAAGATCCTGGTCTGGCTGGATACCAGGCAGGGGACAAGCGGGGAGATGGAACTGGTGGTCCGTCTGCCTGGGAAGGATACGGAGCAGTGGGGAACACAAGAGGTGCTGGCTTTGCAGGTATGGGTCCGGGGGAGCGGAAAAACAGGGCAGTACCTGCTGGAGGAAAAGGGGACCATCCAGGCTGGGGAAGGTATGGAAGCTGTATTCCCATGCCCTGGGGTGAGACTGTGGGATCCGGAACACCCCTGGCTCTATGAGGTCTGTGTGGAGATCTGGCAGGAAGCTTCCCGCCTTGTCCGGTGGGAGCAGAAGCTGGGTTTCCGCACCCTGAAGCGGAAGGGAAAGCAGGTGTTCTGGAATGGATGTCCGGTGAAGCTGAAAGGAATCTGCTACCGGGAACATGTGGAGGATCCGCAGGGAACCAGGAAGGACCTGGAACTGTTTGCAAGGGCCAATGTGAATTTCCTGCGGGGAATCTATGGGCCTTTCAGCCAGACTCTTCTGGAACTGTGCGATGAGATGGGGTTCTGGGTGGAGGACACTGCGCCTTTCTATGAAGTGGGGGATGGGAAACCTGCCACCCAGGATCTGCCCCATCTAAAAGAAGAATACCTGGATGCCTTCCGGGGAATGACAGCCCTGGGAAGCCATACCAGTGTGCTGGTCTGGTCTCTGGGACATGACTGTGCCTGGGGGGCCAATTTCCGGCATGGGGCAGACTATCTGCGCCAGGTGGATCCGGTGAGGCTTTTGACCTTTCACCTGCCTATGTCCATTCCGGAGGAGGAAGTCCAGATGGATATCTGGCCAGTCCATTATATAGACTGGAAGCAGCCTTTTGATGTCTGCTATGACCAGATGGTAATCTTCCATACGCCGGGGGCGGAGAATGAGATCGGTTACATGACAGGCCAGGCCGCTTACCAGATGCCGGTACTTCACCAGGTGTGGTCCCCGGTGGCCTGCCACAACCGGGATGAGATCCAGGCAGACCCTTCCATCCGCCGGTTCTGGGGGGAGAGCATCCATCGCTTTGTGGAGAAATCCTGGCAGACAGATGGATGTCTGGGAGGCGCTGTGCTGGCTGGCGTGGATGAGGACGGCAGTTTTGAGGGAATGGGACATTACCAGTGGGGAATACTGGACCGTACCCACACCCCCAAACCGGAATATGCGTCCCTTCGTCAGGCCTATGCGCCAGTGGTGGTAAAAGACGCCCACAGGGAAGAAGGAAAACTGATCCTGGAGGTGGAGAACAGACTGTCCTTCACAGACTTAAGCCAATGCCGCCTTGTGGTGGATGGGAGAGAACTGCCAGCCGTTCTTCTGAAGGGGGCGCCGGGCAGCCAGGTGGAGGTATGTGTGGATCCGGGAGTGGGCGAGAGCTTTGAAACGCGGGTTTCTTTCGTGTCCGGGGATGGCAGGCGGGAATACGGAAGCTATTGTTACAGACAAGGGCAGGGACAGACAGACCAGGAAGCTTCCCGGGCATCTGTCACAGAAGGGGGAGGAAAGCAGGTTCTGGCAGATCCCTTTGCCATTCTGGAAGAGGAAGGGAAGCTTCTGGTGAAAAACAGTTGCTTCACCTATGTATTTGACAGGACGGAATGCCTTCTGGAAGAAGCATATGCAGCAGGTGTCCGGATCCTGGCGGGGGGGCCTTATCTGAACTGTACAGGCCTGCGCCTGGGACCATGGCAGGGGAAAAGCCTGGATGCCATACCGGTGGGAGACAGCGTCCAGGTGACCATAGAGGGTACCTATGAAGGGGGGCTTGCCATCCGGTTTATACTGCTGGTGGGACAGGATGGTCTGCTGGACACCTGTTATGAAGTACAGGAGCTGTACCGGCATATGCCCCACACCGTGAAGGCCCAGATCGGCGTGTCGCCTGGAGGACTCAACGAGAAGGGTGTGGCCTATCTGCTGCCTGGGGAAGTGGATGTGACAGTGGAAGGGGAGAACGGCCATCTGTATCTGGTGGAAAGCGGCCAGGGCAGTGTGGGCGGGTGCAACGGCTGGCGCCAGGATGAGGATGCCAGAACCACAGGAAAAGGCCATGTACAGGTCTGTGCCCCCTTTGGCAATGTGCGCGTGGAGGAGGCTCCCTGGCTGACGGAGGAAGCCATGGTGGATGACCGGGATGACAGGATGCAGTTTACAGGACAGTGGTACCGTATGGATGATGCCTGTGGGAATTACCAGGGAACGGAGACCTTGAGCAGAAGGGCAGGAGATACCATGCGCCTGCTATTTACGGGAACCGGAGTAAAGCTATACGGCCCGTTGGATATGAATTATGGTATGTGTGAAATATTCCTGGACGGGAAGCTGGTGGAGCAAGAGGTGGACCAGTACCCGGACAAGGTGGATCTTGCAGGAGCCAGCCGGGGCTATGAGAAGCGGTATGGGCAGCTTCTGGCTGCTGCTTGCAACCTGCCGGAGAGGGAGCACGTGCTGGAAGTGAAGGTCAGCGGACGGAAAGCAAAAGACGCACAGAATACCTATACTTCCATTGACTATGCCATACTGGAGGGCAGCAGGTACCATACAGGGAAATGGCTGTGTATCAACAGGGAATATAACTATATCCGCCTGGTCCGGGGCTGCTATCAGAATCCCAAAGTGGAGCTGGTGCCTGGCATCCGGGAGCAGGTCCGGATGAAACTGGCAGGGCAGGGTTTTGCCGGAACCAATGGACCAGGCGTACAGTCTGGCCGGGAAGCCTGCATGAGGAAGGAGGGGAGCCTGGTATGATCGCAAAAGAGAGAAATGATATGACCGAGCCCGCAGTGCCGCGTCTGGTGCCTGCACCTGCATGGTGCAAGGAGATTCTGGAACCTGTCCTGTGTCTGGACGGAGAATGGGAAGTGGAAGACCTGAAGACCAGACGCAGGTGCAGGATACAGGTGCCCTATGATATGGGAATCCTGCGAAGACAGGGATTTTCTGGTCATTATGCCTGCTACAGGGATATTCTATTGCCCCGGTTGCCTGCAGGCAGCCGTGTGGTGTTGCAGTTCCAGGGAGTCAATGGCTTTGCAGATGTATATGTGCAGGATACCCATGTGGCTTCCCACCAGAATGCATTCCTGACCTGGAATGTGGACATCACCGGGCAGGTGGCAGGCAAAGAGCAGGTGCAGCTGAAGGTGGTGGTGGATGAGGCGGCAGACCAGGTCAGCTGCTTCAACCACGGGGGAATCCTGCACAGTGTGTGGCTGTATGTGCTGCCTGGGGCTTATGTGAATGCCCTGTATCTGTCCCCCTTGTTTACCGAGGATATGGACCGCTGCAGGCTGCGGGTGGATCTGGATGTGGCAGGGGGACGAAATCCGGCAGCAGGCCATACGCTGTCAGCAGCTGCCGGGAAGGAAGCGGACCCTGGGAAAGCCGGGGAGCCGGAAGGACGGGCAGATCTGTCTGACATGTGGGTGAACTTACGCCTGTATGATCCGAAGGGGCAGCTTGTGGCCCTGGAACATATGAACCTGGAACACAGAATGATCCCGGAACCGGTTTTCTGCGAAAGCAATGGAGCCAGGGAAGCCGGACAGGGGTATTTTACCACCTGTCTGGCGGTGGAAGAGCCCATCCTGTGGGATGCAGAGCACCCTTATTTATACCGTCTGGAGGTGGAACTGTACTGTGGGGAAGAGAAGCTGGAGACCTTGGAGAGGCGCACAGGTCTTAGGAAGCTGGAACGCAGGGGCAACCGTCTTTTGGTGAATGGAAGGGAGGTGAAACTGCGGGGAGCCTGCAGGCATGAGATCAGTCCCAGGTCTGGCAGGGCTCTTACCAGGGAGCTGATCCGGAAGGATGTGGAACTGTTCAAGGAGGCCAACTGCAATTACATCCGGACTTCCCACTATCCGCCCAGCGAGTATTTCCTGGAACTATGTGATGAGCAGGGTATCTATGTGGAGGATGAGCTGGCTCTGGCTTTTGTGGCTAAGACCACCATCTATTCCCAGAGGGATCCGGAACAGACAGAGCGTTTCCTGTCTCATTTCACGGAGCTGCTGGCCAGGGATTACAATCATCCTGCCGTGATCATCTGGTCCCTGGCAAATGAGTCCTTCGGGGGATACAATTTTGACCTGCTAAACCGGTATATCCACAGGAAGGATCCCACCAGGATGACCAAGTTCAGCTACCCCATGACCATCCAGGAGGAGTCAGAGATGCCGGATATCTGGAGTATCCATTATTCAGAGTATGACACGGATCTGGCGAAAAAGCGCGACAATGTCAGCGTGGGCCATGCACCGGGACGGGATATGCCGGTGCTCCACGATGAGTATATCCATGTATGCTGTTACAACAGGGAGGAACTGCGGCGGGATCCGGCCCTGCGCACTTTCTGGGGAGAGAGCGTCCGTATCTTCTGGGACAGGATCTGGAATACGGAAGGCGCCCTGGGCGGTGCCATCTGGGCCGGTATTGATGAGACCGACATCTATGACGGCGGCGATACCCAGCTGGAATGGGGAATCATTGATGTGTGGCGCAGGAGGAAGCCGGAATTCTACATGACCAGAAAAGCATATTCCCCCTTGAAAATCCTGCACAGTGAACTCATAATGGAAGAGAAGAAGGCGCTGCTTGTGGTGGAGAACCGTTTCTGCCATACGGATCTGAGTGAGGTGTGTGTGGAATGGAAATGGGGCGGTGAAAGCGGCAGGAGATATCTGCCCAAGGCCGTTCCCGGCAAGGCGGTGAAAGCAGTGTTTTCCCTGGAAGGAGAGAAGACAGAGGGCAATAGACCGGGGGAGAGAACGGCTGACCGGGAACCGGAAGAAGGACTGTGGCTGGAATTCCTGGATGCAAATGGTCATAAGGTGGATGAACTTCTGGTGGAAGAGCGGGCAGTACACCAGGGAATGGAAGCAGGAAGCCTTGAAAAAGACGGTGATGAAAACCGGATGCCAGCCCTGGTCATCACAGAGAAAGAGCAGGAGGTGATCCTGGAAGGGATGGCTGTTCTGGAAAGGACTGCTTTCCGGTTTGTATTTGACAGGCAAAGAGGACTGCTGAAAGGTCTGTGGGTGAGGGAGGAAGGCCCTCTGGCACAGGGCGGGGAAGGAGCAGAATCCGTTTTCGGGAAGAGCGCAGGTGTAGCGGCGCCAGAACCTGAGGGCTGGCAGCGCCTGCTGATGGGCGGACCTGTTTTGAACGTGCCCTATCTGAAGCTGGGGGAGTGGTATCTGGAGGATTTCCAGGTAAATGAGACAGACACGGGGGCACAAGTCACCATAAAAGGCGGCTACCAGGCTACCCTGGAGGTCACTTTTACGCTCACCATCAGCGGCAATGGTGTGTTTACCACCAGCTACATCTTGGGAAGCCTGAAGAAACACCTGCCCAAGGCGTTGAAACTGCGGGTGGGGGTGGATGGCGGCGGTCTGGATGAGCTGGGAGTGGCCTATCTGGCAGATCCGGGGATGGATACCCTGGCTTTTGAGAGAAGCTTTGACCCTGACAGGGAATGGGGATATGCCTGGTATCCACAAGATCATATTTCCAGGAGAAAGGGCATTGCCCACCGGTTCACCTGTCAGAATGTCTGGGGCCAGGAGCCGGTGACCGCATGGGGCCAGGATATGCGGGACGATATCCTGTATGGACGCTATGATGCCATGTACAGTGGAAGCAATGACTTCCGGTCTACGAAAGAAGATGTGTCCAGGGCAGGTCTGTATGCCGGATGGGGCAGGGGGACGATTCTGGTGCTGGGGCAGGAGGCGGCTGGTATTGCGGACAGCCAGGATGGGGATATGCGGATTCCGGTTTCCCCGGCCCATGTACGTCTGGAGGTGGTGGATCCGGAGGAATGGAAGATCAAGGACAGCGATGGCAGGATCCGCTACACAGGAACCTGGTACCAGGTGGAGGACAAGAAGGAGAGCGACCACGGCACAGAGATGTGGAGCCGGGAGAAAGGAGCCAGGGCGGAATGCACGTTCACGGGCACTGGCATTGTCTGGTACGGACCACAGGATACCACCTATGGTATGGCCAATGTGTATGTGGACGGTGAGCTGGCAGCAGAGCGACTGAGCCAGCGGGTACCAGGGGTGGATTTTCCTTGTTCCAGCGCAGGCTATGACAAGAAGTACCACCTGCCTATCTTTTCCATAGAAGGGCTGGACTACGGGGAACATACCCTGGCCATTGAAGTGTGCGGGGAGAAGGCGGAGGATGCCTCAGACTGTTATATTGTCATTGACTACCTCCGTGTGCTCACGGGAGAGAGGACCGAACCAGTGAGGCTCAATGTCAACCAGGCCTTTGCCTATCCCCACATATCCTGGGGAAATTACCGAAAGCCGCCCATCCTGATAGAGGAAGGCACCTGTGGGAAAGTGGTGATGCAGGCGCTGTGTAGGATGGGAAGTGAAAACAGGCAGGCATCTGACAACCAGGGATCACAGGGGAAATGACAGGCATATGCCGGAAAGGAAATGCACATGATTGCAAGAGACGATGAGAGAATCCGGAAATACCTGACCCCATACCGCTATCCGGAGTCTGTATTACACGGTTCCGGTGTGGAAGGGGCCTTTGATGAGAAGGCGGTGGACATTCCCTTTGTGTTCTGGCACAATGGGAAGTTCCATATGCTGTATACAGGATTCGATGGCACAGGATACCAGTCTGCCCTGGCGGTCAGTGAGGATCTGCTCCACTGGACCCACAAGGGAATCATTCTGAAACGGCACATGGATTCCGGCCGTTGGGACCGGGTGGGCGGATCCGCTACCTGGATGATCAAGGAAAGTGACCGGCTGGAGGATCTGCCCAGACTGAAAAAAGTGGATGGAAAATACTGGCTGGTGTACCATTCCTATCCCAGTACCGGCTATGAAAGCGGACCTGCCGAGATCGGCATGGCCTGGACCGAGGATGAGGAACTGCTGGACTGGCATTTCCCGGACAAGCCTGATTTCTCCTGGCGGGACGGGGCAGAGTGGGAGGCAGGGGGACTCTACAAAGCCTGTATCATCCGGCATGAGGACACCTGGTATATGTTCTACAATGCCAAGGACAGCAAGGAGCGTTGGACGGAACAGACCGGGGTGGCCACTTCCCGGGATCTCAGGCACTGGACCAGGCATCCGGGCAATCCGGTGCTTCGGGTGAACAGGGAATCCTGGGACAAATGGTTTGTGTCAGACCCTTATATTGTGCGGGACGGAGATCTGTGGCTGAATTTCTATTTCGGATACGGAAAGCTGTATGAGGATGGGCACACCCACGCCCAGGAAGGGCTGGCCCTCTCCAGGGATCTGGTCTTATGGGAAAAAGTGGAGGAACCCATTATTCGTTACGGGGAACCGGGAAGCATTGACAGCGGACATGCCCACAAGGCTTCCATCCTGTATTACCAGGGAACCCTGTACCACTTCTACTGCGGTACCTGTCCCTGGAGGGAAGGCCTTCCCACCAACGTCTCCGGGGAGTACAGGGGGATCTGCCTGGCCACCAGCAGGCCGCTGTGATAGAATTTGTCAGCAGTACAGACATGCCTGGAAGCGGGAAGGAAACTGAGGATTTTGGAGAGAAGCAGAGGGAAATGCTGACTGGTATGCGCGCAAAAGGAGTATAGGGATATGAAGAAGATCAATGTGGCAATTGTGGGGCTGTCTTTCGGGGGTTCTTTTGTGCCCATCTACAGGGATCATCCGGATGTAGGAAAGGTGGGGCTGTGTGACCTGGATTCCGGGCTGATGAACCGTTTTGGGGAACTTTATGGTATCCGGGATCACTACGGATCCCTGGAAGAGGTTCTGGCGGACGATACCATGGATGCGGTTCATCTGGTGACGCCGATTCCCCAGCATGCCCGGCAGATTATCCAGGTGCTGCGCTCAGGCAGGGACTGTGCCTGTACAGTGCCCATGGCAGTTTCCCATGAGGAGGTACGACAGATCATGGATGCCATCCGGGAGAGCGGACGGAAATTCATGCTGATGGAGACTACCCTGTACACGTATCAGATGTTTTATGTCCGGCAGATGCTGGAGAAGGGTGAGATGGGGAAGATTCAGTTTATGAGGGGCTGCCATTACCAGGATATGAGCGGCTGGCCGTCCTACTGGGAGGGCCTTCCTCCTTTCTGGTATGGTACCCACGCCCTGAGTCCGTTGCTGGCGCTGTCCGGCGGTCGCGTGGAGAGGGTGTTTGCCTATGGGTCAGGCACCATGAGCCGGGAACTGACAGAGAAATACGGGAATCCCTATCCGGTAGAAACAGCTCTTTTGGAATTTACAGGGGGACTGAAGGGAGAAGTGACCAGAAGTCTGTTTGAGACAGCCCATGTATATAAAGAAGGGTTCTGTGTCTATGGTAGCAAAAAGAGCTTTGAATGGGGATTTTATGACGGATCAAAGCCCTATGTGACTACACTGGAGGAGCTTGCAGACATTGAACTGAATCCTGATATGAAAGGGGTCAGGGGGCGCGCCACACCCTCCGGGGAAGTGGAAGTTCCCAATTATTATCTGGATCTTCCGGAGGAGATCAGAAAGTATACGGTGGGGAAGAATTATGATGCCACCAATCCCCAGAACTCTCTGAAGAAGGGGGCAGGTGCGGGGCATCATGGCTCCCATCCCCATCTGGTGAATGAATTTGTGCGAGCCATCGTGGAGAACAGGGAGCCTGCCATCGGCAGAAAGCTGGCCTGCGAGATCACAGAGACCTGCCTGTGTATTCATGATTCCGCCATGGCTGGCGGGGTATGTATGGAGGTCCGGGAAAGCTTTGGCTCCCAGGGGAGTGGTATAAAGAGTAAGGAGAAAATCTAGGATGAAAAAAGCGGACAGGATTTATTATGGAGGAGACTACAATCCCGACCAGTGGGATGACCAGACCATAGAGGAGGACATGCGGTTGTTCAAAAAGGCGGGCATTAACCTGCTGACCCTGCCGGTGTTCTCCTGGGCGAAACTGGAGCCGGAGGAGGGGGTCTACGATTTCGACTGGCTGGACAGGATTCTGGACAAAATCTGGGAGAACGGTATCCATGTATGTCTGGCCACGCCCACCACGGCCCAGCCCGCCTGGCTGTCCACCCGGTACCCGGAGGTGCTGCCGGTGGATATTGCAGGGAGAAAGAGAACCCACGGTATGCGGGTGTTTTTCTGCGTGAACAGCTTAAAATACCGGGAGCGGGCAGCAGCCATTGCGGAGGAGATGGCCAAGCGCTATGCCCACCATCCGGCTCTGGCCATGTGGCATGTGTCCAACGAATACGGCACCTACTGTTACTGTCCCACCTGCCAGGCGAAATTCCGGCAGTGGCTGAAAAGGCGCTATGGCACGGTAGAGGAACTGAATAAAAGGTGGCACACCACTTTCTGGGGTAGGATCCTCACGGACTTTGAGGAAGTGACCCTGCCCACGGAGCTGAATGATGACTACCGGTTCAATCCCATCATCCAGCTGGACTACATGCGTTTTGTGACAGACTCCACAGCAGGGTGTTTTCTCAATGAATACCAGGTATTGAAAAAATACAATCCGGAGATACCTATCCAGACCAATATGTCCGGCTATATTAAGAAACTAGATCAGTTTACCATGACGAAGAACCTGGATGTGGTGGGCTGGGACAATTATCCCTGGCCGGATGATCCGCCTTATTTTGTAGCTATGAAGCACGATATCATGCGGGGGCTGAAGAGCGGCGCCTCTTATATTCTCACGGAACAGTCCCCAAACCAGCAGAACTGGCAGCCATACAATCTGCTGAAACGGCCTGGGGAAGTGCGGCGGTTGTCCTACCAGGCCATGGCCCACGGCGCGGATACCTGCCTTTTCTTCCAGATGCGTCAGTCCATTGCCGGGCAGGAAAAATTCCACGGGGCCATCATCAGCCATTCCGGCAGGGAGGACACCAGGGTATTTAGGGAGTCTGCAAAGCTGGGGGCAGAGCTTGCGAAGATCGGGGATGCATTCCTGGAGGGACGCACCCCGGCTAAAGTGGGAATCCTCTTCGACTGGAACAACTGGTGGGCGCTGGAGCTGGCCAGCGGACCCAGCAAGGATATGGACTACTTAAAGACAGTGTCTCTGTACTATGAGACTTTGTTCCGACAGAACATCGGGGTGGACATCCTGCCCTATGATGCCGACCTTACAGGATATGAGATGATCGTGGCGCCCTTGTTCTATATGATGAAGGGGGATGTGGCAGATCGGGTCCAGGTATTCGTGGAAAAAGGCGGCATTCTGGTGACCACTGTGATGTCCGGCCTGGCAGATGAGAATGACCGTTGTATCTACGGGGCCTACCCCGGCCCTTTGAAGGAAATGCTGGGGATCTGGGTGGAGGAGACGGATGCCCTGCGCCCTTATGAGAAGAACACCCTGCGGATAACAGAAGAAGGTTTCCTGTCCAGGGACACCTACGACTGCGGTTTCCTCTGCGACTTGATCCACCCGGAAGGGGGTGCGGAAGTGCTTGCCACTTACGGGGAGGATTTCTATGCAGGTATGCCTGCTGTCACCAGGCACAGGTTCGGCGCGGGATGGGCATATTATATCGGCACCCAGCCCGAGCAGGCCTTCCTGGAGGAGCTGATAGAGAAGATCTGTGCCGGGGCAGACC
This sequence comes from uncultured Acetatifactor sp., assembly GCA_910577665.1. Lineage (GTDB taxonomy): Bacteria > Bacillota > Clostridia > Lachnospirales > Lachnospiraceae > Acetatifactor. The sequence continues at coordinate 78,038 of CAJTOJ010000011.1, forward strand.
TTTTGCCTTTGTATCCGGCAGATCCCGGAGTGGAACTGACTCACAGGGTGTCACCCAGGGCCAGGGTGGTATTTGCCGTCAACCACAACAAGAACGATGCAGTGGTTGACTTTGGCCAGGAGAAGCTGACAGACCTGATCACAGACAGGGAACTGACCGGCAAAGTGACAATAGGGGCCGGAGATGTGCTTGTGCTGACAGTTCAAGGCAGATAAGAAGGAAAAAGGGAAACGGAAAAAGCACCAGAAAAGGAACTGACAGATGCCTGCATGACGGGCACGGGGGTGTATAAATGGAACAGCTACAGGCGGTACTAGAGGGAACATATGGCAGCCACATCCTGCCCTTTCTGTGGATGAAAGGAGAGGACAATGCCACTATAGCCAGGGAACTGGACAAAATAGAGGAATGCGGGATCCGGGAGGTGTGTCTGGAATCCAGGCCCCATCCCGATTTCTGCGGTCCTGGATGGTGGGAGAATCTGGACTTTATCTGTGAGGAGGCTAAGCGCCGTGGGATGCGGCTATGGATCCTGGACGATGACAAATTCCCCACAGGACATGCAAACGGCGGCTTTGAGAGACAGCCAGGTAAGCGTAAGCTCTACCTGGCGGAACGCCATATGGATATCTGCGGACCCTGCAGGGGTGGGGCTGTGCTGGTGGAGAACTTTTGTGGAGTACACGGCACACCTCTGGGGCGGGATGTGCAGATCGGTCATTTCCCCGATGAGAAGCTGCTGGGAATCCTGGCGGTGCCAAAGCCGGACGGAGAGAGTCTGGCAGTGAATGGGGAGGGCATCCTGGATCTGACTGAAAACTGTGAAAATGGTTTTGTATATTTTGACCTGCCAGAGGGAACCTACCGGCTGTTTGTGCTCTTTACTACCAGGAAGGGCGGAGGCCGGGACAATTATATGAATCTGATCGACAGTGCCTCTGTGCGGGTGCTGGTGGATGAGGTGTATGAGAAACACTATGCCAGATATAAAGCATATTTTGGGAATACCATTGCAGGGTTTTTCTCCGATGAGCCGGAGCTGGGCAATGTAAATGGCTATCCTTTTGACAACACATTGGGCCAGAAGGACAGGAAACTGCCCTGGAGCAGGCAGCTGGAGGAAGAACTGCGGGATGCCTGGGGAGGACAGTTCCTTCAGAATCTTCCGGCTCTATGGTATCCTTCCGGAGAGAAGACGGCTTATGTGCGTTCGGTGTATATGGACAGGATGACCAGTCTGGTGGAGAAATGCTTTTCCGGACAGCTTGGCAGATGGTGTGCAGACCATGGGGTAGAGTACATCGGCCATATCATCGAGGATGACAATGCCCATACCCGGATGGCCTGTAGCATTGGCCATTATTTCCGGGAGATGGCAGGACAGCATATGGCAGGCATTGATGTGGTACACCACCAGATCGTGCCTGGGTTCACGGAAATCATCCACCAGTGGATCGCAGGAGACCGGGACGGGGAATTCTTCCAGTTCGGCCTGGCCAAGCTGGGCAGTTCCGCTGCCCATATCCAGAAAAACAAGCAGAACCGGGCGCTGTGTGAGATCTTCGGCAATTACGGCTGGGCAGAGGGCAATTCCTTTATGAAATGGCTCACCAACCATATGCTGGTCAGGGGAATCAACCAGTTTACCCCCCATGCTTTTTCCATGCGCTATCCGGATCCTGACTGTCCGCCCCATTTCTATGCAGGGGGCAACAATCCGGGCTTTTCCTGTTTTGCACAACTGATGCACTATATGAACCGGGCAGCCCATCTGCTGGGGGCAGGTGTCCATCTGGCAGATGCGGCAGTGCTCTACCACGGGGAGAGCGAGTGGTGCGGCGGGGCCTGTATGTATTACCAGAAGCCAGGCAGGAAGCTCATGGAGAAGGGCCTGGATTACGATGTTGTTCCGGCAGATGCACTGGGGACAGCCCTGCCGGATGTCTGGAAAGCAGCCTGCCAGGACAACTCTGGACAGGAAGCAGTGGGACGGACAAAAGATGAGACGGATGGCAGGATGGCCGTGGACGGACAGATAGAAGTATATCATCCGGTTAGAACAGGGGGTGGAAGGCTGTGGATTGGCCAGGAGAGTTATGTCTGCCTGATCCTGCCGTATGCCCGGTATCTGGAGGGCCGGGTGATTCGGTTCGTGGCGGAGGCTGCGGCCAGGGGACTGAAGGTTCTGGTGGTGGATGCCCTGCCAGAGGGAGATGTATATGGCAGTCCCCTGCCGGAGGGCTGGAGGGACTGTGTGGAGGTGGTACCCCTGGAGGATATCGCTGGCAGGGTGGCTACATTAGCACAAGAGGCCGGAAGCAGGGAGCTGGTGGTGGAGCCGATGGCAGGGGAAGAAGAGAAGCCTTTTCCCTGGCTGCGCAGCTATCTGGTGCGCCAGGCAGATGGTGTGGTGGCCATGTATTTCAATGAATCCGTGTCCCAAAGATTTTGTGGCCGGATCCAGGTGAAGAATCCGGCATACAAGGAGGTATCAGTCTATGATCCCTGGCAGAACCGGGCAGAGAGGTATGCCCTGCCAGACCAGCCTGCAAAAAGAGAGGTTCCCCTGTATCTGGAACCTGGAGAAGCCTTATTTTACTGCTTTGAGGATGGGAAAGGGAATACAGCAGAAGATACCGTGAATGTGATGGGAACAGGAGAAAAACCAGCCAGGGAAATCCGGCAATTTCCTGTGGTAGTGGAAAGTATCGTTCTGGATCTGGACTGGAAGGTGTATGGGAAGCCTAAGCAGCAGGAGCCGGAGAGGGCGCAGGAGGCGTCACAGGAGTCCCGGCAGCAGGGCTTTTCAGGAATCCGGGACAGACGTCTGGAGGAGGGGATACTTTTGCAGGCAGGCCAGCCTCTTCCCAATCTGAATGGTCCTGGATACTGGCCTTCTTTTGTGGGGATCTACCTCTATGAAGGGAGCTTCTGCCACAAGAAGGAGGAGGGAAAACGGTATTTCCTGCTCTTTCCGGAGGCCTCCGACAGCATCTGTCTGCGGATCAACGGGAAGGACCTGGGATTTCTGGCAGGTTTCCCGGCCCGGATGGACATAACAGAAGCACTGGCAGATGGCTTGAACCAGATCCGGGTGGAAGTGACCACTACCCTGGTGTGGCAGCTGAAAGATGGTGCCTCTACCCATCTGCAGGTGCCGCCCTCCGGTATGACACAGGCGCCTGTGCTCCAGGTTGTCCTGTAAGGAGAAGAGGTATTCTGGAGCTGGCAAAAAAGGCAGGATAATGGTCAGTTGTCTGTCCAGGTACCATTGGCAGTTGCATGGAATCTGACATTGTGGCATAATCGTATCCGGAAGGGAGTTCCGTTCCCATACAATCTGCCGCGGCAATCAGCTCTGATAACTGAAAATACGTCTTTGAGAAGGGGCATTAGAACTTCGCATACATCATCATATGGAAAATGCCGTCATCCAGATAGCAGCCGATGGTACCGTTTATTTTTTTGGAGAAGGCCAGTATACTCTGCATACCCAGTCCATGGTTTCCGCTCTTTTTGCTTCTGGGTAGTTTTGTGACAGGATCCAGAAGGATTTCTCCTTCATATTTGTTTTTGGTCTGGATAAATAGCTGGTCTTCCTGGCAATGTATTTTCATTTCAATATATCTTTGCCCTTTCTCAAAGGTTTTCACACATTGAACGGCATTTTCGAACAGATTTGCTATGACAAGGGCAAGCTCATAGTCATTCACAGGTATTTCTTTTGGTACCCTGGCCTCCAGATCCACCTGGATCTGGAGGGACATGGCTTTGGCCATCATATTGGAGAGGATGCTATTGGAAATGAGGTTGCTGCAATATTCTTCCACTGTGTTTTCATTTGCTATATGGCTGATATATGCATTTACTTCTTTGATCTCCTCATATTTTTTCTGGGCAAGCAAGGAGTTGATCATATTTGAGTAATGACGTATGTCATGATGCAGTATTTTAAGGTTCTGCTCTGCCCGCTGCACGAGATAGTGCCGGTTTTCCAGGCCCTGGATATAAGATTCCTGGAGCATATTCTGCCAATAAACAGCACTCTTTTTGGTCTCGGTTTCCAGATAGCGCAGTACCACTATATAGGACACAAACATGGTAATGACAATGAACAGGATGCCAGGAATATTGTGGGGGTTGTCATAAAGTGTGTAAGGGAAAAAACCGGTAAAGGAAAAGCTACAGTAAAAAAAGATGGGTATCAGACACAGTTCCCAGTCGCTTTTTCCATAGGATTTTTTCTGGAAATTCAAGCAGGTTTCCCTGATATTGACAAGCAGGAATGCCAGGATTGCAAGGTGCATGGCGGTGCTTCCGAGCAGGGCCAGGATAACACTGCCAGTACAAATATGTATGACAATGGCAGAGATGGTTCCGGCTATGACATAGCTGGATGCGCTTAGACAGACAAATAGTGTCTGGCCGTTTTTCCCGATGGAGGTGAAAAAGGCCACTGACTGTGTCAGGATAATCTGGAGAATGGTTGCAACAACATAGCATAGGCGGCTGTCTGGGAAAAGAAGCAGTTTAAAACAGTCCAGCACACATAAGGACAAAAACAGGAAAAAGCATATGCCACCGGTTATTCTCCTGGAATAGCGGTGTACAATGAACAGGTAAATAAATGTTACCAGGAATAGATTGCTTATCATAAAGGATATGGCAGTAAAACAATTCATATTGTCTCCTTATTGGTACTGGTCTGAAATGAACAAAAGGTATTTCTTTTTTACATCCAGAAAGCTTTTTTTGCTGACTGGAATACGGATGCCGCTGTCCATGACAACATCGCTTTGATTCAGTCTTCTGACATAATTCAGGTTGACCAGAAATGACTTATGGACACACATGAAGTTTCTGGCATTGATCAGTTCCCGCGTCTCTTCTTCAAAAGATTTCCGGATATAAATACTGGTGATTTTCCTCCCGTCTGTGAGATGAATCTCCAGTTTCCGGGAAGAATTCTCTATGTATTCTATTCTGGAATAAGGGATAGATTCCAGGCCTTCCCTGGTCTTCACCAGGTAGACAGATGTTTTTCGCACATCCAGCAGGGAGAAGGTGTAATCCAGGGCCTCAAAAAGCTTTTTCTCTTCCACTGGTTTTAGCAGATATCTTATGGCATGGATATCATAGGCATCCAGGGCAAAACCATCAGAGGCTGTGACATAGATCAGGATACTTTTACTGCTGCGCTTTCTGATTTCATTTCCCAGGTCAATTCCGGACACCTTTGACATAAATATGTCTAATATATATATATCGGCAATTTTTTCCTTTTGTATATTATGTAAGAGCAGGGAAGCATCGGCATATTTTTCTATCTCAAAAGGAACTTCAGGGAAGCAGGTGCTGTATCTCAAAAGCAGCTTCTCCAGCTCTAAGAGATCTTTCGTATCATCATCACAGATTACAAGTTGCATATATGTCTGTTCCCTCCACATCCCTGTTATTTTGGGCAGCAGGCCACTTGATCTGCTGCGTACAGCCTGCCTGGAACACAGGCTGCTTTTGTCTGGTTTTCCGGGCAGGTAGTTCTAAAGGGGTATTATACACTATAATATGGAAATGTAAAATGGTTATTTTTTGTTGCAGGTGTTCAGTTGTTTTGCGAAAAAGTAGACGAAATATGCGTAAAACAGGGGGAGGGGCGGAAGGGTTATTTTGGTATAATGAATACAATGACCTTAGGAGAATGAAAATATATATTTAACGATCATCCTGTCTGCGTATCGTAATGCACAGATGGGCTAAAATAAGATTTGCCTGTGAGTAAGAAAGGAAAGAGGAGGGCCGTACGATATGGTAAATCAGTTGGTATGGAATGAGCAATATAACATTGGGGTAGATGCCATAGACAAGGAGCATCGAAGACTGTTCCGGATTCTCAATAAACTGGTGGATTTCGGACAACAGGAGACCAAGAGCCAGTGGGTTTGCCAGGAAGCCGTAAAATATTTTAAAGACCATACTCTTCAGCATTTTCTGGATGAGGAGGCCTACATGGAGGAAGTAGGCTATCTGGGAAGGAAGATACATACCCGCATTCATAGGAATTTTCGTGACACGACACTGCCTGCCCTTGAAAAGGAGCTGGAGGCGTCAGAATATTCGGGGGATGCGGTCAGCCATTTTATCGGTGTGTGTGCAGGATGGCTGATCGGTCATACCTTGATAGAAGACCGTGCAATTGTAAGCGGGAAGACAGTGGAAAAATGGGAAAAGCTCTTGCCGGAAGAAGAACAGGCTGTGATGGGGCAGGTCATTGTCAGCCAGTTACATAGTATGTTCCAGCTGAATGCCCGGCTGGTCAGCAATTGCTATGGCGGCGAGAAATTCGGGAACGGGATCTATTACCGCTTGATATATGCCACCAAGGATAATAAGAAATGTGAGTTTCTGCTGGTCTTTGAAGAACAGCTGATCGTCAGTACAATGGGCAGTGTTCTGGAGACAAAATCAGGAGCACTGAGTGTCATGATGATGAATGCGGCCAGATATACGGCCAGGCAGCTGGTGGAGTATCTGAAGGAACATTTTTCAGAGCTGGATGAGGCTGAAGTGAAAGAGGAACAACTGCTGACTTATGAGCAGTTCCAGAAGGTATTTGAGAAGCATAGTCCGCAGTTCAGTCTGCTGTTCGACACTGGAAAAGGATATTTTGCATACTGTATGACTGCTGTAGGCATGATGCCGGTGGTGGAGAGCGGGATTACAATCATCACAGAGAATGCCATGACAGAGGTTGGAAAATACCTGAGCCAGAACCGGTCAGAAAAAGCATTAGAAAGTTCCAGAAAGAAAATCCTTGTGGTAGATGACTCCAATTTTGTACTGAAGATGATGAAGAAGCTGCTGGGCGATGAATACGAGGTGATAACAGTATCTTCTGGTCTGGCTGCATTCAGGACCATTACACTTAACAAGCCGGATCTGGTACTGCTGGATTATGAGATGCCTGTCTGCAAGGGAAACCAGGTTCTGGAAATGATGCGTGCCGAGAAAGAATTTGCAGACATTCCAGTCTTCTTTCTGACTGCTAAGGTGGACAGGGAGAGCATACAGAAAGTGCTTGAGCTGAAACCCCAGAGATATTTGACAAAATCGCTTCCACCAGAGAAGATCAAAAGGGAGATAGATGTATTCTTTGAAAGTAAAAATAACGAGACAGCAGAATCTTGAAGAACCATATTTTTTTGTCAACACCCTTTTCTTTTGAAAGGGGTGTTTTATCGTGCATGGAATATTCCCATCCTGCCAGGCAGGATGGGTCGTAACAGTCTTTTGTTACGGTTCACTCCGTTCACAGCAACATATGTACACAAAACGCCAAATGCAGGCGTTTTGGCACACGACAGTCTCGGGTTTGTCACGCAAAGGGTGCGTGAAAACACCTCGCGGTGGCACCTGTGAACAGTAACAGTCTTTTATCTTAACATATCCCGGGTTTGCGGGGAAGTAGACTTTTTGGTTCTGTTATGTTATACTAACCACCATAGCCTTTGTTGTGTAAAAAGGCACAGGGCGTTTTGTGGTGCCATACATGGAAGGAAGCTTTTACAGGAATATCGGAGGGCAGCTGAGTGGGTAGTGTATGTGGGTTCTTAGGGAACAATGATAAAACCGGCCTTGAAATGGCTTTGGATATGGGTAGTCAGGAGCAGCAAAGATGCATCATGCAGAACGTCCAGAATCTGGAGGCCACACTCAATGAGGGACTTCGTGTGGCCCTGCTGGAGGAGACCCCGGACCAGTCGCTGGAGGTGCTGCTGGAATACCTGGGGAAGGCTTTGGAAGGAGAGCGGACTTACATATTTGAACAAAACCCATTAGGCGGTGACGACAATACCTATGAGTGGGTGGCTCCCGGGGTGCGGCCGGAGAAGGAGAAGCTCCAGAATGTCCCCAGGGAAGTCTGTGCAAGCTGGTACCGGAATTTCAGCATCGGCGGGCACATTGTCATCAATGACCTGGAGGGCATAAGGGAAAGTGACCCCCTTCAGTATGAGAATCTGAAACAGCAGGACATCCACTCCCTGGTGGTGGTACCGCTGTATGATGATAACAGGATCATTGGATTTTATGGTGTGGACAATCCCCCGGTAAAGTCGCTGGAATATACGTCCAATATGCTTCAGACAGCGGCATACTTCATTGTCTCCTCCCTGCGGCGGCGCAATCTGGTCAGGGAGCTTGAAAAGCGCAGTTATAATGTCCTCTACGCCCTCAATGTGGACTATATAAGCATCTATCAGGTGGACTTTCTCACGGACATGTGCGAGATTTACCGGGAGAACAGTTTTCCGGGGAAGGATCAGCCCTTCAGTTTTGCGGACAGTTATCATGCAGCCATGGAGAGGTACATTTCCCGGTATGTGATTCTCAGGGACCAGGAGCACCTGCGCATGGTCACGAAAAAAGAATATATCCTGGCCCAGCTGAAGACAAAAAAGAAATTTTATGTCCGGTACCAGGTGAAGGACAATGCATTCGGACTGAAAAACATGGAAATCCATTTCTCTATCACGGGAAAGGAGATGGAAGAACAGAGTGCGATTTTTGCTTTCCGGGACGTAAATGCCGTGGTGGAGCAGGAGGAAAGGTATAAATCGGAGGCCAGACAGAGCCTGGAGGACATTCTGGAGGGCGCCAGGACCGGCATCTGGACCATTGAACTGGAGGAGGGATGTGAACCCAGGATGTATGCAGACAGAACCATGCGGATGCTTCTGGGGGTGCCGGAGGATATGGATCCGGAGGCGTGTTACCGGCACTGGTATGGGAATATCGATCCAGACTATGTGAAAATGGTGCAGGATGTAGTGAAGGAGATCCTGGAAAGGGGACGTTCCGAGGTGGTGTATCCGTGGAACCACCCCACATTGGGGAAAATTTATGTCCGCTGTGGCGGTGTACCCGATAAGAAGTTTAAAAAGCCCGGAACCTGTCTCAACGGATACCATCAAGATATCACGGAAATCATGGTGACGCGGAAAAAGCAGGACCAGGCCATCATGGAGCTGCTGGAGAAAGTGCGGCGGGCCAATTCGGCCAAGAGTGAATTCCTTTCCCACATGTCCCATGATCTGCGCACTCCCATCAACGGGATCCTGGGTATGCTCAACATTCTGGAGCACACCCAGGACAATCCAGGGAAGCAGGAAGAATACAGGGAAAAGATCCGGATATCCGCGAAACATCTGTTATCCCTTGTGGATGATGTCCTCCAGGTCAGCAAGCTGGAGAGCGGTCTGTCTGCCGTGACAGAGGAATCCTTCCGTCTTTGCGATACATTAAAGGACTGTGTGGCGATTCTCTCCCCCCATGCGGAGGCAGCCGGCATCCGTCTGGAGCTGGAGGAGGTGGACCTGCATCATGACAGATTGATCGGCAATCCGCTACAGGTGAGACAGATCCTGACGAATATTCTGGATAACGGGGTAAAATATAACCGGCCAGGCGGCTGTGTATGGATACAGGTGAAAGAGCTTTCCTGCCAGAATGACCAGGCGAACTATCAGTTTGTGATAAAAGATACAGGAATCGGCATGGGAGAAGACTTCCAGAAGCATATTTTTGAACCATTTTCCCAGGAAAACCCGGGGGCAAGGACATACTATAATGGTGTGGGTCTGGGTATGTCCATTGTGAAGAAACTGGTAGACCAGATGGGAGGCACCGTGGAGGTGGAGAGCCAGACCGGACAGGGAAGCTCGTTCAAGGTGACATTGCCGATCCGGGTTGATACAAAGCGGGATACCGGGTGTGTGGAACTGGAAGAGGATGTTCTTGCCGACATTTCGGGAATGCGTGTCCTTCTGGTAGAGGACAATGAGGTTAACTGTGAGATCATGGAATTCATCCTGGAGCAGGCAGGGGCGGATGTGATCACTGCAAACGATGGAAAAGCTGCTGTGGACGCGTTTAAAGCATCGGACAAGGGCACATTTGACTGTATCCTTATGGATCTGATGATGCCGGTGATGAGTGGATATGAGGCCGCCCACATGATCCGGGGACTGGACAGGACAGATGCAAGGAATGTGCCCATCATTGCCCTGTCAGCCAACGCATTTGAGGAGGATGTTGCAATGGCAAAGGATGCCGGGATGAATGAGCATCTGGCCAAACCGGTGGATATGGGCAGGCTGTTCCAGGTGATGCTGCGATTGAAAACAGAGTGTCGTGGCCTGTGATACAGGTCATGACACTCTGTTTTGGCGCTTCCTCCGCATTGTCCAGGCGCGGACATCAAACACTGATTACTCGGGAATGAATGCACCAGTGTGCTAGGCATAATGCACATAACAATTGGTTAGTTATGGCTAATAAATTGTCAACAGTGATGAAATGGAGGTTTCTAACGAAAACAGCATTGACAAAGTCTCCCAGAAGACATATCATAGTATGTGGTTAGTGAATGCTAACCCATGTTTTATACATGGAGTTAGTGAAAACTAATACATATTTTGAAGAAGGTGAATGCATGATGCCGCTTACACTTGCAGAGGTAGGAGAGGAAAACATTATCAAGAGAATCGGGGGGAAACAGGATGTCAAGACGCATCTGGAAAATCTCGGTTTCGTTGTGGGAGGGGCGGTCACAGTGATAAACGCCATTGGAGGCAATGTCATTGTGAATGTAAAAGACTCCCGTATTGCAGTCAGCAGAGAAATGGCACAGAAGATCATGGTCTGATGGATGTGGCAGGGGCTGCGCAGACACATGGTGCAGTTGGGAATGCGCAATATAAATCATTGTTGTGGAATGAGGAGGAGAATGGGAATGAAAACATTAAAGGAATCAAAAGTCGGCGATACCATCCGGGTCGTGAAACTCCACGGTGAGGGGGCGGTCAGACGCCGGATTATGGACATGGGACTGACAAAGGGCGTGGAAGTGCAGATCCGTAAGGTGGCTCCCCTTGGCGACCCGATTGAAGTGACGGTCCGGGGCTATGAACTTTCTATTAGGAAAGCAGATGCGGAAATGATTGAGGTTGAAGAGTGAGAAACGATTTTATAGAGGTTAGTGAGAACAAATATAGAAAGTGAGGATGAGGAGAGTATGTGTAAGCGTGTGCGAATTGCTCTTGCGGGCAACCCTAACTGCGGGAAGACGACACTGTTCAATGCTTTGACCGGTTCCAACCAGTTCGTGGGGAACTGGCCAGGGGTTACGGTGGAGAAGAAAGAGGGAAAGCTGAAAAAACATGAGGATATCACGATCACTGACCTTCCGGGAATTTATTCTCTTTCCCCTTATACCCTGGAAGAAGTGGTGGCAAGAAACTATCTGATTGGTGAGCGTCCTGATGCGATCCTGAATATCGTTGACGGTACGAACTTAGAGAGGAACCTGTATCTGACCACCCAGCTCACCGAACTTGGCATTCCTGTTGTGGTGGTTATCAACATGATGGACATTGTGCAGAAAAATGGCGATAAGATCAACACAGTAGAGTTGTCCAGGGCTTTAGGCTGCAAGGTGGTAACGATTTCCGCCTTGAAGGGAAGCGGCATTATGGAGGCGGCGGAGATGGCAGTCGATGCAGCAAAGAACGGAAGGACAGTTCCTATGCATACTTTTTCAGGCGCGGTGGAGCATGTCCTTGCCCATATTGAGGAAGCAGCAGTACATGGACTGCCAGAGGAACAGCAACGGTGGTATGCCGTCAAACTGTTTGAGCGGGACGATAAGGTGCTGGAACAGATGAAATTAAGCGGGGCTGTCCTCTCCCATATCGAGGCGGACATCCAGGCAGTCGAGAAAGAGATGGACGATGATGCAGAGTCCATCATTACCAACGAGCGGTATATCTATATCGGGAATATCATCAAAGGGTGCCTGAAGAAAAAGTCTGCGGGGAAGCTGACAAATTCTGACAAAATTGACAGAATTGTCACAAACCGTTTTCTGGGACTTCCGATTTTTGCGGCAGTCATGTTTCTGGTGTACTATATATCCATGGTGACGGTAGGGGCCTCGGCTACGGACTGGACCAATGACGGGCTGTTTGGCGATGGGTTTCATCTGTTCGGCATAGGCTCCCGGGCCTATGGAGAGGCAGCTTCCGTGTATGGAAATGCAATGCTTATCATGGACGGCTATGAAGCTTATGTGGCAGAAAACGGCACGGCTCCCACGGGAGATTTTTCTTATGAGGTGACAGATGAAGAAACCCTGGAGATAACGGCAGAGATAGCATCCCTTGCAGACTACCAGGCGGCGCTTGCAGTGATGGAACAGTACGGAGAGGAACCGAATCCGGCAGCTTACGGGATATGGGTTCCGGGTATTCCGGTACTTGTGGGGAATGGACTTGAGGCTGTGGGTGCATCAGACTGGCTGGCGGGGCTGATAAATGACGGCATCGTAGCCGGCGTTGGCGCTGTTTTGGGTTTTGTGCCCCAGATGCTTGTCCTGTTTCTGCTCCTTGCCTTTCTTGAGGCGTGTGGTTATATGGCACGTATCGCCTTCGTGCTTGACAGAATTTTCCGTAAATTCGGGTTGTCCGGCAAGTCTTTTATCCCTATGCTGATCGGTACCGGCTGTGGCATTCCGGGTATTATGGCCTCCAGGACCATCGAGAATGAGCGGGACCGGCGGATGACGATCATGACAACCACCTTTATCCCCTGTGGTGCGAAAGTGCCGTTTATCTCCATGGTTGCAGGTGCGATTTTCGGTGGTTCTGCATGGGTGGCCACAAGTGCCTATTTTGTGGGTATGGCTGCGGTCGTTATTTCTGGTATCATGTTGAAGAAGACAAAAATGTTCGCAGGGGATCCGGCACCATTTGTCATGGAGCTTCCGGCTTACCATTTGCCCACTATGGGTAACGTCCTGCGTTCTATGTGGGAGCGGGGATGGTCCTTCATCAAGAAGGCCGGTACCATTATCCTGCTTTCCACTATTGTAATCTGGTTTATGACTTATTTTGGATTTACTGCGGAAGGCTTCCGGATGCTTGGCGAGGAGGAAATGAACCAGTCCCTTCTGGCAGCCCTCGGAGGGGTCATCGCATGGATCTTTACACCTCTTGGGTGGGGGAACTGGCAGGCGGCAGTGGCCTCTATTACCGGGCTCGTGGCGAAGGAAAATATCGTTGGAACAATGGGTATCCTCTATCCCGGTGGATGGAGCGAGATCGGGATGGATTTCAGCCAGGTTTCAGGGTATTCCTTTCTTGTGTTCAACCTTCTGTGCGCGCCCTGTTTCGCGGCAATTGGTGCAATCAAACGGGAGATGAACAGCGCAAAATGGACATGGTTCGCCATTGGCTACCAGTGTGGGCTGGCGTATGTAGTAGCTCTGGCGGTATACCAGATTGGAGAGGCAATGACCGGGAACATGAATGTCATCGGACTACTTGCAGCCATTGTTATTCTTGGTGGTATGGTTTACATGCTGTTCAAGCCATATAAGGAGGCAACCAGACTGGCCAAAAACATGGAACTGAAAACAGCAAAATAGGCGACAGGTATGGCAGCCCGGAGAAAGCGGGCTGCCATGTATGATGACAGTCAACACCCCCGCTGCGAAGTAAAGCACGTGGGCATAAGGCTTGTAGCATTGCAAGCAGCGGGGTATGTAACCCTCGCGGCAAGAGCCGAATAGGTGCTGGCACAACTGCCTGGCTCATTGCCCGTGGGAATACATGGCCTTCAGTCTCGCCTTAAAATGGAAAGAATGCACTTTTTCATTGCCTCATAGCTTTCCGGGGTGATGTCATGTTCCATTTTACAGGCATCACTTGCCGCAACCCTGGGGTCAACGCCCAGATGAACCAGCCAGTCTGTCAGCAAGGTGTGGCGCCCATAGACATTTTCGGCAATTTTTCGTCCTTCATCTGTCAAACAGAGATACCCATCCTCAGAAACGGTAATGTATCCGCGGTTTTTAAGGTTTTTCACAGCAACGCTCACACTTGGTTTTGAAAAATTCAGTTCGGTTGCCACGTCAATGGAGCGTACCATGGAAAGGCGTCTGCTGAGGATGAGTATTGTTTCAAGATAATCTTCAAGGGATTCCTCTGATTTGTGCTGGATATAGCTCATAATACCCAATATCTCCTTTCCGGAAATAAACTGCCTTAGGGCGTGTTTTAAATTGCATTCCCGACATCTGCCGCGGTCAACCGCGTTTCCATATTTGCGGTATGTCTGACCCTCATTTGGTCAGCGTAGCCCGCTACGCCTTCCTTATTCGGCTTCAATCGCCTGTAAACTGTGACACGCAGCTACCAGAAAGCAATTTTCAAACACGCTCCTGGGAATATTCTGGCAGCTATCGTTTAAGCTGATATAATTCCTTCCTTTATCCTACCATGTTAAGAACCGGGATTCAAGCCTGGATGAGGGGAAGTGTAAATGGAATGAAGATTTTTCTATTAATTCCTAAAAATATCCCATATGTATCCCTATAAAAATTTGTTAAAATGGACAATATAGACAGAAAAGGAACAGATCTGTTGTGCAAAAGAACTAATTCTGGTGTCCGGTAGGAAAAGATGCCAGTGTCAGACAGGGTATTGACACCAGACAAGGCGCTGGTGCCAGCAGGGGCAGCAAGGATGGAAAAGATACCAGTGGCAGGAGGGATAGAATGCGGGTGCTGATGGTGGAGGACGAGGAGCTGACCAGGGATGGAATCTACAGGTGCATTCCCTGGGAAAGCCTGGGAATCGGGGAAGTGTACATGGCGGAGGACGGGGAAGAGGGCCTGCAGAAAGCCATGGAATATCAGCCGGACATCATCATGGCAGATGTGCGTATGCCCAGGATGGACGGGATCACCATGGCTTTTGAGATCCGCAAGAAGCTGAAAGGCTGCCGCTTTATCTTCATCAGCGGGTACTGTGATAAGGAATACCTTAAGTCTGCCATCCAGTTGTCCGCAGTAAACTATATCGAGAAGCCCATCGAGCCATCGGAAATCCTGGAAGCCTTGAAAAAATCCATTCTCCAGGTGGAGGAGGAGCGGCGCAGGAATGCCATGGAGCAGGAATATAAAGCCCATTTTAAAGGGGTTCTGGAGGAGATCCCGGAGGAGGATCTGGTGCCTGCCTCCTGGCAGTCCTCCATGCACATGGCGGACAAGATTGAGCAGTATATCCAGGAAAATTTCTCGGATATGAATCTCTCCCTGACCTGTCTGGCAGACCATTTCAATCTGTCCAAGCAATACATGTGCTGGCTGTACAAGAAGGAGAAGCAGGAGACCATCAACCAGTGTATCATACGGACCAGGCTTCGGTGGGCCAAGGAATATATGCGCAGGAATCCTTTTGTGAAGATCAAGAATGTGGCTGCCAAAGCTGGCTTTGCGGACAGCAGTTATTTCATCAAAATCTACAAGAAGCAGGAGCAGATGACACCGGCGGACTACCTGCGGGAGTGCAATAAGGAGCGGAACGGGTGAGTGGAGTATTGAAGTGGAAATCCTGGAAACAGGCATTTAAGAATCTGTCACTGAAGAAAAAACTGCTCCTGTTCTACTGCGTGCTGTTTCTTCTGCCGCTGGCCATGATCAGTGTCATTATCTATGTGGAGGTTTCCAGGGAGATGACGGAGAAGCTACAGTATTCTGCCTCCCAGGGCTATGAACAGGCCAAATCTTACCTGGAATACAAGATCCTCCAGCTGATCCAGCGGACAGATGCCTACGCGGTAAATAGTTCCTTGAAAGAGAGCATCAGTGGGAAAAACGGAGCCATAGACAGGCACCGGCAGCTGGCCCTGCGCAGTGAGGTGATCAACTATCTGCGCAGCCTGGAGAGTACCACCCAGAATATATCCCTGCGTATCTACATAGCGGATGATCTGGAACAGATGGCAGATGACAGCTTCATCCATTTCCTGTCCGAGGCGGACAGTTCCAGGTGGTATGAGAAGAAGGGGGCGCGTAGGATATATTTTGCCCCGGATGTATATCTGGAAGAGGAGATGCGGGGAAAATACATTGCCATGATCCGGGATATCCCTGAGGAAAATGACTACAGGGAGCGGAACAGTGTGTTGCGCATGGACATCGGGATCGGGGAGCTGGAAGAGATCCTGCGGAATGCCACACCCACCGAGCATGCAGTCACTTATCTGGTGAACCGGGAAAACGTGATTGTATCTGCATCTGACCAGAAGAACCTGGCAGGGCTGGGGCTTGCAGGAGAACTGCCGGAGGCTTTCCGGTATTCCAGGTATATCTGGAAATGGGATCTTGCGGAGATGCCCCTTTACCAGGGCAGTGTGTACTGCATCCGCAGTAAGATCCGCAATACGGACTGGGAGATGGTGACGGTGATCCCGAAATCGGACATGACAGGAGGCATCTTTAGGTTGCAGTGCATTGTGGTGGGACTGATGTTGTGTTTCTGCCTGCTGGCCATGACTGGAGGGACGGTTCTGATCTCCTGGATCGTGAAGAGGATCTCCTGTCTGAATGAGAGTTTTAACCAGGTGAAACAGGGGGATACCAAAGTATTCCTGCCCAATGACACACGGGATGAGATCGGGATCCTCTATGACAATTACAATGATATGATGCGCCATACCAACCGGCTCATGGACGAGAAATACCAGATGGGTATTCACTTGAAAAGCGCGGAACTGAAAGCCCTGCAGTCCCAGATCAACCCTCATTTTCTCTACAATACCCTGGATCTGGTGAACTGGCTGGCCTTTGGTGGGCGAACGGAGGATATCCATAAGGCCGTGGTATCCCTGTCCAAGTATTACCGCCTGATCCTGAACAAGGGGCAGGACACCTTGACCCTGGCGGAGGAACTGCAGCATGTGGGGTATTATATGAAGATACAGGACATCCGCTTTCCGGGGAAGCTCACCTACATCCAGGATGTGGATGCAGAGATCCTGGACAGTATGGTGCCCAAGATTATCCTACAGCCTCTGGTGGAAAACGCCTTACAGCATGGTATCTGGGAGAAGCGGGAGAAGAAAGGGACTATCCGGATCTGGGGATATGCTGAGGGGAATACAGCGTGTGTCAAGGTCATAGATGACGGGATCGGTATGGATGAACAGACCCTGGAGCATGTGATGGACGGAACTCTTACAGGCTCTGGAAGCAGCTACGGCGTCCGGAATGTCCACGCCAGGCTACAGCTGATGTTCGGGGAGAAATACGGGTTGACTTATAAGAGCAAGGAAGGAGAGGGTACCTGTGTGACAGTGCGGTTTCCCAGAATGGTATGTGGGGAACTGTGACCTATGCCTGTGGACGAAGTAACGTATCATGCAGATACACCTGCTGTAGTGACAACATGGAAAACACCTGTGGGATGGCAAGGAATAGATAGCCTGGCAGGTGTTTTTTGTGCGTTTTGACGAAGAAGCAAAGCCGATTCCGGGAACCAGAATATTTTACCGCGCAATATGAATCCTTTTGGATTTCCTGTATAGTGGATACTTGTTAAAATAGACATAGATGACAGGATGGATATAAAAAGGAAACAGAAAAGAGGAGGCTGGGATGTGAAAGCAGGGAAGAGAAAGAAACAGGGATTTTTCCATAAGCTCTATCGTTACAGGACATTGCTTCTGATGTTACTGCCCTCAGCAGCATTGTTGTTTGTGTTCTGCTATCTGCCTATAGGGGGCCTGGTGATGGCTTTCAAACGGTTCAATTACCGGGACGGGATCTTTGGAAGCCCCTGGGTGGGGCTGGAGAATTTCAAGTTCTTCTTTGCGTCAGGGAAGGCCTTAAGTGTCACCAGAAACACGGCATTGTACAATCTGACGTTTATCCTGGTGAACACGGCACTGGAGATCCTGTTTGCCATCATTTTGAGTGAGATGGCGGGAAAATGGCTGAAGAAGATTACACAGTCCGTGATCTTCCTGCCCTACTTTATCTCCTGGGTCATTGTAGGTTCCATTGCCTACAGCCTGCTTTCCTATGAGTCTGGTACCTTGAACGGGGTATTGAGAAGCCTGGGAATGGATCCGGTGAATTTCTACGGGGAGCCGGGCTGGTGGCCGTTTATCATAGTAGCATTCTCTGCCTGGAAGGGTGTGGGGTACGGGGTGGTGGTATACCTGGCATCTATTCTGGGAGTAGACGGGGCATTGCATGAGGCGGCTGCCATTGACGGCGCCAATATATTCCAGAGGATACGCTACATCACCCTGCCGGGGATCCTGCCTACTGTGATCACTATGACATTGCTGGCCCTGGGGAAGATCTTCAGGGGGAACCTGGATCTGTTTTACCAGCTGGTGGGGCAGAACGGGGCATTGTTTGACAAGACGGACGTGATAGACACTTATGTGTTCCGCATGACCATTGCCGCTACAGATGTGGGGCAGACAGTGGCCATCGGCTTCTACCAGTCGGTGCTGTGTTTCATCACCATTATCATTGCCAACTGGATCGTGAAGAAAAAAGATGAGAACTATTCCCTGTTTTAGAGCGTGTTTGAGAATTGCTTTCTGTCAGATGTGCGTCACAATTTGTGGGAGATTTGACCCGGATGAGGGCCAGATATACCGCAAATGTGGGGACGCGGTTACCGCGGCAGATGGTGGGAATGAATTTCCAAACACGCCCTGGGAAGGAGGAGACGCTGTATGAGCAAAGAGGCAGTGGGAAAACGGCATATGCCAAAAGATGTACTGGCGTTTAAGGCCATCGGTTATCCGATTCTGTTTTTATTCGCGGTGATCTGTCTGATCCCTTTCCTGATCGTGATCGGATCATCCTTTACTTCAGAGAATTATATTATCAGGAACGGATATACTCTTTTCCCGAAGGAGATATCCTTTGAGAGTTACAAGACCATATTTGACAGTCCTATGGCCATTATCCGGGCTTATGGGGTCACTATCTTTGTCACCGTGGTGGGCACAGCGCTGAGCATTTTCCTCAATACCATGGCGGGATATGTGCTCCAGAGAAAGGACTTTGCCTGGAGGAACAAGCTGTCATTCTTCTATTTTTTTACAACCCTGTTCAGCGGAGGGCTGATGCCCTGGTACATCCTGTGTGTGAACTATCTGCACCTGAAGGATTCCATCTGGTCCATGATCCTGCCAGGGGTGGTATCCGTGTGGAATATCCTGCTGGTGAAGGGATTCATGGCGGGGATCCCTTTTGAGATGACCGAGTCGGCCAAGATTGACGGGGCCGGGGATTTTGCGATCTTTGTGAAGCTGATCTGGCCCCTGTCCACACCGGTGATCGCCACCATATGCCTGTTCACGGCGCTGACATACTGGAATGACTGGTACAATTCCATGCTGTTTATCAACAATGATCGTCTCTATAGCCTACAGTACCAGCTTTACAAGCTGATCAATGATGCAAAGGCCCTTAGGCAGATTGCGGCGGAGTCGGGTATGGTCATTGATATCCTGCCCATTGAGTCCACAAAGATGGCTTTGACGGTGGTGGTGACAGGTCCCATAGTGCTGGTGTATCCTTTCGTGCAGAGATATTTTGTGAAAGGACTGACCCTGGGGGCTGTAAAAGGATGAGGGAAAAAAGCATGACTCATAAAGATTGAAAAGGTGGGTTCACCTATGTTCAATAATCATATTTATAGGAGGAAAAAGGTTATGGGAAAAGGGAAAAAATTTCTGGCCCTGGTCATGGCGGGGATGCTGTCCCTGACAGCGCTTGCCGGGTGCGGCAATGGGGATTCAGGGCAGCAGGACTCTGGCACACCCTCCGGAGGGGATGCCACCAGTCAGGAGGAAGGCACCTCCAGGGAATCCGGTGGGGGAAGTGAGGCCGGTGCGGGAGGCCTGACCTACAATGGGCAGGATGTATCGGAGCCGGTGGAGCTGGTGCTGTATTATATTGGGGACAAGACAGAGGATCAGGACAAAGTGCTGGCAGAGGTGAACAAGATCCTGCAGGAGAAGATCAATGCCACTCTGGTGCTGAAGAATATGTCAGCCAGCGATTATACCACCAATTATTCGCTTACCATTGCCGGTGGGGAGACCATTGATCTGATTTATACTTCTACCTGGGCCTACTACCAGTCTGAGGCCAACAAGGGAGCTTTCGCAGAGGTGACGGACCAGATCATCGATGACTATATGCCCCTGCACAGAGCCAGCCAGTCTGATGCCAGCTGGGGACAGGCCAGGATCGGCGGCAAAGTCTATTTTGTGCCCTGCAATATGGCCAATGTGGTTGGCAATGCAGTGGTAATCAGAGGTGACTTAAGGGAAAAATATAAACTGGATCCATTGGAAAATATAGAAGATCTTCAGAAGTATTTCCAGGCGGTTGCAGACGATCCGGATTCGGGTGTGCAGTTTGCCTACAATGCATCCCAGCAGAATGACACTTCTAACTTAATTATCCTTTTTGCGAACAATGACTGGGTGCAGCTTGCAGGTTCCTTACAGAATTATTTTACCTATAAGTATTCCGGCAATGAGACGGCAGATGATGTTTTCTGGATTTATGGGACAGAGGAGTATCTGGCTTATGCGAAACAGATGAAAGAATGGGCAGATGCAGGCTTCTGGTCCAGAAGCGCCATTGCCAACGCCACGGATCCCAAAGAAGCATTTGCCAATGGTACCAGTGCTTCCTTTTTCCAAAATCTGGGTACTGTGGGAGTGGCAGCATCCGATGCACAGGAGAATCATCCCGAGTGGAAGCCGGAGATCTATGACTTGACACCAGAGGCCAATCGTTTCCTGGGAGCTTACATTGGGGATGGATATGCTGTCCTGGAGAATTCCCAGCACAAGGAAAGGGCATTCATGGCCCTGGACCTGCTGAAATTTGACCAGGATCTCTATAATCTGGTGCGTCATGGTATTGAAGGGGTACACTATACTATGGTTTCGGATACCCAGTGGGCACCTGGCCCGGACATGGCGAAGCATCCTTTCGGTAATGGCTGGTCCTGGGGATTGAAAAATAACCTTCTGGAAACCACCAGGGAAGACACTTTTCCGGATCAGGTAGAGATCGGAGACATCTGGAATGCAAAGGCAGTGGAAGGGCCAACAGCGGCATTCTCCTTTGATGATTCCAAAGTACAGAATGAACTGGCCAATCTCCAGAACGTATATACCCAGTATGCGCCGTTACTTGGGCTTGGGCTGGTGGATGATGTGGAGAAGACCCTGGCTGAGTTCAACAGGCAGGCAGAGGCGGCAGGCCTCCAGAAGATCCTGGATGAGGCGAAAGCCCAGCTGGATGTGTATTTTAACAGCGTGAAGTAAGCGCAGCAGGGAAATTGGATAGTAGTGTGGGAAAAGGGCATGTGCAGGGGAATGTGGCACATGCTTTTTCCGTTGGAAAAGCCGTACCTTACATGTCATACCCACGATTCTGGCAAAATCTTCCTGTCCCCCGCGAAATCAGGTTGGAATTTATTCCTCGTGTATGGTATATTGGATATAACAAAACGATGGTGTTTGGTCTAGAATGATATGGCTTACATTCTTTCCTGTGTGTAGGGAGAAGGTGGGCTGCACAGGAGGGAGATGTACATGGTGCAATACAGGACTTTACAGAAACAGGAGATCAACCGGGAACTGTTCCGGGACTTTATCCGGCGCCAGGAGGTGGTGGACTGCCTGCGCCGGGAGGGGGAGAAATGGGTGGTCAGGCCGGATCCCTTTGTTGACGACTGGTCGGAGGAAGACTACCAGACCTTGATTCAATGTCTGCGGCATACGGCGGAGACGGACGGATTTGTATATGGTGCTTTCTGCCATGGTGCATTGAAAGGCTTTGTGTCAGTAGAGCCGGGGCTGTTTGGCGAAGAGAACAGATATCTGGACCTGTCCAGCATCCATGTGTCCCAGGATATGCGGGGGAAAGGGATCGGAAGAGTACTCTTCCAGGCAGCCAGGGAGTGGGCCGCCCGGATGGGGGCAGGGAAGCTGTATATCTCGGCCCATTCCGCTGTGGAGAGCCAGGCCTTCTACAGGGCCATGGGCTGTGTGGAGGCCAGACAGT
>CAJTOJ010000012.1 GCA_910577665.1 uncultured Acetatifactor sp.
CGGGAAAGTGCTGATTGATGGGAAGGACATTTTTTCCATGCCCGAAAAGAAGCTTACGGTGTTACGTCGACAGAATGTCGGGTTTATCTTCCAGTCCTTTAACCTGATCCCGGAATTGAATGTAGAGCAGAACATTACATTCCCTTTGCTTTTGGATTACCAGAAGCCGGATCAGAAGTATGTGGAGGAGCTGCTGGAGATTCTGGGATTAAAGGAGCGCAGGAAGCATCTGCCCAGCCAGCTTTCCGGAGGCCAGCAGCAGAGGGTGGCAATCGGAAGGGCGCTGGCGGCCCGCCCTGCCATCATCATGGCGGATGAGCCTACCGGAAACCTGGATTCTAAGAACAGCCAGGAGGTCATCACCCTCTTAAAATCCATGTCGGCCAAGTACAGGCAGACGATCTTGATGATTACCCATAATGAGAACCATGCGAATGCAACAGACCGGGTACTGCGCATGACGGACGGCAGGCTGAAAGATTTGGGGGTGGCGGGATGAGAAGTTATCTTGGGCTGATACCCCAGTATGAAAAGGTCCACCGCAAAAATAACCGGATTTCCGTACTGTGCATCACGCTTTCGGTATGCCTTGTAATGGCGATTTTCAGTATGGCGGACATGGCGATGCGTTCCCAGAAGAATTATTTTATTAAAACCAATGGCGAATACCATGCGGCGCTCCATGATGTGGAGGCGGAGACGGCAGAACTGGTATCGGCAAGGGTTGACGTGGCTTTATCAGGATGGGTCTACCAGGGCAGTACGGGGATGTTGTCCGGCAAGGCCGTCAGTTTTGTGGGGGCAAATGAAGAAACAATGGAATCCCTGACCGAAATGGATATGACGGCCGGGGCATACCCTTCCCTGCCGGACGCGGCATTGTTGAATGAAAATGCCATGGGGCAGCTGGGTCTGTCCATTGGCGATTATGTGACGGTTACGGTTCCGGACGGCTCACAAAAACAATATCGGATTACCGGAACCCTTGCGGATATGGGTTCCATGCTGAAAGCGGGTATCTGTGGGATGGCGCTCTGCGAGGAGGGTTTCCTTGCCATTGCAGATGAAAACGCGGCAGACGGAACCACCTACCGCATTCAGTTTAAGAACGGCACCCATATTCAGGAGGCCATAAAGGAAATAAAGGTTCAGTTTGGCCTTTCTGACGGCCAGATCTCAGAAAATACAGCTTTGTTGGGACTGATGGGACAAAGCGAGAGCAATATCATGCAGGCACTCTATCTGATTGCGGCGATCCTGGTTTTCCTTGTTTTGATTGCGGGAACGGTGATGATCTCCGCAAGCTTTAACACCAATGTATTGGAGAGGACGAAAGATTATGGGCTGCTGCGCTGTCTGGGAGCATCCAGGAAACAGGTAAAGCATTTTGTGATCCTGCAAGGGCTCAGGCAGAGTGCGAAGGGCGTCCCTATTGGCCTGCTGGCAGGCCAGATTGTGACATGGGCCGCCTGCCTGTTACTCAAATCCATCAGCGGAGACCGCTTTTCAGAGGTTCCGCTATTTGAATTCAGTATCGTTGGTATACTGGCAGGGATTGTGGTGGGCTTCCTAATCGTCCTCCTTGCTTCCCTTTCCCCGGCGAAAAAGGCCTCCAAGGTTTCGCCTGTTACAGCGATCAGCGGAGGTTCCCAGCTGACGCAGAATAAGCGTGCGGCGAATACAACGATGTTCCATGTGGAAACAGGCATGGGCATGTTCCATGCATTGTCCGGAAAAAAGAATTTATTCCTAATGACCTGTTCCTTTGCCATCAGCATCATGCTTTTCCTTGCTTTCCAGGTGATGGTCGTCTTCCTGGGACAGGGTATGCCTGCATTAGCCCCTTGGGCGGGGGATGTATCTGTGACAGTCCCTGCAGGGCTGGAGGCTTCTGTAATAGAAGAAATCAAAGCTGTCGATGGTGTGAAGCGTGCTTTTGGCAGGATGGAATACAGCGGCTTATCTATTTCTTCCGATACCGAGAGTGGAACGGCCACGCTGGTTTCCTATGAAGAGAATCAGTTCAAATGGGCAAAAGAGGAACTGAACGGAGGAAATATCAATGCGGTTTCGGGAGGAGCCGGGGATATCTTAGTGTCCTACCGGGATGGCATGCAATGGAAGGTCGGGGACACCGTGACGCTCCATACGCCTTTTGGGAAGAAACAGGTGAAGATTGCGGGAATCCTTTCTTCTACAAATGCATCAAGTGAAGCGGGAAGCCTTGGATACATCATATGCTCAGAACAGCTGTTTATGGAGAGCATCGGTGCGACAGGCTATACGGCTGTGGATATACAGCTTGCAGGCAGCAGCACGGATGAGACAGTATCAGTAATACGGGGCCTGCTTCCATCTGATGTCTCCATTGCAGATAAACGGCTGTCAAATTCGGAATCCCAGAGTTCCTACTATACAGGTGCGGTGTTTATTTATGGATTCCTGCTCATCATTGCGCTGATTACCGTGTTCAATATCTTTAATAGTATGAATGCCAGCGTGGCGGCGAGAACCAGACAGTATGGCGTGATGCGTTCCATTGGAATGGGAGCCGGGCAGCTTTATAAGATGATTGCTGCAGAGGCAGCTACCTATGCAGTCTTAGGATGTGTCACCGGATGTGTACTGGGCCTGCCGTTGAATAAGATGATGTTCCAGTTCCTGATTGCGGATAAATGGGGAACAACCTGGCAGCTTCCGGTTGCCTCCCTGTTGCTGATCGTCATGTTATGTTTTGGATCTGCAGTGTTGGCGATCCAGCGGCCAATCAAAAGAATCGGACAACTGTCCATTGTGGATACCATAAAGCTGCAGCAGTAACACAGGGATACTGACTAAAAATTTTGAAATGTCCGAGCTTTGTAACAATTCAGGCTGTTTTTAAGCTGACCGGATGGTGGTTTGCGTTTCAATAATGGGACATAATATTATACGATTCAATTGAAACTTATTTCATCACCTAAGAATAGACATGCGCAATGTTTCCATGCAATATCATAAAGAAGCCAGCAGAACAGACAGAAAAATCTGAGTGCCGGCTTCTTTGTTTTTGGGAGGATATTATATTTCAGCGTTACAAAAAAATTGCCAGGTGGTTTTTATATCCGTAGAATGTGCTTGCTAATGTTTTGTGCCCGAACCGCGCATTTTTGTCATCCTTTCACCGGATATCCCTGGTCTTTTCATCCGCAAGCAGTTTTTTCATTCCTCTGGAAAGCTCCTGTATTCCCTGTACTTATATTATAATACTAACAATGAAAAAAGCCCAATTCTTTTTAAAATCAGACTTTTTCAGTGCCCTCGGTGGTTATTTGAACTATTGCCATTTCACAGTATCCAGAAGGCAATTCATGGCAAATGGATGAATGCGTTACTTTTTGCAGCCGAAAAGGGAACAATATATAATGTGAAAAATAAAGCTTTACTTTGAAAGCATTGAGTGGCTCTCGTTTATGGCGGATTGCTGGGATGCATGGGACTTTAGGAACATATACACAGACAGGAGCATGGCCATCAGTTCTGCAGCAGGGGTTGCCAGCCAGATACCATTTACCCCCAGGAAGGCGGGGAGTACCAGCATGGTGACCAGCATAAACACAAAGGAGCGGGAGAAGGCCAGGACTGCAGATACAATCCCATTGGACAACGCTGTGAACATTCCACTGGCAAAGATATTAAAGCCAATGAAGAACAATGCCAGTGTACAGATCCGATTTCCTGTTACAGCCAGGTTGTACACCGGATTATCCGGACGGGCAAATATGGACACAAGGGGCTTTGTGGCAGTGAAGGAAGCGATCACTGTCACAAGGGAAATGGAAGCAATTACCTTCAGACTGGTCAGGACAAGCTTTTTCAGCTTCTCCTGGTTTTTCTCACCATGGTAGTAACTGAGCATGGGGGCAACACCATAGGAGTATCCTGTATATAGGGAACTTGCAAACATGAGGACATACATAATGATGGTCACAGCGGCAATGCCGTCTTCCCCCACATAGCGGAGCATTGTCCAGTTGAACATCATTGTAATGATGCCAGTGACCAGGGCGGTGGCCATTTCGGAGCATCCATTGGTTGCCGCATTTGTAAGGACCTTAAGGCGGAAGGCTGGTTTTGTAAAATGGAGCAGACTACTGCTGCGGCTGAAGACAAACAGTCCTGCTATGGCAGTTACAGAGTATCCCAGGCCAGTGGCAATGGCAGCGCCGCTGATTCCCATGTTAAAAACCCCTATCAATACATAATCCAACACAATGTTCAACACACCTCCTGCCACAGAGCAGACCAGGGATAAGGTTGCTTTTTCAGAGGCGATCATATAGAGGGTGAAGTTGTTCATCAACAGGATGGGGATTGTAAAGAGAAGATAGCGGCTCAGGTAGGAAGTACAATAGCCGGCAACTTCCGGGGACAGGCCCATATTCCCGAAAATGGTTTCCAGCAGAGTATATCCGAGGATGGTCATGACCAGGCCCACAGCAACATTCACCAGAACCAGGAAGGTGAAATCTTCCCTGGCTTCTCCCGGTTTTTGCTCTCCCATTTTTTTCATGATGACGGCGCTACCTCCGGTAGCCAGCATAGTGGAGATTGCTGTCACCACCTGAATAACAGGAGCTGTCAGATTGATGGCTGACAGTGCTCCTGTGCCAATCAGATTTGACACGAACAGCCCATCGACCATGGTGTAAAAGGACATGAAGACCGACATTGCAATGGTAGGAATCGCAAATCTTAGAATATTTTTCAACGTGACGGGTTTGCTGTAGGCATTTTGGTTTTCCATAGTTTTCTCCTTCTTCGCTTGCATTCTGGC
The DNA here is from genome assembly GCA_910577665.1 of uncultured Acetatifactor sp. GTDB lineage: Bacteria > Bacillota > Clostridia > Lachnospirales > Lachnospiraceae > Acetatifactor. Next base: position 4,817 of record CAJTOJ010000012.1, read on the forward strand.
TGGCATATGCCTTATAATAAACTGTACAGTAACTGTACGGTCAAGAGGGAATCTGAAAAATGGAGAAAAAAAGTAAACTGCTAACCATTGGGCAATTCGCGTCCCTGCATGGTATCAACAAAAAAACACTGATGTGGTACGATGAAATAGGCCTGTTTCACCCGGCAGTGATCCACCCGGAGAACGGGTACCGGTATTACAACTATTATCAAAGTTCCATACTGGAGAACATTCTGCTGCTGCGGGAACTGGACGTGCCCATTGATGAAATCCGGTTGTTTATGAAAAACCGTTCTGCTGCCAGCCTTCAGCGGCTTCTGCAGGAACAGATTGAGAACCTGGATCAGCGTATGGCCCATTTGAAGGTGGTCCGGGAAACGATGGTCCACCATTACCAGAACATGACAACACTTCTGACAATGGACTTATCTGAAATCTGTACCATTGAAAAAGAAGAATGCTGCCTGGTCACTGTGGATATCAGTGAGGACACCTCTTTCGACAAACAGGTGGAGATGATTATGGCAGAAACGAAAAAGTATCAGCTGCGCCACTTGCACGATGCTTCGTATGGGACAATGATCGCAGTGGAAAGCCTGTACAGTGGTAAGTATGGGGATTACTCCAGGCTGTTCATTGAAATCCCATATCCCATTAGAAAAGAGGGGCTGCACATACAGCCAGCAGGGAAATATGTACGGGCATTTTACAGGGATTCCGGAGAAAACTCTGTATTGTGCTATCAGAACATATTTGAGTATGCTGCTACACATGGACTTGTATTATCGGGTTTTTCCTATGAGGTCATTCTCAATGAAAATGTAATCGACAGGGCGGAGGATGCCCTGGTACAGATCGAAATACCGGTAAAAACGTCAGATAACTTCCTATAGACAGGTCAATCCGGGATCTGGTAGTTATACAGAAGAACTGGTAATATACAGGAAAATACAGGAAGAACGCAGACAGTGATCTGAGAAAGGAGCCGCAGATGATTCTTATCATAGCAGGGGCATCCTATACAGGGAAGACCGCACTTGCCCAGAAATTACTTGAAAAATATAACTACCCATACATGTCCATCGATCACTTAAAAATGGGACTTATCCGCAGCGGATATACGACACTTACACCTATGAGTGATGACAAAGTGCTGACAGACTATCTGTGGCCCATTGTGCGTGAAATGATCAAAACAGCCATTGAAAATGCACAGAATCTCATTGTGGAAGGATGCTATATTCCCTTTGACTGGGAGAAAGATTTTGAGTCGGAGTATCTGGAAAACATGACATGGGCGATTCCCGGGTGATCTTTCGAAAAGGGGAAAACGGAACCAGCAAAGTCAAGTTTCTGACATCCATTTTCCACCTGCGGCTGGCACGCAGTGCGGAGGGCATTCATTTTAAGGTGGAAGACCATCCGGCGCTACCGCTTTCCGGCCGGTATGAAAGATGGGGGATGGAAGATCCCCGGATCACTTATATGGAAGGGGAAGGCCGGTACTGCATCACTTATACAGCTGTGTCGGATCTGGGAGCTGTGTCGGCCCTTCTGATTACCAGGGACTTTAAGGAGTATGAACGGCATGGCGCTGTTTTCCCTCTTGAGAATAAGGATGTGGCAATATTCCCGAATAAAATAGGCGGTCTGTACTATGCCTGTCATAGGCGGTGCCGTTTGAGATTGGCACACCGGATATCTGGATTGCATCTTCTCCTGACTTGATACACTGGGGAGGACACTATGGCGTGTAATGACACAAAGGATCTGGCCCAATTATCATTTGCTAACTCCTCCGATATCTTGTATAATTAAGAAATAATGAGAAAATCCGGGAGGAGATAAGGATCAAATGAAAAAGTTACTCAGCATTGTTGTCACAATAGGTATGCTTATATGTGCCGTGGGCTTCTGGGTTGTGGGCGGCACGCAGTTTCTGAAGCTACAGGCGGGATCCAGGGAGCTGGGACCAGAAGAGTCTTTTGCCCAGGCCCAGGGGGAATATGTGTCTTACCAGGCGGCATATCCCGTTGCTTCCTGCGTGGCAGCGTATTATTCAGGGGATTCGGACCGGGTGGAGAAGAGGGGCTATGTGGTATATGATGCACAGCGGCAGGCTTTTCTTTATGTGATAGTACCGGATCAGAAGAAGCGGGAACTGGAGGACCTGCTGTGGAACCTGCATCTGGCGGCGGAGATGCGGACAGATGAGGATATGGAACCCTATACGGTGAAAGGCTCTATAGAACCACTGGAAGGCTCCAGGGATCATATCTATGCGGCACTTGAGGAGAGTGCAGTGATTAGGAATTACCAGGCCCTGTGGGGGGACGAGACTTCACGGAATACCTACTTTGGCGATTCCTACGGGGAAGTTTTAGGCCAGATGGGAGGCTCCCTGGATCAGCTATTACAGCAGGCAGACTGGTATCAGATGGAAAGCAATGTGGTCAATGGAATGAAAACCATGGACATCTGGGTGTGTATCCTGGCAGCAGGACTCAGCTTCTTGATTTTCCTGGTACGGCTGGTTTCCCTGTTCCTTCCCGGTGGGAAGAAAGCAGTGGCTGAACTTGCTCCTTCCGGAAGCCGGATGGCGCTTTTCTACTCCAGGCAGCTGGAAATGGCACAGGAGTGGCATGTATTCAGCAGGAGCAGGGGATGCCGTATGATCTACCTGACCTTTATCGGCTGTGTGGTGGTGCTAACGGGTATCGGCGTGATTGGGAAGATGCCTTTTGGGAGACTGGTGGGCTTCTATGTGGCCCTGGGTGTACTCCTGGGGGAAGTGTTCGGCATCCTGTCCTGGTGGGCAGTCAAAGGACAGTCCAATGTGGGAAAACTCATGAAAAAACTGTCCCAGGGGATCGGAAAGCAATTGCCTGCCACTCAGATCCAGGAGGAATTTGCAGAGGATATCCTGGCAGCAGGACCAGAATGGGAGTATAAGGAGAAGACCAAGGAAGGCATGCTCTGGGGAACCCTGGGAAGCCGTTACTGGACAGTTCTGCATGCAACGGGCAGGGTGATTCTCATTGATTCCCAGAAACTAAGGAAGATTGAGACAGAGACCATATCCGGTCAGGTCCGTAGCGGAAAGGTGCGTATCAACTATACATCCTATGCAGCGCACTTCTTCTACAAGAGCGGAACACAAAAGGAACAACCGGACGAGACTGTTACCTTCAATGTGCAGGATAACATTGGAGACTTTATGCTGCTGGCCAGAAAACGTGTGGGGGACTGTGTGGAGTTTTCGGCCAGGTAAAGACAAAGGGTAAAGGCCAGCAATATTAATTTTTTTTAATGCAATATTTGAATAGAACCCATAGAAGCAGGCGGGCTATGCCAGCTCCCAGCAGGAGCAGGTATCCGTCCTGTACCAGGATTTTCCCGATTCCCATATGGATGGCATACTTGATCTGTAATTCCGTCTACAGAGAATGGTTTTGCAGGTTTCTCTCATGGATAACTCCTTATAAGGGAAAAGATTATGGTACCTGGATCACTTGTTCCTGTTCTGATTATAGGATTCCTGCTTTGATATTACAAGGGAAATTTAAACAACAGGCGGTGTGGCTTCTATCCTTTAGGAATATCCTGTTACATTGACAGGCACTACATTATGACATAAAGGTACAGAAGGGGATGTGGAAAAATGTTTCGGAAAATGCGAAGAGACCGTCAGATTGCACGTTACCAGAAGTGGGGATTCGGCCTGTGGGCAGTTGTGCTGAAGGAATCGGGTGAGATGATCGGCCAGTGCGGGCTGACCATGCAGCCATGGAATGGAGAGGAAGTGCTGGAGGTGGGCTACCTGTTCAGGAGGGACTGCTGGCATAAGGGATATGCCACAGAAGCTGCCAGGGCCTGCCGGGATTATGCGTTCCATGTGCTGGGGGCGGATTTCGTGTGCTCCATAATCCGGGACACCAACAGTGCGTCCCGGAAGGAGGCGCTGAGAAATGGTATACAGGCTGTGGACCGGCAGGTCAAGCATTACCGGGGTGTGGATATGCCACATGACCGGTATGTGGTGAGGCGTTCACAGGCAGATGACTTCTGCAGATGAAAACAGCCTGGAAGTGGACAGGAGAAAATGGGTACAGACAAGCGGCCATCTGGCAAACTCCAGAAAGGCCGCTTGTTTTTGTGCTATTTTTCAGATTCCGTGCTTTACGGTTTTGTGGGAATACAGATTATGGTAGGGAAACGGGATACATGGGAGTTCGGGAATATTATTCCAGGAATTCCACACTCTCTATAATTGCGTGAAACAGCGGATCCGCATCCTCTCCATACCCTTCATGGATATAGAAGTCGAATTCCACAAAATAGTCGTCCTTCTGCAATAGTGCATAAAGATTGCGGAAGGAAGAGCCATTGTCATTCTTCTGGCTGCCCAGAGCGGTTATGGCCTTCTGGCCGGCTATGGTGGCATCCCGCACTGTGTCATAGCCCTGCTCTTCTTCCAGGTAGCGTGCCATTTCCTGGAGATAACCACCATCGTACTCTGCATCATTGTCTATGGAGAATACACTAAAGTACAGGGAAGCCATGTCCCAGATATTGTCATCCTCATAGGCGGAGTAGAGCGAGACCCGGAAGAGTCCTTCTTCGGAGTTGTCTTCCGCTTGCCAGATGTAAGGGCAGGAGAAGGCCATATCCAGCCCCTCTATCGTCAGCTGACTCATGGCAGGCAGGGGAATGATGGGATCCTGGGCCATGGCTGTCTCCAGCTCTTCCTGGGTGATGGTGATATTGGGTTCGGTACCTGTGTCTTCCAGGATCTTCTGGGCCAGCAGCCAGGTCACGGGCCCCAGGGGGGCGAAATGATCCGCATTGTCCAGGATATAGCAGTGGATGTTGTCATTTTCCGACACATTCTGGATATTTCGGAGGCTGGCGGAATTGCCTTCTTCCCCTTCAATTAGGAAGGTGGGGGTATTTATGTTATCAAGCCAGTAGACAGGAGAGCGCATGACGAATTCTTCTGTATCGCTGGTGTCAAAAGTGAACTGGCTGTTGTTGTGGTATTTGATCTCGTCTACGGCTCCGAAACAGAACACGGAACGGAAACTGTCCGTATATTCTGCGGCCAGCAGGGCGCGGGTGGCACCGGTGCTGTGTCCTCCCAGATAGATCCGGTCCGGATCCACATAGGGCAGGGAGGCAGCATACTCATAGGCGGCAGCGATATCATCTACCTCACCGAAGAGTGCCTCATAATAGCCGGGATTGCCATTGCCTCCTCTGAAGGAAGGGTACATGGTCAGCACGCCGGACTGCCAGAAGGCAGAGCCTGTCTGGTCATTGTCCCACTGGGGATAACAGAATGGGAAATCATCAATGCCATTGCCCCATCCTCCTACCACCCAGATGATCAGGGGGTGTTTCTCCCCGTCACCAGGATCGCTGGACACATAAGCCGCCAGATCGCCTACCTTGGAAGGGTAGCTTACCAGGTCAAAAAGTCCCGCTGGAGGCTCATAGACGGAGTCCGTGTCATTGTCCTCCCGTGTCAGCTTTGTCTGGAAGGCATCATGGACTTGTGTGAAATCCTGGCCCTGGCGGCTCTTGAAATCTGTCTCCTTCTGGGAAGTACCGCCAGATCCGGGTATCTGGATGGGAGTGCCAGAAGATGTCTCCTTGGGGGAGGTGTCAGTCCTGGAAGGTTCCGGGGAGGAGCAGGCAGCAGTTGACAGCACAAGCAGGGTTGACATCAGTGCCAATAAAGATCTGCATTTTTTCTGTTTCATGGTAGTTGTCCTTTTCCTTGCATTTTTTTCCATCATATCCTTTCTGTGTGGTTTCGTCAATATGTAAGGCGCGGTCGTGAAAAATAACGATTCCGGGGTGTCTTCTGGTATCTTGCTTTCCTGTACTGTTTTTACTGGTGGAGCGGTTACAAGGAATGGAAAATGGAAACATCTGACAGGAAAGCAAAGATAGAGGTGTCCAATCTTGCGCAAATGTGGTATGATAATTTGTGTCTGCGCGTTGCCTGACACAAACTCGTTGTGCATAGCCAAACAGAAATGAAACCAAAGCAACGCAGAAATGAGGATAAAGATGACAGAACAGGCATGGGCAAGTGAAATATCGGGGAAGATCAAGGAGAAGATGCGCACGGTGGCAGAACGCAGCCGTCACAAGATTCCCTATACCACAGTGGATGGGGTGTTTGACGACTGGAGTGGGGAGAAGATCACCTGGTGGACCAATGGCTTCTGGGGCGGCATGATGTGGCAGCTCTATCATGCAACAGGGGAAGAGCTATACCGGGAGATCGCGCAGGAAAGTGAAGAGAAGCTGGATGCAGCCTTGATGAACAGTGACTGCATGGATCATGACAGCGGATTCCGGTGGCTGACCACAGCGGTGGCGAACTACAGGCTCACAGGCAACAAGGCTTCCAGGAACCGGGGAATCCTGGCTGCAGGCGATATGGCAGGTAGGTTTAACCCTGTGGGGAGATTTATCCGGGCCTGGAATGATCCAGAGGGGGAGAAGGCCGGATGGGCCATCATCGACTGCATGATGAACCTGCCATTGCTGTACTGGGCCTACGAAGAGCTGAAAGATCCCAGGTTCCTGCAGGTTGCCACCATGCACGCGGATACCGCGGAGAAATATTTCATCCGCCCGGATGGCTCTGTCAACCATATCGTAGCGTTCAATCCCGTCACCGGTGAGTATGTCCAGTCCTTTGGCGGACAGGGCTATTGCGTGGGATCCTCCTGGACCAGGGGGCAGTCCTGGGCGTTGTACGGTTTTATGTTGAGCTATCTCCATACCAAAGAAGAGCGGTATCTGAATGCGGCTAAGCGGGTGGCCCACTATTTTATCTCCAATATCCCGGAGAGCGGCTTGATTCCGGTGGACTTCAGACAGCCCACAGACTGTGCCTGGGAGGATTCCACTGCAGCGGCTATCGCAGCCTGCGGACTGCTGGAGATTGCAAAATGTGCGGATGAGAGGGAGAAGCATGTGTACCAGGGCGCAGCCATGAAGCTGCTCAAGGCTCTGGAGGAGAAGCGGTGCAGGTGGGATACAGATTGCGACAATATCCTGGAGAAATGCACGGCAGCCTACCATGACAAAGAGCATGAATTCTCCATTATTTATGGTGACTATTACTTCATCGAGGCCATCTTCAAGCTCTCCGGGGAGGAGATCTTTATCTGGTAATCCGGATGTACACATACCGGATCTGCCAGATAGCCGACCAGGGGCTCCTTAATTCATCCAGGCCACCTGCTGAGTCTCCACCAGGGGAAAGGTATGCAGGCAGCAGGCATTCAGGTCGGTATGGTTCATGCATATGGCTGTGAGCTGGTTGTTGCAGTAGGTCTTGTAATAATAGGCGCCCTTGGAGGCATTGATGCAGCAGGAGTAAATGGTGGTCTCATACAGGCTTTCCGGGGAAACCACACTTCCCTGGACCATGGCCACTGCATCCAGAATATGGAAGAATTGGGAGAGACTGCCCTGGGGATCCTGAGGGCAGACACTGGTAAGACTTAAGAAAGCCGTCTTCACAAAGCGGGAGGCAGGGGAGAAATCTCCTGGCAGCCCGATGCAGCCCATGCCCAGTCCGAAAGGCTTCACATGGATCTTCTCGCTGAAGCAGTTCTTGGGGCAGGCAGGAGACAGGTTCAAGTACTGGCACAGATTGGTCATCTGGAAATCAAAGGACGGGTTGTTGGTCATGACTCCGGCAGGGTTGTCATGGATGGACAGCCCGTTTTTGGTGCTTTCTACTACAATGGAGCCATCCCTGTGGGCAATATGCCAGTGAAGAGGAGTTAGGGGAAGCTGCTCACTGAAAGAGATATTGACCAGGTGGGTATTCCCAAGCAATGTCCTGGCTTCTGCCAGGTTGGAACATTTGCCAAGGATCCATTGGATCAGTTCAAAGGGGGATACATTTGCCCTGGCAGGGTCTTCTTCCCTGGGATAATAGGCACTGTCCGGGAAGTTCAGCCCAGCCATGCACAGCCCTTTTTCATTTGCAGCCTCCGCGTAGAGAGGATATCCATCCTTTACCACAGCCATGCCGATCATGGCATGGTGGCATTTCATGATACCGGCCCGGCGGAAGGCAAACGGGAAATGCCGGGGCGTAACCACCACACAGCTATCCAGCTGGTATTCCAGATCCATATTGCGTCCAAAATAGAAATCATCTGTTTTCATGGCAAGACTGGTGCACATAAGCGGGTTCCTCCATCTGACAGGCCAGGGTCTTCCTTATGATATGTGGTTTCAGGAGATTTTATGCAGGGAAGGCTCCATCTTCTTCCGGAGCCATGCGATTACCGGCCCCAGGAACAACATACCCAGCAATGTCACCAGTCCCATGGTGCCGCCCAGCAGGAATCCCAGTATCATAAAAGTGAAATCCCAGGCCATGCGGATGACACGGAAGGATATCTTTTTCCGGCTTGCGCACAGAATGAACGGGATGGCGTCATAGGGGGAGACGCCCAGATCTACAGCCATATACAGGGCAGCGCCCAGCACGAACACAGCCATGGCCGGTATCAGGGCGCCGAAACGGACAGCGGGAAGTCCCCAGGCACTGCCAGGCACCAGGGCGTCCAGGACAAGATTTCCCAGGTCAGTGATATAACCAATGCACACCATGTTGGCCACTGTACCGATGCCGATTCTGTTCCGGCCAAAGAGTAGGACCAGCAGGAACATGAGTATCTGGGCCATGAGCTGGGCATTGCCATAGCTGGTGTGGAGCTGCTTGGAAAAGCCTACAATAAAGCAGGAGTAAGGTTCCGTACCCAGATCCAGCCGGATCAGTACGGACAGGGAAAGCCCCATCATAAGGATGCCCAGTGACATCCACAGGATGCGAAGACCCAGGCGGGGTGGAAGGATCAGTTTCTGTCTGTTCATGGTGTTCCTTTCAGAATCAAATACCCCGTTGCGAAGCAAAGCGTGCTAAAGCACGCGGGTATCAAGCTTGCAACGCTGCAGAGCAGCGGGGTATTTGATCCTCGCGGCATTCGCCAACTGGCCGTGCAAGCACGGCCGCTTGGCTCATTGCTCGCGTGAATAAAGCGGAGTATGCGGGTACACTGCAAGGGGCTGCTGCCAGCCAGATGACCGGATTACAGGGCGTCTTCATACAGATGACGGCATGCATCCTGGTAACCGGCTTCGAATGCCTGGCGGAGCCGCTCTGCCACCTGGCGGTCCTTGAGCCTTGTGGTGAGCAAGGGTGAGAAGCGTTTGCCTTCCAGGGCGATGGCATCCGCAATGGCATCGTCAAAGGTTTTGTCTATCCCGGTGCGCAGCTGTGCCGTATTGGTCACATTTTCCAGCCAGTCTACCAGTCCGATGAGATCCACCATCTGACGGTAAGGGCATTCCAGGCGTTTGTAGGATTCCGGGTATCCCCGGGAAGCGTCATACCAGGTGTGGTGGCCATGGGCCACTGCTGCGTAGGGATGCGTGGAAAACCGCGATGACAGATGGGAATTCCCCACAGTCGTATGAAGCTGGGCCATCTCATATTCCTCTTTGAACCACTGCCGGCCGGACTGGGTGTAGAGGTTCATGAAGTTAAGCTTACCCACATCGTGAAGGGTACCGGATTCCATGGCATATTGAAGGATCAGATGCCGCTTCTCGGAAGCATCCAGAATATACCGCACCTCTTCCATATCATCGAAAAAGGAGGGATCTTCTTCCAGGATCATATCACAGAAGGCGGTGGCTGCCACTGCAACGATCCGGGAATGGATATAAGTCTCCGGAGCAAAACGGATCAGCAGTGTCTGTAGGAATGTGCTGTAGGATAAGCTGTCATCCGTTTCCAGGAAAGTGACAGATAACTGCCGCATGTAGAGAAAGAGATGCTCGCTTTTTTCGTTCTGCGGAAATGCATCCATATAGTCCAGGATCTTGTCATAGAGACTGGCAATGTAACCTGTCCGCCGGGGTATCAGATCGGGATATTCCTGCAGATACTGGCAATAGAAGGCGGGCAGGGAAATCATGGCATACATACCATCCGTAGAGAAGTCTGTGGGATCGGCCTGGTCCATTAGGTGTTCCAGCCGGGTGAGCAGCTCATCCAGGGTGATCAGCCCACAGTAATATTCAATGGCATTGTAAGGGAAAGCGTAACGGGCAGGAGGCTGTTCCCCCCTGGCAGCGGCTTCCTGGAACTGCTTGCTATATACAATATACACGGATTCCATGACATCTGCAATATCTTCCGGGGACATGACCCGTTCCTTGCTGTAGGAAAGACTGGCCGCCATCTGCTGGTGGGTCATATACACAAAACGATTCCAGGGCAGATCTGGCTCTTTCTGCTGGTAATCTGCATCCTGGAGGATCTGCAGGGTCTGTTTGACCAGACGGATCTTTTCGCTGGCAGTTTTAAAGCTGCCCAGGGACATGTTGGCCCGGGAACGCAGGATGTAGCCTCTGGTATCTGTATCCTTGATTTCATCAAAATATTTTAAGTAAGCAGCAGCTTCCGCAAAACAGAGCCGCATCTGGGAGGTATATTTCTCGGCTTCCGGTAGTTCCAGACCGGTGGTCTTGTTATACAGGCTGTTGCGGCCGATTCCCAGCCAGTATAATTCCCGGATCATGCGGTTGCGGTTCCGGCTCACCCTGGCTAAATTGAGCAGGGCCTGGTGGATCTGGCAGAACAGTCCGGTGTCCAGTTCCTTTCCCCAGGTCATCAGTTCTCCTGCAAAATCCTGTAGATCCTGTAGATCAGCCTCTGTAGCCTGGGGAAGCTGGTCCAGCATGGGAAACAGCATCTCCCGAAGCAGCTCATTGTTGCGACAGGTCTTGCGGCGCGCTTTGGCCCCGTTCTGGGCAAGCTCTAACATAAAGGCGTCAAAAGACTGGCAATCTGCCTTCTTCCGGGCTGTGAGCAGGGTGATCTCATTTAAGTTTGCAAGATATTCTTCCTGATACGGCTGCATGATAAGTCTGCCTTCCTCCCTTTTGCTTTTTTCTTGGACTGGTCCGTGCAGTGCGGCAGGAATCACTTCCGAAGCTGCCTGTGCAGGATGTCCCGCAGATGCCCGGGATCCAGTGGTTTCGAGAAATGTTCATTCATACCAGCTTCCTGAGACAGACGGATATCTTCCACAAAGGCGTTTGCCGTCATGGCCACGATCCAGACATCCCTGGCATCCTGTCTGGACATGGCCCGGATCTGCCTGGTAGCTTCATATCCGTCCATGACAGGCATCTGGATATCCATGAAGATCAAGTCGAAGTAATCTTCCGGGGAAGAGGCAAACAGTTCCACTGCCTGGGCGCCATCACTGGCTATCTGTACAGTGGCTCCAGTGACTGACAGCAGCTCCAGGGCGATCTCCTGGTTCAGTTCATTGTCCTCCACCAGCAGGATATGATAACCGCTGTAGTCGGCATCCTCCTCTCCGGAGGAATCTATATCCTGCCGCCTTTGAGAGGTGAGATCAGCCAGGGTACCAAGCAGCCTGCTCTGGAATAAGGGACAAGGCACAAAGGCATTCACACCGGCCCTGGATGCCTGGAATTCAATCTGTGCCCAGTCTGCCTCTGACACCAGGAGAATAGGGAAATCCAGACCTGCCAATTGCCGTATATGACGGGCCAGCTCCAACACAGACATGTCAGTCAGCTCCTGTCCCAGCAACAGGGCACAGGGCATATGTTTCTCATACTGGGCCTCTGTGAGCCAGGTGACAATGTCCAGACCGGATTGCATGTGCAAAGGCTGCAGGCCGCCGGACTGGAGCATGGCGCATATCTGCATGGCGTTTGGCTCCTGGTTTTCTGCTACCAGCACCGTCTGTCCGGTGGGAAGATGCAGGTTTCTGGTATCCTGGGGAGCTATGGCCAGAGGAATGGCGATATCGAACCGACTGCCATTTCCCTCTCTGCTTGACACCTGGATCCTTCCGCCCATGCGGTCTACCAGATTTTTCACAATGGACATGCCAAGGCCGGTACCCTCGATTTTGCTGGTGGCTGCATTGTGCACCCGCTCAAAAGGTTCGAAGATCCGTTTCAAGAACTCTTCGCTCATACCAATGCCATTGTCACTGCACTGGAATTCCAGAAGAACAGTGTCCGGACCTGGTGCTGCATTTCCCTGAAGGAAATCCGCATTCGCCATGGGAAAATCTGCTGGTACTGCACACTGGGACAGACACACAAAGATATTTCCCCCATCAGGGGTATACTTTACGGCATTTCCAATGATATTCACCAGAATCTGGCGCAGACGCAGTACGTCCCCGATCAGATGCTCCTGGAGGATGGTCCCGATCTCTATCTGAAGCGTATGATTCCGCTGGGTGGCCTGGGGACGTACTACTACAGAGATGTCATGGACCAGGTCTGCCAGGGAGAACATTTCCTCGCGCAGGGATATACGTCCGCTGTCAATCCGGGACATATCCAGAACATCATTTACCAGACTCATCAGATGGGAGGATGCAGTCTGGATCTTGCCCAGACAATCCTGTACCCTGGCTTTCTCATCAATATGGGAAATGGCAATAGATACCATACCCATAATGGCATTCATAGGGGTGCGTATGTCGTGGGACATGCTGGACAAGAACCGACTTTTGGCCTGGTTGGCTTCCTGTGCTTCCTGCAGGGCTTGCTCCAGGGCAGCATTCTTCTGTTCTAACAGCCGGATCTGGGCCTGGCAGGCAGCAAGGTCCCCTGCTGCCTTCTGGTCCAGGGGCTGGTCTGTCAAGGAAAAGTGTTCATTATGTTGTATCTGGTGGTTGTCTGTATTAGCCATTGTACAAGCTCCGCTCTCTGTAATGAAAGGCAATGTCTTGTGGGCAGGATGCAGCCTGGAAGCTTCCTGCCCGGAACATAGGTATTATAGCATAAGAGTGGTGTATCTGCAATTGTTAGTGTGAAAGCTTTCTTGGCATATTGTAGGGGTGAACAGTAACATAGTTACTGTTCACCCGATACTGCCGCGAGGTTGCTGACTTGCTTTTTAATCTGTTCCATTGTATAATTTACTATAAAGTCCCTACGCCATTCCGGCACCCGCACAGTGGAAGGATGGTTACTGTTCACCGGGTATCGTCGCCAGGTGTTTTACGCACCTTTTGCGTGACAAGCCCGAGGCTGCACGTGCATCGCGTTGCTGTTACGGCGTAGCCGCCACAGTGGCAGCAGGGCTTGTTACCGATAGAGCCGGAAGTGAAATGATAGAAGTGATATGATAAAGGAAATCGTATGGGTGCAGACACAGAAAATGAAATGGAGCGGATCCACAGGGGGCTGGAAGATTTCCTGAAACAGGAGCTTAAGGCCACAGAACCGAAACAACGACAGAAGGAGCCGAAACTCTACACCATAGAAGAACCGAAACAGGAAAAAGAGATCAATGTCATTGGCAGTACGGGGAAGAAAAGCAGGGCAAAGGTAGAAACCTACCGGCTGGAGGATTGGGATCGTACAGGGAACCGCCCTGGCAGCCCTGGTCAGCCAGGAAGAAGCCGTACCAGCAACACAGGACGTAGCCCGGGCAGCCACACCCGTTCCCGTTCCGTGCAACCGGAGACGGAACGCGTTGATATTTCCCGCAGGAGGCCAGGGAAAAAGCAGTCCGGGAAATCTCCGGGGTCGAAAAAACCAAAAGAAAACAGGGCGGTGACTCCAAGACAGGCCAAGGGGGGTAAAAGCAGGCGCCCCTTCGTCTCCCGGCTGAAACGCTTCCTGCTGGTGACAGTGCTGGTTCTGGCACTGCTGGGTCTGGGGCTGTACCAGCTTGTGGGGATGGTGTATCACAAGATGAACTATGCCCAGATCCCCTCCCAGACGAAACTGCCCTTGCAGCAGGAGGGGGCAGTCAATATCCTGCTCATCGGCAACGACTCCAGACAAAACGGAGAGGACGGCAGGTCGGATGCCATGATCCTGCTATCGGTGAGCAGCCGTACCAGGAAGATATACATGATATCCCTGCTTAGGGATATTTATGTGGAGATTCCCGGTCATGACAATAACCGTCTCAATGCGGCTTATTCCTTTGGTGGCGCGGAGCTTCTGATGGAAACCATAGAGAAGAACTTTGATATCCCGGTGCACCGGTATGTACAGGTGAATTTTGAGGCGTTTGCCAATCTGTTGGATGCAGTGGGAGGTGTGGATCTGGAACTGTCCAGAGAGGAGATCGAGTATGTGAACGGCTACCTGGTGGAATATAATATGCTCACAAACCGTCCTCAAGGCACGGACAATATGGATCCGGAGGCCAGCGGCATGGTACATCTGAATGGCCCCCAGGCATTGGCTTATTGCAGGATCCGTTACCTGGGCACGGATTTTGGCAGGACAGAACGCCAGAGAAAGGTCATGGCAGAAGTAATCAAGAAGCTTCCAGGTGCAGTGCTGACCAATTTCGGGGAACTGACGGATGGCCTGCTGCCCAACCTGACCACCAACCTGACCCAGTGGGAGTGTTTCCGCCTGAGCCTGATGGGAGGGAAACTACTCACGTACGATTTGGTGCCGGACAGCATTCCCCAGCCGGGTACCTATAAAAGTGCAACCATCCGCAAGATGTCTGTGCTGGAAGTGGATTTCGATGCTAACCGAAAGTATCTGAAGGGGAAAATATATGGAGAATAAACTGGACAGGGAACAAAGAACGGGGACAAGGAGGAGCGTGTAATGGATTTGATGTTGTTTGTATTCGTGGGAATGATGTGCGCATATGTGGGGGTGAAGATACTCAGCTCCGAGGAGCGGAACAAAGTGTTTAACAAGCATCCCATCGAAGTGGTGGATGTGAAGAAGTACAATCGGTACTGTGGTATTCTGGTGCTGGCATTCGGAGCGGTGGCGGAAGCGACTATTTTTGCCATGAATTATATCCCTGGACTCTGGAGCATCCTGCTTACCGTGCTGCTGATTGTGGAGGCAGTGGTGGTAATGAAAATCTATAACAGAATCGAAAAAAAACTGTTGAAGAAAAGGTAAAACGGGCAAGGATCTGGCAGGAGACATTCCTGGTGGGGTGTCCCAGACAGGGAGTCTTATGGCTGTGGCGTCCTACAGTGTACTATGATGAAATTAGAACATAAAGGAAAGAATGAAAAATGAATGAAGAGAAAGAGAGGAATACATGATGGCAGCAGGCAAAGGCATGGAAAAAAGGCAACTGGAGAAACTGGGAATCGAGACTTCCCTGCTGGGATTCGGATGTATGCGGTTTCCCGTGATGCCGGACGGGAAGATTGACGAGCCAGAGGCAGAGAAGATGATGGACAGGGCCATCGGTGCAGGGGTCAATTACATTGACACGGCATATCCGTACCACAATGGGGACAGTGAGCCTTTTGTGGGAAAGGTGCTGAAAAAGTATGACAGATCTTCCCTGTATCTTGCCACAAAACTTCCCCTGTGGCAGGTAAATACCCTGGAGGATGTGGATCGCATCTTTGCAGAGCAGCTTAACAGACTGCAGACAGATTACATAGATTTTTACCTGATGCATGCCGTAAACAAGGAGCGCTTTGATGTAATGGCACAGATCGGCTGCATCCAGAAACTGGAAGAGCTGAAGGAGCAGGGAAAGATCCGGTACCTGGGATTTTCCTTCCATGACAGTTATGAGGTCTTCGAGGAAATCTTGAATTACAGAGACTGGGATTTCTGCCAGATCCAGCTCAACTACATGGATACCCAGGTACAGGCAGGACTTAAGGGATACCATCTTGCAGAGGAGAAAGGGATTCCCATGGTGATCATGGAGCCTGTAAAAGGAGGGGGGCTGGCGGACTTTGCAGGGGATATCACCGATAGATTCCGGGAGATGGACAGCCAGGCATCTGTAGCCAGCTTTGCCCTGCGCTGGGTGGGCAGTCTGCCCAATGTGAAGGTGGTATTGAGCGGGATGAGTACCATGGAACAGGTGGAGGACAATCTGAAGACCTTTCGTCCTTTCCGGCCGCTGTCTCAAGACGAGGAGCAGGGAATCCAGGAGATCGTGGCGCTGATTAACAGCCGTGTGCAGAACGGCTGTACCGCCTGCCGCTACTGTATGCCCTGCCCTGCTGGCGTGGACATCCCGGGCAATTTCCGGGTGTGGAACACCTACCATATGTACCAGAATTACAATATGGTCAAGGGCCGTTGGGAGCGGGAAATGGGTGAGGAAAAACAGGCTAAGAACTGTATCAAGTGTGGAAAATGCGAGAAGGCCTGCCCTCAGAAGCTGTCTATCCGGGCAGATCTGGAGCGGGTGCAGGCAGACCTGGACAGAAAAGAGTTTGCCAGGTAAGTTCCCGGAACAGGCAGTACCGGCTGGATAAGCAGGAACACATATAAAGTCGGAGATACTGTCCGGGAAAGGAGCCGTCTGCTTTTATGGAAAAGGCGTTTAAGCTTGATTTTGAAAATGACAAGACAGGCAGCCTGTATGTAAACTGCTGCGGCTGCTCCCGGACAGAGAGCCTTCACAGCTTCGGTCCGGCCTCCAAACCCCATTACCTGATCCACTATGTGCTGGACGGGAAGGGGACTTTCCGCTTCCACGACAAGGAATACAGGCTGGAAGCAGGGTATGGCTTCTTGATCCAGCCCAATGAACTGGCTTTTTACCAGGCAGATGAGAAAGATCCCTGGAGTTACCTGTGGGTGGGCTTCGGCGGAAGCAGGGCAGGGGAGTATCTGGCGGCTATGGGCTTGTCTGCCAGGCATCCCATTTTTGCCTGCCAAAGGGACCAGGAGCTATATGATATCGTGAAGGATATGATGGAACACAATACCTTCGGTGTGGCAGACGACCTGCGCCGGAACGGGCAATTGGGAGTATTCCTGTCCATCCTGGCAGAGAGTGCCGGGGTGGTGGAAAAAGATGAAGAGGACAAAGGCAACCAGTATGTGAAAAAAGCGGTATCCTTCATACAGAGTAATTACTGTAATCCCATCAAAGTCACGGACGTGGCTGACTATGTGTGTATCAATAGAAGCTACCTCTATACCCTGTTCCAGAATTACCTGGGTATGTCTCCCCAGCAGTTCCTGACTACATTCCGCATTACCAAGGCCAGGGAACTGCTGGATTCCACATCCTATCCTGTGGAAAGTATTGCCCTCTCCTGTGGGTATAATGATGCCATGGTCTTTGCCAAGGCTTTCCGTGCCATGAAGGGGATGTCTCCCTCCCAGTACCGCAGAATGAGCCACAGGGAGAAGTCCAGGGAACAGCTGCGGGAGGTGGAAGGGCTGATCACCCAGCTGCTGGCATCCCAGTAAGGACGGCCAGGGCGTGACTGGAAAGGGAAACCTGACAACGGATGAATGATTCCCGCGAACAATGAGTCAAGCGTCCGTTGTCTGCCAAGCCAACAAAGCGTTGGCTTGGACAGTTGACGAATGCCGCGAGGGTCAACAACCCCATTGCTTGCAGCGAAGTTGTTGACCTGGCGATAAAATGAATTCGTTATTACAAAATATATGTATAGTTCCTGCAAAAAGAACACACCATATCCCACAGAGAGAATGTTGTAAAAGTGGGAGGCATACATGGCAGGAAAATGGATGGAGAACAAACTGGTAAAGCTGCTTCTGGTGACAGGGGCAGTTTATTTTTTCTTGAAAATCATCACACCCTTGACGGCACCGGTGCTGACAGCCATGCTGTTTGTCACCATATTTGGTTCCCTGCTGCAGAAACTGGAAAGCAGACTGAAACTCCACAGACAGATAGGGGCGGTACTCCTGCTGCTGGTAGCCTGTGGGGTGCTGGGCCTGCTGGTATGGATACTATTTTCCTGGATTGTAGGCAGCCTGCCCGGCTGGATTGACGGGCTGGACTCTCTGGAACGGGAACTGGCGGTGGTGGTACACAGACTCTGCGAGACAGGAGGCAGGGCCATTGGCATAGACGGGGAATATCTGGAATCCTTGATCCTTAGCTGGATCCAGGACGGTATCGACTATTTTCAGATGCAGTTTCTGCCAGGAATGTTGTCCCAGTCCCTGGAATACGCCAAAGTACTGGCTTCCATGGGGGGCTTCCTGGTGACATTCCTCATTGCCACTGTGCTATTGGCAAAGGATTACGATGACATCATGAACCGCCTGCTGGATCGGGAAGACTGTCATATGTTCCTGGAAGTCATCTGCGGTATCATCCGGTATATCGCCACCTTTGTGAAAGCCCAGGTGATCATTATGACATTGATCAGCATCCTGTCAGCTGTGACATTGTGGGTAAGCGGCATCCGCAACGGCATCCTGTGGGGACTGCTGGCAGGCATCCTGGACGCACTGCCCTTTATCGGAACAGGCATTGTGCTGGTGCCTCTGGGAATCCAGCAGATGTTCTACGGCCATTATGGTAGGGGCATTGTATGTATCCTGCTCTATGTGGCCTGCATCTTCGTGCGGGAACTGCTGGAGCCGCGGCTCATAGGACGCCAGGTGGGAGTCTCTCCCATTGCCATTCTGCTGTCCCTGTATGTGGGAATCAAGCTCTTCGGCATGTGGGGTATCCTGGCAGGACCTCTGGGTTTTGTGATGATCCGGGAGACATATGGGAGTCTGGAGAGGAGGAATCCGGCCCGGGCGGATGGAAGCGCTTGAAATGCGGGTATTCTTCTAGTATAATGGAACCACTGTAGGGAAAAGGGGGTTTTTCCCTGGTGTGTCTGGGACGAAGATACTCATGGCGAAAACAGGAAGCAAAGGAGAAGCTTATCATATTTTTACAATATATAGTGAGCAATTTTAAATCAATTGGCCATCCGGTTGAATTCAGCATGCTTCCTGTTCTCTGATTATAATGTGGAGAAAGTAAAAATTGCGGTATCCAGGGCAGAAGCATTGCATAAGGATAAGTCAGATTTGCGCCCGAAGTATTTTGCAACTACAATGTACATACTTTTGAACAAGATCATAGATATGCTGCCTTAGGGGGGGATAAATATGGCAGGTACAGGACATAAGGAAAGCCATCCACATATGCAAGGCAGTCTTCGGGGAGAACGCAAAGGGAAAGGACAGGCAGAACCTGTATTCATAACGTTTCTGCATTTTTTCAGGACACTGCTGGATTACGGTATCTGTCTGTACCTGTTTCTAGTCCTTGGGGTGATGCCCTTTTATTTCCAGGATGGGTACAGTCATATCGGTTCGGACAAGGCAACCTTTTTCTGTAAGGTCAGTGTAGAGATGGGGAAGGTGTTGCTGCCCCTGGCAGTGATATACCTGGTGATGCAGGTGGTGGAGAACAGGGAGTATATGAAAATGCGTTTTTACCATCTGGCGGGAAGCAAACCCCAGACACATCCTGGATCCTGGACCTGGACCGATTCCTTCGCGGCCTTTTACGGGGTGGCCCTGGTACTTTCCTATCTGTTTTCCCCTTTTAAGGAGCGGGCTTTGTGGGGGGCGGACCGCTGGTTCATGGGGTTTGGAACCCAGATGATATTAGTGGGCATCTATTTTCTGGTATCCAGGTTCTGGAAGCCCAGGAGGTGGATGTTCCTGGTGCTGGCTGTGGCATCCGGCCTGGTGTTCACCCTGGGATATCTGAACCGTTTCAGCGTGTATCCCATCCATATGACCCTGCAGAATCCTGGCTTTATCTCTACTATCGGAAATATCAACTGGTATTGCGGATATGTGGTGTCGGTTCTCTTTGCCGGGGTGGGCTTTTTGTGGCTGGGAAGCGGACCGGGCCGGGAGAGAAGGGCATTGCAAGGAAACAGGATATTCCAGAGGGGTGTGAGAACACTTCTTGCCATATATATAGTCCTGGGTTTCGGCACCCTGGTTACGCAGGGAAGTGACAGCGGAATCCTGGCGCTGGCCGTGGTGCTGCTGGTGCTGTTCGTCCTGTCTGCCTCTGAGGGGGAGAGAATGCTGGCCTTTTGGAAGGTGATGCTCCTGCTGTGTGCAGCCTGTCTGGTGACCCTCGGTCTGTGGAAGATGCTGCCGGGGCGGATGAACTATGAGGGGGATGCCATGGAACTGCTGCTTTCTGTGTGGATCCTGCTTCCGATGACTGTGGTGTCAGTTATGGCATTCCTGTGGATATATGGCAAACAGAAAAAGGGAGCCTACCCGGCGAAGCTTATGAAATATCTGACCCGGACGGTGACGGCAGCTGCCATTGCGGGGGTGGTGCTGATCCTGGTACTGGCGGCTATCAATACGGCCCTTCCTGGCAGCCTGGGGCCACTGTCTGCCTATCCTGTCTTCACTTTCTCAGAGGACTGGGGCAGCAGCCGCGGGGCCACCTGGAAGGCAGGCTGGATGTGCTACCTGGAACAGGATCCCTTACATAAGCTTACCGGAGTGGGGCCGGATGCCATGTGGGAGGCCATCTCTACCCAGGGAAGTACCGCGCTGCGGGAGATGGTCCGAGAGAAATTCAACGGTCTCTCCCTTACCAATGCCCACAATGAATGGCTGACCATCCTGGTGGATGTGGGCCTGCTGGGACTAGTGGGCTTTGCAGGGATGATGGTCACAGGCATGGCAGGCTTCCTACGGGAAGGGAAACGGAATGTCTTTGCCTGTATCTGCGGCCTGTGTCTGCTGGGGTACACAGTGAACAATATCTTCAGCTTCCAGCAGGCTATGGGGGTGGCCACCATATTTACGGTTTTTGGTATGGGAAGGGCGTTCCAGAGGGCGGGGAGTGGCGCGGAGGGAAAATACATATTTGTGAAATCATATAAAAGCAGTAAAAAGGTGTCAGACGGGAAACAGGCCCGCACAGAAAGGATTCAAAATGACAGATAACCAGACACAGGACCGTATGGAAAAGCTTGCCAGCCAACTGCAAATCACCAGGATCTTCTGCCTGGTCACATCCCTGCTCACCATCCTGCTGCTGGCAGGGGGCGGCATCCTATATTTGAAATTGCAGGGAATGATGGAGAAGGCAGAACCTGTCATGGAACAGATCTCCCAGGTGAACGTGGAAGCACTCAATGGCACCCTGGAGCAGTTGGAGGAGAATATCGGGAAAGTGGACTGGGGACAGGTATCAGACACCCTGGGGAGACTGGATGTGGATGCGCTGAATACCGCCATAGAGAACCTGGATACCCAGGAACTGTCCACATCCCTGGCAAACCTAAACGATGCCGTGGAGGCCGTCAGGGAGGCGAAAGATGCCATCCAATCGTTTCTGTCCGTGTTCAAGAAGTAATCCTTGCGTTTTGTGTGCATCAGCGTAACAGTTCAGTGTCTTGTCTGAACTGTTACGTAAGTTATGCCTAAATAGATAAAAGGTGGTTCGTCAGCTATCTTTCCGTGGATCAAGGTTTCCTGGCAAGCTGTAAATCCAGGGTATCATAGATCGTGATCGTACCACCGTGGCGATTGATTGCATCCTCAATCGCTGTGTAAAATTTTGTCCGGATTCCGTCTTCCATGGCAATATGGTCGGAATAAGTCCCAAGCAGTGCAATATATTCTTTGGCAGAGAATGTCCTTGTCCGCTGGAACAGGGCATACTGGATATTCGTAAAGCCATATTTGGCGGCGGTCAAGGCCCGGTTCCTGGCTTGTTCCTCGCTGTATTCTGAGGGAGTCATCGGTTCCCGGTTATAGAATTTGTAGTAATACGCGGCATAGATCTGATCCATTTCCTCTGAAAGGGCAGGCTTTCCCTTGTCGCGATAAGGATGGTTGGCGAATCTGGCAAACGCGCCACCGCTTTTCAATAGGGAGAATACCTTTGGGTAGCCGATCTCTTCCGGTACCCAGTGGAAGGCAGATGCGGAGTAACATAAGTTGTAGGCTTCCTTCTCCAGTGCCACATCTTCAAATTTGCCTGTTACCACAGAGAATCCAGGGTAATCCCTGAATTTTTCCCTGCATAGTTCGGAAAAATGTATTCCATATTCCACGGCAGTCAATGTACATCCGGTCTGCAATACCGGCAGGGTAGCCTGCCCACCGCCGATGCCAATCTCCAGAACCTTGCTGGACATAGTGATGGGAATATAGTCAAATATGGCTTGATATAGTTCTCTTACATAACTGGGCCGGAGCTTCTCATAAGTGGATGCAACCGTATCAAAAGTCCACCCGAGATCTGATGGGGTCATTGGATACCTCCTTTTTAGATGGGGAATGGATCAACATAGCCCGCTATATCTCTCCCAGTGTGGTAAAATCTTCCACAAATTGTGACAGACATCTGCCAGAAAGCAATTTTCAAACCTGCTCTAGGAAAGCAGTTCTGGCGGGATCTTCCTGTCCTTAAAATAGTATTCCCGGTCATGTTCATTCACTTCCCGCAGCACCTTGCAGGGGTTGCCAACAGCAATTACGTTGGAAGGAATGTCTTTGGTGACAATGCTTCCTGCCCCTATCACCACATTGTCGCCAATGGTGATGCCGGGTACCACGATCACACCTGCTCCCAGCCAGCAGTTTTGGCCGATATGCACAGGTGCATTGTACTGGTAGATCTGTTCCCGCAATTCGGGAAGAATGGGATGTCCGGCTGTGGCGATCACCACATTGGGGCCGAACATGGTGTAATCTCCTACATAGATATGGGTATCGTCCACCAGGGTCAGGTTAAAATTGGCATAGACATATTTTCCAAAGTGGACATGGTGTCCGCCGAAATTGGAGTGGAAGGGTGGCTCGATATAACAGCCTTCCCCAATCTCCGCAAACATTTCCTTCAGCATGGCTTCGCGGCGGTCTAGTTCTGTGGGCCGGGTGTTGTTAAAGTCATAGAGGCGGTCAATATAGCCAAGCTGTTCCTTCATGAGGTTCTCATCTCCGGGCAGATATAACTGCCCGGAATGCATTTTCTGATAGATCTCTGTATTCATAGGACTCATGGGAATATCCTTTCCGGGGGCAGGGTTCCTGCCATATCCCGATGCATTTTAAGTATTGTGGGCACTGGGCCCACATGACTGTGACAGGCTATTACTTCCGGTATCTGCGTAAGGTACCTAACAGAATTGCTGTCTCCGGTACCTGCGGGGGAGTGCAACGTGGAATTCATGTCCCTGGACGTTTTTTGCAGGGTCATATGGTGGTGTGCGTTCATCCACAGCCATCTATACCGCAACAGAACCCGCCAGAGGAGGTATCCTGGCCTTCCTGCAGGAGCTGGATCATTTCTTCCTTTGTGTAGGTCTCAATGGAAATGGGCCGGTCATTCAGGTAGATGGAGGGGATGCCAGAGACCTGCAAAGTGTTACGGGAATAGTCCACGGCTTCTTTTACCTGTGCGGTATAGGTTCCCGCTTCCAGGGCCTGCCGGAAGGCACTGGTGTTAAGTCCGGCTTTCCCGGCAAGGGAGCAGAGGACGTCCAGATCCCCGATATCCTGTTCCGCTTCAAAATAAGCCCGGTATACCAGGTCTGCGTAGACATTTTCCTGCCGCTGTTCCTGTGCGAAGAACAGGCCTTCGAAGGCCAGGCGCGTGTAAGGCCGCGGACAGACGGACGGGGGCAGCTTCATGTCAAGTCCCAGTGCCCTGGCAGGCTCCACCAGGATCTGGTAGCGCTTTTTACGCTCCTCATCATGGCAGACATCCACCCTCTCCTTTGGCTCCGGGGTCAGTTCCAGGGGCTGCACCCGGATCTGGGCTTCTATCCCGGTCTCTTCCAGGGCCTGTTCCAGGGCCACCTTGGCCACCAGGCAGTAAGGACAGACAAAATCGGTAACAAATAAGATATCAAGCATGGGCCATTCCTCCTTAAGATAAATAAGTATGGGTTTCGGTTATCTGAAAGCTTCCAGGCCACTGTGGCATCTGGCTGGTCTGCGGCTGTAGCCCACAGGATACGGGGAACCGCTTCGGTTCTGCGTTAGGACTAGGATAGCATAGGATGAGAGTTTGTTCAAGCGGGTGTTTACAGATGTGTATGACTGCTGTAACAGTTCAGACAGTCCCTCTCGCGAAGTCAAAATTGCGCTCTGTGCAATTTTGCGAGACTTGCGGGCGCCAAAACGCATTCTTTTCGCGTTTTGTGTGCATTCTCGTAACAGTTCAGTGCCCTGTCTGAACTGTTACTGACTGCTTTTTGGAGGGGCTACTGGGTGCCTGGTGCCAGCCTGAGGGGATCGTAATACCAATGAGGTGCCAAAACATACCATTGGGGCAAAGTGTCTTGACGATAGGCAGGGGAATTGTTATCATAAGGCAGATTTCCTGCCACGGGGAAGGACTAGGTTCAAGATGGAGGTTGTTCTTAGAAAATAGGCGTGGGACACCGGATGGGGAGAAGGCTAACAATGCTGAAGATCGGGATCATATGCAGCCGGGAGAAGGAAGCCGGGGAGATTGCGCAGACAGCCAGGCTGGCGGCAGTCCGGGAGGGTCTTATATGTGAAGTCTGTGTGATCCAGAAAGAATTCTTTGACAGGGAGCTGGAAGGATCCCGTGGGACAGAACCGGACGGCACATCCTGTCTGATCTTATCCTGGGAGTGCAGGCAGGAAGCTTTTGGGTGGGCAGAAATGCTGTGGGGCAGGAATCCCAGGGCGTTGCTTCTATATGTGGCCCACAGCACCGATGACATTTTTGCTGCCCTGCAGATGCCATTTTTCCACACAGTCAGGGCTTTTGACCTGGAGCAGGATCTGGAGACAGCTTTTCGGAAGCTGGGGCGCCTGAAGGTTCCTTCCTCAGAGAAAACGGGGTTTACCTGGGGCGGGAAGGTGATGCACATTTACAGGAGGGACATTCTCTATCTGGAAAGTGAACACCATGATATCCATCTCCACACCCTGGGGGAGATTCTTTCTGTGGCAGAGAGTCTGTCCCAGTGTGAGCAGAAGTTGAAGAACCAGGGATTTGCACGGATCCACAGGAGTTTCCTGGTAAATATGTACCATATACGCTGCCTGGAAAAGAGCAACGTGTTGCTGGACAATGGGGAGCGCCTGTATATCAGCCGCCAGAGGTATCCGGAGGTGAAGTTCCAGTTTGAGAACTATATCCGGCACCTGGATTTCATATGATACCAGGTGCGTTGCTGTCAGGCACATGGGAATGAGCCTGGGGGATGCCAGGGACAGGAGGAAGGATATGATTACAGTAGAACATCTGCAAAAGGAGTTTTCTTACTATAAGAAAGCCACAGGGATACAGGGATCCTTGAAGAATCTTTTTCACAGGGAGATGCTGACGAAGAAGGCGGTAAAGGATATTTCTTTTTCGGTGGGTCGTGGGGAAATGATCGCATTTTTGGGACCCAACGGGGCAGGAAAGACCACTACCTTGAAGATGCTGTCCGGTATCCTGTGTCCCACTGCAGGAAAAATTGATATAGATGGCTTTATTCCCTGGGAGAGGAAGAATGCCTTTAAGCGGCGTATCTCCATTGTCATGGGACAGAAGAACCAGCTTTGGTGGGATCTGCCTGCCAGTGATAGTTTCTATCTGAACAAATGTATCTTCGGGGTGGAGGACGGCCCTTACCGGGATATTGTGACAGAACTGTCGGAATTGCTGGATGTGAGAGAACTGCTGAATGTGCAGGTCAGACGGCTTTCCCTGGGGGAACGGATGAAAATGGAGATTCTGGCAGCACTGATTCACCGGCCGGATATCCTGTTTCTGGATGAACCTACCATTGGACTGGATATATTGTCCGGACAGAAGATCCGTGAATTTCTCAAGATCTATAATGAGCAGTGGAAGACCACAGTGATCATTACCAGCCATCACATGGCTGATATCCAGGCCCTGTGCCAGAAGGCTGTGATCATAAACCAGGGGAGATTGGTTTATGACGGTAGGCTGGCGGACATCAATACCTTTCTGGGTAAAAGAAAACTGATCCATGTGAAGACGTCATCCCCTGTGGCACAGGAGGAATGGGTATCTTATGGTCAGGTGCGGGAAATGGACGCAGCCGGGGCAGTGCTGGAGGTGGAACAGGATAAGGTCAGGGACACGCTGGGGGCTATCCTGTCCGGCCTGCATGTGGAAGATTTCACGGTGACGGAGATTCCTTTGGAAGAGAGTATTGCACGGTTTTACCAGAAGGAGGTGACGCCACTGTGAACCAGAACCGTTGTGTGTTTCTGATGGGAGTAGAGCGGGCAATGGAATATCGGGTCAGTTTCTTCCTCAGTATGCTCAGCGCAGTCTTTCCGATTGTGATCCAGATCACCATGTGGAATTATCTGTATGGGCATGGAGACGGGGCGGCTGTCTTCGGCTATGAGCATGAACAGATCCTGTTATATACCCTGCTGGCGGTGATTGTGTCCCAGCTGGCAGGGGCTGGTTTTGAGGGGGAGGTGAACAGTGACATCAAGATGGGGGGACTGAACAAATACCTGGTCCGGCCGGTTTCTTACAAATGGTACCAGTTTTTCTCTTTTACGGGACAGAAGGTTCCCAGATTCCTGGTGGCAGCTCCGGTAATGACCGGGATCCTGGTAGTGGGGGCCTGGCAGGGTCTGTCACTGTCCGCTGCCAGGATACTGGCTTTCCTGGGCAGCCTGGTGCTGGCAGTGGTTTTAAATTTCTGTATCTTCTACTGTATCGGCCTGCTGGGATTCTGGCTCACGGATGTGGATAAACTTTTTGGTACTGTGAGTATTGTGTTGACGGTGGCCAGCGGAGGTATCTTTCCAATGGATATCTTCGGGGGATGGGTGGAATTTGTGGTGAACCTGTTGCCTTTTGGCTACACCACCCAGTTCCCGGTGAATGTCATCAATGGGCGGTTCGGATGGGAACGGATCTGCCTGGGAACCGGGTTCCAGGCAGGGTGGATCTTGGTATTCGCCTGTCTTGGGGAGTGGATGTGGAGACAGGGCTTGAAGCGGTATGTGGGAATCGGCGGATAAGGCTGGATCAAAATGTGTGTGGAACCATTGATCTGGGTGTATGCCGGTCTGTCATCAAAGAGTGGGATTCCCGCGGGCAATGAGCCAAGCGGCTGCGAAGCAGACATTTGGCGAATGCCACGTGGATCAGCAACCCCGCAGTTTGCCGTGGGGTTGTTGGCTTGTATGTGCGCTGAAGCACACGGGGTGTAGATTATGGGAAAAATATGGAGGTATCTGAGGCTGATTGGGGTATTTGCAAAATATTCCCTAATGTCCGCCCTGGAGTACCGGATCAATTTTGTGGCAGGTGTGGCAGTAGAGATGGGATGGATGGTGATCAAGCTGCTGTATGTGGCCATTATCTATAAGGCAGGAACGGACATCGGGATCCTTACGCCAGACCATATTCTGTTGTTTGTGGGGATCTATATGCTGCTTACAGGGGTATATATGCTGTATTTTGGCAATTTCTGCTCCCTGCCAGGAATGATACAGCAGGGGGAGCTGGATCTGTATCTGGTGAAGCCGGTCTCCCTGCAGTTCTACGTGACCCTGCGGAGGCTGGATTTCTCCCTGTTGCTGCCGGAAATGGTAGCTGGAACCGCCATGATCGTGGCAGGGTGGAAGCGGGCCGGGCTTCCAGTGGGACTGGTACCTGTGGGAGGCTTTCTCTTCTACCTGCTCTGCGGGTGTCTGCTGACTTACAGTCTCTTCCTGTTGCCCTATCTGATCAGCTTCTGGACCATTTCCCTGGGTGGGATTGCGGATATCAGCAATGCCCTCTGGGACTTTAACAATATGCCTTCCCTGATCTATGGCAAGAGGCTGCGGGATCTTGGCACCTATGTGTTGCCCGTTTTCGTGATCACCAATTTCCCGGGCCTGTTCCTTATGGGGGAGCTGTCTGTAGGGTCCTGTATCTGGGGGGTAGCGGCACCGGTGGTGTTTTTTGTAATAGCCCGCCTGCTGTGGAAGGTATCGCTTGGAAAGTATAGTAGTGCCAGCTCATAACAGCCCATAAGAGTCCATAAAAGCAAGGGGAGGAGATGCGGGCATTGGTTCCCCGAACCGCCTACTCCCCCTTTTCCAGGCAGTCTTCAAAATAGGGAAGTATCTGTGCCAGAGGTTCCCCATGCCAGCAGTGTCCTCCCTCCCGCACATCGTGTACCAGTCTCGCCTCTTTTCCGTACAGCCGGTAAGCTGCTCTCACAATGTCCAGCTGTTCTGCCACATTTTCCAGCCCTCTGGGACCATTGAGATGGTCATCCCTACAGGACTGTACCAGAAGGGGCCTGGGCGCAATCAGCGATGCAATGTCTCCCATGTCAAAGTGTTCCCATAGATGGGGCACATAATTGCAACTGCAATTTCCATTCAGCAGCAACAGGGAATCCCTGTATCCATATAGATATCCGCTGATCACAGCCTGCCGGATTCGGTCATCCATGGCAGCAGCCCAAAGGGTCTGCATTCCACCTCCGGAAAAACCAAGACATCCCAGGCGGCCGGTATCCCATTCTCCTCTTTCGCAGACATAATCCAGCAGCCGCATCACGTCATAGGTACACATACCAGCTACTGTCTGTCCCAGAGGCTCTGCCATATGGGCAAGCTGGAAACAACTGCTGCCAAGAAATGCGCCTTCCGCTTCCCCTTGCAGGGCCTCGTCCCGCCGTTCTCCAAAACCCCGGCTGTCCGGGCACAAGGTCACATACCCCAGTTTTGCAAGCTGCATGCCATAGTCGTAGTGAAACCGCTCAATGGCTTCTTTTACTGCGGGAATTTCCCCGCATCCGGCTACACTGTATTTTCCGGCGCCCAGGTGGCCGGGAAGTGCCAGGAAACAGCCTTGCTTTTTCCCTGCCTGCTTCTGGGGGATTAAGATGTAAACCGGCATATAGGTTTTGGGTTCCACCTGCAGGAGTACCTTCTCCCGCACAATACAGGGTGCAACTTCCTTCCTCTCCAGGATCCTGGGATCCAGGTCACAGTACTCCATTTTGTCAAGGCCAAGCAGCTTCCATAGCAGTTCCCTGGCCTGGGCCTTCCATCTCTCATAGGACTCTTTGGTATCTCCTGTAAAAGCGTCCCTGCGGGACAGACGGTCGTATTTTGCCAACATTCCTTTCAGACTGCCGTAATAAGGATCGATTTTAATGGTTCTGCCCATTTCCAAACCTCCCGTTTTGCATTTGCAGGTATCCTGATCAAATTCCGCTACAAACCTTCTGGAAGGATTGTACTACAATTCTTCCAGCCTCTCAACCCTGTACATCAATCTTTCTGTTCCTTTTACGAACATAGGTTACTGTTCACTCGATACTGCCGCAAGGTGTTTTCACGCGTTCTTTGCGTGATAAACCCGAACACAGCCCGCCAGAAGGCGGGCCGTGCAGGTTGGCTGGCGGATTCCATCCAGCCGTTTCTTCTGTTGTGGATTTACTCCAGTGCTGACAGATAACGCTGGTACTGGGCCTGCTTTACAGCCAGTACTTCTGACAGGTTCAAGGCTTCCAGGCCGCTGATATAACTGTCAAACTCATCCAGGGATTTGGTTCCGGTGATAAAGGCATTGGCGTTCTCATCCACATAGGTCTGGATATCCACCATATAAGTATTAATCACTTCTGATTCCTGTTCGGTGGAATACACAAAGGGCCAGGGATCCTTCACAAACTGTTTCTGCCATGCATTGCACTCTGCATGCCAGCCAGCCACAAGCACATCTGTGGATTCCACAGACTGCTGGGCGGGGAATACGAAGGAGGGATTGATGCCAAGCTGCTGTAGCCAGTCGTTATCATTTGCCTGTTCTGTAAAGGATCTGGTTCCATCTGCTGCCTCTGTATAGCTTTCTCCCTCAATACCCCACTGATACATCACCTGGCAGGAATCGCTCATGGCGTAGTCCAGGAAACGGCAGGCTATGTCTATATTGGAGGAAGAGGAATTGACACCAAACATATTTCCAAGTTCCACACGGCCTACATAATATCCTTCATACTCTCCGGAAAGCGGCGCGGCGCCTATGAAGGCTGTGGCCTTTGTGCCATCATAGTAAGGAAGGACATTGCTGAACATCATGGACATTGCCCAGCTGAAATCGAAGGATACACCTGTCTTGTCATTGGAGATACGCTCAATGATCTGGTCTCTGTCCAGGGAGCTGTATTCCATTTCAAGAAGCTTTTCTTCGTACAGGCCATTTAGGAAGGTGAGATATGCCTTGTAATTTTCTTTGTCTGCCGCTGCATAAGTTACATTGCCACCCTTGTCTGCCTGGAAACCACTTACCAGGTCAAGCCCGAAGGCCGGCCCGAACATATAGGGCAGAAAGCCTGACGTAATACTCATGGGGACTTCATCCGAGGCATCCCCGTCTCCGTTCATGTCATTCTCTTTGTAATAGCGCAACAAATCCACAAATTCATCCAGGGTCTTGGGTGCTTCCTTCTGTGCCTTGTCCAGCCAGGCCTGGCTATACATCAGGACAGGTTGGTAATCCTTGCCTACATTGGTACCCGGCACATAATAGATATGTCCGTCCTCTGCGGTAATCTCGGCTTTGATCACCGGATTTGCCTCCAGCCACTTTGTAAAGTTAGGCATCTGGTCAAAATGCTCGTCCAGTGGCACAAAGAGTCCGGACTTGATATAGGTCTGATTGGGATCCTGGTCCGGAAGCAGGATAATATCCGCATCAGCCTTGCCAGTGGTCAGCATAGGTCCCACAGAATCGGCATAGTTGCTAAAGTCAACCAGCTGCCAGTCCACTTCGATTCCAGCATCTGCAATGACTGTCTGCACAATCTTGGCACTTGCAATGTCAACATTTGTATAGTTGGATGTCTGTGCCAGGATCTTCAGCGTAACAGATGTATCTGTGATGGGTGCTTCCCCTGTATAGGTAAAACTTCCGCCTGCCCCCTCTGTGCCCTCTGTCTGTGAGGCTTCCTCTGAAGAGGAAGAAGGTACCTGAGAACTGTCTTCCGGATTTTGTCCTCCATCTTCTTTGCCACACCCTGCCAGACAGCTTACCGCCATAACGACAGCCAGTCCTAAAGCCATGATTTTTTTCTTCTTCATGCTACATCCTCCTTGTTTTTTTGATGTATCTTGCTTTGCATCTCTGCAATAACACCTTGGTTTGAATTTCCTATCCTTTTACGGCTCCGAGCATGGTTCCTTCCACAAGATATTTCTGTACAAAAGGTACTACCAGCATGATCGGCACCACAGACACTACGATACATACATACCGTACCTGCAGGGAGGATTTGCTGGCGGCCGCCATGCTGACACTGGTGGTCTGCATGATTTCCGAGGAAGCTTCCAGCAGGATTCTTCTTAGGAAGAGCTGTAGTGGTTCCAGTTTTTTGTCGCTGATATATAGCATTGCATTGAAAAAATCATTGTATCTCGCTACTGCATAGTACAATGCAAGAACTGCCAGTGTTGGCTTGATCAGCGGAACAGCGATCTTCCTCATGATGACAAGATCATTGGCACCTGCCAGTTCTGCTTCTTCAAACAGTTCATCCGATATGGATTCGAAAGCAGAACGGCAGATCATCACATTATACGCGCTTACCAGTACCGGTAAGATCATGGACCAGCGGGTGTTATACAGTCCCAGACTTGTCACCACAATGTAGATGGGAATCAGCCCGCCTGAAAAATACATGGTAAAAGCCAGCAGGAAATTCAAAGGCTTCCGCAGACAGAACTGTTTCCGGGACAGCGGGTAAGCCGCCAGACAGGTAAACAGCAGATTCAGGACTGTGCCTACAACTGTATAAAAAAGTGTATTACCATAGGAAGTCCACAATTGTCCGTATTGCAGCACGGTTTTCAATGCGTCAAAATTCAAGTCCACGGGAAACAGTGTTACTAGCCCCTTGTTCACTGCATCACCGGAGCTGATGGAAACGCTCACCACATACAGAAACGGATAGACGCATACCACTACAGCCAAAAACAGTAGCAATGCGACAATACAATCAAATAGGAGATCCCCAATTGTTTGGTTTTTGATTCGCTTCAGCATCTTTATACCTCCCTGTGCGCTTCAACGCATATACCAGTCAAAACCCTACAGCAAGCTGCGAGACTGCTGACCAGCATTCGCCAAATGTCTGCTTCGCAGCCGCCTGAGCCATTGTCCGCGGGAATCAATCCCTATTCTTACCAGATTGAAGTATCGGTTACTTTACGGCTCAGCCGGTTGGCCAGAAACACTATGCCGAAATTGATCACCGAGTTAAACAATCCTACCGCAGCAGCATAGCTATAATTGTTACTTCCGATACCTTGTCTGTATACATAAGTCTGAATGACATCCGCCGTCTCATATACGGAGGGATTATAAAGCAGATATACTTTCTCAAACCCTACACTCATCATGCTGCCCAGCGTCATGATCAACAGTAGGATAATGGTGGGACGGATACTGGGAAGAACCAGATGCCAGATCACTTTGCGCTTGTTGGCCCCATCTACGCGCATGGCCTCATACAGATCCGGGGAAATCCCCATGATTGCCGCCACAAAGATAATGGAATTGAATCCAAAGCTCTGCCAGGAACCTGATATGACATAGATCGGCCTGAACCACTGGGGCAGGCTTAGGAAATTGATACTGTCAATTCCCAGCATACCAAGCAACTGGTTGATAATCCCGCCAGACGGAGATAGAAAATTATTGATCATGCCGCAGACTACCACTGTGGAGATGAAGTAGGGTAGATAGGTAGTCACTTGTATTACTTTCTGAAGCCGCTTTCCCCGCAGCTGTGTCACTGCAATGGCAAACAGGATCGGAATGGGGAATCCGAAAATAAGGGAATAGAAAGAGAGCAAAAAGGTGTTTCTCACCAGTCTCCATGCGTATACAGAATGGAAAAACTGCCGGAACCATTTTAGCCCTACAAAATCGCTGGTGAACAACCCCTGGAATCCAGAACCAATCTTATATTGCGTGAAGGCCATCCACAATCCGGACATAGGCAGATAGCAGAAGATGATATAATAAAGTATGACTGGTAGTATCATCAAAATCAGAAAACGATCTCTTTTCAGGCTTTTTTTCCAGTATTTTCGTTTTTCTTCTTTTGTCCTTTTTCCGTTGATGACAGTTTTCTGTTTTCCCACCTAATGGCCCTCCCTCTTTTCCTATGAAGTCCAGAATCCTGTATGAGGAAACTAAACCGACTATACAACAGTGGTCTTTAAATGTATAGTTTCATTATTTTCGGTCTGGTTCAGGCTATGAAAAAATGATGCCTGTCAAGGCATCATTTTTTTCATCAGGCATCATTTTGTGCAGATAGCGCTTTTTCTTTATTCCCGCGGGCAATGGAGCCAAGCGGATGTGTCAGCATCCATTTGGCGAATGCCGTGAGGGTCAAATACCCCGCTGCTTGCAGCGCTACTAGCTTGATTTCCCGTTGCTTGCAGCGGGGTTGTTGACTTCTGCTGGTAGACACTGGGATTCATCCCGGTTATGCTCTTGAAATTGCGTCTGAAGGTAAGCTGGTTGGTGTATCCACACAGGGTACAGACTTCTGTCAGGGAATGGGTGCCTTCCTGCAGAAGCTCCACAGCCTTCTGGATCCTTTTGGTCTGGACATACTGCAGATAGGTGACTCCGAAACGTTCTTTGCACAGCAGACTCAGATATTTATTACTTACATTGAACCGGTCTGTCAGACTCTGAAGGGACAGATCTGGATCCAGGTAGTGGGCATCCATATAAGCGGCAATCTCTTCCTCCAGCCGGGAATCTTCCTGTAAGGTCTTATCATGTAACATGTCGATCACAGACAGTAGTGCTGTATCGTAGTAGTCAAATATATCCTGCAGGGTGGCAAGGCTTGTGTATTTCTGTATGTTTAGGTGTACGGTATTCAGCTCTGTAATCTCCCGCAGGGTCTTGATGACAGCGAGATGCAGCTCATCTATCAAGGCCCTGTACATTTCAGAGGTTCCCGCTATCTCCAGGTTGGTTTTATACACGTCAAACAAAAGTGTGTGGATCTCCATTTTATCCTGTTTTAACAGACAACGTTTCAGCCGTTCCCTGAAATGATCCGGGAAGTAGTAAGTATTCGTCCGTCCCTCCATGTCTTCCAGAAAATAAACGGCACCCCAGCCATCGGTGAGAATCCCGTCCAGGGCTTTTAGCGCACCCTCACAGGCCTCCCGCAGTTCCCCGATATCATCTCGGATCATGTCCACACCGATGGTCACATAACAGTAATCCCCCTCTGTGGCTGTACTGACATATTTGTGGATCTGCCCAAACAATCCTTCAACTTTCTGCTCCGTCTCAAAATTCAAGATGAGGAACACATTGTGGATATCCCGGAAATACCATACCATGTGCATTTCATCTGTGGAAAAGGTGTGTGCCACAACCTTAAAAAGCTCTTCCACCTTTTTGCGGTGGGCTTCTTTCTGGGAGGAAGCATCTCCTTCAAAAGCAAAATGGAAGACAGATACAACATAGTAGGGCTTTATCAGATCGAGATAGTTCTCGTCTAAGAACATATCCACATTTTCTGCGGCTGCATTTCCGGCAATCATGGAATGCAGCATACCTGTCCGGGCATAGGGCGTAATGGTCAGCATTTTCTCACGGTACTCATTCTTTTCACCGATCAGGTTCTGGATGCCGCAGATGATTTTTTCCATCTCACCATCTGGAGAATCCTGGTCTGGGGAGATCATTTCTTCCAGGTGACCGATGGGCATATAATACCGCCTGCTTACCCAGAAGGCCAGCGCTACAAAAGCGGCGGAAATCGACACAGTTCCCAGCAGGATGATGAGGAAATGTCCGTTTATGTGGGATACGGATCCGGCGGGTTCAAGAATTTTGTACACAATACCAGGCATTCTGTCCGACTCCCTGGAATAGGCTTTCCCGTCCTGGTTCCCTATGGAAAGAAGTACCTGGTCTTCATAGAGGACATATGCACCATAGCCATCTCCAAGCACTTTATCCATATCGGCCCGAAGCTGCTTCAAATCGAAGAGGACGCACATTGTTCCAATATCACTTCCGGTCTGATAGGAGTATGAATCACAGTACAGAAAATATTCTGTATTAAAAGAAAGGCGCCTGGAACTGTTTAAACGGAACACTTCACTCACGGTTCCGGTCATCATGCAGGGAAGTTCTTGATCCAGGGATGCCGGATTCTCTGACAGGGAGATCACCCCGGCACTGGAATAAGCCTTATTGCTTCCGTCTACGAACAGGACAGTCTGATAAATGGACAATCCGCCCATTGCCATAGTGCTGCGCATCTCATTCTGGATGGAGAAGAGGGCATAGGAATCCAGCTGCCCGCCGGTTTTCTCACTCATATAGAGCTGCTTCATGGCAGTGGAATAGCTCAGATCCTGGACGATATTCTGGGCTGTCAGAATCCGCTGCTCCACAATATTACAGATCTCATCCAGCTGGATCTCCCTTTCCCGCTTTGATTGCAGATCACTGATACGATTGTTTTCATAGAACAAAAAGGCAATGCACAGAAACATGTAGAAAAAGATAACTGCCACATAGGTCAAAAATAACTTGAGAAATAATTTACTCTGAAACATGCCTTCTCCTATTCTCCAAGGCCCCGTCTTTCTACCATCCGAGAACCTTCATGCGGGTATAGGCGGATGCCTCTTCCTTTGTAAGACTATGACACCATTCTGCTCTTTTTCCTGCTGCACCTGGCCCGGTATTGCCATATTCTGCAAAAAAGGCAGTCTCATGTGCCCGCTCCTTATCCCAGTCATGCCAGCCTTCCGGCTTGATATGAGCCTCCAGTATAGAATCCAGGATCACCACTTTCGCATAATCCCGCCAGGGTCTTCCCAGATAAATGCTTCCTTCCGGGGCATCTCCGGTAAAATGGCAATTGGAGAATACATAACCGTATTCCTGTCCTTCGGGGGAAGAGCCTGCTGTCACATAACCGCCAGGACGTCCCAGGGAATGTAGCATACAATCCTCAAAATAAGCGGTGGCACTGCCAAAGATGAAATCCACTGTACCACAGATATAACAATGACGATATAGCTGCCTGCCATTCACACGGGGTGCAAATTCCTTGGGGCCTTTGAAGCCTCCGGGAATCACCTCCTTGGGCGGGAGAGGGCCTGTAAACAGGGTGTCCTGGGCGCCCAGAAGCCTACAGTCCGAGACCACAATACCCTCCCCCTCTGCGTAAAGCGCAATGGCCTGCTCCACATGTTCCCGTAATGCGGCGCCATTTTCAATGGTCAGATTCCGCAACTGTATACGGGGTGCATCCGCCAGCAGGGTATAGCTGCGGAAGGTTCCCCGCTTTTCCCCATCCGGCATTCTGTCATTTGCAGCATCGTCATAGGTAATGATAGTGTCTGCGGCATGTTCTCCTTCCAGAACCAGGCCTTCCTGGCGGATCTCCAGCTTCTCATGGTAGGTTCCAGGTGAGATATGTATGACAACCTCCTGGCCTGCATAGGTTTGTGCATATGTCAGGGCATCTCCGATTTTCCCAAACATTCCGTCTGCTCCCACTGTCAGTCTCATATTCATCCTTCCTTTCTTAGGTTTTGGTTTCTGTTTATTAATATTTGTTCTCCTTTGCTACGAACTACCAGGCTGGTTATCGGTCTTAGGTATTGCTAATAAGGAACAATATGGACAGGGACGAAATTTTAGGCACAGCCCTGTATGCTTTCCGGTAACCGATGATGGCATTTCATCGCTCTTATTCTCTGCCTTGTTATTCTTCGGAGTCTCATCAGATATAATACCAACGGTGTACTGGTGTCGGATTAAACAGCTTTGTTGCAGGCAAGGCTGTAATTTCTGACAAAACGGCTTTGGGCTTTTCAAGGATTTCTTTGACTAAAGGGCAACGGATGGGATAAAACAAAACAGCCCGTAAAACAGGCTGTTTTATCTTAACATCGATGCGACAGGATTTGAACCTGCGACCTCTGCGTCCCGAACGCAGCGCTCTACCAAGCTGAGCCACGCATCGCTTCAACATACCAATCATAAATAAAAAATGATTGCTTGTCAAGTGAAAAAATTATAAGATAAAGGAAAGGCTGAGGAAAAAGGGTAACAGTTCAGACAGCGCCATTCGTAAAGTCGCGCCCATGGTGCTTTTCGCCGCTTCGCGGCTTCCTTTACTCATGAAATGGCGCTCCCTCAGTCCATATAGATGGCCGAAAACTCGTGCAAGCACGATTTTCTGCCATTTACATGGACTGGCTGAACTGTTACGCAAAAAGGAAGCAGGCTGAAGTGAAAAGGCAAAATAGGCGACAAGTTAGGGAGGAAACAGAATGTACCAGACCATCGTGACGTTAAAAAAGGGAGAAGGCCGTACCTTGAAGGCCGGGGGTATGTGGGTGTATGACAATGAGATTGCTTCCATCACAGGCCATTTTGAGCAGGGGGATGTGGTGGCAGTTCATGACTTTGACGGCTATCCCATGGGATGCGGCTATATCAACACCAGATCCAGGATCACGGTACGGCTGCTGTCCCGGAGAAAAGATGCTGTGATAGATGAATGCTTCATGGAACAGCGGGTGCGGGATGCCTGGGCCTACAGAAAACAGACGATAGATACCGCAAGCTGTAGGCTGATATTCGGGGAGGCAGATTTTTTGCCGGGGCTGGTGGTGGACAAATTTGCCGATGTGCTGGTAGTGGAATCCCTGGCACTGGGCATAGACAGGTGGAAGGGAACCATTGTGGATGCTGTGAAAAGGGTGCTGGCAGAGGACGGCATCCGGATCCGTGGCGTCTATGAGCGGAGTGATGCCAAGGTGCGTCTCCAGGAAGGCATGGAGCGTGTAAAAGGCTTTATGGGGGAGTCTTTCGACACCAAGGTGGAGATCGTGGAAAACGGCGTGCGGTATCTGGTGGATGTGGAGGATGGCCAGAAGACAGGCTTTTTCCTGGACCAGAAGAACAACCGGGCAGTCATACAGCGGCTTTGCAAGGGAAAGAAGGTACTGGACTGTTTCACCCATACGGGATCTTTTGCCTTGAATGCCGGGATGGCGGGGGCAGTGGATGTGCTGGGGGTGGATGCCTCGGAACTGGCTGTGGCCCAGGCTATGGAAAATGCACGCCTAAACGGTCTGGAGGAAAGGGTGCGGTTCCAGTGCGCCGATGTATTTGAATTGTTACCAAAACTGGAGGCACAGGGGGAAACTTACGATGTGGTGATCCTGGATCCTCCCGCATTTACAAAATCTCGCAATTCCGTAAAAAATGCCGTGAAAGGATATCGGGAGATCAACCTGCGGGGAATGAAGCTGGTGCGGGACGGCGGATTCCTGGCCACCTGTTCCTGCTCCCATTTTATGGAGCCGGAACTGTTCGCCAGGACCATCCGGGAGGCGGGGACAGGTGCCCGCAGGAGACTCCGCCAGGTGGAATTCCATACCCAGGCTTGTGACCATCCTATTCTGTGGGCGGCAGACCAGAGCTATTATCTGAAGTTCTACGTTTTTCAAGTGTGCAGTGAGCGGTAGTTTGTGAAACAGGCAGAAATGCCGGATTCCACATGCTTATCGGCTCTGCATCTATGTGTCTGGCTCTTTGATGATACATTTACCTGCCCGATAGATAGGAGTTTGGCTTTTTCTTTAAAAAAAGTTCAAATATATCAGTTAGTAACTTATTTCAATTTAATTTCTACTTTGTAATATTTAAAAAAATATGGTACAAACAAAAGAACCCCTATTATCAAAATCACCCAACCAATATATGTTCCTTGATTTTCAGGATAAAAATAATTTATAGCTAAATGAACTGGACATAGAATAATTGCAATCACTCCCCATAATATTTCCAATTTTCTTTTCATCTTGTTTGCTTGCTCTTTTTGTTTCTGTAATTCCACCAAATTTTGTTCTGCCTTTTCTTGATA
This sequence comes from uncultured Acetatifactor sp., assembly GCA_910577665.1. Taxonomy (GTDB): domain Bacteria; phylum Bacillota; class Clostridia; order Lachnospirales; family Lachnospiraceae; genus Acetatifactor. Next base: position 43,561 of record CAJTOJ010000012.1, read on the forward strand.
ATTTTCCATCGCAATCCTTTCTCCTGATAATAATTCGTTTGCATTTATTCCAAGAATGTCACATAGCTCCATCATTATCGATACATCTGGACAGCTTTTTCCGGTCTCCCATTTTGAAACCGCCCTATTACAATTAGAGAATCAACCAATAGTTCCTTCCAAAAAAAAGCTTATTATGTATGATAAAACTAGGAGGTAAAAAATGAATCAAGAAAAAATCGGATCAGTTGACTACTAGTACATCGAATAATTAATGCCGACTATTCTTTATTTCTTTGCTAAATGTTTAAGTGCGATATATTAACCGCATAAACTTATTGCATATATGCCGGCAATTAATAACCATCTGTAACTTTTCTTTTATATGTTCAATAATCTGAATATCCATTTGTCACCGCTAACACAATTATAAACACCTATACTGCCTTTCTCAAGATTCTAATGTGAAAGGTACAAATACAGGAACTAAGATTCCAGAAAAGAGCGACAGAGATTTAACCCTCTGCCACTGTATTGCCTATATGTAAGTAATTTCCTCGTTCACAACCTCCCTCGCACAAGCCCTTATATTATTCACTCTTCCTAAAATCCAAACTTAGGAGAAATCCAAACTTTCTTCTGCAAATCCTTTATTCCTGCGAGCAATGAGCCAAGTCAACAAGGTTGACTTTGTGCCGTTGCTGGCACGAGCATTTGGCGAATGCCGCGAGGGTCAATACCCCGCAGCTTGCTGCGTTGGAAGATTGATGCCCCGCCAGCTTGCTGCGGGGTAATTGACTCAAGGCGTTCCTGTGTCTGCCTGGCAGAAGAAGATGACCACTCGTTTTCGTAATATATCAATTTTGTTTTGAAAGAGTATTTAAAAGATAAGAAATTAATACAAAATCTGGTGGAGAAGAATCTAACATAAATACTTGATTTTATAACCAGTAGTTAGGAAAACCTTTTTACAAGTTTACCTGCTCTCCATTGTGTATTACCTGGATCCTGTCTATAATGGGCCTAGGAACACAGACAACTTGAAGCATCCGCAGATTTTCCATGCGTCAGTGGGCATGCCTGCGATAAGTAGCCTGGGAAACTAAGGAAGGATGCAGGTAAAAAGTAAACAGGAAAGGGACAGGTAAGACAGAATGGATCTGAGAATAGGCTCCAGGATCATAGAATTGCGGAAGAAAAAGGGAATGACCCAGGAGCAGCTTGCAGGCGCCCTTGGGGTATCAGCTCCGGCAGTGAGCAAATGGGAGACAGACAGTTCCTATCCGGACATCACATTGCTATGCCCCCTGGCCAGGGCCTTGGGGACGGATGTGGATGCCCTTCTGGCCTTTGAGGAAGACCTGCCAGAGGAAGACCTAAGCCGGTACATGGCAGAGGTCATGGGACTGATCCGGGCAGGGCAGCCACAGGAGGCGGAGAGACAACTGAACCGGCTGCTTCATGCCTATCCCTCCAACATTCCACTGAAATTCAGTGCCACGGCGGTGCTGACCATGTTCGAACAGAATGTGCCGGATCACACGCAGGAGGACACCGAACGCTGGGGACATCTGAAAAAGGAACTGGTGCAGGCCATATATGATGACGGGAACCCGGACTATCACATGGCTGCCATGTCCATGCTGGTATCCCTGGCCCTGGCAGAGAATGACCTGGAGAAAGCGGAAGAACTGCTGAAGAAGACGCTGACCCGGACAGCAGACTTTACCATGCACTGGATGCAGTTCTATGTGAAAAAGGGAGAGCAGGATAAGGCACTGGAGACCGTACAGAAGAAGCTTTATGCGTTGATAGGGGAGGTACGGACCTGCCTGTTGTGCATGATGGGGGAGAGCCTTCCCCTGGACATGGACAGGAAGCTGGAGATCTGTGGCGTGTTCCAGAAGGTAGAGGAACTGTTCGGCGTGGGAGGGGGCATGGGCGTGGGGGCCCTGGCAGAGGTATACTTGAAGGCCGGACGAAGGGAGATCTGCCTGGAATATCTGGAACAGCTTGTGGACAGGCTTGTGGAGGGCCTGGCAATGCCGAACCCCTTGCTGTTTGCACCGGCCTTCGGGCCGGATAACTTGAGACAGAACCCTACGGTGAGCAGGGAAATGCTGCTCGCCATTCTCCAGGGACTGGAGGAGGATGCCTGCTTTGCCAAGATGCGGGGGGAGGAACGGTTCCAGGGGCTGGTGAGGCGGCTTAAGGACTGCCGGGAAAGTGGCTTTGACAGGGAACTGCGAATGTAGCGGGAAGTGCCGAAAGGCACGATTTTGCGAATGGGCATGGGCTGAACGTAACTTTTGAAATCTACACATAAGACAAAAGGGATCCAGGCTATTATGGTATGGCCGGATCTTTTTTTGTGTGGAAAAGGGGTTGACATGGAAATAAGACAGGGGGCGCCACAGGGCACCCCTGTCCCGGAGCCTTGCCTTTAGAGTCCCTTCATCATGCGTGTGGATACCAGGCAGGTTTCCCCGTTGGTAAAATGGAGGATTCGGTTTTTGACATCTATCTCTTTTATATTCTTTTTGTTTACCAGAAATGACCGATGGCAGCGCACAAAGTTACCATCTAAAGTGTTTGCCAGTTCTTTCATGGTGCTGGAAAACTCAATCTGCCGGTCTTTCGCATGGAGTATGACTTTGTGGATATTGCTGGAGGTCTCAAAGAAGAAAATATCATCATGATCCACACTGATTTTCCGGCCGCCTGCTTCGATCGTATAGACCTTATGCGTCTTGTTGGTCTGTAGCGTATAACGTTCCATTGCTTTTAACAGGCATTCTCTGATTTTTATTTTTGCTTCTGCAGGGTTGTCTTTTAATATAAAGTCCATTGCCTCCACCCGATACTGGAATGTCATGTAGCTTAGTTCAGAATGCGCAGTTATGAAAATGATGAAGCCACGCGGATCGGATAATCTGATCTGCTGCGCCAGCTTCATCCCGTTCATATTGCTGTTTAGGTCAATATCAAGGAAATAGATACCTGTGTTCTGGCTGGTTTTGACTTTTTCCAAAAGCACAAAAGGGTCTCCTGCATCTAGAACCAGCTGCATGTCCAGTTCTTCTATCAGCACGGTATTTTCAATGGTCTGTACGATCGTCTGCCGCTGTACGGTATCATCTTCGCACACAAAGATGTCTAGCATAATCAAGTCACACCTTTCTGGTAGCAAGCTCAAGGTGCTGCGTGAAGAAGCCGCATTGCATAGTTGTTTCGTGCAGCACATTGTCATAAGAACGGATGATTTTCTGGACATTAGAAAGACCGATTCCCTGATGTCCATCTTTTGTACTAACCCCTTTTTGTTTCAACTTATAAAGCGCCACGCCATTGTCATGAAAACGATTACTTATGGTGATTGAGACACTATCCGTATTCTGGATTATATTCAAACCTATTTGCGGCTGTCCGGTTTCCAGTGTGGCTTCAATCGCATTATCCAAAAAGATTCCCAGTATTCTGGCAAGATCCACGGTGTCTATTAGAAAACTGTCCACGCTGTCAGGAATATCAATGGTGACATCAATCCCTGACTCATGGGCATAAATCATTTTTGCAGAGAGCAGGCTTTTGATTTCCAATACATGGATGTTACTTAGCTGGTTTAACTTGTAGTCACCCTGGTCTATCAGATGCTTTGTTGGAAAAATTTTGTTGTCAAAAAACTTTTTTAACTCTGCCATATCGCCATTTTCCATGTAGCCGGATAGAGAGAGCAAAATATTAACATAATCATGTTTAAAGGAGCGAAGGCCGTTATACAGGACTTCCAGATTGTGTGTGTAGTCCTGCAAATCCTGCAAGGCTTTTCTTTTTGCCTCTGTCTGTATTTGTTCCTGCCAGGAACGGCGCATTGCCAGAAGCAGAAAAAGCATGACAAGCAGATAGCCTGAAATATGTAACACATTATTATAAATCATTCTGCCAAAAGAGCCATTCTGCCCCGGAATCACATCATCGAACAAATAGATGGTGACAAGAAGCAGCAACGCGGCATCGACCAGATACCATGTCTGCGGAAGGCGTAAAATGCCTTTGCCGGACAGTAATAATTTTTTGAGAAGACCGCCGCAAAACAATGTAGCATAATAAAAAAGTATAACGCGAATCACCGCCATACCAATAGAAAAATAAGGATGATTCGATAAAGCTGCGGGAACCAGCATATCCAGAAGAATGGACAGTACATTATCTATCAGAACGGTAAGCACAAATCCGATCATGCCCATACAGACATTCTGGGATGCAGTATCCCGATGGATCACCAATCCATATACACAGGCTGCTACCAGGATACCGAACAGGCCATATGGGATACAGGACAGGAGCGTTACAGGCATTGCGGCAAGCAACAGCAGCATATAAAGCGCGATAAATGCTTTCAGGCTCATACTTTTGGGCCATACATTACGAATGGCAAGGGAGAGCTGGAAAAAAGACAGCAGCATTTTAATACATTCCTTCTTTCGAAATTTGCTTTCTTGATTATACTGTATGTGATTCTCTGTATCAAGCATTGCTCTGCGAAAATGATGAAAAAATGCATGGCCTGCCGGAAAAGAACAGCACTTATTTACAGGATGAAGCATCTTATGACTGCATTGAGGGAAGCATTGGTTTTTTTGCTATAATAACCTTATTCTTGGCAGGGGGCCAACATGTCATGAGCGTTGCAGTGACCATGGCATACAAGCCTTCTCCAAATACATAATTGCTTTGGAAGGAGATAAGAAGTTATGAAACAAATCTTAAAAGGAGCTGCCATAGCTGCTATCGTATTGATTGTCTTTATCGCAATCAATGTGATCTGTAATATAAATGGCATTAACTTAGATTCCATATCCAGCGGTCCCGTCATAGCGGTCTGTGCCATGCTGATTTTCCGGGAATCGACCAGAAATAGAGAAAATAAAGAAGACCAAAAATAAAATAGTAGTTTTATCATCATATGATCTGCTATCTGGTGGACAAATGGGTGAGAGACCAAAGGTTTCTCACCCATTCTTTATATCGTAATCTGCCGCAGGAAGGATGTCCCTGTCAGATCTGCTGCCATATAAAAGTTTTATTTACGAAACTTCCGGACTTTTCCTTATGATGGTGCAGCGGATGGTATAGGAGTTTAGCCGGGGCTGCCGGCCTACCCATGTCTGTTTTAGGAAGATATTTTCATGCAATCTGCTTTTCACTGTAGCTTTCTTCCTTTTACAGAAGAACATGGCTGCTTCTGGTCACAATGAACTGTTACAACACATTCCTGTCCTATGCCTGGCAGCGGCGCACCATGGACCTGCCAGAGGGTCTGCCTTATGCGGGATGGGCAGGAGTATCTGGATCTGCACGATAAACTACAGATGTTGCCGGCCAGCTACCGGGGGTGATCCTGCCAAAGCAGAAGAGGGCGGTAGCAGATCTGTACGGACAGGATGGCTTCCGCAGGCGCCAAAATGAGCATTCTTTGCTCATTTTGTGTGCATTATGCTGCTGTGAACGGCAGCTGTGGACAGTGATATTTCAGATAGGCTCTTGACAATTCTTATAAATATGATATAGTCTAGATGCAAATGAGTTGCATGTGCATCTGAAAAGCGAGAATGCCGGGGAATGCATGCTGGTGCAGACCCTGTTGCAATAGGGCAGATTGCTGCAACATGAAAATAGAATCTGCTTATCCAGGAAGCCCCCGGGCATGCATACCGTGAAAAGGAATCTGGGTATAGGGAAATAGGAGTGAAAGCGACATGCTGCATGTAATAGAACACACTTTAATAGATACTTTGAAATTACTACCGTTTTTATTCTTGACTTATCTGGCTATGGAATACCTGGAACATAAGGCAGCGGCCCGCACCCAGGAGATGGTGGGAAAGGCGGGCAGACTTGGTCCTGTGATCGGAGGTATACTGGGTATCCTGCCTCAATGCGGTTTTGCAGCTGGGGCTTCTGGTCTGTATGCAGGACGGGTGATTTCCCTGGGAACCCTGCTTTCCATTTATCTGTCTACTTCTGATGAGATGCTGCCGATCCTGATCTCAGAGCAGGCACCTGCCGGGGAGATCTTGAAACTGCTTGCTATAAAAGCAATCATTGGTGTTATGGCGGGGCTTCTGGTGGATCTGCTGTGGGGATGGAGAGAGGGGAGGGCAGGACAGAAGAAGGAACCTTGTCAGAAAATACCATTGGTAAAACCAGCACAGCCATCATGGCACCAGGAACAGGCCCATATCCATTCCCTGTGCGAGAAGGAACATTGCGGCTGTGAAAAAGGGATTTTCCGCTCTGCCTTATCTCATACGGTCCAGATTGGCATCTTCATCCTTCTGGTTACGTTTGCGCTGAACCTGATGTTGCATGCTCTGGGGGAAGATGCCCTGGGAAACCTGATCTTGAACAAGCCTGTCCTGGGTCCTGTGTTGGCAGGTCTGGTGGGGATGATTCCCAATTGTGCAGGTTCTGTGGTCATTACCCAGTTATACCTGCGGGGGGCAATGGGGATGGGAGCTGCCATGGCTGGTCTTTTGACAGGTACCGGGGTGGGCCTGCTGGTGTTGTTTAAGGCTGATCATGACAGGAAGGACGTGCTGAAGGTACTTGGTCTTTTATATTCTATTGGCGTTTTGGCAGGAATTGTGTTAAAATAGCGGGAACAAAGGCATTCCTGACTGGAATCTGATTTCGCTTTGGCTGGATTCCAAGGGGGCGGTATCATTTTTGAGGCTGCTATGGGAAGCTGTCTTTGATGGTATAGATGGCATGGATGCCAGGGCGGCATGTCTGGCAGTGTGTAAGCAGGCTTTCTGACATTGGCAGGTATGGGTGTTACAGCATGTATGGGGGTGGAAAATGGGCGCAGAGGAAGCGGAAGCAGCAGGCAGGGCAGAAGACGGAGGGAATGCTGGAGCACTGCAATATCCTGTGGGCCTCCGATGGACAAGACAACGGAAAAACGTCTACAAAGTGTTGCAGGAAGCCAAAGAGCCTCTGACGGCGGTACAGATTTACCATCTGGCAGAAGCTGTGGCCCAGGGGGAGGAATATGCCATTTCTACCATATACAGGATTCTGTCTGCTTTTGAGGAGCGGAACCTGGTGGAGAAATCAGCCAGGCTGGATGATGGAACATTGGCTTATGCCTTGAAAAAAGAAGGGCACGTCCACTATGCGGTCTGCCTGGAATGCCGCAGAAGGATTCCCTTGCAGAATTGTCCCTTTGCCCATATCCAGATAGAAAAGGAGACAGGGGATTTCACAGTCACGTCCCACAAACTGGAACTATATGGGTATTGCAGGGAATGTGAGAGGCAGCGGCAGGGAAGAGAGGAATGATATGTATTGGCATATTGTAAAATTTCTTATCATTATAATAGTAACACTTCCGTTTTACCTGTTGATCCGTAGACCCTGGAAGCGGAAGGACAAAAGGGAATGGGTACTGGGAGCCTTCATGCTGTATATGGCAGGTCTTCTGGTTCTGGTACTGGAAGGACAATATGGGGATCCGGCCTGGATGATCCGCTCTGCCACAGAACGGATTGCAGCCTGGGAGGGGATCAGCCTGGAGCCTTTCCGCACCATCTGCACCAATTTCAGACATTTCATACCGGATGTATTTACGGTAAATATAATTGGGAATATCGTGATGTTTGTGCCCTGGGGATTCGGACTGCCATATTTATGGGAAGGAATGCGTTCTTTGACTGCTTTGGTGTCCGCCTTCCTGGTTTTGCCCCTTTGTATTGAGATCTGTCAGCTTTTTATTGGCCGGAGCGTGGACATAGATGATCTGATCCTCAATTTCCTGGGAAGCAGCCTGGGAGCAGGGGCTTTTTATGGTTTGTGGCGCCTGCCGTGGGGCAGGGAACGGCTTGCAAACAAGAAACCTTCAAACCATTGACTGGTATGTGAGCTGAAACCCACACGGGGTATAGGCTAAAGAGGAATACAGGAAAAGAACCCGGTGGAAAGGAGGTCACCCTGTAATGAGTGAAGTAGAGATCGTGAAGAAAGCTTACAATGAGGATCCGGAGCGGGAATGGCAGCGTCTGGAGGGATTCCACTTTGAATTCGAAGTCACAAAACATATGATGCATCGGTACCTAAGAAAAGGAAAAGTCCTGGATATCGGCGGTGGTCCAGGAAGATATAGCCTTTATCTGGCAGAGCTTGGATATGATGTGACGCTGGTGGATTTATGCGAGGGCAATGTGATTTTCGCCAAAGAAAAGGCAGCAGAAGCAGGGATGTCCATCCAGGCGCTTTCCTGTGATGCCCGGGATCTTTCCAGGCTGGATCTTGGAGAATATGACAATATCCTTTTAATGGGTCCCCTCTACCACCTGTTCCAGGAATCTGATAGGGCGAAATGTGTTCTGGAAGCAAAGAAACACTTGAAAAAAGATGGGGTATTGTTTGCCTCCTTTATCTCCATAACAGGTGGACTGAATTATTATCTGGATAATTGTCCGGACCAGCTGATCTATGAACCGGCCATGGATCTTTTTGATTACATGGAACGGGATGAGAGCTGGAGCGGGACAGCTTTTACGGAGGCAACATTTATCAACAACCTGGAGATACTACCCTTTTTCCAGAAACTGGGATTTGAGAAACTGGCACTGTTCGGCCAGGAAGGTATTACGGCTACCCGGCTGTCCTTTCTGGAACAGACCAGCCAGGAAGTCAGGGAAAAATACCTGGAGCTTTCCCTGAGACTGTGTGAGAACCCTCAATATTTTCCGTACAGCTCCCATATGATGTATATCGGGACAGTGCAGGAACAGGCACAGATGTTGTAGTAGAAAGGATTTGGGATATTATGGATCCAAATACATGTCAATCCAGTTTCAAGGGCCAGAATAATCAGAGCATCAAGCCCCATCTTCAGCCAGAGCACCCTTCGGGGGAACATAACCCCATACATGCGCCTATTCCGGGTCTGGGACTCCGAAGCATGAAGACGGCATTGGCAACAGTGATCACGGCACTGCTCTATGCTTTCCTGCCAAATAGCAATCCTACATTTGCCTGTATTGGAGCGATCTTTGGTATGGGGGCGGATATGGAAGATTCCCGCCGCAATGGGGGGAACAGGTTCTTTGGGACCATTATCGGAGGATTTATCGGCCTTGGACTTTATTGGATGGAGCACGTGATCTATCCGGAAGGTAACTATTGGCTTCGGCTTCCGTTGATTTCCCTGGGGGTGGTGGTGATGATCTCTGTGTGCGTGCTGTTTCACTGGCCCGGTGGCGTGCAGCCCGGTGGAGTGGTGTTGTGTATAATTTTGTTTAACACACCAGCACATCATATTGATTATGCCGTCAACCGAATGATTGATACAGGCGTAGGAGTGGCCATTGCCCTGCTGGTAAACTATCTGCTGCCCAGAAGCAGACTGGAACACTGGTTTCACCTGGACCGTGGAGAAAAAGTTATGGAGAAATCCGAGGATGAAACAAAAAAGAACTAAAAATAAAAAAAAATTAAAAAAGTGCTTGCATTTATGTAAATCCTATAATATAATACTTCTTGTCTTGTGAAAGACAGACGCACCGCTAGCTCAGTTGGTAGAGCACCTGACTCTTAATCAGGGTGTCCAGGGTTCGAGCCCCTGGCGGTGCATGAAGAGTCTTGGAGCCTGCATTCATGCGGGTTTCGGGGCTTTTTTTGTTCCGGGGAAGGGGGGCACGGAAAAAATCAGATTTTCCGGGATTGCAGGATTCCGTATAAGTACAGACGGGATAGAAAACAGAAAACGCCACCGGGGATGACCAGGCCTGGGGGCGGGGACGGGGGCATTCGTGCGCGCGTGTCCTCGCCCGCAAAGGACATGTTTTATTCGCTACGCTCATGGGCAAAAACATAAAGCGGCCTGTGGTACGTGCTGTCTCATGCTACGCAATCTCTGACGCGCTACCGCTTGCCGCTTCCGTAAAAGGGAAAGGACAGGCCGGGTATCCGGCCAGGGGGGAAGGTTAGGGCATGGAAGGCAGGAAGGACAGGCTTCCAGGGAACGGGGCGAACCGGGTTGCATACTACGGGCCGTGAGGGGCCGCCCTTCACTACATTATGGAACGGGCCGGGTTGGACAAGGGCAAAGGGCACCAGTAAAGAAAAAAAGGGTGTCCGAATGGGAAATCGCCGGAAGAAGGGGAGAATGGCACCGGGGCAGGGGGCGCGGAGTTTCCGCAAGGGGAAACACTGCCGGAATGCCTGGACTTGCACCGTGGTATAAGTCGCACCATATCGCCGCCCAGAGGGCGCCCGGCGATGGGTTTGAAAGGGCTTCCTTTTCCGTATGGGAAGACGCCGGGGAAAGCCAAGTTGTCTGACAACTTCAAAAAACGGGGGACTGCTCCGGCCAGGCCGGGAAGAAATTGTGTGAATTGTTCGGGAATTGAAAGCTGGCCGGGAAAGGGCAGGAAAAAGGCCGGGGATTCCCGGCGCATGGAAGCACGTATTACAGTTTTCCTGCAGGAATTATGTATTACATTTTTCCTGGAGATACCTGTCGATGCAGGTGCGGACTGCCCAGGAGACGGACTTGCCGGGAAATGCCTTCCTAAGTTCCTCAAGCTGGAACTCCTGGACACGGACACAGACAGTCACGGAAGCAGGGACAGAAAACCTGTGGTCATCCTCATAAAGTTTCATTCTGGTTCCTCCTAGATTTTACGAATAGTGAAATTTCTGTTAGTAATTACAGGAATATTAAAATATCGGCAGAAAGGTCAAGTTTTCCCATAGTGGAGCATGTCCAGGTGGGAGATACAGCCGCGGGAAGCAAGGATTTCATAGGCAAAGTGCAGGTAACGCCTGGTGGTCTCCACATCCTCATGCCCCATAAGGTACATAAGGCGGTATATGTCAATACTGCCGTTTGTCTCGTACTGGTCAATGCAGTAGTTCGTTGCAAAGTTGTGCCGGAGCCTGTGGGAAGACAGGTCAAAGGGCAGGGTGGCGGCCAGGCGGCTGACCATGAGTTTAACGGAATTACTGGAAAGGGGCTTCCCCTGGCGGGTGACAAAGAGGAAATCCGAACGGAACGGGCAGGCATCCAGGTAGGCCTGCATGTATTCCGCGGCCAGGCGGCCAATGGGGACAGTGCGTTCCTTGCTTCCCTTGCCGGAAACGACCATGCGGCGGTCAGAAAGGGAAAGGCCGCGGTGCCGGATGGAACAGACTTCAGACTGACGAATGCCGCTGTCATACATAAGGGCAATGATGCACCTGTTACGGGAAGCCAGCCATCCCGGTTCTGCCTTTACGGCATCAAATATCATGGCAACCTCGGAATCCGTGTAAATACGTACTTCCTTCTTGGGGGAACGGGGAACCTTGATTTTCCGGGAGACATAGGAAGCGCCGTATTCACCCTCACACCACTTAAGGAATATCTTGAAATGCCTTATGTAGGTTGCGCGGGAAGAGCGGCTTAGGGGACGTTCCAGGACGGAAGCAAGGTAGCCGTTAACATCTCCCTGGGAGACCGTGGAAAAGTCCCGGCTGGCACCTGCAAAGGCCAGGAAGGGGTAAACAAAGTCCTGGTAGTCCTTCACGGACTTGGGGGACAGGTCAGCCAGGCGGCGGGAAAGTATGAAGTTTTCATAGGCTTCCTGTAATGTCATGAAAAAATACCTCTCAGATATCAAGTTTACACTGGAACGGGGATTCAACGCCCTGGGGGAGCGGGGCAAAGGTGTCATTGCCGGAGCGGGCAGCCTGGAACACAAGGTCGGCATAATCCCGGTAATTGGACATGGGGAGGGAATACTGGTGAAACCCCTTTTCATCCTTCCAGTGGTATACAACCGTGTGGATACGACGGCGAAGCTGTTCAAATGTATCAACTGTACGCTCAAAAGAATCCTGCACATTGACGGCATAAATCATTTCCGGGGCCTTGACACTGGTAATATGCACCTCATTCCAGACCGTGGAGACATTGGAAAAACGGGCATGTTCCTCATGGACATACACATCAAGCAGGGTAAGGAGACGGGAATAGGGGAACTGGCCGCGGTATTCATCCATGAAAAGGACGGGTTCGCACATGTAGTTGTCAAAACAGCCATTGTCATAGTCTGTCATGAAATACAGGGAACTGTCCCCGCGTTCCTCGCGAATCTGGCGGGCAACATAGGACTTGCCAGAGCCGGATTCCCCAACATGCCAGACAACCTTTACATCACGCTGAAAGGGAACGGAACTTATCCGCAAGGCGCGGAAGTGGGAAACGATCTGTTTTTCATAAATGCGGTAACGAAGGGATATGTTCATGATTTCCGGAGGGGTCTTACCAGCTTCAAGCAGTTCCTGTATGACCTCAAGGTCGCGTCTTTTGCCCTGGCGTCCCTTGATTTCACCATGCTGGATCCTGGCAAGGATCTGTTCACCTTTCTCCTCAAAGGAACCGCGCTTGTAAATATAGTCTTCAGCCTGCTGCTTGGTACCTTTTGTGGCTTCAAAATGCATGCCAGGGGCGTAACTGTCCTTGATGGCGCGGAAGCGCATGGGCTTTTCGTCCTCAAGTACCATATGGACATGATGGTTGCCGTCAGCAGACACACAGTAAACCCAGGCACCTGTCCGGGTAGGGTGTTCATTGATCCATTCATCACGGAGCCTGTCCAGGATTTCCTCCGGGGTTCCAGCATAGCCATGTTCCGATGGATGATTAAACACACAGAACCAGCTTCTGCTTACGCTGTCTTTTGCATCATTTTTTTCCTGCATAAAATACCTCCGAACATTATTGCGTGTCTGTATGACACAGACATATGTCTCTGTATTGCAGAATGTAACAAAGTTAAGGGCATTTGTAACAAGGTCTGTTACGCTCAGAAACCCAGGAAATTCAAGGGCTTAAGGGCAGTTTGTAACGTGTAACGAAGTGGCCAAAGGGTAATACTAGCCTTTGGCCACGTAGATTCCCGCACGGTTTTACGAATGCAGGGGAAATTCCGTACAGCACCCGGCAAGTCCCAGGAGGCTGTCAGCGACTGCCTGGAGGGCAGGGACGTCAGCAGGGGCAAGGGAGCCGTCCAGAAGCCAGGCATCCATGGCGGCACTGCACCTTGAGGGGGCATCCTGGCCGAAAGCCCTGCATATGTCTATGAGTTCCATTAACTGTCTGAACTTGATCATGTGGGTACCTCGCTTTCCTGTGGTGGCCGTACAGTCCGGCCTGGTTACTGGTTTGCCGTGAATTACACGGTGGAAGTTGACGTTATTTTGCGAAAATACTCTTAAGTGTTGCTATAGTCAAGTAGGGGAACGGGAAATGCCGCTGTGGGAACGTAGGGGGCGCCATACAGCCGGAAAGAAAGGGGTGGTGTAGTGCTATAGCCGGAAGGGGCAGGAATGGCCGTACGGGGCTTATACGCGCTTGCAGGGATGGTACCTTGCAGGAACCCCCGCGCTACCGCTTGCGGGGGCCCCTGCTTTCCTCCCCCTCTCCGCGCTACACCACGGCAGTGCCGGTGAGGGCGGCCAGGCGTAGGACGCATTCATCACGGAAGAGTTCTTCCAGTTCAACAACGAAGTCACACAGGCAACTTTCCATACAGTCCGGGTTGTCAGTGAGCCGGGAAAACATAAGGGTTTCACTCACAAGCTTGGAATCAGAATAGTGCTCATGAACCCACTTACGGTATTCCTGTTTCTGGTCTTCCAAAAAAATAAACATTAACACATACCTCCTGTAAACAAAATATTATCTTTTGGGAACATAATGTTCCCAAAAAATACATTATCATAGCTGTTTCCATATGTCAACAAAAAGTTTCCAAAAGGACACATTTTCAATTGATAGAAATATAAAAAACTGCTATAATAACGAGTGAAGAGGAGGAAAAAGCAGATGATAACATATTACAAATTATTCGACATGCTAAACAGAATGGGAATGAAAAAATCAGATTTAAGAGCCATATTATCACCAAAAACAATTGCAAAACTAACAAAAAGAGAACCTATAAGCGGAAATGCAATAGAAAAAATATGTGAATATCTAAATTGCCAACCAGGCGACATAATGGAATATACCGTAAAAGGAACAGATGCTACAACAGGAAAAGAAATTGAAATAGCAGACCACAGATTAACAAGCCAGGAACCTTTTGAACCAGATGAAGAAATTAATGTATATCCTGGAGACAAAGAATGGCCATATGAGCAAGGATATAAAAACCGCATTTTATAAATCGTGTTCAAGATATGCAAACAGTCACGGACGCCAGCGCCGTAATAACCTTGAAAATGTTGAACCTTGAGCCGGATGTGGCAAGTAAATCCAGGATGCAGAAAGGAGAAAAATTATGTTGGAGGTAATGGAAGATATGGCAATCAGCGAAAAAGAATTAAAGCTATTATTGAACTTTGTGAAGGACAACCTACAGGAAGCAAAGGAAACAAAAGATGAAGATAACAGAAACAGGCAGATTGATAAAACATTGGCGCATATCCAGCAATATCTTGAGGACTAAAAAAATAAAGTGGAATCTTGCCGCCACTTTATCTGTCTGACACCCCGCGGCTACCTGGCCGCGGGGTTCTTTCTGTTCCTGTCCATGCACTCAGCATGTGCCACCTGCTGGCACCAGCGGGCACGGGAAGGGGAGGGAAACCGCACAGGCCGGGTAACTCTTAATCAGGGTGTCCAGGGTTCGAGCCCCTGGCGGTGCATGAAGAGTCTTGGAGCCTGCATTCATGCGGGTTTCGGGGCTTTTTTATTGCCCTGGGGAAGGAAGTGCCGGAAAAAATCAGATTTTCCGGGGCTATAGGATTCCATGTGCGGAAGCAAGGTAGCCGTTGACATCTCCCTGGGAGACCATGAAAAAGGCCCGGCTGGCACCTGCAAAGGCCAGGAAGGGGGAAACAAAGTCCTGGTAGTCCTTCACGGACTTGGGGGACAGGTCAGCCAGACGGATGACGCATTCGTCACGGAAGAGCTCTTTCGGTTTGAAAGCAAAGTCACACAGGACACTTTTCACACAGTCCGGGTTGTCAGTGAGCCGGGCAAACATGAGGGTTTCACTCACAAGCTGGGAATCAGAGAAGAGTTCACGTGTCCACTTGCGGAATTCCGGCTCTTCCGGTGCTGGTAGCATATGCTTGGCGCCATGCACATTAATGGGCATTGCTTTGCAGCGGAGAAGCTGGGTTCAATTTGGCACAGAAGGCAAAATAACCGTGTCCGGTGTTAAATAAGAGACTGTAGTCAAAAATATCTGAATAGAGTATTTTTACGAATTGTTCACTTGTCATGATATGGCTGCTTTCCAGGCGATATTGCGAGGACAGATGACAATGTATGCCAAGTTGTTCCGCAATCCGCAAGGCTAGTTCCCTCCCCGCGTTCATGACCAACTTATCCATTTTGTTCAGCGGAATATCCAGCATGGCGCTGACAGCCCGCAGCACCAGGCTTTTTTCCAGAACCATGAAAATCCGTATCTTTTTTTGGGCTGTCGAAAGATATGTCAATTGGATGATCAGGCTGGTTCCGAAATCTTCCCCAGCATAATGTTCACTCACAATTTCTGTCTGTAGTCTGAAAATTTCCTGTATAGTAACAATTAAGGCATTTTCCAAGGCATCCATATCAGCTCCGGCATTGTCTGTTTTCCACCTGTTTGCAATTTTACCTGTGATAGCCCGGTCCTCGATCAGTATGTGAGCGGTAAGCCATCCAAGGCAGATGCCGAGGAAGTGCTGGATAGATTCCTGTGAGTAGTTGGATTCGGCGAGTTCTTTTTCCAGTGCAGGAAGTGTTTTATACCGCATGTCATCATGCAGACGTTTGTGTATCTCATATCCTTTGTAGCCTATGGACTGCATGTAAGTCTCTTCATCGGTAAAATGTTCGATGGCATAGTTTTTAAAGTATTTGATGCCTTCGGCACATGCCCAGTGTCCATTATTTTCTTCCCTGCTCAGATGGGTTAGTCTGCGCACGATTGAAAAAAGCTTTCGGTGTGCATCATCGACAGATTCAACTCCGATGTTAAAATGTTTGTTCCATTCCGTTTCCTTAAGCATGGCTCTCCTTGCTCAGATAGGGGATATCCCGTAGCTGATATTTATGAAATCCACGATTGGCTATGACACGAAGTACCGGGCGGGCAGCATTGGTGGTTTCCTGGGTTCATGTAAATGCTTCCATGTGGTGACGGGATTTCAAGATAGTTTTGTTAATAGGATATGTCGAAAAGGTGAACTGCGTGTCAAATTTTGAGATTAGATTCTAAAGCCTGGCCGGGATGTAAACCGGTTATTGGCATCTGCAATTACATAAGAGATACATGACATTTACAAAAATGGATGAGGCATACGTTATATAATGGAAAAGGTATAATATATATACAAAAAAGGAATCCAGTAAAAACGTGATATATTCATTGGATAAATGTTACAAAACGCACATTAATGATTCAGTATAAATTTACAAAATGTATACATATGAAAAGTTTATATTGAAATACGTAAACCAAATGATATAATTGAAATGTAAAAAGTCATATATAAATTTGGAGGGTTGCATTATATGGAAAGGAAGCGGAGAAGAACACTTGCATTATGTGGTTGCGCGATACTGGCGCTGGTTATTCTGGTAGTTCTATCATTGCTGGCTCCTCACGGCGGGGATTTTCCGAGAGGAAATACATCCGCGAGTCTGGAAGGGAAAATGCAGTCAGATAGTCCTGGTATAGTTTTACAGACAGATGAAGCCGACCCTGTGCTTCTGGGTAAAGGCAACGATGCGGCCGAATGGACATTTGACGTGGAAGAGAGTGGAAGCTATTACCTGGGCGCGGGGTATATGGCGCTGGAGGGTAATGGCCAGGAACTTGAGTTCAATCTGTTGCTGGATGGCAGCAGTATATCGGATTCTGCAATTACACTGACCAGAATCTGGACGGACAACGGAGAATTCCGTCATACTGCTTCCGGGGACGAAATACGCCCTGTGCAGACAGAAGCGTATCTCTGGACCGAAGAACCCTTTCGTCTGGCGAAGAAGGAGAGGGTGGAATTTTATCTGGAAGAGGGGGAACATACCTTGACTGTACAGGGAACCGGTCAGCCTGGCTTGTTCCGTTATCTGCGTTTCTATCGGGAAGAGATTCCCTCTTATGAGGAATACCTTGCCGCATATTCCGGTTATAAGAAGGCAGGGAAAGAGCTTTGTATACAGGTACAAGGGGAAAGCCCATATATGAAATCTTCTTCCCAGTTGTATGCAGTCTATGACAGGTCAAGTCCTTATACGGTTCCCTACCATGCCACCTGTCTTAGGTATAACACGATTGGCGGTGCAAATTGGTCGGACAGCGGACAGTGGATTGAATGGCAGATAGAGGTGCCGGAGGATGGACTGTACCAGATTGGGCTAAGGTACAGGCAGGATGAAAACAAAGGCCAGAGCAGCCTGCGGCGGCTGGAGATAGACGGACAGGTTCCCTTCCGGGAAGTGGGAGGGCTGACCTTTGGCTATGACGTAAACTGGCAGAGTGGGTTCCTGGGCAGCCAGGATGCCCCTTATTTGTTTTACCTGACGGCGGGTTCTCATAACCTGCGGATGGAAGTTGTGTTGGGGGAAATGGGGCAGATCATCGGGCAAATGCAGGAGACTCTCCAGAAAGTGAACTCCTTGTATCGGGAGATAATTATGATAACCGGAACGGATCCGGATACCTACAGGGATTACAGCCTGGAAACGGCCATTCCCGATCTGGAAGACAAACTGGCATCCATATTGTCTGAGCTGGATGCTTATGTGGATTACCTGGAGGGCCTGTATGGAAAGGGTTGCTATTCCGCCAGGATATTGACCCAGATGACAACACAGATCAGTTCGTTCTGCGAGAAGCCTTATACAATAGCCAGGAGGTTGTCTGTCTTTAAGACAAATATTGAAGCGCTTGCAGAGTGGGTGCTGGAATTTGAACAGCAGCCGTTACAGATAGATTATTTGTACGCTTCTGGCGCAGATGCTGCAACGCCTGTGGCAGAAGGCAATATTTTAAGCAAGATCGGGCATGGAATCAGGGCATTTGCAGGTTCTTTCTCCCATTCCTACAGTGAAGTGGCCTCGGAAGAGGATGCAGGTTCAGAGGTGACACTGACAGTGTGGATGGGAAAAGGACGCGATCAGGCGAACGTGATGAAAAGACTGATAGATTCCTACTTTACGCCCGAGTCGGGGATCGCTGTGAATATCAGCCTTGTGGAAGGTGCACTGGTGAAGGCAACCCTGGCGGGTCAAGGGCCGGATGTCAATATTTTTACTACAAGAGGAGAAGCCATGAACCTGGCATTCAGGGGGGCGGTCGCCGAACTGGGTTCCATGGAAGGCTTCAGTGAATTACAGGGGCAGTATGCAGGCAGTGCGTTTGTCCCATATGAGTACAAGGACAGGATATATGGTATTCCAGAGACACAGGAATTCTATGTTATGTATATCAGGACGGATATTTTTGATGAGCTGGATATTGAGATACCCAATACATGGCAGGAACTGATGGCCCTGCTGCCAGTGTTGCAGGCAAACAGTCTGTCCATCGGCCTGCCATATGCGGACGGCTATGCCACTATGAACAATGGAATCGGAACCATCAATTTATTCCCGACTCTCCTGGCCCAGCATGGGATTGATGTATACAGGGAATCGGAAGATATGGTGGTTTCCAATCTGATGATACCGGAAGCTTACGAAGCGTTTAAGCAATGGATCGACTTTTATGTGCAGTATGATTTCAGCTTGTATAAGGATGACTTTAACCGATTCAGGACGGGGGAGATGCCGGTTGTAATCTCCACCTATGGACTGTACAACAATCTGAATGAAGCGGCGCCGGAGATCGCCGGGCAATGGATTATGACAGCAATTCCGGGGACTCCCCAGGGAACAGAGATCAACCGTGCCACAAGCGCCAGCGGAACCTGTAGCATCCTTCTGGAGGACTGCAAGAATAAAGAGGAGGCATGGGAATTCCTGAAATGGTGGAACAGCGCGGAAATCCAGGAACTGTACTCCAGGGAGATCGAGGCGGAACTGAGTACGCTTGGGAGACATACGCCTGCCAATCTGGAGGCCTTTCAGGGAAGCCTGTGGAAGGATGAGGAAAAGGAAATGCTTCTGGAGCAGTGGGAGAATGTTGCGGAAGTGCCGGAGATTCCTGGTGGATATTATGTAACCAGAAATGTGGATAATGCCTTCAGACAGGTATACTACAATGGTGAAAATGCACGGGATACCTTGAACTATTGGATGAATGCTGTAAATGAAGAACTGATCCGCAAGCAGTCTCAACTGAAGGCCAGGGAGGGGGACTAATTATGGAGACAAAAAAGAAGAACACGAACAAAATTTTGACATACTTCCGTACATACAAGACCAGCTATCTGATGATGTTTCCCTACCTTTTGTTTTTCATGGTATTTACGATTCTGCCAGTGGTGGCGTCTATTGTGTTGAGCTTCACAGATTATGACATGGTTCAACGGCCAATATTTGTAGGACTGGAAAACTATTTCCAGATTTTTCTGAATGATGAATATTTCATTGTGGCCTTGAAAAACACATTGATATTTGCAGTCATAATAGGACCGGCAAGCTATGTGATCTGCTTTCTGATCGCCTGGATGATCAATGAACTGAAACCCCTGGCAAGGGCACTGGTGACGGCCCTGTTCTATATTCCTACCATTGTAGGGGCGGCGGGATGGAGCGTATGGCGCCTGATCTTCAGCTCTGATCAGTACGGACTGATAAATGGGTTTCTGATGAAATGGGGACTGCTCAATGAACCCATAGGGTGGCTGGCGGATGAAGCGAAGATTATGCCGGTGCTGATTATCGTACAGCTCTGGATGAGTATGGGAATCAGCTTCCTGACCTTTATTGCCGGTTTTCAGAATGTAGATAAGACACTGTATGAGGCAGGGATGATGGACGGGGTGAAGAACCGCTTCCAGGAACTCTGGTATATTACGATTCCTTCCATGGCGAACCAGATGATTTTTGCCATTGTCATGCAGATTGTAAACTGTTTTGCGGTGGGAGAGGTATCCTCTGTCCTGGCAGGACTGCCCAGCACCGGATATGCAGGCGAGACGATCGTTACACATATTATGGATTACGGAAACCTCAGATATGAATTTGGGTATGCCTGCGCAATGGGTGTGGTGCTGGTGGTGATGATGCAGTATTCCAAGAAGTTTGCCACCTGGCTGATTGGCAGGATGGGGCATTAGGAGGTGCTGGTGATGAGAGAAAAAAGGCAGGCAAAAAAGTTTACACTGGGAAAAAAGAGAATGGGGATGGCCAACAGACGCTCCAGGATCGGTAATGGTTTTGTGATTCTGCTGCTGCTTCTGCTGGGGGCATTTATGGCGTTCCCGCTCTATTATACACTGATCCAGTCCTTAAAGCCTTCAGAAGAACTGTTCCAGTTTCCGCCCAGGCTCTATGTGCTCCGGCCAACGCTGGAACATTATACAGAACTGTCCCAGCTCATGTCCAACATGTGGGTGCCTTTTACAAGATATCTGTTTAATACACTGTTTGTAACCCTGGCAGGCACAGTTTTTCATGTACTGTTTGCGGGAATGGCTGCATATCCCCTTGCAAAACACAAGTTTCCGGGGAGAGACGCATTGTTTGCAGTTATTCTGCTGGGGCTGATGTTTGTGGGCCAGGTGACATTTCTCCCCAGCTTTATCATTATCGCCAAACTGAATATGCTGAATACATACTGGGCGTACATCTGTCCTAGCATTGGTGCATCCCTTGGCTTATTCCTGATCAAGCAGTTCATCGAACAGATCCCGGACGCCTTGATAGAAGCAGCCAGGATAGATGGGACAAACGAGTTGAGGGTTTATTTCCAGATCGTAATGCCCAACATAAAACCGGCCATTTTGACGGTATTCATCTTCCAGTTTGTCAACATCTGGAACGGCCTGTCCAAGGAACTGGTCTATGAGGAACAACTGAAGGTTGTGAAAGTGGCGTTGGAACAGGTCAGTGCATCCAATGCGTATGCCAGAATGGGTTCCGGCATGGCAGGATCAGTGCTTCTTATGATTCCGCCGATCATTGTGTTCATTCTGATGCAGAGAAATGTAGTGGAGACCATGACGTTTGCAGGCATGAAAGATTAGGAGGCGAAAATGCGTAGAATAAAAACTTATGGGATAGCGCTTTGCCTGTCTGTGACAATGATGACAGGTATGGGTCTGAAAGCACAGGCCCAGTCTGGCTACAACACGTATTCCTATGATGAGTGGAAAGAATCGGTGGCTGCTCCTGCAAGCTATCAGCCTGTAACTGCTAAAAACGGATTGGAGATCGGGGCGGGAGCCTTGAACACACCACAGGATTTTTTCATGGACGGGGACGGACATCTGTATGTGGCAGATACCGGGAATAACAGGATCCTGATATTGGATGCGGAACTGAATCTTGTGGACATCCTGGAAACTGTACATTGGAATGGGGAGGATATTCCACTGGCGGATGTGGAGGGAGTGTATGTCACGAAGGAGCATGTACTGTATGCATCCCAGACAGCATCCGGACGGATACTGGTCATAGAAGACGGAGAAGTGACAGCAACAATCGAAAAACCGGTAAGCGGCCTGATTTCGGATGATTTTGTATTTGCACCCACAAAGGTAGGGATCGATGTATATGGAAGGGCTTACGTGTTATCTAAGGGCTGCTACAGCGGACTTCTGCAATATGACGTGGATGGAAGCTTTATGGGATTTTTCGGCGCCAATAAGGTGGAGGTTACAGCCCAGGTGGCCTTCAATTATATGTGGAAGAGTATTCTCTCTGATGAACAGAGGGCAGCCATGACCAGCATACTTCCCATAGAGTATTCCAATATAGACTGTTGTGAGGACGGATTTGTCTACACATCCACGGTAGGTACCCAGCTTCCCAAAAGTCAAGTCAAGAAACTGAATCCTCTGGGAAACAATATTTACTATGCACTGGGCAACGAGGAATTCAATTTTGGGGACGAAGAGTTTTCCTATAGCAGGGGCAGGGCAAATTATCCATCGTTTATTGATGTCAAGACAAACGAGGATGGATTTATATTCGCCGTTGACCTGACAAGCGGACGGGTTTTTGAGAGAGACCAGGAAGCCAATCTGATAGCGGTATTTGGGGGAATCGGAAGCCAGTTGGGAACCTTTTCCACACCTGTGGCGGTGGAGACCTACGGCGACAGGGTCTACGTCCTGGACAGACTGAAAAATAATATTACTATATTTGAACCAACGGAATACGGTTCCCTGGTAGAGGAGGCGACAATCTTATATAACGAGGGCCTGTATGAAGAGTCTTCCAGGATCTGGAGCAAGGTACTTGCCAGAAACGCCAACTCCAGACTGGCCTATAACGGTATAGGAAAAGCCTATACACAGGGGGAGGAATATACCAGCGCGCTGGAATATCTTCGGTACAGTGGCGACAGGTACAGCTATTCAAGGGCTTTTGGTAAAAACAGGCTGGTGGTAGTCAGAAAGTATGGTCCCTATGTCATGGCCCTGGTAGCCTGCCTGGCAGTTGGAATTTCTGTGAGAAAGCGGATTATAAGGAGGAAGAAGTTATGAGAGAGAAAAAGACGGCAACCAATCCTTTCTATACGATCATGCATCCGTTCAATGGCTCCTATGATATCCGCTTTAAAGGAAAAGGGAACATATGGTTTACAATCATTATCCTGGCCGTTTTTTTCCTGGCTTCCATATTCCAGCGGCAGAATACAGGATATATCTTCAACTATAACAAATTGAGCGACTTGAATGTGTTCCTTCAATTTATCAGTGTAGTGCTGCCTTTTGTGCTCTTTGTGATATCCAACTGGGTGGTTGGTATTCTGATGAACGGGACAGGAAGGTTCCGGGATATCTGGATCTATGGTGCATATTGCTGTATCCCCTTTATTATGGGGAATATTCTGTCAGTGCTTCTTAGTAATGTGCTGGTCCGTGAGGAACCCTTTGGTGGATATATGCAGGTGTTTGGAGCGGCATGGAGCCTGGTGGTTCTGTTCATCGGACTGATGACCATGCATGAATATGGCTTTACCCAGAATGTATTCAGTTGCATTTGCACGCTGTTCGTCATGTTTATCCTTCTATTCCTAATTATGCTGGTGGGTAATCTGGCAACAGATCTTTATGGATTCGTGATGACAATAGTGAAAGAAGTTACGTTCCGGATGAGCTAGGGGGTGGCAGGTTTGAAGAAGAATAAAAAGAAAATAGGGAAGCTCCTGGTACGGGGATTTGTATATCTGGCAATGTTCGGAGTGTTCGCAGGTTTCGTGGTATTCCTGAACCAGTCTGCGCAGATGGAGACAGAGGAAACGATGGACTGGGAGCCACAGGCGGTGCAGGGGATCCCCGAGGGATGGGAACTGGCAGCAGATAATCAAGCGCTTGCGCTGTATTTTGAGCCTTCTTCCATGCAGTTTATAGTAGAAGACAAGAGCAGTGGTGCAAAGTGGAGGAGTAATCCACAGAACGCGGCAGAGGACGCCATTGCCTTTGGCCAGAACAAGATGCGGGTGCAGTCTCTTCTGGAAGTTTCCTATGTGGATGACCAGAGTAATTTCTACACGGCCAACAGTTATGCCGATTCGGTCCAGGCGGATACCTATACATATGAATACCGGGATAATGGTATATACATCAACATGCAGTTTGCAAAACAGGGATTCGAGATTCCATGCTTTTTCGGTATTCAGGAGGACCGTTTTGTGGCACGGGTATTCAGTGACCAGATCCGGCAGCATGGAAGCCTGCAGGTTGCCAGTATCGTATTTCTGCCTTATTTTGGGGCGGGTTCCCTGGAGGAAGAAGGATATATGCTGGTACCGGACGGGTCGGGAGCGCTGATTTACTATAATAACCAGAAGCAGAGCTATCAAGGCTATTCACAGAAAGTTTATGGCAGGAATCTGGCGCTGAATCTGCCGAACAATCTCCTGGTCACCCAGGATGCCACTATGCCGGTGTTCGGAATACAAAAGGGTTCCGATGCCCTGCTGGCAGTTATCACAGAGGGGGAATACCAGGCGGAAATCAAGGCGGAGGTTGCCAGGAAGCTTACCAGTAATAATGCTGTATATTCGAATATTTTATACATACAGAGCGAGAGCAATACACTTTTGTCCGGCAGCAATAATGAAGAATCCGTGATCATGCTGTCGCCCCAGCACAATCGCTTCCCTTATTACGAAGTATCTTATTTCTTCCTGCAGAAGGGCAGTGGGTACAATGAGATGGCTTCCCGTTACCGTCAGTATCTGATAGAAGAGAAAGGAATGCGACAGGAGACATCTGTGGAACAGGAGACTGCGAATCTGACTTTCCTGGGGGGTGTGGAAGTAGACAAGACCTTTTTGGGAGTACCTTACCGTGCGGTAAAGGCCTTGACAACTTTTGAAGAACTCAGGAGCACGGCGCTGGATCTGCAGCAAAAGTGCAATGCTGCTTTCCAGGTCAGCATGCGTTATCTGGAAAAAGGTGGCTCTATGAGTAAGATCCCTACAAGTGTGACATATGAAGGGGCATTGGGAGGGAAGAAGGAATATACGGAAATGGCGGAAGCCCTAAGAGAAGCGGGCATATCTTTTTACCCTGTATACGATACAATCACAATACGGAGATCGGGCAATGGATACCGGGATTACCAAGGTGTGAGAAATGTATCCAGATCTGCTGCCCGACAGTATGAGTATCTGCTCACTTCCGGGAACCAGGACACCTCCAGGCCGCCTTTCTACCTGGTGTCCCCTCAGTATGAAGAGAAGATTATGACGTCCCTGCTGGCCAGCGCCAGAAAAAAAGGGGTGGATAGTCTGGGGCTGGCCGGTATTGCCGACAGCCTGTATGCGGACTACAGGACAGACAGTATCTCTGATAATGAGACAGGCGCTTATTGGGAGAAAGCTCTTGAAATGGCCGCTTCTTCCACGGAGAAGCTGTTGCTGGAAGGGGCTTACGCCTACGCGTTTCCCTATGCGGATGTGATTACAGAAGTTCCTGTTTTCAGCAGCTGGTTTGACGTGGAGGATGAAGCAGTCCCTTTTTATGAGATGGTTGTGGGAGGATCTGCTGCGTTATACAGTACTCCCGTGAACGAGAGCGGTAATACAAGGGAGATGCTCCTGAAGACTGTGGAATACGGTGTCAGTCCTGCCTTCCTGCTTATGACGGCACAGCGCGATGCCCTGCAGGATACGGATTACCAGCAGTACTATTCCCTTTGCTGGGAAGACTGGGAACAGGAGATTGAAGATATTTTGGAAGAGCTGGAGGCTCTTGACGGAGTTTTGGGACAGAGGATTACCAGCCATAAGAAGCTGGGAGATGGAATTTATGCCACATCCTTTGCCAATGGGGACATTGTCTATGTGAATTATGGGCAGGAGGACGTTACGGTGGAAGGCGTTACGGTTCCAGCGCGTGGGTTTGTCCGGAAAGGAGACCGGTAAATATGAAAAAAAAGATTCCTTATTATCAGAAAAAGAAGATTTACGGATTCCTGTTTATTACCCCATGGCTGATAGGATTCCTGCTGTTTTTCGTAGTACCCTTTGTACAGTCCTGCCTCTATGCATTTCAGGATCTGAAGACTACACCGGATGGAATGGTGGGGGAATGGATCGGGAGTTATAATTTCTCCTATGCTTTGTTCCGTGACACGGATTTCCTGGTCCAATGTGTCAATTCCCTGAAGGATCTGGTGACAGTGCCTTTGATTCTGGTATATAGTATATGCTTTGCGCTGTTGCTGAAAAAGGAATATATAGGCCGTACTACCATGAGGGCCATCGCTTTTCTGCCGGTTATTATCGGTTCCGGCGTGCTGATGGATATCATGAAGACGGATGTATTCTCCAGCGGGGTTAAGGGGGCGGAGACGGTATATCTGTTTTCCGGAGGCGGCTTGACGGGCCTGTTCACCTCCATGGGACTATCGCCGGACATGATTGGGTTTATCAATAATATCATCGGCAAGATATTTGACTTGACCTGGCGTTCCGGCGTACAGATCCTGTTGTTCCTGGCCGGGCTGCATAACATTCCTTCCTATGTGTATGAAGCGGCGGAAATTGAGGGGGCTAATGCGTTGGAACAGTTTTTTAAGATAACGTTGCCCATGCTGACTCCCATGATCCTGTTGAATGTGGTGTATAGCGTGATCGATATTTTTTCGGATTTCGGAAATACGATCATACAGATGATCTACAACATGGCATTTTCCAATGTGCGGTTCGGATATTCCAGTGCGTTGTCCATCTTGTACTTTATTATGATAGCAGTGGTGCTTGTGATCGTATATCTGGTTATGAAACGCTTTATCGTGCATCCGGAGGAGTAGGAGGAAGAGTATGAATAATATGGTCAGAACCGTCAAAGCAGCAGAGACGAAGAAAATAGCACAAACCGGTAAAATAAAGAACTTCTGGGCTAAGCTGGTTTATCGTGCGAAGACTGGAAAATGGGTATGGGGAATCGCAAGATATGCCGTTCTGGTGCTTCTGGCATACCAGCTTATCTACCCGGTTATCTACATGATAAGTTCCTCTGTGAAAGCGCCCATTGATTCCTATGACCCCAGTGTCATATGGATTCCGAAGCATTTTTCCGCCACAGGTTTTCTGGATGCTTTTAAGACGATGAAATATATGGATGCCCTGGTACGCAGCCTTGGAATCGGGCTGGGGTGTGCCATACTGGATGTAGTATCCTGCGCATTGGCGGGATATGGATTTGCAAGATATAAATTCCCGTTAAAGACTTTTTTCTTCGCCTGTGTGATATTAACCTTGATTGTACCTACGCAGACGATCATACTGCCGTATTACATGAATATGAGGTATTTTGACCCGCTGGGAATCATGACACTGTTTTCCGGGATAACAGGTAACAATACCACGCTCAACCTGGTGGGAAGCAATGCGGCCTTCTTTATTCCGTCCGCTCTGGGAGCGGGAATCCGGTCGGGGCTGTATATTTACATATTCAAGCAGTTCTTCGAGGGAATGTCGGCGGCACTGGAGGAATCTGCATATGTGGATGGCAGCGGGCCGCTGAGGACATTTTTATATATCATGCTTCCAAATGCCAAGAATGCGATTATATCTGTATTCCTGTTTTCTTTCGTATGGCATTTCAATGATTACTATTTGTCCAAACAATTGCTGGGAACCGGCAAGAGGACACTTATCGTGGCCTTATCTTCCCTCAGGGTGGATCTTGCGGCGGTGATAGGCGGCCAGACAACCACGGATCCCATTAGGATACAGACACGGATCCAGGCAGGATGCCTACTGGCAATACTTCCGATGTTTTTGCTGTACATAGTGACCCAGAGGAAACTGGCGGACAGCATTGAACATATTGGCATCAAGTAACTGATTATTTATCAAGAAAAGGAGAGGACGAAATGAAAAAGAAACTTTTGGCAACCTTGATGGCACTGACATGTACCGTATCCCTGGCAGCCTGTGGGGGCACACCTGTGGACAACAGCAGCACGCCCGGCGACAGCGCGCCGGGAACCGGAAGCGCCACTGAGGAGAGCAGCGCAGAGGGAAGCAGGCAGGAAGGGGAAGGACAGGAAGAGCCGGGCAAGGCCAGCGTCCTGCCCGATTCCCTGGAGAATCCCAATCTGGTAATCGTATGGGATACTACGGAAGAAGCATGGAATACTACCCTGCAGGAGGATCCCGATGCCTTTAACCTGGTATGGTCCACGAAGGCGGCGTTTGAAGAAAAGTATGGCGGAACCGTGACTGTGATCGGTGTAGGCTGGGGTGAACAGCAGGAACAGGTGATCAGTATGGTCAATGCCGGAGAGGTATGCGACCTGGCGCAGGCCCATGACCAGAATTTCCCCACTTATGGAGCCAAGCATGTGATGCAGGACATCTCACAGTATATTGACCTGGAGGATGATTTCTGGTATGAAAGCACTACGAAGGCCTTCACCTTTGGGGGCGTGCCTTACGCCGTAGGTGCGGATGCAGCGCCTGTGGTTATCAGCTACAACAAGACCCTCTTCGACCAGGCGGGGGTCAAGACTCCCATGAAATACTTTGAGGAAGGAAACTGGAACTGGGATACTTTCCGTGAGGTGGCCCTGTCTATGACGGGCGATACGGATGGAGACGGGATAAATGATATTTATGGTTTTGGATGGTGGGATGGTTTTTATGTGCAGATGCTGAACACAAATGGCATTGTAGGCATCGACTACACTTCAGACAGCGGTGTTGCAAGCAATTACACCACTCCCCAGGCGGCGGAAGCGTTCACATTCCTGCAGGATGGTTACATTAAGGACAAATTCATAATGATTCCCGATGGAGATAAGTTTATCAGTGATTTCAAGAGCGGTAAGCTGGCCATGACCTGCGAATATGGGTTTGCAGCTATTACTGCGTATGAATGTGATTACAAAATCGAATGGGCGCCCCTGCCAACTGGCCCTTCCGGTCAGACCTATGACTGTGGGGGAGCCTTGACAGGATTTTCCATTCCCGTCACCAGTGCAAATCCGGAGGGGGCCGCAGTCTTTGCAAGGATGGCGTATGAGATGCTGCACGAGTGGCAGAACAGCACCAGGATTGCGCTGTACGGCCAGGAACAGGTAGATCTTATGAACACGCTGTCAGAACACATTAACTTTGCACCCATCGGAATCGAAAAATATTGGGATGCAAACTGGACTATTTTCTCGGGTCTGACAGACGGCACCCCGGTAAGCACTTTTGCCACAAATGCTGATGAGCAGATCAAAGAAGGTGCAACGATTACATTGGGAGAGTAGGACAATGAGAAAGAAATTCGTTTCCTTACTTGTGCTTTCCTGTCTTGTCACAGTTACTTCATGTGCAGGACAGGAGGCGCCTCCTGAGGCACAGGGGGCGGATGTCCCTGGAATATGGACGGAAGAATCCCAGGAGGCGGAAGACGTGGAGGCGCCTGGAAACCAGACCAAGGAACAGACAGAAGAAAGTGAGGCAGGAGATGTGGAGAATTATGAAAGCGTGCCCTACCGCCTGTATCCGACTTCTGAGAATGCATGGGTAGGAGATGTCATGCCCATGGCGGATGAGAGCGGGCTTCAACTGTATTACTTATACGATACGGATCACAATGGTATGGGGTATCATCCCATCTATAAGTTTTCCACGACAAATTTTTATGAGTACAGGGATGACGGACTGGTAATTCCGTTTGGAGATTCCCCTGAGGATCCGGATCTGGCCATTGGAACAGGGAGTGTACTCAAGGCGCAGGATGGCAGATACCATTGTTTTTATACAGGGCACAACGATACCTTCCCGGAAAAGAGTCTGAATAAGGAATGCGTGATGCATGCTGTCAGTGAAGACAATGTAAACTGGACTAAGATTCCGGAAGATACCTTTTATGCGCCGGACCAGTATTCGGGGGAGGATTTCAGGGATCCATTTGTCTTCTGGAAGGAGGACGAACAATGTTACTGGCTGCTGATCGCTGCCCGTGATGAGAAACTGGGCGGGATTGTGGCAAGATACACATCAAAGGATCTGTCGGAGTGGACATTATGTGATCCCCTGTATGCCCCGGAAAAGCAATATATGCTGGAATGCCCGGATCTGTTCAAACTGGGTGACTATTACTATCTTTTCTATAGCTGGGACCGGGTAACTTATTATGCCATGGGCAGGTCTGCCTATGGACCCTTTGAGGAACCGGCGGACAATGTGCTGGATGGAACGGGTTTCTGCTTTTATGCTGCAAAAACCGCAGAATTCGCGGGGAAAAGATATCTCTGTGGATGGGTGGGAAGAAAATCCGAACCAAAGGATACGGGGATCTATGACTGGGCAGGAAATATGGTAATCCATGAGCTTGTACAGAAAGAAGACGGTACACTGGGGGTGAGAGAGCCTTCCGGCCTGGAGGACTATTTTGTTATGGAGGAGAAACCTGCTGCAATGGGGACGGTGGGTGATGTGGCCAAGGAGAATGATGCATACAGACTGTCAGCCAGCGCAGACCAGGTGGCCCTGGCAGAGTTTGGCTTACGTGATCCTGTCATGCTGCTGGAATGCACGGTCTCTTTAGGCTCGGAAGGATATGCCGGTTTTGCTTTTGGAAGTGGTGATGATTATGGAAAATATACCGGACTGGTTCTGGATGCGAAGAACAATTCCATACATTTTGAGGGATGTGTCCTTTCCAGGATCGCCTATGCGGAGCCGGTGATTTCCACTAATTTTTTCTTTGAGCCAGGGAAAGAATACCATATAAAGCTGGTAATGGAAAATGAGATAGCGGTTCTCTACATCAATGATACGAAGGCGCTCAGCAACCGTATCTATAAATCCGTTGAAGGTGCGGTACACTGGGGAATATTTGCAAATAGTACAGAGGCGGTATTTTGTGATATCACTTTGAGGACTCCGGCTGCCGGATAAGGCTGCCGGGTCGTCAAAAGATTACGGAGCGGAGTTGCGGAAACAGATCTGGGTATCCAGGTAAATGGTAAAAGGAACGCTGTCGGGATATTGAATTTTCTGGAAGAGAAGCTGGGCTGCGCAGGTGCCTAGCTCTTTACATGGTATACGGATGGTGGTGAGACTGTTCATGAGGGCATTCGGGGAAGGAAGGCCATCGAAGCCGCATACCAGGACATCTTCGGGAACCCGGAGACCCAGATCTGCCAGGCTGTGGATAAGGGCCTGTGCCAATACATCATTGGCACAAAAAAATAACTGGGGCAGCCGCTCTTTATTACGAAGCTGCTCTGTTATCCATCCGGCCTGGCTGTATTTGCTGTCATCTGCAATGATGTTGTAGGGCTGGGTATCCACTCCGTATTCCGCCCCGGTCAGAAAAAAGGACTCATAGCGTTCTTGAAAGCTGATGCAGTGACGACAGTCTCCTACAAAACCCATGGAGACCAGGTTATGCTTTTCACAGAGGGCTGCAAGCATCTGGTGTGTGCTGACCCGGTTTTCCATCAGTAACAGGGAACAGTTCAGGTTTAAGGAGTGAAAATCAATGCAGGCATCGATAAACAGCACGGGGATTCCCAGAGAACAAATCAGCCTGCTGTATTCCGGATGGAACAGTTCCAGACATACAATCGCCTCAGTCTGATTCTTGTTCAGGTTAGGGGGGAGCGTTAAGGAAGTAATATCTTCTTCTGTAATGGAGTGCAGAGTGAGGGAATATCCTTTTGTACGGATTTCCTGCTCCAGCTGGGTGATGATTCCCGAACCGATGTGGAAGGCATCGGGAGTCATATGCATGACAAATGCAAAACTTTTGACTTGTGGGCCAGAAGCTTTTGCATTGGAAAAGACGGCTGTATTTAGGTGCTTGTAATTCATTTCCTGGGCCTTCTTAAGAACCAGATCCCTGGTCTCTGCAGAGACATTTGGAGAATTATTCAATACTTTGGACACAGTGATTCGGGACAGGTGCAGGGAATCAGCAATATCTTGAATGGTAACTTTTGTTTTCATAACAACTCCTTTATATGGACCAATTGATTCTATAGTATATGATTTTATAAAAGAAAGCAAGTGATTTAGGAGGATTTGCATGGTGAGTCAGACATTACGGGAAGCTAGAAAATATGAAGAGGCAATGGAGACGGGGATCCGGAAGGAAGAGCGTCCGGTGTTTCACCTGTGTCCAAGGGTGGGCTGGATGAATGACCCGAATGGTTTTTCTTATTACAGGGGAGAATACCATTTATTCTATCAATATTACCCTTATGATTCCGTCTGGGGATCCATGCATTGGGGGCATGCCGTAAGCAAGGATCTTCTTCATTGGACATATCTTCCGGCAGCACTTGCTCCGGATACCGTTTATGACAAGGATGGGTGCTTTTCGGGAAGCGCACTGGAACTGCCAGATGGAAGGCATCTGTTGATGTATACAGGAGTGGTGAAGGAACCCCGCGTGGAAGGAGGGTTCCAGGATATCCAGACACAATGTATTGCATTAGGAGATGGCAGGGATTATGAGAAATGCCCGCAAAATCCCGTGCTGGATGCAAGGGATCTGCCAGAGGGAGGAAGCAGGAATGATTTCCGGGATCCCAGGATATGGGAAGAAGAGGACGGGACATACCGCTGTGTAGTGGGCAACTGCACTAAGGACAAGGACGGAAGGATCCTGCTCTATAAGAGTCAAGACGGCATTCATTGGGATTTCTTAAGCATCCTGGCTGAGAACAAGGGGCGCTTCGGACGAATGTGGGAATGTCCGGATTTCTTCCAACTGGACGGTAAGTATGTGCTGCTTACCAGTCCCCAGGACATGATGCCGAAGGGATTCGAATACCATAATGGGAATGGCACATTGTGTCTGATCGGGGACTATGACAAAGAAACGAACACTTTTACAGAGGAGTGTGATCAGGCGATTGACTACGGGATTGATTTTTATGCGGCCCAGACGTTAGCGGCCCCGGATGGCAGACGGATCATGATCGGCTGGATGCAGAACTGGGATACCTGCAATCTTAGGGATACCGAGCACGTATGGTTTGGCCAGATGAGCCTTCCGCGGGAACTGTCCATAGAACGGGGACGCCTGTGCCAGAGGCCGGTGAGGGAACTGGAAAGACTGCGGAGATGTGAGGTCCGGTATGAAAATGTTGCCTTTGAAGGAACCATTCAGATGAACGGTATCAGCGGCAGAAAGATCGACATGGAAATCACGCTTCACCTGGAAGAGCAGGGGAAAACACTCCGGAAGTTTGCTGTCCGTTTTGCGCAGGATGACGCGTGCCATACCGCAATCAGTTTCCGGCCTCATGAGTCCCTGCTGAAAGTGGACCGGAAATTCTCGGGATCCAGGAGAGCGTATATACACCAGAGAAGAAGTTTGGTCCATGTAGAAGAAGGTGACTTGAAACTTAGGATCATTCTGGATCGTTTTAGCGCGGAGGTATTCGTAAACGATGGAGAGCAGGTGCTGACCATAACCTTCTATACAGACCAGTCCGCAGAAGGAATCTCTTTTTTTGCGGATGGTGAGGCGGTAATGGATGTCATAAAATATGACTTGGAATAATTTCTGGAACCTGCCAGGATCAGAGGGCAGATGAAGGCCAGGAGAATCTTTATGGAAGAGGAGATACTATGGCTGACCGGGTTACGATACAGGATATTGCGGATGCGCTGGGGGGGCCCGGAATACTGTTTCTAAGGCGATCAACAATACAGGATCCCTGGCTGATTCCACCAGAGTGAAAGTTCTCAATAAGGCCAGGGAAATGGGATATAAGCAATTTTCCTATTTTGATATGGTAAGCCTTGACAAAATGGAGAAAGATAATGCCAGGGCAGGTATCCGGATCAGCTGCGCACGCAGGCTATCATGGCTTTGACAGGTTCCCCGTCCAGGGCCTGGAGAGAGTAAGGCCCTGCCGCCTCCGGGATGGTGCATGTCTCCGCGTAATACAGCAGGAAGGGCGCAAACTGTCCTTGATCTGATGTCAGCATGGCTCTGCTGCCCTCTACCAGGTTCATCATATGGACGCTGCCATTGCGGTGGATGGGGATTTTGCTGGCGGTGCTGACCCGGAAGGTATCCAGGAATTCCCGCTCATGGAGACCGGTGCGCTCCACGGTACCTTTTTCATCTGCATACACCAGGGTAATCTGGTTTACCAGGTTTTCCTTTACCCATTGGGTATTGCGGTTCCACTGGATATTGGCCACTCCGTGTCTTAGGTGGATGGGTCTGGGCCTGCCGTCCAGGTCAAGCCGCCCCCAGTCCCACAGTTTGAAGGTGAAGATATAAGGGGTGGCACTGATCTCCAGCACCATGGTGTCTGCACCGGAGCAGTGAACAGTTCCCGCAGGAATCAGCACATGGTCGTGCTTCCTCACGGGAATGCGGTTCACGAAATCTTCCGCGGGAAAGGGAGCTGTGCCTGTCTGTGCATGTTCCAGGGCTTGTACCATGGCTTCCGGGTCAGTCCCGGTCTTCACGCCCAGGTAGACACAGGGAGCTTCCCCCTGGGTATCCAGCAGGTAATAGCTCTCGTCCTGGGTGTAGTGCATGTGGAAATGCTGCTGGATATATTCTGTCAGCGGATGTACCTGCAGGGACAGATTCTGTCCATTGATGGTGTCCAGCATATCAAAACGTATTGGAAATTCTGCCCCGAAACGGCTGTGTACACGCTCTCCCAGAAGCGGCCTGGGGCAGAAATGGACCAGGTTCAGAGCAGGGGTCTGGACCAGTGCTTTGCCAAAATCCAGCAGGAGACTGTTCTCCTCCGGGACACCGCCGAAGCTCCAGGCATAGTTGGAGCCGTTTTCTGGCAGGCCAAAATGTGTTTTCATCCAGTCGCCGCCCCATACCCCTGGATCGAAGTAGGGTACCATGCAAAAGGGCTGGGTTGCCACCTGCCTTAGGGCATCCCGGTAGGCATCCCCTGTGACCATGGCAGGCGATTTTTCCGCAGTCATATCCAGATAGAGATCCATTTCAGAAAGCAGCCGGTCCTTGACCCGGTCTGCCCAGCGCCATTCGGCAAAATATCCCCTTTTGTATTTCTTGTTCTTCGGCAGGTCCTTCTTGGTAGTCCGCCAGTTGGACAGGCCCCTGCGGTACCGCAGCTGGATTTCCCAGCGGGTGATGTCAGCCATCACCAGGATATCCCCTTTGCATACCAGAGAGGCACCTACCCCGTAGACCAGTATGACGCCAGACCTGACAGCAGCTATCCTGTGCCGGGCGCGTTCCAGGTTCCCGGCGGGGAAAAATTCTTCCAGATGCCTGGAGGTCATGATGCCGAACACCGGATCGTCATCGGTGAGGTCCCGTTCTATCTGCGCATCTATCTCTTCCGGAGCCAGGGCCAGGGCATCACTGTGGATGTGCTCCAATGGTTCCAGTGGGGCAAACAGTGCCAGCAGTTCTGTCTGGTCTACTCCGGGATAGCACTCTGCAACGATTATGGTTCTTTTCCTTCCCTGGCATATGCGGGTAAACTGCTGACGGATGGCATCCGGGCCTGTAAAGGCCGATGCCGGATGATCATGGATCCGGATAGCGGGAAACTGGCGGAAGGCATGTCCTGCGTCCATAAAAGATACCTCCTGTCTGATGCAAAAAGCTCCGCGCACTTCAGTTTGCTTTGTTTTACAGCAGTGCGTTGCCTGTAAAAGTACATTGTAAAGGATTCATACAGAGTATAGGTCAGGATTGACAATATGTCAATGCTTATATATAAAACAATAATATGTATAGACATAAATGTGAAATGTGAACCTGCACGGTATAACATAATAGGTGTGTACCTTTCCTGCTGCCTTGGAATGACAATGGATAACCGGATGTGGCGGGATAGGGACTGATACCCTGTAGGTTTCCATGAAAAACAACACCTGTGAACTTGCGTCTGTCAGAAAATACAAATAAGGGGGAGGATTTTCATGGAATGTATGTTACAATGCGGATAGGAAAAGCATCTTGCAGGATTAGGGCATACCAGGAAAGGGGAAGGACAATGCAGGCACGTTACATGCAGATCGCGGAGCACATCCGTGGACAGATTGCGCAGGGGCAGTATCCGCTGGGAGGCAGGATACCCACAGAGAACGAACTGGCAGAGGCTCTTGGGGTCAGCCGGCCAACGGTGAGGCAGGCACTGGACCTGCTGGCCAGGGAAGGACGTCTGGTGCGGGTGAAAGGCAGCGGCACTTTTGTGGCACAGCCCAAGCTGGTACATGAGTCTACCAGCTTTGTCACAGGATACCGGGAGGAGAGCCGGAAGAAAAACCGCATCTTACGGACAAAGGTGTTGTGCCTGCAGACGGAAAAAGCCGGGGAGCAGGTGGGGGACGCCTTGAGGATCGGTGCCGGGGACATGGTTATACGTCTGGTGAGGATAAGGCATCTGGAGAACCTGTACTCCAATGCCCCGGTGGTGTATACCACGGTGTACGTGCCATTTACCCTTTTCCCAAAGATGCCGGATCTGGATTTCACGGATACTTCTTTTTATGAGGCCCTGGATGACAGAGGACTGTCGGTGGTGCATGCCTCCCGGAGACTGGAAGTGGTCATGCCACCAGCTGAGGTTGCAGCGGAGCTGGGAGTCACGCCTTTTGAACCGGCTGCTTTTATCACGTCCCAGGGTTATACCCGGATGGGGCAGGTGATTGAGTACACGGAGAGTTATTATCCGGCCAGCCGGAGCAGCTTCCAGATAGAAATCAACAGATGACAGCATGGGAAGCAGTATACAGCGATGGAATCTACGTCTGCCTGATAGGAGTGCGAACAATAAAGTGTTATGTATATACATATATAAAAAACGCAAATAAATGTTTACAAATAAAGCCAGGGATGGTATGATTGCATGGAAAAGAGCCATGTTTATGTTTTGCGCCAGAACCTGTGGCAGCATGGGTATGTGCTCTGGGAATGGCAGTAGAAACGGGAAGACAATCTGATAGCCCTGGAAGGCATTTCCGGGAGCTTTAACGCGTGGGCTGCCAAAGAAAACGTGGAGGAAAGGGATGCAGTATGGGAAAGCAGATCAAGGACGTATACATCATACATCATTCACACACAGACATTGGCTACACAGACCTACAGGAGCAGGTGATCTATAACCAGGTCCAGAATATTAGGAATGTCATATCCATTCTCAAGAAAGGATATGCGGAAAACAGCCAGGAGAAGGACTTCAAATGGAACTGTGAGACTTACCTTTGCGTGGAACGGTTCCTGGAGAGTGCTTCGGAAGCGGAAAAGAGAGTTTTTTTTGAACTGGTAAAAAAAGGTAATATTGGTATCTCTGCCACCTACCTTAATTTTAACGATCTGGCAGATGTGGAGATGCTGGATCACAAGACCAGGGAAATGCAGGCACTCTTCACGGCACAGGGATTTCCTGTGCAGGTAGCTATGAACGCAGACATCAATGGCATTTCTTTGGGAGCCAGGGACGTGTTTCTGAACAATGGGGTGCAATTCCTTTTTACCAATATCCACACCCACCACGGCATGTATCCCCTGTATCAGAACCAGAAGCCTTATTTCTGGGAAAACGAGGCTGGCAGGAGGCTTCTGGTGTGGAATGGGGAGCATTATAACCTGGGGAATTCCCTTGGCATCGTTTTTTGCAAAAATGTGAATTACATGACGGAGAACTACTTTGGGAAAGAAGGGGCTGCCACAGCCCTGGAGACGCTGCATACACGGCTGCTTGGCAGTATTGCGGAATATGAGGAAAGCGGTTATGCCTACGATTTCTATATCACCAGTGTCAGCGGTGTGTTTTCTGACAATGCACCTGCCAATCCGGCTGTTATCGCTATGGTAAACGCATTTAACCAGCACTATGGGCAGGAGATAATGCTGCACATGGTCACCCTGCAGGAACTTTATGGTCTGATCAAGGACAAAACGGCAGATGCACCGGTATACCGCGGGGCCATCAATGACTGGTGGGGCAATGGCGTAGGCAGCACGCCTTATGCGGTGAAGCATTACAAGGAGGCGCTCCGTCTTTCCCGCATCTGTGACCGCCTGGAGGAAAAGACAGGTATACATAATGGGCGGCTTGCCCAGGCGGGGGAAGACAATGCCCTGCTCTACGCGGAACATACCTGGGGGCATTCGGCTACCATCAGCAACCCATATGAGACCATGGTGACGAACCTGGATATCCGTAAGACCGCCTATGCTTCCAAAGCCCATGAGGCGGCGGCCATGCGTAAGAGTGAACAATGCCATTTGCTGGGGGATGTGCTGCGCTATTACAACAATGCAGGTGAGGTAAAGGTGATCTCCATGAGCGGCAGCAGGGGTGTATTTCCCGTGGAATTCTATGTGGAAACCATGGGACTGTCCGGAATGAAGATAA
Organism: uncultured Acetatifactor sp.; assembly: GCA_910577665.1. Classification (GTDB taxonomy): domain Bacteria; phylum Bacillota; class Clostridia; order Lachnospirales; family Lachnospiraceae; genus Acetatifactor. The sequence goes on from CAJTOJ010000012.1 coordinate 81,497, forward strand.
CAGACAGGCAGACCGGCCAGGTGCTACCCTCGCAGCTCTCCTCTCATCCCAGGGGTGTACTGGTGAGCTTCCTGGCAGAGTTCGGGCCGAAGGAAGAGAAGCTTTTTGCCTATGAAGAGCAGCCGGCGCAGGACCAGGGGCTTTATACCCGTACTGCCTGGGTGGGAGCAGAGAGAGTGCGGGATATCGTCAATGAATATGATGCGGAGACATATCGGCTCCCTTATCGGCTGGAGAACCAGTGGTTTCGGATCTGTTACCGGGTGGGAGAAGGCATCACTTCTTTTTACCACAAAAAAGCAGCCCTGGAGATGCTGAGGCCGGGTCTGGAAAATATGTTCACGCCTGTTTATGAAAATACCAGCATCAGAAGAGGGGTCTATGGGGAGCGGGCCGCTCTGGGACGGAATATCCGGGGGCTTCATGGAGTGCAGTGCCAGGGAGAGCTGCAGGACATTAGGATCCTGGATCACGGTCCTGTGTTTGACAGGGTGGAGCTGGTCTATGAACTGGAGGGAACCAGCCACAGCAGCGTGATTCTCAGACTGTACAGAGAGCTGCCCAGAATAGAGTTCACTTACCGGATTGCCAAGACACTGTGTGAGGATATTGAGAGTATATATCTGCCTCTGAGCCTGGATCTGCCAGGCAGCAGTCTCCATATTCACAATGGTAAAGTGGCAATGCGGCCGGGAGTGGATCAGCTGCCAGGCAGCAATATGGAATATTACATGGCAGACGAGGGCGTGCTGTATCAGAGGGATGGGGAGGGTATCCTGATCAATACCCTGGATACCCCGCTGCTGTACATGGGTGAAATGAGACACCATCCCATTCTGCTATGCGATAACAGGGAAGAAAACAACCACCGCCCCATATACAGCTGGATCATGAACAATACCTGGGAGACCAATTTCAAGATGGATCTGTCCGGTTTCGGAGAGTTCCGTTATTTGCTGGAACTTAGGGAAGGAGACCTGGAAGAAAACCTGCGGCAGCTTGCGGAGAATGATCTGGGGAATGTAAGCTTTATTTCCGCGAGCAATGAACCAGGTGCGTGAGGACACCCGGGAAATGGAGGGGAGGGCAGATGCTATTTCTGCCCTTTCCGGAGTTTCCATATGCTGGCCAGGATGTCTTTTAGGACGAGAAAAGCATCCAGCTCACTATAGCCATAGGTACTTTCCAGATCCTCCAGCATCCGGTTCAGCCCTGTTGCGTATACCGATGTTGTTACCTTGCTCTGATAGGTGGCAAGAACCGGGTATTTTTTGCCCCATGCTTCGGTCCAGTTGATTTTTTCGGAAACACTGTCACTTGTCCTGTCGATGATCTCTTGGATCTCCTTCACTTCCATGTCAAATGCAATCAGTTCGTCTAAGGACAATCCATATAGATTCGCCAGCTTTTTGGACTGGCAGATGTCAGGCAGGGTTTCGTCTGTCTCCCATTTTGAGATCGTCTGCCTGCTCACACCCAGCCTTTCGGCAACTTCTTCCTGGGATAGCCCACGTTTTTTGCGGGCATTGAAAAGGTTTGTTCCTAAGTTCATATTCGTCACCTCCTGCGTTTTGTTTCAAGTCAAGTATAAGAGATCTGGCAGTGAAAATCTACCAACAATAGCCGGCTTTTTGACCCGTTTTCTTAACATAGAATAACAGCCTCTTTCCTGCTTCATGGATAAAAGGATAGGCATCCATCTATAAATGGTGTATAATAAATCCACAATGCGTATCATGATTCCAAGGAGGTTGCTATGGATATCCAAAAACTGACAGATTTGCTGGTATCATCCAGTGAGAACTACAACCAGGCAAAATTCATTCCCTGGTGGGAGGACGATTTTGAGAATGCAATTTATAGATATAGTATACTGGAGGAAGATGTCATCCAGGGGGCGGAAGAATGCCTGGCAGGCTGCGATAGGGACACACTGTTGGCACCGGTGGGCCGGGGGGGCCTTACCCTGTTTCACTTGCTGGTGTGGCATAATTTTATAGACCAGGTGGGACGAGTGCTCCGGGATGGAAGGATAACAGGAGAGGATGTCAATATGCCAGATCATCAGGGCCATGGCGTTACGCCGTTTCACCTGGCCTGTTCCCGGGGGAATCTGGCCATGGTACGGTTGCTTGCAGAATATGGAGCCAGGGAGGATATCTGTGATGAAAGGGGCATGAATGCATACCATTTTCTGGCTTATCCCAGGCTCCCGGAGGAGATTCCGGTGATGAATTCCGGCTGCCTGGATCTTAGTGTGGAGCAGAGGGGAGAGATTGCCCGTTTGTTAAACTGTGACATCAACCAGAAGGGGAGGGACGGGCTGGCTCCCCTGGAGAGGCTGCTGTCCACAGAATACAGTTCCAGCTACACCTGGCCTTTGGCGGAGATTTTCCTGGAAAAGGGAGCCAGGACCGACTACATAGATCCGGATGGGAATACTTTGCTGATGATGGCCAGGAGAAATGGCCACAAGACAGCAGCGCTTAAGCTGATGGAACAGTGTCCCGGACTGCTGGATGTGGCCAACAGCCAGGGGGTGACTCCCCTACTGCATGCCATTGATTTTACGAACCAGAGCATGTATCTGGCGTTGCTGGATTATGGCGCTACTCCGGTTCCCGGCAAGGACATGGAGCTGTTTCCGCTGGAGCAGTTGACAAACAATGCTTTTTGTGATGTGAGCAAGACAGACAAGGATGGATTAAGTATGGCGTTGTACCTGGCGAAGAAGATGATTCGTCAGATCGACCCGGATGATGAGGATGAACTGGGGGATGTGGCAGGCATCCTGCACAATGCCCTGGTATCTGATGAGAGAGCTGTTGTACTGGATGTCTGCAAGGACGCAGGAATTGACTTTACCATGCCTGTTTGTTACACAGGCGAGATGCTCTGCCTGCGGGATGAATGTCTTCGTGCCTATTGTGGGGTGGGAATCCTGCACAAACTGGTGGAGCTGGGGGTAGATATGGACAAGGATGTGATAGGAGGGCGCACGCCTGCCCATATCCTGGCATCCCAGAACCATAGGGAATACAGGGAAGGTGAGGACTATTTTGCCCAGGCGGCAAAGTTATTGTCCAGGGAATCCATGGAACAGACGGACAAAAGTGGGAGGACGGCACTCCACCTGGCAGTGGAAAACGGCCATACCGACATGGTACAGGTTATGCTGGATAAAGGGATTGACGTGAATCTGACAGTAGATGGGCCCAGGGAAACAGGCATGACAGCACTCCATCTGGCCTGTGCCAAGGGCCTAGTGGATATGGTAAGGCTGCTTCTGGCAGCAGGCGCAGATGATACCATGAAGACCCACAAAGGAGAAACGCCTGCCCACTGTGTATTGCTGGGAAAGGGATACGACAGATACAACAGACACGACATAGAGCGGCAGGCGGCGGTGCTTCAATGTCTGGAACATCTGGATATTCCGGATGAGAATGGGACTACGCCCCTTCAGCTGGTGACGTATTTCACCAGGGAGCTTCTTCCCCTGTTTCTGGAGCGGGGTGTGGATGTGAACCGTGCAGATCTGGATGGTGTCACTGTCCTGATGCGCAATACCGATAAGGACATGGCCAAGGAACTGCTCCGGGCCGGTGCGGATATCAACAGGACCGATAACCAGGGGAACACAGCCTTGCACTACGCACTGGAGTCCGGAGCAGAAGGAGATGCCCGGTATCTGATCAGGAAGGGCGCCGATTACAACCATCCCAACAACCAGGGCAAGACACCTGTGCAGATTGCTGTGGAAAAAGGATATGACACGGTTCTGGAACTTATGACGGATATTGTGTAAGATATAAGGGTAATGTGACCCTGGAGCGGATATGGAGAATACGAAAGGAAACATGACGCCGGATGTGCCGCCCCACAGGTGGGGGACACCTTACACCGGGGGAGACAGGAAGCAGAGGCTCCGGGGCTATTATGCGGCCATTTCGGCCATGGACAGTGACATTGGAAAACTGATTGACTACCTCAAGGGGAAAGGCCTCTGGGAAGATACGATTTTCATTTTTACGGCTGACAATGGCATGAGTATGGGACATCATGGGATCTTTGGCAAGGGGAATGGGACATTTCCCGTGAACCTGTATGATACGGCGGTGAAGGTGCCCATGCTGGTCACGTATCCGCGGGGCATCCGGGGCGGGACGGTAGCCAGGGGCCTGTACAGCCATTATGACCTGCTGCCTACCATAGCCGGACTGATGGGAGAGATGCCGGATGCAGGCTGCCCGGGCCGCAGCTTCCAGGAGATCTTCCAGGGACAGGTGCCGGACGGGCGGGATGCAGTGGTAGTCTTCGATGAGTATGGCCCGGCAAGGATGATCCGCACCCAGGCGTACAAATACATTCACAGGTATCCATACGGTGAAAATGAGTTTTATGACCTTGCAACAGATCCCGGGGAGGAGAATAACCTGGCATCATCGGCAGACCCCCGGGTGCAGGAGAAGATATCTTCCTTGAAAAACCAGATGGAACAGTGGTTTATCCAATATTCCGACCCGGACAGGGACGGAAGCAGGCAGGCTGTATACGGATCCGGTCAGATCGGGAAAGTAGGCCGGGACGGCGGGGGCAGGAAAGCCTTCTTAAGTCTGGGGGAGTGACCGGCGGTGGAGACGGCCTTTATCCAGGCAGGAGAAGGCAGATATCCGGAAACATGACCGAAGGGATGGACAGGATATTGTAAATCGGAGTCCGGAAACAGGCTGCCTGGAGGGCGGCCAGTAAGGAGGAAGCGGATGAATCCAACACCATATCTTCTGGAATGCTGTGTGGACAGTGTGGAATCTGCCCTGGCAGCAGTATCTGGCGGTGCAGACCGCCTGGAATTGTGCGGTGACCTGGTGGTAGGGGGCACAACACCCAGCCTGGCCCTGTTTGAACAGGTCCGGGAACGGGTGGATATTCCCATCCGGGTCCTGCTGCGCCCCCGGTTTGGGGATTTCCTGTACACAGCCTATGAATACAAGGTGCTGGCCAGGGAGGCAGAGTTGTTTGGAAAGGCTGGTGCAGCAGGAATCGTGGTGGGATGCCTTACAGAGGACGGAAGTCTGCACATGGGCCGGATGGAAGAACTGGTGGGGCTGGCCAGGGAAAATGGTATGAAAGTTACCCTGCACAGGGCTTTCGACCTGTGTGCTGATCCCATGGAAGCGTACAGGAGTGCCTGCCACCTGCAGGTAGACACCATCCTCACCTCCGGACAGGAGAAAGATTGTCTCACAGGCCTGCCCCTTTTGAAACGTCTGGACGGGCTGCAACAGGAGACAGGTGGTCCCCGGATCATGGCCGGAGCCGGTGTGAATCCGGACAGGATCCGCCTTTTCCTGGCACAGACAGGAATCGGTTGTTATCATATGTCGGCCAGGAAGGAAGTGGACAGTGGTATGCGTTACCGCAGGGAAGGGGTTCCCATGGGGCTGCCATCCTTAAGCGAATATACCATCTACAGGACGGACAAGGATACCGTGGCCCAGGCCAGACGGATCCTGGATGAGTATGGATATAACGGCCCAAAGCGGTGAAAGGGCCGGCTTCAGAATAGAGACAAGTCATGGACCAGGCTGCCCGGAGCCTGGTTTTTTTGTCTGATAGGAAAGACCGTCCGATGAAACAAAAACCTATCTTATTTATGGAATTCTTTAAGAAATATTAAGGTATATTCCCGCATATTTTTTAGAAAAAACTGGTATGCTGTCGCATAAACTGGAAAATAGAGGTAGTGACTGCATGAAGGATATAGACAGTGTGAAAATTTCAAGAGATAAAATGGCAGGAAGCGGCATGGAAGGAAAAGAAGACGTAGAAGGCAAGGAAGACATGCAAGACAAGGAAGCCGGCACCACCAGACCCGCGGGGAATATGGCGCAAGACATCGGTGGCGCAGTTACAGGGATACACACACCGCACAAAAACCTTGCCGGACTTACTGCCCGGGAGGTAGAGGACAGGATTGCCCAGGGTCTGGTCAACCGTGCAGACATCACCACGGACAAGACTGCCAGGCAGATCGTGCTGTCTAACCTGTGTACTTACTTTAACCTGATCTTCCTAATTCTGGCAGTGTTGCTCTGCATGGTGGAATCCTATAGGAGTCTCACCTTCCTGCCGGTAGTCATCGGGAATACCATCATTGGCATTGTGCAGGAGCTTCGTGCCAAACGGACCCTGGATAAGATGAATATGCTGAATGCACCCCATACAGTTGTGATACGGGATCATGTACAGGCCCGGATTCCTTCAGAGGAGCTGGTAAAGGATGATGTGGTGCTGCTGTCCGCCGGGAACCAGATCTGTGCGGATGCCAGGGTCCTGGAGGGAAGCGTCTGTGTAAACGAAGCCCTTCTCACCGGGGAGGCGGACGAGATTCGGAAGGAGACAGGGAGCACACTGCTCTCCGGCAGCTATGTGGTGTCGGGACAATGTTATGCGAAGCTGGAGCATGTGGGGGAAGAGTCCTACATATCAAAACTAACGGCTCAGGCCAAAGCCATGGGAAGCGGGGAACAGTCAGAGATGGTCCGCTCCATCAACCAGCTGGTAAAGTGGGTGGGCATCCTCATTATTCCGGTGGGGGTGGTGCTGTTTGCCCAGGCTTATTTTGTGAACGGGGAGACGATCCGGACCAGCATTGTATCCATGATAGCTGCCATCATAGGCATGATTCCGGAAGGGCTGTACCTGCTCACAACGGCGGCCCTGGCCCTAAGCACCATCCGTCTGGCAGGCCGCAAAGTCCTGCTCCATGATATGAAGAGCATCGAGGCCCTGGCCCGGGTGGATGTACTCTGCGTGGATAAAACCGGAACCATCACGGAACCGGGAATGCAGGTGGCAGGGATCCTGCCCTGTGGCGGAGCCTGGGATCTGGAAGACCTGGGGGGACTATTCCAGGAGATACAGGATCCGAATCCAGGCGGGGTGTGCCAGGAAATACAGGATCCGGATCCGGGCGGGGTGTGCCAGGAGATACAGGACCCGGATCCAGGCGGAGCCTGCCCGGAAGGCACTGGATTGACAGCCCTGCTGGCAGACTATACGGCAGCCATACCAGACAACAATGCCACCATGCAGGCCATACGGGAATATGTGGCTGGATTTTCCGGGAAAGATCCTGGCAAGGAGAAAGGCGACCGCCCATCTCTGCGTACCCTGCTGGCCACGGTTCCCTTTTCCTCATCCAGAAAATACAGTATTGCTCTGTTTTCAGATGGAAAATATGTGCTGGGTGCCCCGGAATCCGTCATGAGGGAAGCGTACCCTTCCATATCCGGTGAGATTGCCCCCTATCTGAAGAAAGGATACCGGGTGCTGGTAATGGGCAAATGCGAAGCACATATTCCTAATGTAAGTGCATGCGAAAGCCAGAGGGAACTGTACATGGGGCTGGCAGCAGGGAATTGCCAGGAGGCAGGAACCCTGCAGGGGCAACTGACGCAAGTGCAGGCAGAAAAGGGGCTGGCAGAAAAATTATGGGAAGATGGGACGGCGGCAGGAGAAAAGATAACAGAGGAGTCCCTGGCATTTTTGGGGAAGGTCCTTCCGCTTGGCTATATCATTCTTACCAATCCCATCCGGGAGAATGCTGTGGAGACATTCTCCTATTTTAAGGAGCAGGGAGTGGCGGTGAAGGTGATTTCCGGGGACAATCCGGAAACCGTGTCGGAAGTGGCGAGGCGGGCAGGCATAGAGGGTGCAGAACGCTTTGTGGATGCTGGAACCTTGCAGTGTGAAGAATCGCTGGAGGAAGCCGCAGGACAGTATACGGTCTTTGGCCGGGTAACACCCCGGCAGAAGCAGCTGCTGGTACAGGCTCTGCAGAGGGCCGGTCATGCAGTGGCAATGACCGGAGACGGGGTCAATGATATCCTGGCCATGAAGGATGCGGACTGTAGTGTGGCCATGGCTTCCGGCAGTGAGGCGGCGGCCCAGGCAGCCCAGGTAGTCCTGCTGGATTCGGATTTTGCCCATATGCCCGATGTGGTATGGGAAGGCAGGCGTGTGGTAAACAATATCCAGCGGTCGGCCAGCCTGTTTCTGGTGAAGAACATCTTCTCCTTACTGCTGGCGCTGTTTTCCGCGGTACTGACTATCACCTACCCTCTGGAACCTTCCCAGATATCCTTGATCAGTATGTTTACCATCGGGATTCCGGGATTTCTGCTGGCCCTGGAGCCGAACCGGAATCGGATCGAGGGACATTTTATCCGGAACGTCCTGCTAAAGGCGTTCCCGGCAGGACTGACGGATCTGCTGGCAGTAGGCAGTCTGGTGATCTGTGGCCGGGTGTTTTCCCTGCCCAAAGAGGATATCGCCACGGCATCCACCATGCTGCTGGCAGTGGTGGGCTTCATGATCCTGGCCAAGATCAGTTACCCGTTCAACCGGATGAAAGGAGGGATCCTGGGTCTGAATGTGTTTGGCCTGCTCTTCTCCGGGATCTTCCTGGGAAAGCTTTTTGCCATGAGTGAGATGTCAGAGATCTGTATCTTCTTGATGGTGGTATTTGCCTTTGCAGCAGAGTCCCTGTTCCGCTATCTGTCCCTGGCCACAGAGAAGATAAGCTGTGGGGAGTGGAGTGTAAAACTTCGGGGGACAGTGGAACGGATACTTTGCAAGATGGACGGATGATAAGCTGAACCACCCCCATAAAGCCATGGGACGACTTTATGGGGGTGGTTGTTGGAACAGATTCCTGTCAGGCTGTTTTGCTCCTGCTTTCCGGGGAACCGCCTGGTTTTGACACAAATGGCCTGCCCTAGGATTCTTTCTTATAGGGCTTTACCAGGAACAGGCTGATCAGCAGTGCAACTACATACAGTACAATGGTAAAGTATAGTACATTCTGGTACCCGATGGGATTGATGCTGTTGCCGTGGGAATCGGTAAAGAATTTCCCGGTATTGTTCACGATCAAGGTGGCAATCTGGTTGCCGGTCAGTCCTGCAAAAGCCCACGCAGAGAGGGTGATGCCGTGGATGGCGCTGATGCTGCCCATACCATAATGGTCAGAGAGCAGGGTGGGTACATTGGAGAAACCGCCGCCATATCCGGCATTTACCATGAAGATCAAGGCCAGTACCAGAACCACAAGGAGGATATGGCCCTCTCCGTTCTGGATGCCTCCGGTCAGAATGGTGATTCCGGTGAAAGCTATGGAGAGGACAAAGATCAGCTTGTAAATCGTATTCCGGTCCTTCAGATGGTCTGCCCAGGCAGAGAAACCAAGCCGTCCACCTGCATTGAAGATGGCGGAAACGGTGGAGATAATACCCACAATGCCTGCCAGGCCGATACATTTTACGATCATCTTCTCCTGGGAGATCAAGGCCAGACCGCAGGTAATGTTGATATAGAACATCAGCCAGATTCCAATATAATTTGAAATGGGACGAGTTTTGATGGTGGCCAGGATTCCCTGTCCTTTCTCCTTCTTCTGAGGCTCATGCCAGCCTTCCGGCTTTGCCAGCAGCAGATGGCCTGCGAACATCATGACAAAGTAAACGGCAGCCAGGATGAAGAACATTTTGTAGATACCGCCCTCGCCAAGGTTTTCAAGGAGTGCCTGCATAATGGGGCTGGCAATGGCTTTTGCGCCGCCGAATCCTGCCACGGCCAGTCCGGTGGCCAGACCTTTCTTGTCCTTGAACCAGAGCATCAAGGTCTTTACCGGGGATAGATACCCGGTTCCCAGACCCACGCCCATGATAAAGCCGTAACACACATAGATGCCTACCAGGGCCAGAGGGCTGTGTTGGTGGGTTCCGCCATAATAAATGAAGAATCCGGTACCTGCCATGCCCAGGGCAAAGGTGATGGCGGCAATCAAGGATGATTTGTGGATGTCTTTTTCTACCACATTGCCCAGGAATGCAGCTGACATGCCCAGGAAAAAGATGGCAAAGCTGAAAGCCCACTCCGTGGCGCTTTTAGAGAAGCCGATATAGTCAGCGATCTCCTGGCTGAAGATAGACCAGCAGTATACTGTACCGATGCTGAAGTGAAGGAGCAATGCCGGAATCGCGGCACGCACCCATTTGTTTTGACAGTTTTTCATAGTTATTATGTACCTCCTTGCCCGCTTCACCGGGCATACTATCAGTATTTGAAAACGCTTTTTCCGCAGGGATGTTTTCTGTTCCGCCAGGAAAAAGCCAGATTCCCAAACCGATACTATTTTACTCCTAAATATCCAAGATTTCAAGACGAAAGATGGTATATTCTGTCGCAATGGTCAATTTATCTGTTAATATTCCTCTGCAATATCCATTTCCTCCTGCTCTGACTCGATGGAGAATTTATACCATGGTGTATGGCGCAGGTAGACTACCCAGTAGCCGATGCCGATGCTTAAGCCTCCTGCCAGGTTGCCAAGGGTTACAGGAAGCAGGCTTTTCAAGAGAAAAGTGCCCATGTTCAACCCGTCTGCGGTGATATCGTACTCCCAGGAAGCGAAGATGCCAGCCAGACAGAAATAAATATCGGCAATGCTGTGTTCGAATCCGCACAGGACGAAGAGCATCACCGGCCAGAAACTCATCAGCAGCTTTCCGGCCACCTGTTTGGAGGCAAAGGCCGCCCACACAGCGATACACACCAGCATATTGCAGAGAATGCCTCTGATAAAGGAATCCAGGAAGGTAAGGTTGGTGCGGTGTGTGGCAGCTTTTACAATGCTGTTAGCCAGATCCCCGCTGAAGAGATCCGGTGTGTGTCCGTAGACCACCAGCAGGGCTACCAGCCCTGCGCCGATAAAGTTGCCGATATAGACGAAAAACCAGTTTTTCAGCATGGCCCGTAATTTGATCTTCTTGTCTAAAAAGGCAATGACAATCAGATTGTTGCCAGTGAAAAGTTCACTTCCGGACACAAGTACCATAGCCATTCCGGCGGGGAACAGGCAGGCGCTGAGCAGCCGGGACAGAGACGGATTCTCCACGGTAGCGCCGCCTACAGTGGAGGCGATGCCTGCAAATCCGATGAACAGTCCGGCAAAGATCCCCAGAAGGACCATTTTGAAGGCAGGCAGTTTTGTCTTATGGATACCGATTTCAATGTAACTCCGGGCAATTTCCAGGGGTGAATGCATAGGTTTCCTCCTTGTCTGTGTGCATACTTGGCTGAGAGGACGATTCAATGTTCCTCGCCATTCCTATTCTACCATAGGGACATCCGCATTGAGAAGCCCTTTTATGTGATGGATGGAAAAAGGTGAAAACAGGGTGTTTGGAAGAAATATACAAATAGATCAAGTGGATCATAGTAGGGCCACAATAAAAACAAGCATAAAAAATCAATTTTGAAATAAGATTCCCAATGCCATTCAGACACCTGGAAACGAAAAATGCATGCCTTAACGGTTTTGGGGCTGTTGTGCGCCGGTCTGCATATCAAAAGCAGAACGCTGCCAGGGCAGGTTGTGTATGTCTTCTAAACTTCCGGTTTTCGTCTGGGGGTGGAGCATTGGGATGCATGGGAGTATAGACGGGAAGGAGAGAAAACCAGGGAGGATCTGGTACACACGCCTGGTGGATTTACAGGGGAACTGGATGACGGGGTAAAATAAAAGGAGTGAAATAGAAATGATAGAATAAAACAGATCAAGAACACAAATAAAATAAATCATTGAGGAAAGATAAAATCTATGCTATGATGGTTTTGCTTTGTTCGTCATAGTCTACAGGGAGGTATAAAGATGCAGAATGGCACACCCATACAAGACAAATACAGCAAGACTTATTTCCTGCCGCCCGGGATCACATATGACTGGGTGAAGAAGGATTCCCTGGACAAGGTACCCATCTGGTGTAGTGTGGATCTGCGGGATGGCAACCAGGCCCTGGTGGAACCTATGGGACTGGAGGAGAAGCTGGAATTTTTCCGGATGCTGGTGGGGATCGGGTTCAAGGAAATAGAAGTGGGATTCCCGGCTTCCTCAGACACGGAGTATCAGTTCATCCGTACCTTGATTGAAGGGCATATGATTCCGGAGGATGTGACCATCCAGGTACTTACCCAGGCCAGGGAGCATATCATCCGCAAGACCTTCGATGCCATCAAAGGGGCGCCTCACGCAGTGGTACATCTTTACAATTCCACATCTGTGGAGCAGAGGGAGCAGGTGTTCCGGAAGGACAGGGAAGCCATCAAGAAGCTGGCAGTGGACGGTGCCGGACTTTTAAAGCGTATGGCGGAGCAGACACAGGGGAATTTTACCTTTGAATATAGCCCGGAGAGCTTCTCCCAGACGGAGATGGAGTATGCCCTGGAAGTATGCAATGCGGTGCTGGATGTATGGCGTCCGGAGGGGGAGCGCAAGGCTATCATCAATCTGCCCACCACGGTGCAGGTGGCCATGCCCCATGTGTTTGCCTGCCAGGTAGAGTATATGCATAAGCATCTGAAGTACAGGGAAAATGTGGTACTCAGCGTCCATCCCCACAATGACAGGGGATGTGGTGTCAGCGATGCGGAGTTCGGGATCCTGGCAGGAGCCGACAGGGTGGAGGGTACTCTGTTTGGGAACGGGGAACGCACGGGAAACGTGGACATCGTGACATTGGCTTTGAATGCCATGTGCCATGGTGTGGACAGTGGTCTGGATTTCTCCAACATCTGCGGGATCCGTGACACCTATGAACGGCTCACGGGTATGAAGGTCCATGAGAGGACGCCTTATGCAGGGGATCTGGTCTTCACGGCTTTCTCCGGGTCCCACCAGGACGCGATCAGCAAAGGCATGGCCTGGCAGAAATCAGGGAAGAGCGGGAAGAGGTGGGATGTGCCCTACCTTCCGGTGGATCCTGCGGATGTGGGCAGGGCCTATGAGTCCGATGTGATTCGCATCAACAGTGTTTCGGGAAAAGGGGGTGTGGCCTTTGTGCTGAAACAGCATTTCGGATTCTCCCTGCCGGTGGACATGAAGGAGGAGGTGGGCTATCTGGTAAAGGGGGTATCAGACAGACAACACAAGGAATTGTCACCGGCGGAGATCTACGGCATTTTCCAGGAGGCCTATATTGCGCCGAAGGGGATCTTCCGGATCCCGGAATGCCATTTCCGGCAGGAAAGGGGGATCCTGGCGGAAGTCACCATAGACCAGGGCGGGCAGTGCAGGGTAGTGAAGACCCGGGGGAACGGCAGACTGGACGCAGTGAGCAACTGCCTGAAAATTGTCTTCGGACTGGACTATGAGCTGACGGTATATGAAGAACATGCAATTTCCAGGGGATCCAGCGCCAGGGCGGCTGCCTATGTGGGAATCGTCCAGGAAGGTACGTTCTACTGGGGTGTGGGGGTAAATGAGGACATCATCAAAGCTTCTATTGCGGCTCTGGCAGTGGCGGTAAATAAGCTGGCAATGAGCAAACAGATTACCAGAGGCCGGGAGGAACGTATCGTAGACCTGGTCAGCGCCATACAGAATGGGTACCGCCATGTGACGCTGGAAGAACTGTCGGAGGCATTCCACCTGTCCAAGCCCTATCTGTCCAAATATATTAAGGAAAAGACGGGAGTGACCTTCCAGGATGCCGTGAAAGAAGAGCGCATGAAACGGGCCTGTGCGCTGCTGCGCGAGACAGACCAGACAGTGGAGTCCGTGGCGGCGGAGGTGGGGTATGAAAATGTGGAGCATTTTAACAGGCTGTTCAAGAAGAAATACGGCTGTACCCCGGTGCAGTACAGAAAGAAAGCATAGAACGCCCTGCAGGCTCATGGATCCATGCTGCGGCTTTTGGGATGCGCGGGAATGGGCCTGGAAAACAGGGGATATACAATATCATTTCTCAGGATACATCCATCCCGAATATTCCAGAATGGACTGGTTCTCAGCGCGGTTTTCTGAATACTGCATCTGCTTGCGGTATTCTCTGGGAGACATGCGCATGATTTTCACAAAATAGCGGTTCAGGCTGGACACAGAGTGAAATCCCACCATCTCAGAAATATTCAGGATGGATTCTTCCGTGCTCCGCAGCAGGTTACAAGCCTTGGAAATCCGGGTGCTGTTGATGAAGTCCAGGGGTGAGGTGCCCATGATATCATGGAACACCCTGCGGAAGTGAGTGGGACTCCAGTGGCACAGATCTGCCAGAAGCTCGATGGAGAACTGCTGCATATAATTTTCTTCAATATAATCCAGGGCAGGAGCGATCACCAGGGCATTGTCTGCCTCCTGCTTGTCTTTTTGTGTGGATACATTGCCATCGGGGACGGCTTCGGTCTTGCTCTGGAAATGGTAGCGCGTGATCTCAATGTAGAGAGACAACAACAGTCCTTTGGCGCTGAGCTGATAGTTGGGCTGCTGCCCTTCCAGCTCCCTGATTACTGCCGTGACCAGGTTGTAGAGGGAAGGATACTCCTGCCTGCTGAAGATAGGCTGGAAATTCTGACAGGAATGGGCCGTCAGGTCTGATGATCCCCAGGAGGCAGGAAGGATATTCCGGAACAATTCCTTTGGCTCCATGTACAGATAAGACCAGTGGCTCTCCGTGCCCGGCGTGCTATAGGTGGTGTGGGGAACATTCTTGGGTATCACCGTCACGTCCCCTTCCTTGAAGGGAAGGGGTTTCCCAAAGACTTCTATAAAACCACTGTCAGAGTGACAGATGCCGATCTCCAGGCAGTTGTGGAAGTGCAGCCTGCCACTGGGTATATCGGAAATCTTCCAGTAGTCGCCGGCTAGCAGCAACACGGGAAAATGCATGGGCAGATAGTAATTGCGATATTCTGTGACAGAATTCTTTTGTTTAGCCATCGCAGTCTCCTTTCATACTGGGTGTGCTTAGGCGTTTGCGAAACGCCAGAACCCGCATAAATACGGGATTCTCTTTGTTACAA